>CAKQYU010000020.1 GCA_934293575.1 uncultured Lachnospiraceae bacterium | reverse complement strand
ATTTCGCTGGCTGATTCGGATTCTCAAAAAATCAAAGAAAATGGGAACGCCTATCAGTCAGAGGAAAAAACGGTAAAGAAAAACCGCTGTTGCATGGTTTGTTAGCTTCCATGTAGCAGCGGTTTGTGCTGTGGTTATTCAGTTAAATTTTCAGAATGACTAGCTGGAATTATATTTATGCTTTCTCATATCTTTTTCTATTGACTTTTGATCCTACGCCCCACAAAAAAATAAATATACGCCCTATCTATTCTATACGAACATTCACCAAACTCATTGTAAGTCCTTCGCCCGTTTCAACACTATACCATTTTCCCTTTTCAAGCTTAATCGTTTCACTTGCTCCAGAGGTAATATAAGGAATAGCATAATTTACCCCAGTTTTTACATCAATAAAAATCACTTCTGTATCTTTCGGACTACTTACTTTTACAGTTCCTGTGATTGATTGTATCTGTTCATTGCCAGAGAGTGTAAATGTGTGTGCCTTTATATATCCTCTATAACTAATTCCTGCCACTAAAATTGCAAAAACAACCAAAATTCCAATAATAATCTTTGTTTTCTTTTTCATACTATCACCTACCAATCCCGATTTGTCATAATCATTCTATCACACCGTTATGAATAAATTATCTCACGCAAAATAATTTCTTCTGCCCGGTTGTGAATGTTATTGCAACGCTGCACCCATTCCATTTGATGGGTACGCTTTAATTCTTCGGTCACGCCCTCGGCAGCTTTCATCTGTTCCATGATGGTGTCTAACCGTTCCTGTGCCTGTTCGTTCAGGTCTGCAAGATATGTCCACAATTCTCCGGTCAGTATCAATGTATTCAATCTGACTGGGTGGACTTCCCTTAAATATTCCCTGTGAATCCGTCCGTACTTTCCAATAGGGCGGTGTTCCTTCGGCAGTTTCAAGTCCGGGATGTAGTAATCTCCGACAAGGATATAATCAATTCCGTTTTCCGTTATTCTTGGTTTCAATTCGCTCATGTTCCTTACCTCCTGTGGAAGCAGGCTCGTCTGGTACTAACTCAATCACATCGGTAATCTCACAATTCAGCGTTTCGCAGATACGGGCTAATGTGTCCATGCTGATGTGCTTTCCCTCTTTGCTCATGTTGGCAATCATATTCGTTGTCATACCGGCGGCAAGCCTTAAATCTTCTTTTCTCATATCACGCTCTAACAGTGTGTGCCAGAGTGGTTTATAGCTGATGTGCATATTGTTTTCCTGCCTTTCTATCCATACCACCGGGGCGGCTGCCCCAGCAGGAACTTTTTTCTTATTATTATAACACCAATCTTGTGAAATCACAATTTATTCTTGTAACCTGCCGCTGATACCGTCTGGATTGTGCTTTTCCTTTCTTTTTGTTCCCTTTAATTAGCCATGAACTGCTTCATACCCTGACTCTTTGCTGATGTGTGATAAAGAAATAGTAGAAGTGTAAAAAATTTTGCCGTTCCTATCCGGCGTTTGCGCATTGCGCCGGATAGGTCGGGCGGTCATTCG
>CAKQYU010000019.1 GCA_934293575.1 uncultured Lachnospiraceae bacterium | reverse complement strand
TTCTTCGCTTCCGCTTTCTTTAATTCTTCTTCTCTTTTCTTCGCTTCTGCTTTCTTTAATTCTTCTTCTCTTTTCTTTGCTTCCGCTTTCTTTAATTCTTCTTCCCTTTTCTTCGCTTCCGCTTTCTTTAATTCTTCTTCTCTTTTCTTCGCTTCTGCTTTCTTTAATTCTTCTTCTCTTTTCTTCGCTTCTGCTTTCTTTAATTCTTCTTCTCTTTTCTTTGCTTCCGCTTTCTTTCTCTCTTCTTCAATCTTTTTTGTTTTCTTTTTTTTGTCATCATGAACCTGAGATGCCGCCAACTCTAATAATGAATTGATTTCATCATCCGAAATTTTAGTATTTGGATTATAGGGAATACTTTTTCCCAATGTACTATTCTTATCCATTATTGAAAGAACCTCCTCATAATTTTACCCCTGTTATGCCTCCAGACATTTTAAAACATCCCTTACCAGCGTAAGCGGAATCTGACCCGGTGCCGACTCCTGTCCAAGTGTTGCAAATGTCATTACACTTCCAACCAATTCACCTGCCAGGCGGCTGACACCTCCCATTGGTTTCATGGACATGGTTATCACAGGCTTGTTTCCGCCCTTTTCATGATACTTAAGTGTAGCAGACAATAAATTTAATACATCCCTTTCCGTAACCGGCATCACCGCAATCTTTGGAATATCCGCACCCATTTCATCGATTCGCTGTAGTTTTTCAAGTAATTCATCCTCATCCGCAGTTCTCACAAAATCATGATTACTTCCAACGATATATACGCCATTTTTATGTGCAGTCTCTACCAGTTCCTCCAATAAACCGTTCTGCTTAAATGCCTCCACATCCAGCAGATCAATATATCCGCTTTCACAGGCATTTTTACATAGCCGGCTGTATTGTTCCACCGAAATGCTTCTTTGTCCGCCTTCCTCTTTGGAACGAAAGGTAAACAACAATACAATATTTCCTATTGTTTCCCGTATCTGTCCCAAAATACGCTCCACATCCTCCGGACATAAGATATTCTCATACCAGTCTGCCCGAAATTCAATACAATCCGGTTTTTGCAAAGAAACCTCCAACGCCTGATTCAAAATCTCTGTATCTGTTTTTCCTACCAACGGAACACAAATCTTTGGCATTCCCTTGCCAAACACTGTTCCCCTGACACAAATTTCTTCTATCTGCATATAAACTCCAATTCTTATTATATATGAATTTTATCTGTATTTTACTAAGAAACTAACGTTTTTGCAATTCTTCTTCCACCATCAATACGGTTGAAATGCCGCCGCAACATATTGTATGTAAACGGTTATAAATTTGGCTCCAAATCCTTCAAATAACGCAATTGCAATTCCGATTGCCAAGAACGGTCCGAATGCAAAATGTTCCTTGCGCCCCTTTTTTTTCGCCAGCAAAACGAATACTCCATACGCTCCACCCAATAGCAGACCGATCATAAATGCAGCAACACAGCCTTTCCATCCCAACAAAAATCCGACTGCCGCCATCATTTTAATATCACCACCACCAAATGCTTCGGCAATTACCAGTGTAATCAGCAAAAGCGGCACACTTACACAGACTACACCAATCAATCGTTCCACCAATGTCGGTCCCGGTATCGTCCAGATAGAAATGATACCCAATATTAATAACGTTACATTTAATTCCGGTGGGATATACTGCGTATCCGCATCAATCATAGCAATCACAGTTAAAATTGCATATACAAAAAATATAGTAAGTCCTTCCAAAGACCATCCGTAAAACAAACAGATTATCATTCCAAGAACCGCACCTAACACCTGAATACTCCGATACCGGAATCCGTGCGGCATATCCGGCGAATGAAAAGCAAGCAGCTGCTTCCGTTTTTTCTGATTTAATGCCTTACGTTCTTCCTTGGATAATTCTTCTTCCTCAATCCCCTCCGGTAAAATAACAATCATACGGTTAAGATAGGTAAAAATGATTCCTCCTAAAATAACGGAAACCATTAACTTTATAATATTTCCTAAAAAAAACATAACCTTCTCCCTTCGCTACTTCGCATCTGCAACCTTTCTTTTCCTAATACGATTTCCATCCACATCTGCAATGGTAATTCCCATAAATGCCATAATAATGCATCCTATCGGCATCAGCCAGTTAAATACCGCCCATACACCATAATCCGCTACACCGATTCCCAATGTACTGAATATAAACACTCCGCAGGTATTCCACGGAACCAGAGCAGAAGTAATGGTTCCTGAACTTTCCAAGGCATTTGACAATGTTGTCGGGCTTAAATTTTTCTTTTTGTATTCTGCCGCATACATTCTTCCCGGAACTACAATTGAAATATACTGCTCCGGCATAATGATATTGGATATCACGCAGGTAACCTCTGTCAATGCTACCAGACCAACATTGGACTTTGCCAGTGTTTTTAATTTGTTTACAATCACTTCCAGCTGATGTGTTTCGTCCATAATTCCACCAAACATCATGGCTATAATCGTCATTGCTACCGAAAACATCATGTTCATCAAGCCTCCGGAGTTTAACAATGTATCAATCTCCGTAATTCCGGTTTCACAGGAAAATCCATTCATTCCACATTCAAATATGGAACCGATTGTGCAATTCGGCTGGAAAATCAAGCCAACAATTGCTCCAGAAAGAATACCCATTGTAATTCCCGGAATAGCAGGAAATTTCATTGCTACCAATACAATAACGATTATCGGCGGAAGCAGCAAAATCGGATTAATCTGAAACATATCTTTTAATGCCTGCTGCAACCCAACAACCTGTGCTACATTTGCATTGCCCCCATGATACTGTGTCATTCCCAAAATCGCATAAAATACAATACAGATACCGTACACAATTGATGTCGGTAACATCATAAAACGAATATGACTGATAATATCGGTTCCGGACATTGCCGGTGCAAGATTCGTTGTATCGGACAAAGGTGACATTTTGTCGCCAAAGTATGCTCCGGATATAATTGCACCCGCAGTCATACCGGGATCCATTCCAAGTCCATAACCAATTCCCATCAACGCCACACCCATCGTTCCCATCGTTCCCCACGAAGTTCCGGTTGCAATCGATGTAATCGAACAAATCAAGGTTGCCGCAACGAAAAAGATGGAAGGTTTTAATATCTTTAATCCGTAATAAATCATTGCCGGTACCACACCTGCATCAATCCAGACTCCAATCAAAATACCGATAATAACTAAAATGATAATCGACTGCATTGCCTTGCTGATACCCTTTATCATAAAATGTTCTATCTGTTCCCATGTATATCCTAAATAGATTGCCATTGCCGCTGCTGCAAAAACACCCATAATCAATGGTATATGCGGATCCACACTGTATTTTATAATTCCCACGGAAAGTGCAAGCACCAAAAATGCAAGTACTGCCAATGCTTCCCACACCTTCGGCAACCTTGGTTTTTTCTTTGTTTCATCTTTTTTATCTGTCATATATGTTTCCCCTTCATTTGTATATAGCATAACATTACCATTATACCATATGTAGGCATACTCACAAGGAAAATTTGCAAAAAAAGGACACCGTAACCGGTACGATGTCCCATTTTTTTATTCTACATTTTTTAAAGCATCCGCCTTTGAAATCTTGTGAATCTTTCGCATCTGCAAAATAGCTACCACAGCATAACAAACAATTCCCAATACAACCGTCTTTATATAGCATGAATTTGAAATTACATACGGTATATATCCCGACATCATCTTATACAGATAATTCTCAAAAATTACGCGCAAAAACAAATCCGTCAACGGACAGGCAATTATTAAACTTAACACAACAACTATTGTTGTCGAAACAATATAAATACTTCCGATTTCTCCGTCATAGAAACCTAAAATCTTTGTCATGGAAATTGATTGTGCATTCTTCTCTATAATCTGTTTGCTTAACAGATACATCAAAAGAAGAAACATAATCACACCAAAATACATCATCAAATCCATAAAAGAACCCATGGAATTAATCAACTGATCCGATGTCTTTGTGATATCTGCCAGCCGGATTACCGTTGCAATATCATCATTATTCAAGTCCGTCAATTCCTCATTACTGAAATATCCTGTGAAATAGCCGGATTTCTTATCAAATGTCTTGTTATAATCCTTTTGTTTTGTAAAGATTACAAAACCGGCATCATATTCATAGAATTTTTTTATTTTGAATTTATACACCTTATCTGTATAGGTATCCTTCAATTCAATTGTATCACCAATCTGCAAATCAAACTTCTTCCGGAAGCTTGTTGAAACCATTGCTCCGTCTTCCGGCAGTTTTTCCTTAATGTATTTACTGTCATCCACCAGACCATAAATCGATACATCATCCTCTTTATATCCCTTCATGGATGTTTTCAGTGAAGTCATACTATATTTTTCAGCCTGCTTATTATCCGTTTCATTGTCCGTATTAATCATAATATACTGATAATCACAGATACGCTGGTCTAAGGACATTTCCTTGTAATCTTCTAACATTGGTGTATACATAAATCCAAATATTGTAATGACCGCTCCTAAGAATATACCAAAGAAAAGCGTGATATAATTTGAAATATTCTGAAACAACACCCGCATACGGAAACGATGCATAAACGGTATCTTCGTATTCAAACGAAATGCCTTTTTCTTACCTCTCTTACTTAAATCATGCCGCAAGAAACGAATCGGAGATAATTTTAATTTCTTCCATAAAACTGCCAGATTTACAACAAACATCAGAATGACCGGAACAACCGTTGTTTTAACAAATGCATTTCCATTCCATAATGTTTTATAAGTGGCAAGACTGTATGAATTATAATATAAATCAGCCATACTGTCTTTCAAAACGGTATAACCTATAATGTTACCGATTACCGCAGCAACAAAGGTTACCAGCACCGGCAAAGTCATGTAATGTACGATTAATTCCCGCTTTGTATATCCGGATGCACGAAGTGTACCGATTACACCGGCTTCCGATGCGATGGTATTCGAAATCGTAACACCGAAAACAAACGCAAGGATTAATGTTACGAGATATCCAAATACAAGAAAGCTTGCCTGGTCTCCTCCAACATCTTCTCGGGTAAAGTTAATCGCCTGATTTTGATATTGTGGCAGATAATCCTCAATTGTAATAATCTTATCCTCTACATGGTCTACCTCATACTGTGCATCATCAACATCTAAAGAAGAGGCATCCATCGCAGTCTTGATATCATCCGTCGTCAAAGTAATTTCCTTATCCAGACCAAATTCCTCCGACAAATCGATACCCTCTTTATCTAATTCCTCATTAATCTGACTTAATAACTGCTTTCGTCCGTCTTCCGAATCAAACATGGATAAATCCATTCCCATTGGTTTTAAGCTTTGCTGCATTTCATCCAAAATATCCGATAACATAACAAGCTTTGCTGCATCTACTGTCTCGTCAACAATATCCTCGTCATATTTCTTGATTACATCCTTTAAGTCGTCCAGTAAATCATCCGACATCTTTTTATTTAATTTATCATCATTTCTGTCAATATCTTCTTTATAGGTCCATGCATAATTATATTCCAGATGATTGGTTCCAAATTCATCAAATCCCTCATCTGTCATAACCGCAATCGTAAAATTGGTTGCATTAAACATCATATCTGTATTTTTTTCAAACAGACAACTGTAATCCGGAAGGGCAACCAATCCTGTAATTACCAGATCCTTTTTTCCAACATGTACCGTGTCACCGATTTTTAAATCATTGTTTTTTGCAAACAAACGATCAATTGCAATCTCATCTTTCTCGGCCGGTAATTCACCATCCATTACACACATCAGATTTACCTGATCTCTCATACGATAAACACGGTATTTTTTATCATTATCATCGGATAAATTTATGTAAGATAAGTCATATAAATTAATATCTGCTTTATCCTCAATTTTCTTAAGCAAATCCTCATCCGGCTTCTTATCAAAGGTAAAATGACCATTTTCCATTTTGTATTTTTCAATTCCTTCATCATAAGAAACTATTATACTGTTTGCAGACACCAAAAATCCGGAAACAAGACCAATCAGCATTACCATAAATGCAAAAATAACAAAATATTTTCCAAAATCCTGTTTCAGCTCTTTGGGAATACGTTTATTTAATGGGTTTTTCATGTTACACCTCCTACCAATCCAAATCAGCTGCCGGAACTTTCGTTTCATTTACATAATTTTTTCGAATCATTCCATCACGCAACGTAATAACCCGGTCTGCCATCTGCTTGATTGCATCATTATGTGTAACCATAACAATTGTATTTCCGTATTTTTGATTTACTTCCTCAATCAATTTCAAAATCTCTTTTGAAGTCTTATAATCCAATGCACCGGTTGGCTCATCACACAATAAAATATCCGGATTTTTAATAATTGCACGGCCAATAGAAGTTCTTTGCTGCTGTCCGCCGGATAACTGATTCGGTAATTTATGACGATGCTCATAAAGACCAAGTGTTTTTAACAGTTCATCTGTATCCAAAGGATTATCACTTAAGTATTTTCCAACTTCCACATTTTCCTTAATATTTAGATTTGGTATCAGATTATACATCTGAAATACATAACCTAAATGTTTTCTTCTATAGAGTGTCAGCTTCTTCTCGTTCATATCCTCTGTCTTTTCTCCATCAATGGAAATGTAACCGGAATCAGCGGTATCAATTCCTCCGATAATATTTAACAGAGTGGATTTACCACAACCGGAAGGTCCTAATAATACACATATTTCACCCTTTTCAATTCCAAATGAAAGACCGTTCAATACATCAATCCGGCTTTCATTCTCTCCGTAACTTTTCTTCAAATTGTTAATTTCCAAAAACATAATTCAATCCTCCCACTTTCAATTGATTATATGAATATGTGTTCATATATTAACACATGATATATTCCACATCAATAGTTAATATAATAAAACATTGGTTAGTTCGTACTAACTATATCAGAAAAAAATAGGACTTTCAAGTCCTATTTTCCAAAACGGATACATTACAAACCGTTTTATCTCTTTCCGTCTTCCAATCTGGCAGTCTTTCCGGTTCCGGCACGATTCTTTTCCACTATAATTCCATCAATACTCTGTATGAAAGTTCCAAGCTGTGAATACCCAAAACTTTTCACATCAAAATCCGGATATTCCGTATGTATTTTTCGTCCCAGATGTCCTAAATCCATTGCGCCTTTTTTAACATTTTCCCGGATAAAGTTTTCTATCTTTTTTTCGTTCAGATCTACACGGTTTATTGAGACAGAAACCGTGGAACCCTTCTGTGTTACAGAAAATTCTTCCATATTGCTTACGAATTTGGTCATGGAATTATATCCATAGTTCCGTTCGTCAAAATCCTTATACAACCGTTGAATACTGCTTTTTAATCCTCCAAGCCCGGTTTGACTGTTCTGATTCTCATTCTCCCTGACAATCTCCATCATGCTCTTTTTAATCTCGGCTAACGGCACAATATTCTTCTCAATATCCATCGTCTTATGTACCGGTTCTTCCGAAACCTTTTGTTCGCTTTCGGATTCATCATCCAAACCATCATAGATAATCTCTAGATTTTTAAAAATGGTACAGGCTGCCTTCAACGTTTTGGAAGCATCACTTTTTCCCATTCCGATTACTTCCATACCATCATCACACAAACGATTTACCAATCTGGTAAAATCACTGTCGGAAGAAACAATACAAAAGATATCTACATTATTGGTGTATAAAATATCCATTGCATCAATTACCAGCATAATATCCGCTGCATTTTTCGCAGCTGAATACCGCGGTTGCTGAATCGGTACAATTGCATACGACAATGCTTTATGATTCCATTCGCTTAACGATTTTGATGTAAAATCCCCATACATACGTTTGTAAGTTATTGTTCCGTAATTGCGTAACTCCATAAAGATACTATCCAGATATTTGACACTTGTATTTTCTGCATCAATTAACAATGCAATTTTCTTCTCCATATACAATACCCCTTTATTTTATATAATAGTCATAATTTTCTTTTATTATAGCATAAACGACATTTTTATCCCCATTCAGTATAACATTTTTTCTTCTATAATTCGACAAATACACTTATCACGGATTTCATCCATATATCCGGCAGTTACAATACCTGCCGGCAATGCAACAATTGCATTTCCCCATTCCGTATCTAATGATATCATCCCGGCAAATAAAATTTCAAGAAAAAACGACCGGAGAGTGTCCGGTCGCGGTAAATTATATTTATTCCTCTAATAAAAATGTATTGTCTGCTATATTCATATACCTATAATCATCTTCACAAAGCTTTCGTTTTTTATCATCCCGTTGTATCCATGTTTGAAGCACAACATCATAGAGTATATATTTTTGATATTCCCTGATATCCGACTCTGAGATTTCATTATCTTCTAAGTATTGGTAAATATGCTCTTTATCGTAAAAATGTGAAGCAAGTTCTTCTCCCTCTTTCCACACAGTAATATTCAATGGTTCCATCGTCAATGTTTTACTTTCGTGATTATAGGTCATAAATACATTTGCCTGCATTGTTTCAGAAACTTTTACATTTGCATGTATTTCAATTTCTTCCTTTTCCGTAGGAATAAAAAGTTTTATTTTATAATTATCTTTCAGATATTTTTGTTTATAAGGAATTGATAATCCTCCAAAGTTCTCAAATTCATGCAAATCATCATAATCAATTTTTTCTAATTGTTCTACCTTTGCATACTCTATATCCCATTTATCCTTCATTGAAAAAAATCGGTCTATCTATACAAAACGAAGTATGCTACACTCTAATTAAATATTGAAGGTTAAAACAATGATGAAAATGTTAATCACCCTTGATGAAGATAAAATCGTTTCAGAGGAAAAATATGATATAAATAAAATCCAAGATTATCTTGTAAAATCATTTGCGAAAAGGGAAATGCCCAAAACAGAACGAATCGATTTTACTCTGGGAATACACAAGGAGTTCCCTTGGCTAATCAATTGCGAAGAAAGTATGGATGCTACAATCATCACAAATATATTTGATATAAAACAAATGATTCTTGATACTATGACAGAGGATGAAGATGATATGAGTTTATAAATGCAATGAATATCTTAAATGGAACGGTCAACACAAGTCAACATGAAAACAGTGTTAACCTAAAAATCGCGGAAGCCTCATAAATAAAGACTTCCGCAACCTTAAATACAACGTGCGTGAGAGGATTCGAACCCCCGACACCTTGGTCCGTAGCCAAGTGCTCTATCCAGCTGAGCTACACACACATATTCAATTAAAAATGCCGGCGACCGGAATCGAACCGGTACGGGAGTATAAGTCCCGCAGGATTTTAAGTCCTGTGCGTCTGCCAGTTCCGCCACGCCGGCATCTAATGGAACCTACAGGGCTCGAACCTGTGACCCTCTGCTTGTAAGGCAGATGCTCTCCCAGCTGAGCTAAGATTCCATAAGAAGCAATATGTAATTGCCGTTGTGATTGCTCACAAACGACCCGGATGGGACTCGAACCCACGACCTCCGCCGTGACAGGGCGGCGCTCTAACCAACTGAGCCACCAGGCCAAAACCAAGATATATTATATCATAAACTTTCTAAAAAGAAAAGCACTTTTTTAAATGGACCATCAGGGACTCGAACCCGGGACCGATCGGTTATGAGCCGATTGCTCTAACCAACTGAGCTAATGGTCCATAAAGCCGATAGGGGGACTCGAACCCTCAACCTGCTGATTACAAATCAGCTGCTCTGCCAATTGAGCCATATCGGCACATAATGAAATTCACTGCCTCATAGGCTCATAAGTAGAAAAAAGTGGAACCTACAGGGCTCGAACCTGTGACCCTCTGCTTGTAAGGCAGATGCTCTCCCAGCTGAGCTAAGATTCCAAAGTTAAAAAAGAGGAATTCCTTCCTCATATCTTAAGTATAACGACCCGGATGGGACTCGAACCCACGACCTCCGCCGTGACAGGGCGGCGCTCTAACCAACTGAGCCACCAGGCCATAAAAGGTAATGTACCTTCAGAACTTCATACAAAGATTTCTTCCATCTTTCCACATATCAGACTTGCAAACTTTTAAAGTTAAGCCTTCGACCGATTAGTACTTGTCAGCTACATGCATTACTGCACTTCCACCTCAAG
>CAKQYU010000018.1 GCA_934293575.1 uncultured Lachnospiraceae bacterium | reverse complement strand
ATACGAACACCGATAGGCTTAGATGTATAAGGCTTATCAGGGAAAATCTTAATCCAAACTTTACCGGTACGCTTTACATAACGAGTCATAGCGACACGGGCTGCTTCGATCTGATTTGACTTAATCCAAGCCGGCTCCATTGCAACGATACCATATTCACCATTGCTGATTTTGTTACCTCTTGTAGCCTTACCAGCCATGGAACCTCTGAACTGCTTTCTATGCTTTACTCTTTTAGGCATTAACATTATTTATCGCTCCCTTCCTTTGTGTTCTTAGTTGGAAGTACTTCACCGTGGTTAATCCAAACCTTAACACCAACCTTACCATAAGTTGTGTCAGCTTCAGCAAAACCATAATCAATATTTGCACGAAGTGTCTGAAGAGGAATTGTTCCGTCTACATAAAACTCTGTACGAGCCATATCAGCACCGCCCAAACGTCCTGAACAAGCTGCCTTGATTCCTAATGCTCCACTCTTCATTGTTCTACCCATGCATGACTTCATTGCACGACGGAAAGAAATACGATTCTCTAACTGTGCTGCAATGTTCTCAGCTACTAACTGAGCGTCTGCATCCGGTTTCTTAACTTCCTTAACATCTACCATTAACTTCTTGCTAGTTAACTTAGCAACTTCCTTCTTAAGTGCTTCGATTTCAGCACCACCCTTACCAATTACAACACCAGGCTTTGCTGTGTAAATGATAACTTTTAATCTATCAGATGCTCTTTCCATCTCAATCTTAGATACCTGAGCACTGTAAAGTCTTTTCTTAAGGAATGTACGAATCTTGTTGTCTTCAACTAAGTTGTCTGAAAACTCATTATCCTTTGTATCAGCATACCATCTAGAATCCCAATCCTTGATGATACCGACTCTCAAACCATGAGGATTAACTTTCTGTCCCATTATATGCCTCCTTATCTTTCATCAAGCACGATTGTAATGTGGCTTGTTCTCTTCTCGATTCTATAAGCTCTACCCTGTGCTCTTGGTTGAATTCTCTTCATTGTTGGTCCCTTATTTGCATAACATTCTGCAATATAAAGGTTCTCTGCTTTGTAATTTTTATCAGGATAGTTTGTTTCAGCATTTGCAATTGCTGACTTTAACAACTTCTCTATTACACTTGAAGCATATCTTGGATTGTAAGCTAAGATAGCAAGTGCTGTTTCTACATCCTTACCTCTAATGGCATCTAAAACGAAACATGCTTTAGTTACAGATACTCTTGCGTAAGAAACCTTAGCTGATGGTCTTGTATCCTTATTCGCATTTCTTTCTCTTTTAATCTTGGATCTATGTCCTTTAGCCATGGATAATTCCTCCTTCCAATTCTAATTATCTTAATTTTGACTTCTTCTCATCCTTGCCATGTCCCTTATATGTTCTTGTAGCTACGAACTCTCCAAGTTTATGACCAACCATATCCTCAGTTACATATACAGGTACGTGTCTTCTTCCGTCATATACGGCGATTGTATGTCCTACGAAGCTAGGGAAGATAGTAGAACGACGTGACCAGGTCTTGACAACCTGCTTATCGTTACTAGCGTTCATAGCATCGATTTTCTTTAACAAATGCTCATCTGCAAATGGTCCTTTTTTTAATGAACGAGCCATAGGTCAAACCTCCTTCTATTACTTAATGCTCTTACCATCTCTGGTTCTGACAATCATCTTATTAGAATGTTTATTCTTCTTACGTGTCTTAAGTCCAAGTGCTGGTTTACCCCATGGAGTACATGGACCCGGTCTACCAATACTTGTCTTACCTTCACCACCACCGTGTGGATGGTCGTTAGGGTTCATAACAGAACCACGAACAGTAGGTCTGATACCCATATGACGCTTACGTCCTGCTTTACCGATCTTAACAAGACCATGCTCAATATTACCAACCTGTCCAACTGTTGCTCTTGCAACGATCGGAACCATTCTCATTTCGCCTGATGGTAAACGAAGTGTTGCATACTTTCCTTCCTTTGCCATAAGCTGAGCTGAATTACCGGCAGAACGAACTAACTGTCCACCTCTTCCCGGATATAACTCAACATTGTGTACCTCAGTACCAACCGGAATATTCTCTAATGGTAAGCAGTTACCAATTTTGATTTCTGCATCCTTACCATTCATAAGAACGTCACCAACCTGTAATCCTACAGGAGCTAAGATGTATGATTTCTCACCATCTGCATAGCAGATTAATGCGATGTTTGCTGTTCTGTTTGGATCGTACTCGATTGTCTTAACAGTTGCAGGAACTCCATCTTTATTTCTCTTAAAATCAACTAATCTATAATGTCTTCTATTTCCACCACCCTGGTGTCTTACTGTAATCTTACCCTGATTATTACGGCCTGCGTTTTTCTTTACAGAAACAAGTAATGACTTCTCAGGAGTATCTGTTGTGATTACATCAAAATCCAAACCAGTCATATTTCTTCTGGAAGGTGTATATGGGTTATATGTCTTAATTCCCATGATGTTTCTCCTTTCAAATTGCATTTATTATCACGCTTGCATGCGTATGAATGTTATATTTTATAAACCTTCAAAGATTTCAATATCCTTGCTGTCCTCTGTCAACTGAACAATTGCCTTCTTAGACTTAGCAGTCTTTCCGTAAACCATTCCACGTCTCTTTGTCTTACCGTCAAGATTCATTGTGTTTACCTTTGCAACCTTTGTTCCTTCGAACATCTTTTCAACAGCATCCTTAATCATAGTCTTTGTTGCTTCCGGATGAACCTGGAAAGTATATTTCTTGTCAGCCATAGCATCCATAGACTTCTCAGTAATGATAGGTTTCTGAATTACGTCATAATATTTGATATCTGCCATTATGCGTACACCTCCTCGATTGCTGCTACTGCATCCTTAGTAATAACAACTGTGTCATACTTTAAGATGTCATATACGTTAATTGTGTTTGATAAAGTTGTCTTAACATCAGGAACATTGTTTGCTGACATGATTACGTTATCATCTTTGTCTTTCATTACAACCAATGCCTTTGAAACCTCAAGGTTGTTAAGCACCTCTACAAACTTCTTTGTCTTAATCTCATCTAACTTTAACTCATCCAATACGATGAACTTCTCTTCGTTAACCTTAGAAGTAAGTGCAGACTTCATAGCACCTGCCTTTTCCTTCTTATTTAACTTGATAGAATAATCTCTTGGCTTTGGTGCAAATACGACACCACCACCAGTCCACTGTGGAGATCTTGTAGAACCCTGTCTTGCATGACCGGTACCTTTCTGTCTCCATGGCTTCTTACCACCACCGCGTACTTCTGCGCGAGTTTTAGCACTCTGTGTTCCCTGACGCTTATTTGCAAGCTGAGCTACAACTGCCATGTGAACCAAATGCTCATTTATTTCTACACCGAATACTGCATCGTTAAGCTCTAACTTCTCAACTTCTTTACCTTCAGTGTTGTAAACAGCTACTGTTGCCATAATCTATTCCTCCTTCCTATAGACTACTTTCCGCTCTTAACGGATTCTTTAATCATAACCAATGACTTCTTAGGTCCTGGAACAGATCCCTTAACTAAGATTACGTCATTGTCTACATCTATTTTAACAACCTCTAAGTTCTGAACAGTTACTCTGACTGCACCCATATGTCCAGGCATCTTCTTGCCCTTAAATACACGACCAGGATCAGAACAACATCCATTTGAACCTGCATGACGATGATACTTAGAACCATGGGTCTTAGGACCTGTGTGTAATCCATGTCTCTTGATTGCACTTTCATATCCCTTACCTTTTGATTTAGCAGTAACATCAATCTTGTCACCCTCAGCAAAGATATCAGCTTTGATAACGCTTTCTCCAGCAACGTATTCAGAAACGTCATCTACTCTGAACTCTCTAACGAACTTCTTAGGAGTTGTGTTTGCCTTTTTAAAGTGTCCAACTTCTGCCTTTCCGGCACCATGTGGATTTCTGATTGTCTTCTTACCAGATACATCTTTTGTAGTAATCTTTTCTTTTTTCTCACCGAAACCAACCTGGATTGCTTCATATCCATCGTTTTCAATGGTCTTAACCTGTGTAACCACACAAGGTCCTGCCTGTAAAACCGTTACAGGTGTTAACACACCGTCTTCATTGAAGATTTGAGTCATTCCGACTTTTGTAGCTAAAATTGCTTTCTTCATTTTTAAAATTTCCTCCTAAATAATCTACAGCGGATTGCATTTGCAATCATTCTAAATTTGACCGGTCAAGCGGTCTCTTAGGTAAACTGTACTGTTTCTTTTCTTATTTGTTTTTCATCTTAACATCGATGTAAACACCAGCTGACATATCCATCTTCTGTAAAGCGTCGATAGTCTTCTGTGTAGGCTGGATTACGTCAATTAATCTCTTATGAGTTCTCTGCTCGAACTGCTCTCTTGAGTCTTTGTACTTATGAACCGCTCTTAAGATTGTAACCTTCTCAATCTTAGTAGGCATTGGTACAGGACCGGACACCTTAGCACCTGTCTTCTTAACAGTGTCAATGATGTTTGCAGCCGCCTGATCGATTAATTTGTGATCGTAAGCCTTAAGTGTAATTCTCATTACTTGATTTGCCATAAAAAAAGTCTCCTCCTTTTCGCACTTATTTTTGATAGGTACGACAAGTGGTGACTGCACACTCTCCCGTGTGTGTCGCAATTTGAAGCAGATTGCAAACTTTCACACGTCATCTCCCGCATCCGGGATCGTTATGGTACAGTGACTTGCCGTCAGTTTTTTAACTTGACATTCGCTCCACGGAAAAACCTACATTTCTGTAGCAACCTCACGCTTCAACGCTATCAATGTCACAGCAAGTGCTAGTATACTCTATGTCCTTTCCGAATGCAAGCTTTTTTTTTATAAAATTGTATTTTTATTGTATTTTTTCAAATACAGTTTTTTAATATCCCAATGCCATCAACACAAGTCTTACATTTACTCCCGCAGTCAACATTCCACAAACAAAGAAATACACCATACTTTTCCACGGTTTTCGATCTAACAGACACTGTCGGTATAACGGATATGCCGGTTTGTACAGGAAAAACAAAAGCAGCAATCCAAGCAGTTTTCCGGTTGCCTGGCTGACTTTCATAATGTCATATGCATAGATTCCCATCATCACCGGAACAACCAGCATCAATAACAAAGCCGGAAGCACAATCGAAACAGCAGCATCCCGGAGAACATATTGTAAAAAAGCAGAGCCAAACCAATAGAAGCAAACCGGATAAAGAAATCCAATCCCCATAATCAGATACATGGGTTTATCCGATATTGCCTTCCAATCTTCATTCGCCTTTTCCATCTGCATCATCCTCCAATATTCCTGTCAGCTCTACCAATGTCTGTCTTACCCCAAACTCAGCCGTTATCGAAGCAATTTCTTCTTTTGCACGATTCTTCTTTTTATTCGATACGCTGCCCTTCACTGCACGGATCAGAATATTTTTCGGAGAGCTGGCATAATCCACAAATTCCAGCATCTGGGTTTTATAACCAAAATATTCCAATACATTGGCACGGATTGCATCCGTTGTCAGCGCCATAAACCGTTCTTTTACAATTCCGTATTTTGTAAGAATTGCAAGATTGGAATTTTTTCCAATTCCGGTCTGTGCATTTAATTCTTTCTGACAGCAGGGAACCGATAAAATAATACCGGCATTCCAGCGGATTGCATTATATAACGCATAATCGGTTGCCGTATCACAGGCATGCAATGTCACTACCATATCCACCGCCTCATCCGTCTGATATCCGTTAATATCTCCTACCTGAAACTTCAGGTGGTTATAACCGTATTTTTTTGCCGTTTCATTACACCGGGCAATCACATCCTCTTTCAAATCCAGCCCTGTAATATGAACCGGATATCCTTTTACCTCAACCAGATAATAATATAGAATAAATGTCAGATAGGATTTTCCGCAGCCGAAATCAATAATATTCATATTCTTATTCGGATAATCTTTCACAACATCTTCCACCAGTTCCAGAAAGCGGTTAATCTGCTTATATTTATCATACATACTCCGGACAACTTTTCCCTCTTTGGTAAAGATTCCCAAATCAATCAATGGCGGAATTGCCGAACCTTCTTTCAACAGATAATTCTTTTTACGATTATTTCCGGCAGTATCTTCTATATTAATACGTTTTGTGGTTTTTTCATTTTTCCGTTCCTGCCCGTGAAATAAAATTTTTCCTTTCTTAGTCATTTTAAAATCCCACTGGCTGTTACCGTGATTGTCATAAAAAAATACATTAACCTGCCCATAGTTTTCCGGGAAATAACCAAATACAACCTCCGATAACTGTTCCAATCCTACATTCTCATGAAACACCTGTTTCTCGGTAAATTTTTCCACCTGATAAACCTGTTTTCCCTTTAATACAATCGGGTGAATAACCATCTTAATATAAGAAAAGGTTTTATCCTTCCGGTTACTCAATATAATTTTGTGTGGATTTTCTTTTAAAATCTCCTGCAATTTATTCATTCCATCTGACATCTGACTTTCATCCTCTTTTCTAAATTCCACCTGCAATACAACCCCTACCACGATGGTTCATCGCTAAAGGTAGGATTAAATAATTCCTGATTTTCATATATCTGATTCCGCTCTTTTTGCACTTCATCCTGCTGAGCCTTAAATTTATCTTTCAATTCATCCGATTGTTCGGTTGACTGTTCTGTATTGGAATCCTTCTTTTGTTCATCCTTTGTATCATCCGATGATTCACTCTCACCTTCAGCGTTTTGAAGTGCTTCCTTTAACTGCGAAAGTTCAATCTCCAATTGCTGGGCATCCTTATCATGTCCGGATTCCTGATCAAGATTTGCACAGTTTTTCTCGGTCAGAACCGCAATTGCTTCATCTAATACCTGAATCATTTCATCCCGGTCTTCCAGAGTGATATTTTCAAAATCCAGTTTCTCAACCATTGCAAGCGCCAGATTAATTCTTATCTTACACTCTTTTCTTTTGGAAGGGTGTTTTTCCAGTGCTTTTTGATATTCCTGCACCGCTGTATCGTAATTTCCCAGTTTATAATAAATGTTCCCTCTGTTATACGGCCCTATATATGGTTGAAAAAATCCCAACACATCAAAATTATTGATTTGATATACTTCATTATTATATTGATGAATCATTCGCTCATTACTGACATAATTGATTCCCATACACATAAAAATCACGGATACAATAATCAGACCGGCAACTAATATTTTTTTCATATCCGTTTCACCCGCTTCCCGATATCATACACTTCATAACCAAGCATCAGCAAAAGCGGTATCACAAAAAGAAAATAAATATCCGCATATCCGGCCGTCTCTTTTTCTTCATCATCCGTTTTGGCATTTGCCTTTATGGTTTTTAACACCGAATCCACATCTGCCGGTTTGGTCATATGAATGAAATCAATTCCGATATCATCCGCAATTTTATTTAAATTCTTCTCGTCTATTTTGGATACTGCTGCCTTATACGGGTAATTCCGGCGGTCTTCTATCGTCACCATTTCACCGGAAAAATAATCCGCCATTTCCATCTGTCCGCCCTGTTTGGTTCCATAACCCAAAACTGCACCATAATCCACATACTTCTTTAACTGTGAAAACGTATCCAGTTTTTCATCATTTGTAATTTCACCATCACTGATAAAAAATAACACGATATCCCCATCACTGTCATCCCTTGCTTCCTTCAAAATATCCGTCACCATATCCTTCCAGATATTCATAGAGCTTCCCTTCGCGTACAGATCATCTATCGGATATATTCCGTTTATGACATCTTCAACATATCCGGCATTATCCGTAAACGGTGATATATAGTGCGCATCATTATTAAAAGAAACCACCGCAAATTTGGAGCCGTTTAATTCCTCTAATATATGGGCACAATCTTCTCTGACATATGCAAGTCTCTCTTTTTCTCCATCATCCTTTGCCAGCATACTTATCGTATCATCCACAACAAATAAAACCTTGGTATTCATTTTTTGCGTTGTTACCATTGTTGTTCCATCCGGAACCATAATTCTTAAATTAATGACAAACAAAAGCACTACGATAATAATCTGCCGGATATAAGGAATGATACCCTTCCGTTTCAATAACAGTATTATTATACAAAAAATGCTCATCAGCCATATTGGAATAATTGGATTTGTTATCATAATACCCTCTTTTATAGTTTCATCAGTCTCGTTACCAAAAATAATCCCATTATACAAAACAATAAAATTTTAAATATTGTCTGTGGATAATCTTTTTCTATAACCTGGTGATCCCCTTTTACCAGACTCTGACTTTTCTTTTGTATCTCATTCACAATATCCTGAAAAGAACCGGAGGTTCCTTCCCGATAGAATTTACCGCCTGTATTTTCTACCGCCCTCTTTAATTCACTGATATCCGATTCTTCCATGATATCCGTTCCAACACCATACACTGTAATTTTATTTTCTTTGCAAAGCTCAGACGCCTCATCCAACGTCAGGATACATTCTCCCTGTACATCATTATCCGTTGCGAAAATCACAACCCTTGTACGCTCCTGCTCCTTATCGGAAAAATCATATACACAAGAAGCCAGGCCGTCGCTAATCAACGAGCTTCCTCTTTCCTCATTTCCGACCAGTGTTCCTTGCGTAATGTAATCTTCATAGTAGAAATCTTCCTCTATATTCGTATAGCTTTCGCTTAAACGCCGACGCAATCCTTCTTTTATAATTGCCAGCTGGTCATTTACAAACTCATAATCATCTGTCAGCGGTACCAGAAGAAGCGGAGACGTATTAAAGATTACAATCCCGATTCGTTCCCCCTGCAGCTGTGTCACGGTTGTCTGTAACTCATTAATCAGCTTCATATTCACCTCATCTACAGAAGTAGAAATATCCAGACAGATTATAATATCCCTCTGATACTTTTCCTCATCCACCATTTCCGTTTTGTAAGGTCTTGCAATCAGAATAAATGCCGCCAGCATACCAATCATGGCAAGCACAAACCATGCCACCGAATAAAACCGGTAAAACCGCTTCTTACGTGCAAAGTATTTATTTTTACTTAACTGCTCCATTTTGGCAATCTTTTTTCCGGAAAAATATCCTTTTTTATTCTTCTTTATTACAAATCCGATAATGAACATTGTAATAACCGCAATGCCAATATAGAGCACATATGTATATTTTAATTCCATGTTTCAATAACCCTCTTGGTCTTTTCGATTGCAGCAATCACATCACCTTGTGATTTCACTTCAAATTCCGGTGAATAAAATTCGAAAATCAAATTTTCCAGCACCGGCATATTCAATCCCCTGATTTCCGAAAGTGTATAATGATGAACCTTAACACCTGTCACTTCATATACAAACCTTCGCACGAGAACACTTGTCTTCTGATATGCCTTTCTTGTTGACACCTTATTCTGTTCAAAATCATTTTGTATAGCAATCAATTCCTTTATGTATTTTTGTTTCAATGCCTGTTTATCCACTTTCGGTGCAGCCACCATTTTATTTTGCAAAGAGTCTGTTTCCTTTTGCTTCGGCTTTGGAGGTCTCTTCTTATAAATTAAAATGACAATCATTATAAGAAGAAGTATCCCCAACAAAATCAACGGCCATAAAGCATAGGAAAACGGTTCCTGCAACTCTACCGTTATCTTCATTATCTTTTTTCACCCTTATGCTTGCTTAACAGTTCCACTATCTTTGTTTCCATCTGGTCGGAAGAATCGACCGTTACGCTTGCGATACCAAAATGTTTTAATTTGTTTACACAGCAGCGTTTTCTTTCCTCTTCTTCTTTTTGTTCCATCTTCAGCAGTTTTTTATCCTTTGTAAAATAATCCGGTAAATATCCATCCAATTCCACGTCATATACCATATCTCCGGACAAATCGCTATCACTGACCTGAAGAACCAAAACATCATGCTGTACCAGCAAACGCTTCAATAACGTATCCGGCAAAGATAAAATTCCATTCGTATCGGTAACAATAATGATAACCATTCTTCGTTTGAAATGATGTAAAATATAATCCAAAGGCGCACAAACAGAAGATGCATTATCCTTCGTTACCGTTTTGTTATAATATCCTAATATGTTTTCTATATTCGGCAGCCCGTTCTTAAAGGGAAAATGATGAATCGAGCGGGATGTTGCATAGGTGGCACTTATATAGTCTCCATTCTGATTTACCAGACACGCAAGTGTTCCTGCACCCATCAATGCAGTATCCCTCTTTTCCGCTCCGGTCTTTGTATGTGCAAGCATCCGCTTATTGGTATCCAAAACCAACATAATGTTATGCTTTTTCTCTGCGATGTATTGTCTGACCAGCATTTTCCGGCTTCTTGCAGATGCCTTCCAATCAATATCCCTGACTTCGTCACCCTCTACATATTCCCGCAATTCCTCAAAATTATTACTTCGCCCCCTATACACAGAACGATAGGAACCATCCAGTACCTGCGTTGTTTTTCTGCTCGTATAGATTGTCCGGTGCCTCTTCATATTCGATTGTATTCTGGATACATAATTCATTCTCACGGTGCTTTCACGGCTCCTATAATCGCATCAATAATGGTTTCTTCCTTTACTCCATCTGCCAGTGCGGCAAAATTAAGCATTACTCTGTGTCTCAATACCGAATAACGCATTGCCTTCACATCATCCGGAATACAATAGTTTCTTCCGTTCAAAACAGCGATTGCCTTTGCAACCTCCATAAATGCAATTGCAGCTCTTGTGCTTGCACCCATGGTAACATATTGTGCCAGCTCCGGCCTTAAGATTTTATCCGTGTTTCTGGTCGCCTGCACAATCTCAACAATATATCTTTTAATCGCCTCGTCCATATACACACGTTTTGTCAAATCCTGCAAGAAACAGATATCTTCAAGATTGGCAACCGCATGGCTTTCCGAAAAGACATCCGCTTCAATCCGGTTCAAAATTTCCAATTCATCGGTATGTTTCGGATAATCCAGTTTCACTTTTAACAGGAAACGATCCATCTGTGCCTCCGATAACAGATAGGTACCTTCCTGTTCCACCGGATTCTGTGTTGCAATTACAACAAACACCTCCGGTAATTTGTAAGTCTGTCCCCCGATACTGACTGCATGCTCCTGCATTGCCTCAAGCATAGCACTCTGCGTCTTGGCACTGGAACGGTTTACCTCATCCAACAATACAAAGTTTGCAAACACCGGGCCGATTTTATTTTCAAATGTATTGGTCGCCATATTATAAATCTGTGTTCCAACAATATCACTCGGAATTAAATCCGGTGTACACTGAATCCTCGAAAACTTTCCCGCTACCGCATCCGTCATAACATTTGCAGCCGTTGTCTTTGCAAGTCCCGGTACAGACTCCAACAAAATATGCCCGTTGGTAAGCATAGCAACCATAATGGATGAACCCAAAAACGGTTGCCCGACAACCTTACTGTTATAATAGCCATTCAAATCAGAAATAATCTTCCCTGCCCGCTGCATCTCCTCTGGTGAAATTTTACCCTGCATAGTATTCCCCTTCCAAAATCATCAATTTCATTATCATTTATTCTATCTTATACAATAAAAACATGCAAGACGAACCCAGAGGTGCCCCCCAAAAGTTAGACCAATAATCTAACGATTGGAGGTCGGTATTTTTATGGCTAAGTATAGCTACGAATTCAAAAAAATGATTGTTGATGCTTATTTAAATGGAGAGGGTGGATATAAACATCTTTCATCTGCGAATTGCAACTTCAAAGCAGAAATGCTATAATAACCTCCATTAAATACCAACAATTACGGGAGAATATTATGTGGATAGCAAATAACTGGAAAGATTATGAAGTCATCGATACATCCGCCGGCGAAAAATTGGAACGCTGGGGAAAATACATTTTACTAAGACCTGACCCACAGGTTATATGGAACACTCCAAAAACAAATCCGAATTGGAAAAAAATAAATGCACACTACCACAGAAGCCAAAAAGGCGGTGGTGAATGGGAATTTTTTGATTTACCGGAACAGTGGGCAATCCATTACAACGATTTAACATTTCATCTGAAACCGTTCAGTTTCAAGCACACCGGACTCTTTCCGGAACAGGCTGCAAACTGGGATTGGTTTTCTGCCTTGATACGTGAAGAGGTTTCCAGACGAAAAAACCAGTCCGGTTCAAATAACTACGAACCGGTCAAAGTACTGAATCTCTTTGCCTATACCGGTGGAGCAACCTGTGCCGCAGCAAAGGCAGGTGCGAATGTAACACACGTTGACGCTTCTAAGGGAATGGTAACCTGGGCAAAAGAAAATGCAACCGCATCCGGCTTATCGGATGCACCAATTCGCTGGTTGGTGGATGACTGTGTAAAATTTGTAGAGCGGGAAATCCGCAGGGGAAACCATTACGATGCAATCATCATGGACCCTCCTTCTTATGGAAGAGGTCCGAAAGGGGAAATTTGGAAAATCGAGGAAAAAGTCCATTCCTTTATTGCCCTGTGTCAACAGATACTGACAGAGAAACCTTTATTTTTTCTGGTAAATTCTTATACAACAGGTCTTGCACCTGCGGTACTTACTTACATGATTTCGACAGAAATCGTTTCAAAACACGGAGGACACGTTGAAGCACAGGAAATCGGTCTTCCTGTGACCCAGACCGGACTGATACTTCCTTGCGGTGCCGCCGGTCGATGGCAGCAATAACAATAATACATAACACGGAGGATTCAAATGGCAAAACAACAGGTTATTGATAAAGAACGAAAACGAGGAGACTATACATTATTTTTAGATAAATTAATATGGGTATTTATCTTTGTACTTCTACAGGTGTCTTTCTTTATCTACGCCTATTTCCAACTACATGAACACTATATTTTCCTAGAAAGTGGAATGACAATTTTAAGTATTTTAGTGGTTATCTATATCATAAACAAACCAATGAATCCCGCATATAAACTTGCATGGTGTATTTCTATTTTATTGGCACCTATCTTTGGTGGCGCATTCTATCTGTTACTGTCCGTCAACCAAACAAGACGTGCGTTCCGGCGCAGCGTCCGGGATGCAGTGGAAGAATCCAAACAACATTTATCACAAGATCCACAAATTCTTAAAGAAATAGATGATATAAATGATCATGCCCTTTTACAGGCACAATACATCTACAATCAGGCAAAATATCCGGTATATAAAAATACACAGGCAAAATACTTTAAAGACGGCGAATTGTATTATCAGGAATTGTTGCAGGAGCTGGCAAAAGCAAAGCATTTCATCTTTTTGGAATTCTTCATTATTCATGACGGAATTTTCTGGAATAACGTACTTACCATATTAAAAAAGAAAGCATCCGACGGATTGGATGTAAGAATCATTTACGATGACATGGGAAGCTTACAGACACTTCCTGTCGATTATTTTAAGCAGTTACGCGACTTGGGAATTCAATGCTACTGCTTTAATCCGGTCAGTGCAACTTTATCCCTTCGACAAAATAACAGAGACCATAGAAAAATTGTTGTCATTGACGGACATACTTCTTTTACCGGCGGCGTCAATTTAGCAGACGAATACATCAACAAACGTCAGAAAATCAACGGTTACTGGAAGGATACCGGTATCATGTTAAAAGGCCCTGCCACATGGAATTTTACCGTTATGTTTTTGCAGTTTTGGAAACATTTAAGCGGGGAAGAAATCGACTATGATAAATTCAAATATCCGGGACTTCCAAAGGATGAGAATACAGAACCGGGAATCGTTTCCGACGGCTATGTACAGCCCTATGCCGACAATCCGCTTTTTTCGGAAATCGTTGCGGAGAATGTGTATCTGAATATGATTCATCGTGCAACAAAATATATTTATATCACAACACCTTATCTGATTATTGATAACGAAATGATCACCGCCCTGACATTGGCAGCTTCCAGTGGTGTTGATGTCAGAATTGTCACACCTCACATTCCGGATAAACGAACTGTATTTATGATTACACGCTCTTTCTATGAACCGCTTACAAAAGCAGGTGTGAAAATTTATGAATACACACCGGGATTTATTCATTCCAAAATGATGATTGCCGATGATAAATACTGCGCTATCGGTTCCATCAATTTAGACTTTAGAAGTTTATATCTGCATTTTGAATGTGCATCGATGTTGTACTATTCATCCATCGTAAAAGATGTCAAAGCAGACATCTTGGAAACGATTGACGAATCCGAAGAGATTACCTATGAACATTGCCTTGCAATGAACAAACCTTATCGGTTATGGCTTACCTTACTCCGGTTATACGCACCATTACTATAATACTTTATGCAAGAAAATCTGCAAATTTTGCATTCGTTACGGCTGCAAGATCATTTGGATTTAATATAATCTGCAATCCAATCCTTCCGCCGCTGATGATAATCTCATCAAAATTTTTAGCACTTTCATGAATAACGGTCGGATACATTTTTTTCATACCTACCGGCGTACACCCCCCACGGATGTAGCCGGTTATTTTATTGATATCCTTTACATGTATCATTTCAATCGATTTTTCTCCAACGATTTTTGCTGCTTTTTTAAAATCAATTTCTTTATCAATCGGCAGAGCAAATACATAATAGCCGCCGCTCTTTCCAACTGTCACAAGGGTCTTAAAAGACTGCTCATAGGGATCCCCGTTCATGTCTGCCACATGGATTCCATCTATAAATTCATCACATTCGTAGGTATTAGTACGATAGCTGATTTTATTCTTATCCAATATCCGCATTGCATTCGTTTTATTTTCCTTTTTTGACATTTTTCATTCCTCCCTGTCTTCTTTTTTGTATTCCACCGCATCCGGCATTTTCCGTTTTAACCGCTTCATCACATAAAAATACGCCGGAATCAAAAACATATCCGCACATAGCCATGCAATCGGAGAAGCAATTGTGACAAAGAAATATCCAAAATACGGCACCATACAAAATCCGACCACACCTCGTCCAATCATTTCACAGATACCGGCAATTACCGCAAATGAAGAATAGCCAAGTCCCTGTATCAGAAAACGAAAAATATTGACACATGCCAACAACAGGTAGCAGGCTGTATTTCCAATCAAAAACCGGTTAATGTAATCAATAATCATAACTTCCTTTGCATCCACGAACAACAGTGCCAAATGCTTGCCAAACACCAATGCAAAAACAAAAATCACAATTGAATAAATGACACCCAGTAACAAACAGTCCTTCAATCCCTGATGAATCCGATCCAATCGTTTTGCACCAACATTCTGTCCGCCGTAAGTTGCCATCGTTGTGCCCATCGCATCATACGGACACATCAAAAAGATTGATATTTTCGTTCCTGCCGCAACCGCAGCCACTACAGCCTCACCAAGACCGTTTACCGCCGTCTGTAAAATAACACTGCCGATTCCCGTTATGGAATACTGCAATCCCATCGGAACACCGATTCCACATAATTTTCCGGCATACTGAAGATCAAACTTCCAGTCTTCTTTTTCAAAATTGAGATGCTGATATTTTTTTATCATATATATCAATCCTGCAATACCGGAAACGCCCTGTGCGATTACCGTTGCGACAGAGGCCCCGGCAATTCCCATCTTCTGAATCATAATAATGTCCAATATAATATTAATGACAGACGAACACACCAGAAAAACTACCGGTGCTACACTATTTCCGAGGGAACGCAGAATTGCAGATACCATATTATATAAAAATATCAACGGAATTCCCATAAAAATAATAAAAATATATGTATAGGCATCCTTAATAATCGATGCCGGTGTATTCATCCATTCCAGAATTTTGTGTGTTGCCAGTCCAATTATCGTTGTCAATATGACAGAAAAGATAATCGACATCCATGCACTGTTTGTGATATATCGCTTTACCCCGGTCATATCCTTTGCACCAAATGCCTGTGCAACCGGAATTGCAAATCCATTACACACACCAATACAAAATCCCAATATCATAAAATTTATAGAGCCGGTCGAACCTACGGCAGCCAATGCATTTACACCCAACAACTTTCCAACAATAATAGAATCCACCAGATTATAAAATTGCTGAAATATCAGACCAAATAATAAAGGAACCCCAAACTGCAAAATCAATTTCATGGGATTTCCATGGGTTAAATCTTTTATTCCCTTTTTCTCCATTGTCACTTCCATTTTCTTTCTCCTTCTATCCGATTATTAAAACAGTAAAAAAGAGGACAGAAATTCTGCCCCCCTTCTATTCATCACGAATTGTCAATATTTATCTATGCTGCAAGCAATTTTTCCACACTAACCAGTTTTACACAAAGTGTAAATAACTCAGCTGCTTCTCTCATCTCTTCCGGTGTTGGGAAAGATGGAGCAATACGAATATTACTGTCCTTCGGATCTTTTTTGTATGGATAAGTCGCACCGGCACCGGTCAGTACAACACCTGCTTCTTTACATTTTTGAACAATCGCTTTTGCACATCCTTCCATTGCGTCAAAGGAAATAAAATATCCTCCTCTTGGCACAATCCACGAACCAATCCCCAATCCCTCTAATTCATTCGTTAATACATCCAATACCGCTTCAAACTTCGGTCTCATCAATGCTGCATGCTTCATCATATGCGCATCCAAACCAGCACGGTTCTTGAAAAACTTCACATGACGCAGCTGATTAATCTTATCATATCCGATTGTCTGAATCGTCATTGTTTTCTTCATATCTTCCAGGTTTGCAACAGAAGCTGCCATAGCTGCCATTCCTGCTCCAGGGAATGATACCTTTGAAGTTGATGCAAACTCAAATACCATATCCGGATTACCAGCCTTTTCACATTCCGAAATAATATCCAAAATCTCATCATGCTGGTCATCATATAAATGATGAATACAATATGCATTATCCCAATAAAGTCTGAAATCCTTTGCCGCCGGCTTTAAGGAAGCCATTCTTCTTACTACTTCATCCGAATAAGAAATTCCTGTCGGATTTGCGTATTTCGGTACACACCAGATACCTTTTACCGCTTCATCCTCCGAAACATATTTTTCAACCAAATCCATATCCGGACCATTCTCATCCATCGGAATATTAATCATTTCAATACCAAAGCTTTCTGTAATGGCAAAATGTCGGTCATATCCCGGAACCGGACACAGGAATTTGACCTTATCAAGCTTACACCATGGAGTCTCTCCCATCAATCCCTTTGTCATTGCCCGTGAAACGGTATCATACATAATAGTAAGACTTGCATTTCCAAAGATAGAAACATGTTCAGGCGTTGTATCCATCATTTCAGCCATTAACTGTTTTGCTTCCGGAAGACCATCTAATACACCATAATTTCTGATATCCAATCCATCACTTGCTAACATCTCATCCTTAGATGAAATCACATCTAATAACGGAAGAGATAAATCCAACTGCGTTTTCCCAGGCTTACCTCTTGACATATCAAGCTGCAATCCCTTTTTCTGCGCTTCTTTGTATTCTTCTGTCAATGTTGCCTTCAAAGCTAACAATTCATCTCTTGTCATTTCCTTCAATGGTTTCATAAGTGTTCTCCCTTCGGTAATTACTTCGATTATAGTATCATAAAATATATTCCATGAAAAGACAAAATAAAAAATTTCTATGTTTTTCATTAATTTTTCAAAGTTTTAGCATATCAATTGTTAATTTTGCAAAATCAAATTTGAAAATAGTTTATATAAATAAGTTTTCCGAATCAATTACCATTAAATATTAATTCACCTTTCTCTATTCCATACTTGTTTCCGTCGTCTTAACTTCCTCACTTTGGAAATCAATCTGATATGTCACACCCGTAGCATTTCCAATCTGGTTAATATAATTCCGAATTAATTCCTGTGCCTGCAAATTGGCAGTGTTCAGCAGACTGGAATTATTTCTGACATCCTGCTCCATCTGTTCATTGGCTTCACGGATTGCCTTTGTCTGGTCATCGGCAGTAATCGGATTTTTCTGTATCCACTGATCTGATTCAATCACATAGGAATTTTCATCCCATGAATCCGGCTGCACCGTACAGGTCACCTTCGGTGCCGGCAGGGTAATCGTAATCCGGGTACCATTCTGTTCCATCTTAATATAATCGGCATCATAACTGATTTCTACCTGACCTACATACTCAATCCAGAAATCCCGCTCCTTCTCGCCAAAATGTGCAATACCGGTTCCGGATTCCTTTGTTGACTGTGCCACATTATGATACTCGCAACGCAATGTTGCCAATTCACAAATATTTTTAATCTGACTTAATTCCGGCACCACTTCCGCTTCCCTATCCGTTGTAATTTCCTGTGTGGCTGCTTCCGTATTTTGATTTTTCTTATCTGCACAACCGGTTGTCAGGCACAGAAGAAAAAACATGATAACAAACTCTATTCTTGTTTTCATCTTATTCCTCCTCCCCATAACCTAATACAATCACTTCATACTGCCGGTCGGAATCCACCTGATTTACCCACGGTTCTATCAATGCCTTCTCCGCTGCCTTTGCAGATTCGGTTGCCGTTGCAACAATACTGTCATCTGCATTTACCTTTTCTTTTAAATCTTCAATTGCTTTTTTGTATGCCTCCTGTGTAACGGTCTCCGTTTCATACTTTTTCTTCGTAAAAATATATTGCATCCGTCCGGAATCTACAACCGGTTCTTCAATCTCCACTTTGGGAAGTCTGACAATTATCCGGTTACTGTCTTTTTCCAGCGTAACCTGAATCTTACTGACATCAATCCCTGCCTTAACCATACCCCTGTATGCCACATAATATTTTATGGTTCCGTCTCCGGCTTCCTCATCATAAACAGCCGTGTAACCATTATACGGATACTCTGCGGTATAAAGCTTACCGGTTGTTACCACCTCCTCTAAGGAAGTCTCTGTAACCGTATATACTTTACCGTCCTGTCCGAGCACTGCCTCTTCTACCGAATCAACCGCACTTGAAATTAAATTCTTATCTTTATCCTGTTTCCCCTTTAAATAGAAAAAAACGCATAAACCAATCACAACAACGATAATACAGATTGCCACAATCCCTTTGCGTTTTAAACTTCTATATTCTTCATATTTTTCTTTTTCATTTCTCATCGGTTTTCCTCATTTTATCTGTTAATAAATTAAAAACTTGAAGGAACATATCCTTCAAGTCTTATCGTGCAGTCGATGGGAGTTGAACCCACACGCCCTTGCGGGCACTAGAACCTGAATCTAGCGCGTCTGCCATTCCGCCACGACTGCAAATATTATCTTTTCCACATGATATAATATCCTATTTTATGAAATCATGCAACATGTCAAAGTGAAAAAATATTAAAAAAATATTCCGAAGGACAGCAAATCCAAAAACAATCGCCAGATATACATATACAGGCCATCCTTTTGCAATATAATATTTTTTACCATTTCTTTTATATAAAGTGAAGGCAACACCCACTTCATAGCAAAAAATCAATATAATTCCGGTAAGAAGTGCAGGGTTATCATAAAGTGACAAAAACACCTGTCCTCTCAACAATGCCATACCGGCTCTTGTTCCTCCGCATCCCGGACAATATAAATGGAACAAATCATGAAACAAGCAAGGACTCGATGGTAACACATTCCACTGTTGCAGAAGCACAAAAAAAGCCATCATAACTATCGCAATTCCCGCCGTAACATTTACAATTATAAAATCTCTTTTTAGAATTTTATAATCTATATATCCACTCTGCATTGCGTAATTTGTCCTCCGTATTACTCTTCCGTTTTCAATCCATGTATGATTATTACACAGATTCCTGTTTTTCGCAAGGGATAGATAAAATATCCTTTGCAATTATACTCGCTTAATGATATAGTTGTGGTATTACTTATTTAGACAGTAACTATATTTTTATGACTACAGGAGAAGAATTATGGGCGAAAACACAAATGTAAATGAAACAAATGTAACACCGGTTACATCAGCTGAGACTCCGGCTGCTACACAGACACCTGTCACACCGACCGAGACTCCGGCTGCTACACAGACACCTGTCACACCAA
>CAKQYU010000017.1 GCA_934293575.1 uncultured Lachnospiraceae bacterium | reverse complement strand
ACGGGCCGCTAGCTCATTTGGTAGAGCACCTGACTCTTAATCAGGGTGTGCGGGGTTCGAGCCCCCGGCGGCCCACTTCCAAAGGTGGATTGATTACATGAAGTTGTGGTTGGTCCATTTTTATTTAGTTTAGAAAGTATATTATATTAAAATAAAAACTCTTAACATAGGAGATGAATATATCTTCCATGCTAAGAGTTTATTTTTTAACCCATTGATGCAAATAAAGCGGCGATTTCTTCCGGTGTCAATTGCTTGTTTGGATCATCGGAAACCGGAGTAACGGCAACCGGTTCCGGTTCTTCTTTTTTCTCGGCCTTTTTCGGAGCCGGGTCTGCGGCGGCAAATAAGGCGGCAATTTCATCCGGTGTTAATTGTTTGTTTGGATCATCGGAAACCGGAGTAACGGCAACCGATTCCGGTTCTTCTTTTTTCTCGGCCTTTTTCGGAGCCGGGTCTGCGGCGGCGAATAAAGCAGCAATTTCATCCGGTGATAATAATTTGTTCGGATCTTCCGATACGGTGGAAACAGGCTCCGGTTCTGTGACCGGTTCCGGCTCTTTTCCTACAACCGTAAAGGTTGGTTTAAATGGCTCCTCTTCCGGTTCTTCCGGAAGTTCCTCTATAACTTCTAAATCCGCATAATCGTTTTCCGGGATGTCTGTTATGGTTGTGTCAGAGATTTCTGTGTCCGGAGCATCTTCAATAGCTTCAGCAATATTTGTATCCGGAATATCTTCTGTCACTTCGGTAGCGGTTGTATCCGAAATTTCTTCCTCTATGGCGGCAGGTACTGCGTTCAATGCTTCTTCATTTATAGGTGCTGCAGAGCTAATCGGGTCTCCTGCCTGCATGGCATTGACCGGAGTTCTTTCGGTAGGAATCTGAACATTTTGAATACTGTTCGAAATGTTTTGTAATTCATGGGCAACATTATTGAGCTGCAGGCTCATAGACTGATCCATTCCAAAGGATTGTGATTTTAAATACAAAACGATATCTTCTAAGGCTTTAACAACCTCTGTATTGTCCGGTTGAATCTGGTCAAATCCCTGTACCATGGTCTCGCTTAAATGATTACGAAGGTCTTTCAAAGTAGAGATGACCTTGGTTGTGTTGCTTTGGTCATATTTTAACATTAATTTGGTTGATTTATTCTGTGCGGACGATAATGCAGTCAGATTCTTGTAAAGTGCTTCCTGACTTTCTGTGTAATTGTTTTCTAATATCGACAATGTTTTGGCTGTCTGTTTTGTATAAAGGAAGGTTGCTTTTTCAATCTGCGACCGGGAATTCCCCATTGTTTCCATCTGCGTAGAAACCTCGTCTATGCAATCCCTGATTTGCTGAATCGAAGCTTTTTCCTTCTGATGATTATAAATTAGTATGTTTTGTGTCAGTATAAATGCAGCAATGATAAAAATGAAACTGATTCCGGCTACTGCAAATATAATTTGCGGAAACATAATGAGTGTGTAAACGAGAGCAATTCCCGCTACCAGTGTTGCAACGACTGACAACCCCAATCGATTATCCTGCTTGTTCATAAATCCTACCTCCATTGTAACCCTTTGTAAAATAAGGCATACTTTCTCATATTATACATGAAAATAAAAATTTCGTAAAGAAAAGAAATGTAGAACAAATGTTCTATTAAATGTGGACAAATATTTGTAAATGTGATAAAATCATGGCTTGTATATTGAGTAAACGGATATCGGGAAGGACATAATAAATGTCAGACGAGTGGTTAAATATTTATAAGTAGAATTTTAAAGGAAGGATGAAGCAACATGGAGTTTAAATTGCACAGCCCATTTGAGCCGACCGGTGATCAGCCGCAGGCAATAGAGGAACTTGTAAAGGGATTTAAAAAAGGAAATCAGTTTGAAACTTTACTTGGTGTTACAGGTTCCGGTAAAACATTTACCATGGCGAATGTTATTGCGCAGATGAATAAACCAACTTTAATTATTGCGCATAATAAGACATTAGCGGCACAGCTTTATTCCGAATTTAAGGAGTTCTTCCCGGAAAATGCAGTTGAGTATTTTGTTTCGTATTATGATTATTATCAGCCGGAAGCATATGTGCCATCGACGGATACTTACATTGAAAAAGATTCATCCATCAATGATGAAATCGATAAACTGCGTCATTCAGCTACGGCAGCCTTGATTGAAAGAAAGGATGTAATCGTAATTTCATCGGTTTCCTGCATTTACGGTATCGGTTCTCCGTCCGATTATGCAGACATGATGCTTACCCTGAGAGTCGGAATGACATATGAATGGAATCAGTTGATTATGGATTTGGTGGGTATTCAATATGAGAGAAATCAGATGGATTTTCAAAGAGGTACGTTCCGTGTGCATGGGGATGTGTTAGAGATAATTCCGGTTTCGACATTTGAGAATGCAATCCGTGTGGAGTTTTTTGGAGATGAGATTGACCGGATTGTAGAGTTTGATCCGTTGACCGGTGAGGTAAAACGGGGAATGACCTGTGCATTTATTTTCCCTGCATCCCATTATGTAGTGTCTCCGGATAAGATTGAAAAGGCAATTGTATCCATTGAGCAGGAATTGAAGGAACAGGTCGCATATTTTAAAGAAAATGATAAGCTTTTGGAAGCTCAGAGAATCAGTGAGAGAACGAATTTTGATATGGAAATGTTAAGAGAAACCGGATTTTGTTCCGGAATTGAAAACTATTCCAGACCATTGGCGGGATTGGAACCGGGGGCAACACCAAATACATTGTTGGATTTTTTTGGTGATGATTTTCTGTTGATGATTGATGAGTCACATATTACGGTTCCGCAGATTCGGGGTATGTATGCAGGTGACCGTTCGAGAAAACAGACCCTGGTTGATTTTGGATTTCGACTGCCGTCTGCGATGGATAACCGGCCGTTGCGGTTTGATGAATTTGAAGACCGGCTGGATCAGGTTTTATTTGTTTCCGCTACACCGTCGGATTATGAGGCGGAACATGAGCTGCTGCGTACAGAACAACTGATTCGACCAACCGGATTGTTAGACCCTACAATTGATGTGCGTCCGGTCAGTGGGCAGGTAGATGACCTGTTATCCGAGATTCACAAGGAAGTGGATAAGAAGAATAAGGTACTGGTTACGACTTTAACGAAGAGAATGGCAGAGGATTTAACGGATTATCTGCGTGAAAATGATATAAAAGTAAAATATTTACATTCGGATATCGATACTTTGGAACGAATAGAGATTGTAAGAGATTTAAGGCTTGGTGTATTTGATGTTTTGGTCGGAATCAATCTGTTAAGGGAAGGTCTGGATATTCCGGAAATTACATTGGTTGCAATATTGGATGCGGACAAAGAAGGATTTTTACGTTCAGAAACTTCTTTGGTACAGACAATTGGTCGAGCGGCCCGTAACAGTGAGGGACGCGTTATTATGTATGCGGATACGATTACCCGTTCAATGGATAATGCAATCCGGGAGACGAACCGGCGTAGAGAAATTCAGGAGGCATACAATAAGGAGCATGGTATTACACCAAAGACGATTCAAAAGGCAATCCGGGATTTGATTACGACTTCAACGGATATAGACGAGAACGGAAAGAGCGGTAATAATACTTACAAGGATGCGGAATCCATGAACCGGAAAGAATTGGAAGAAGAGATTAAGAAGCTGACGAAGAAAATGGAAACGGCGGCGGCAGAACTTAACTTTGAGATGGCGGCAGAATATCGTGATAAATTAAAAGAGTTTAAGATTGCACTAAGGGATTACGATGATTAGAAAGATGAGGATATAGGAATGAAACAATATATAACAATTAAAGGTGCAAAAGAACATAACCTGAAGGGGATTGATATTAAAATACCAAGAAACGAGCTTGTTGTTATGACGGGACTTTCCGGTTCCGGTAAATCTTCCCTTGCCTTTGACACGATATACGCAGAGGGACAGAGAAGATATATGGAGTCATTATCTTCTTACGCGAGACAGTTCCTTGGACAGGCAGAAAAACCGGATGTGGAGAAGATTGAGGGATTGTCGCCTGCCATTTCCATTGACCAGAAATCAACAAACCGCAATCCACGTTCAACGGTGGGAACGGTAACGGAAATTTATGATTATCTTCGATTGCTATATGCAAGAATTGGCGTGCCGCATTGTCCGAAATGTGGAAAAGTAATTGAAAAACAGACGGTGGATCAGATGGTGGATGTGGTGATGGCATTGCCGGAAGGCTCAAAGATACAGTTATTGGCACCGGTTGTCCGCGGACGTAAAGGCATGCATGAAAAGTTATTGGCACAGATGAAAAGAAGCGGATATGTGCGTGTCATGGTAGACGGTTCCATGTATGATTTATCCGAGGAAATCAATCTGGACAAGAACAAGAAGCATAATATTTCGGTTGTGGTTGACCGTCTGGTGGTGAAAAAAGGAATTGAGCGTCGATTAAATGATTCGATTGAAGCGGTCATGAAACTTGCGGATGGATTGATGGAAGTAGATGTTATTGGTGGAAGTACCATCAGTATGAGTAACAGTTTTTCCTGCCCGGATTGCGGTATCAGTATTGATGAAATTGAACCGAGAAGCTTTTCGTTTAATAATCCGTTTGGAGCATGTCCGGTTTGTTACGGTTTGGGATATAAGATGGAGTTTGATGTGGATCTGATGATTCCTGACCAGAAGCTTTCAATTGACGAAGGTGCAATTGTGGTTCTCGGATGGCAGTCCAGCACAGATAAGAAATCATATTCCCGTGCTATTTTGGAGGCATTGGCAAAGGAGTATAAATTTGACTTAAGTACTCCGTTTTGCGATTTGTCACAGAAGGCAAAGGATGTAATTTTATATGGTACGGATGGTCATGTCGTTAAGGTTCCGTATCAGGGACAACGTGGCAGTGGAATATATGATGTAGCATTTGAGGGCTTAATCCGGAATGTACAAAGAAGATATCGTGAAATGAGTTCGGAATCTATTAAGGAAGAATATGAATCGTTCATGACGATTACACCATGTGACGAGTGTAAGGGACAAAGATTGAAAAAGGCTTCCCTGGCAGTTACCGTTGCGGATAAGAATATTTATGAATTGACAAAAATGTCAATCGCGGACCTGGTTGATTTTCTGGAATCCATGGAATTGACGGACCGGCAGCAGTTTATCGGAGGAGCCATCTTAAAGGAAATTAAAGCAAGACTGCATTTTCTGTTGGATGTAGGCTTAAATTATCTGGCATTGTACCGTCCGACCGGAACGTTGTCGGGAGGTGAGGCACAACGTATCCGTCTGGCAACACAGATTGGTTCCGGATTGGTTGGTGTTGCATATATTTTAGACGAGCCGAGTATTGGTCTGCATCAAAGAGATAATGATAAGCTGATTGCAACATTAAAGCGGTTGAGAGATTTGGGAAATACATTGATTGTTGTGGAACATGATGAAGATACGATGCTTGCGGCAGACCACATTGTAGATATCGGACCGGGAGCGGGAGAACAGGGTGGAGAAGTGGTTGCTCAGGGAACTGCCCAGCAGATTATGAAGAATAAGAAATCGATTACCGGCGCATATTTATCCGGAAGGATTAAGATTCCGGTTCCGGAGGTCAGAAGAACACCGACCGGATGGATTACGGTAAAGGGTGCAAAAGAAAATAATTTAAAAAATATAGATGTGGATTTTCCGTTGGGCGTAATGACCTGTGTGACCGGAGTATCCGGTTCCGGAAAGAGTTCGCTGGTTAATGAAATTTTATATAAGAGGCTGGCACATGATCTGAACCGGGCAAGAGTGAAAGCCGGAAAACATACAGATGTCGAAGGGCTGGAACAATTGGATAAGGTTATTAATATTGATCAGTCTCCGATTGGAAGAACACCTCGTTCCAATCCGGCAACCTATACCGGAGTTTTTGATATGATAAGGGATTTATTTGCGGGAACCAAGGATGCGAAGGCGAAGGGATATAAGAAAGGTCGTTTTTCATTTAATATTTCCGGGGGCCGGTGTGAGGCATGTAAGGGAGACGGTATCATTAAGATAGAGATGCATTTCCTTCCGGATGTCTATGTGCCTTGTGAGGTCTGCGGCGGCAAACGTTATAATCGGGAGACTTTGGAGGTCCTTTACAAAGGAAAAAGTATTTATGATGTATTGGATATGACGGTGGATGAAGCATGCAAATTCTTTGAAAATGTGCCGTCCATATTGAGAAAAATTGAAACTTTAAAGGAAGTCGGACTTGGTTATGTGCGATTAGGTCAGCCATCCACTACTTTATCCGGCGGAGAGGCACAGCGTGTGAAACTGGCAACGGAGCTATCCAAAAGAAGTACCGGTAAAACCGTATATATTCTGGACGAACCGACAACCGGTCTGCATTTTGCGGATGTTCACCGCCTGGTAGAAATTCTGCGCCGATTATCGGAGGGTGGTAATACGGTAATTGTAATCGAACATAATTTAGAGGTCATTAAGACTGCTGATTATATTATTGATATCGGACCGGAAGGTGGCGATAACGGTGGCCGGGTGGTTGCCTCCGGTACACCGGAAGCGGTTGCGGAATGTAAGGAAAGTTATACAGGTGCATATATTAAGAAAATGCTGGAACGATAATGATATTCTGTCGCTTTTTGAAAAATTATATACAAATAATACGGATGAATCCTCTGTCTTGGAGGATTCATTTTTTATATACTAAAAGATGTATAAAAAATGAGTAGGAGGCTATATCTATGAAAGAGGATTGTTATCCGATTAAGGAAGCGGCACAGTATGTAGGTGTGGAACCGCACGTACTTCGTTATTGGGAAGAAGAACTAAAGATGGATATTCATCGTAATGAATTAGGACATAGATATTACATAAAAAAGGATATAGAAGTTTTAAAGAAAGTTAAGGAATTAAAAAACAGAGGACTTCAGTTAAAGGCAATCCGGAATTATCTTGAAATGCGTAAGGAACAGATTCAAAATGAGAAAGAAAAAATACAGGATGGGGGACAGGATGAACTGAGAGAAAAGACATCGGATAAGGAAATTGTTTCGGTTACATCAACTGCGTTATCCAATGAAGAGAAAATGGAACAGTTTCAAAAGATTATGAACCGGATTGTGGCGGATGCAATTGCAGAAAATAAAGATTTGATTGGACAAAGTGCAGGGGAACATGCTGCGGATGCGGTTGCTACAAAGTTGAACGGAATGTCAAAAGAACAGGAGGAACAGGCGGAAGCACGGTTTAAGAAATTGGATCAGACGCTTCGGGAAATTCAGCAGGCAAGGTTGGAGGCGGCTGCGGCAAATATGCGTCCCGTGGATAAAAGACGTCAGGCACGGATGAAACGAACACAGAATAAGAATCAGAAAAAACAGGCGGAGGCAAACCGGAAACCGGATGAAAATGCATAAATATACATTTTGTTATTGCATTTTATCGGTTAAAGCAGGTATAATAAATATCTATTATTTATGATAATTCGGATAAACAGGTATTTTATGTTATCAATATAACAACAGATAAATGAAAAGAGGGACTACAGTATGAAAAATATGGTAAATTTTGAAAACTTTAGTAAAGAGGAGTTAAACGATATTCTGGATTTGGCTTATGATATGAAGAAGAATCCGGAAAAGTATTCAACTGCCTTGCAGGGAAAGAAATTATATACATTGTTTGAGAAGACATCCACCAGAACATTTCTTTCTTTTACAACCGGTATTACAGAGCTTGGCGGAACCTATTACAACCAGCTTTGGAAAGATTCCAATTTCGTTTTGGGAGAAACTGTTTCTGAAATCAAATATGTATGTCGTAACGTTGACATTATTATGGCAAGATTGATAAAGAATGAAACAGTGGAAATGTTTAACAAAAACGCAACGGTTCCATTCATTAACGGATGCGATTCTACTTATCATCCATGTCAGATTCTTGCGGATGCACTGACATTAAAGGAGCATTTCGGCGGTTTGAATGTGAATCTGTTATATATTGGTGCAAAAAATAACGTATTTAATTCTTTGGTTGAGTTTTTTGCAAAGATGGAAGAGGGAACCATTTACGGTCTGACCCCATTGGTAAATGATACCGCAGTAGACGCAGATTTTTATGAAAAGGCAAAAGCAACCGGACATTATGTAGAATTAGACCCGTCTATGTCAATGGAAGAAGCAAAGAAATATGTGGCAAAGATGGATGTATTATATACGGATACCTGGGTAGATATGGAATTCTTTAATAATCCGGCATACAAAGAGCAGAAGGAAGAGACATTAAAGAAGATGATGCCTTATCAGATTAATAAGGAATTGCTTTCGGGTGGAAATGCAAAGGTAATGCATGATATGCCGATGCATGTTGGTTTTGAAATCAGTCAGGATGTGGTTGATGAGAATCTTGATTTTATTTTGGATCAGGCGGAAAATCGTCGCCATGCGGAAAAAGCGGTAATGGTTACGTTGCTTACAAAATAATGAAAACAAAAGTCTTTAGAATTTTTTCTAAGGACTTTTTATTTGCAATATATTTGACGATATATGATTCAGATAAGTGTTTTTGCGATTCGATACGGAAAATGAGAGTGGGTGGTTTGTATGGCATATATAACGAAATTGTGTGTTCCGGAAATATCCTTAGCGTCGGATATGATGTCTGCAAAATTAAAACTACATTTAGATGAGAATGGTCAGGAGCTGACCTTAGAGGATTTGAAGGAGCTTTTGGCTGCGCGTAATGTAAAGACAGGAATTAATGACGAAGCCATTATCCGGATGATTGAACATAATATCTACGATATATTTGTGGAGGTGGCAAACGGAAGAGCACCGGTCAGGGGGAAAGATGGCTATTTTGTATTTTATGTGGTAAATCCGGATATAGAAAAAGGTCCGAAGGAATTAGAGGACGGTTCGGTAGAATATATTCATACAACTAAGTATGCAATCGTGGATGAGGGAGATTTGCTCGCAGAATACATTTCTGCCACAAACGGGGAGTACGGATATACCATCGACAGTACTATGCGGACACCGATGAGAGGAAAGGAACTGTCACCGATTCGGGGACGGGGATTTCGAATGGAAGAAAACAAATATTATGCAACCTGTCATGGAAAGGCAGATGTTTCAGAGACTGGCATTTATGTGACAAATCTGTTGGAAGTAAAGGGTGATGTGGATATTGGTTACGGACATATTCAGTTTGATGGAGATGTGGATATCCACGGAGAAGTAAAATCGGGAATGATGGTTCGGGCATCCGGAAATATAGAGGTCAGAGGTCATGTTGGGAACTGTTATATAGAAGCAGGTAAAAATCTGGTTCTGGCAAATGGAATGCAGGGGAAATTCTCCGGAAGAATAAAAGCAGGTGGAGATATTTCGTGTAAGTTTTTTGAAAATTCACAGGCTCATGCAGGTGGAAATATAAGAATGCGAACCTCCATGAATTCCAAAATCGCTGCGGAAGGAAAGGTAATTGTCGAAGGAAAAGAAGCCGTTGTATTAGGCGGTTCGGTTCATGCAATTCAGGGTATGGAGCTTTCGGAGGCGGGAAATGAGAATGAAATATCCACCGTTTTAGTAGCCGGAGTTTTACCGGAAACCATGAAACGTGATGTGGATTTGAAGGGATTAATTGAAAAGGTAGAGGGTGAGGTTGAATTATTGGATCGTTCTGCCCGTATTCTGGAACGTATGGAAAAAACAAATGCGACAAAGGAAAACAGTGCCAGAAGAATGAAAATTATTCAGGCAAAAGTAATCAAGTCCACAGAATTAAAGAGATATCAGGATGAAAAAATCCGTAGTGAAGCAATGATTCAAAACGGAAAGGATGCAGGCATTATTATCAATAATAATATTTATCCCGGATGTCATGTTGAAATTGCAGGAAACGGTGTTGATATAAAAGAGCAGATTAAACACGTAAAATTTATGCTTCGGGACGGAAATATAGAAGCAAGTTTATTATACTGATATATCATCCTGTAAATGATGGATCGGAATTGTAAAAGTACAGATGGTGTGATAGAATAGAGGAGCGCAAATGAAAACAGAGGTAGTGTTAAATGCAATTGCCATTATTTTATTTTTGGGATTTGGTATGGCGTCTTTCATTGCATTTTCAACGATAGATAAGCAAAAAGAAATCAATATTCCAAGCAGATACGGGCGGCATACACAGCCGTTGGACATTGTGTATGTGAATGTTGGAATTATTTTGGTTGCGGTTATGCTGGCATTTCACAGTTATCGTTTTTTACCCGCATTGGTTGTATTTCTTTTTTTGATATTATTAAACAGCCGTATGCAGAGCGGGATAGCTCCGCAGGGAGTATTTATCGGAACTACATTTTTGGCATGGGATGACATTAAGGAATACCGGATTGTCAATGATGAAATCAGTACTGTCAAGGTATTGGTGTACAGCAATCAGAAATGTTATGTATTGCGCTGTGATAAGACTTGTCGTATGGAGATTGAGTCCTATTTTGAGGACAATCATATTATAAAAAAGATAAATGAAGAAGAGGAGACGAATCATGAGGCATTTAATTGATCCAATGGATTTAAGTGTGGAGGAAATTGATAATTTGCTGGATTTGGCAGATGATATTATTGCAAATAAATCAAAATACAGTAAAGTATGCGAAGGTAAAAAATTAGCAACTTTATTTTTCGAACCAAGTACAAGAACCAGATTGAGCTTTGAAGCTGCAATGATGGAATTAGGTGGTAATGTGCTTGGTTTTTCTTCTGCGGATTCATCTTCTTCCACAAAGGGAGAAAGTGTGGCAGATACTGTAAAGGTAGTATCCTGTTATGCAGATATCATTGCAATGCGACATCCAAAAGAGGGTGCTCCGTTTCTTGCATCCATGAAATCTGATGCACCGATTATTAATGCCGGAGATGGAGGACACAATCATCCGACACAGACGTTGACGGATTTGTTAACAATAAGACGTGAAACCGGTTCTCTTGAAAACTTTACGATTGGCTTTTGCGGAGATTTGAAATTCGGCAGAACGGTTCATTCATTGATTAAAGCATTATCCCGTTATAAGAACATCCGGTTTATTATGATTTCGCCGGAGGAATTGGAAATACCGGCGTATATAAAGGAAGAGGTATTTGACCAGAAGCATATTCCGTTTGAACAGGTTCGTACCATAGATGAAGTGATAGACCAATTGGATATTTTATATATGACCAGAGTACAGAAGGAACGTTTCTTTAATGAAGCGGATTATATTCGTTTAAAGGATACTTATATTTTGGATGTGCCAAAGTTAAAAAAGGCAAAAAACAGTCTTCGGATTTTACATCCGCTGCCTCGTGTAAATGAGATTGCGGTTGAGGTAGATGATGATAACCGTGCTGCATATTTCCGACAGGCATTGAATGGAAAATATGTCCGTATGGCATTGATTATGACTTTATTGGGAATTGAAAAACCAGAATAATTTTAGGAGGATGCGTCATGAATATTGATGGAATTCATAATGGAATCGTATTAGACCATATAACGGCCGGCAAGGCAATGCTGGTATATAAATATCTGGGATTGGATAAATTGGATTGCTCTGTAGCAATCATCAAAAATGTAAAAAGCAACCGGATGGGGAAGAAGGATATTCTAAAGATAGATCATCCGGATTATGATATCGATTTGGATATCTTAGGTTATGTGGATCCGGATATTACAATTAATATTATCAAAGATGGCGAAAGAGTGGAAAAGAAAAAGGTAGGATTGCCAAAGCAGATTGTCAACATTGTAAAATGTAAAAATCCACGTTGTATTACAACAACGGAGCAGGGAATCAAGCAGATTTTTAAATTAACAGATCCGGAAAAAAGAACCTATCGTTGCGCGTATTGTGAAGCGGAAAAACAGGGTGAACAGATTAAATGGTAGTGAGATATGTTACAAAATCATTACATGAATTTACACAGAATTCATAAAATAGTTTACAAATCCTACTTTCGTGCTATAATTATAACGATTATGTCCGGTATATATAGTTTTGATTGATGATGCGGTTATACCGGGAGGTTAGATTACCTATTAAGAGGTGGAATATGGAGCAGTATATTATAAAGGGTGGAAATCCGTTGGTTGGAGAGGTTTCCATTGCAGGAGCAAAGAATGCAGCATTGGGTATTTTGGCTGCGGCAATTATGACAGATGAAGAAGTTGTAATTGAAAATGTTCCAAATGTCAGGGATACAAGAGTTCTCTTGCAAGCAATTCAGGGAATTGGTGCAAGAGTCAATTATATAGATGAACATACGGTAAGAATTTGCGGAGGAACAATTAATCCGCTTGCGGACAATTGTGTAGATGATGAATTTATCAGAAAGATTCGTGCATCATATTATTTGCTGGGCGCTATGCTTGGCAAATATAAAAAATCCAGTGTAGCACTTCCGGGTGGATGTGCAATCGGCAGTCGTCCGATTGACTTACATATCAAGGGATTTGAAGCTTTGGGTGCGAAAGTGGATATTTATGACAGTATGATTCACACAGAGGCAAAGGAACTGGTTGGAAGCCATATTTATATGGATCAGGTTTCCGTTGGTGCGACCATTAACGTTATGATGGCGGCAACACTTGCAAAAGGTAAGACAGTTATCGAGAATGCAGCAAAGGAGCCGCATATTGTTGATGTGGCAAGTTTTTTGAATAGTATGGGAGCCAATATCAAGGGTGCCGGTACAGATGTTATTCGAATCAGCGGAGTAGAGAAATTAAAGGGAACCGAATATTCGATTATTCCGGATCAGATAGAAGCCGGAACCTTTATGGTTGCAGCTGCAGCGACAAAGGGAGATATTACAATCAAGAATGTAATTCCAAAGCATTTAGAGGCGATTTCTTCCAAGTTAAAAGAGATTGGTGCGGTGGTTATGGAATATGATGACGCAGTTCGTGTTGTCAGCAACCATAGATTGCGTCCAACTAATATTAAGACCTTACCTTATCCGGGATTTCCGACGGATATGCAGCCTCAGATGGCAGTTATTCTCGCTTTGTCAGACGGAACATCAATTATAACAGAGAGTATTTTTGAAAACCGGTTCAAATATGTAGATGAGTTATTCCGCATGGGAGGACAGATTAAAGTAGAAGGAAATACAGCAATTATTGATGGTGTGGAAGGCTACAAGGGTGCAAAGGTAGTTGCACCGGATTTGCGTGCCGGAGCGGCTTTGGTTATTGCGGGACTTGCAGCGGAAGGATATACCACGGTAGACGATATTAAATATATCCTGCGTGGATACGAAGATTTTGATGAAAAAATCCGAAACCTCGGTGGACAGATTGCAGTTGTTGAAACCGATAAGGACATCCAGAAATTTAAATTAAAAGCAGTGTAATTCCATTGATACGATAATGTATCAAGTACAGGGAGTTTTACATGGGTTTTATGAGAGTGTTATCATTGAAAAATGATAGCACTTTTTTATTGGTCATTTTGATGTATGAAATACAAAGGACAAGGTTAGGAGGATGTTATGGCAAGGATATTGTTGTTGCATGGAGAAAAAAATTGGGATGGTCAGGTAAAGGATTATCTGGAACTTGGTGGATACGAGGTAATGGAGGAAAAACTTGCAAAGTCCGAATCTATCGGTATCAAAATACAGCTTGCTTCGGCAATTTTGCTGGAATGCAGTCAGGTTGAACCGCATATGGAAGTATGCCAAAAACTGAGAGGAATAACGGATAAACCGATATTGATTTTAGCCGATTATGGGGAGGAATGGGAAAAGGTAAAGATGTTTCGGTCCGGTGCGGATGATTATCTGGTTCGTCCCTATTTGCAGACGGAATTGATGGCACGGATACGGGCGCATATTGACTGCTATATGCGGCTGACACAGTCCTTTGGAGTGATAAAGGTACGGGATATGGTAATCAATGCATTTGCAAGAAAGGTGTATATAAAAAATGAATTGATTCCGTTGCGGTTGAAGGAGTTTGATATTTTGTTATATCTTGCACAACATCAAAACAGGGTTGTGACAAAGGAAGAAATTTACCGTGTCATCTGGAAAACGGAAAATTTTTTGGAAAATTATAATAATGCGGTGGCGGTTTATATAAAAAGAATAAGGGAAAAAATAGAAACAGACATTGAAAATCCACAGTATGTAGAAACGGTATGGGGAATCGGATATCGATTTGTCGGTGTGAATATGGATTGACAGAATAAAAAAATCATATTAGCATTATTGGAAAAAGATAAGACAGGTGGATGAAAGATGAAGATAGAAATATTATTTGAGGATAAGGATATTATAGTTTGCGTGAAACCTTATGGGATGCCGGTTCAAAGTGATAAGAGCCGCGACATTGATGTGTTATCTTATCTGAAAAATTATATATATGAAAAAGAAGAACTGGAGGAAGAACCATATCTGGCAATGATTCACAGATTGGATCGTCCGGTTGGCGGAATTATGGTGTTTGCCAAAAACAAGGAGGCGGCAGCTAAATTATCGGATGAGGTACAAGACGGTGCTATGACCAAATTTTATCAGGCGGTTGTAACCGGACAGATGCCGGATGATATGGGTCTGTTGAAAGATTATTTGTTAAAGGATGGAAAAACCAATACAACGAAGGTTGTAAAGAAGGGAACAAAGGGTGCAAAATATGCGGCTTTACAATATGAAGTATTGGATGTGTTTGAAACGGATAAGGGGATTTTATCCTATTTGCTGATTGAGTTAAAGACAGGAAGACACCATCAGATACGGGTACAGCTGGCAAGTCGTGGAGCGGGTATCTATGGAGATACGAAGTATAATCCAATGTTTCAGAAGGTAAAGAAAGCATATAAACAGATTGCTTTGTTTGCAACCAGACTGGAATTTACGCATCCGGTAACCGGAGAGCATATGGTGTTTAAATGCGAACCGGAAGGGGATGCATTTGATGTGATTGAATTAGATGAATTTTAACTGCAGTTAATATGATGCTTTGTCTTGCAAATATAGGAAAAGACAGATATAATGAGGGGTACGGTAAATACGATATATTTTATGAACATAAAGAATGGAGACAAACAATGGCAAACGATAAGAAAATGGTAGAACAGATTACATCCATGGATGAAGATTTTGCACAATGGTACACAGATACCTGTTTGAAGGCAGATTTGATTGCATATACAAGTGTAAAAGGCTGTATGGTTTTAAAACCGGCAGGATATGCAATCTGGGAGCTGATTCAGAAACAATTAGATGAGAGATTTAAGGCAACAGGTGTTGAGAATGTATATCTTCCAATCTTTATTCCGGAAAGTTTGTTACAAAAGGAAAAGGATCATGTTGAAGGATTTGCACCGGAAGTTGCATGGGTAACACATGGCGGATTGAGTGAATTGCAGGAGCGTATGTGTGTCAGACCGACTTCTGAGACTTTGTTCTGTGATTTTTATAAAGATGATATTCAGTCGTACAGAGATTTGCCGAGAGTATATAATCAGTGGTGTTCGGTTGTACGATGGGAAAAGGAAACAAGACCGTTTCTACGTTCCAGAGAATTTTTATGGCAGGAAGGACATACGGCACATGCAACCGCACAGGAAGCAGAGGAAAGAACCATTCAGATGTTAAATGTTTATGCTGATTTCTGTGAAAATGTACTGGCAATTCCGGTTGTAAAGGGACGTAAGACAGAGAAAGAAAAATTTGCCGGAGCAGAGGCAACCTATACCATCGAGGCCTTGATGCATGATGGAAAGGCTTTGCAGTCCGGAACCAGTCATAATTTCGGAGACGGTTTTGCCAAAGCTTTTGGTATTCAATATACAAGTAAGGATAATAAGTTAGAGTATGTACATCAGACATCATGGGGAGTGACGACACGTTTGATTGGTGCAATCATCATGGTGCATGGTGATAATTCCGGTCTGGTTCTGCCGCCAAAGGTAGCTCCGACTCAGGTAATGATTGTACCGGTTATGCAGAAGAAACCGGGTGTATTGGATAAGGCAGCCGAATTAAAGGAAAAACTTTCAGCTTATCGTGTTAAGGTGGATGACTCCGATAAGAATCCGGGTTGGAAATTTGCAGAGCAGGAAATGCGTGGAATTCCAATCCGTGTAGAGATTGGACCAAGGGATATTGAGGCAAACAAGGCAATGCTGGTTCGTCGTGATACCGGTGAAAAGATGGAAGTTTCATTAGATGAAATTGAATCAAAGGTTGGAGAGTTATTGGAAAACATCCAGAAGGATATGTATCAGAAGGCATTGAAACACAGAGAAGAAAATACACATACCGCTACATCATGGGATGAATTTACAGATATTATTGAACATAAGCAGGGATTTGTAAAAGCTATGTGGTGTGGAGAAACTGCATGTGAGGAAGCAATTAAGGATGAAACCGGTGCTTCTACAAGATGTATGCCGTTTGCTCAGGAAACACTTTCCGATGTTTGTGTACATTGTGGCAAGCCTGCAAAGAAGATGGTATATTTTGGAAGAGCATATTAATGTGAAAGGGGAACGGATATGGGATTATTTGATAAGTTACTAAGCAGGGGCGCACAGGTATTGGGAGATGCGGTAAGTGATGCAGTATCCGGTAAAGTATCGGAAGTTATGAACGGTGATAACGAAATTGGAAATGCAATGCGAAGCATGAAAGATAACACCAGAGAAGAAATCGATAATCGTTCATTTGATGAAAAGCTTCGTCAGATTCTTGAAAATGCAGGAATTACTTCCGTTCGTACCAATGTCTCAGTGGATGACGTGAGTGCGGAGCGGGGATGTCAGTTATATACATTGCAGCCGGGATGCCGTAAGCCAAGTGCAATTTCTTATGTCATTTACAGGGATGAACAGCCGGTGATGTTCATTCGCGCCTGGATGGATTACAGCGAGTATAATCGTCTTTGCAATCGTCAGATTATAGATAATTGCAAGGTGGCGGGAATTCAATTGCAGGATTATTTCCTGTATCTTCCAAATGAATATTCTTATATGGAAGAAAGAGTTGGCAATGGATTATATAATATGTAGAGAATCGGACGATTTCAATACTTTTTGAAATTCATAAGTGTGATATAAAACGGAAAAAGAACGCAATGTTTGCACCTGTGGAGGGCGAAGCATATCCTTTGGTAAAGACCGGATGATTTTGCAGGTAATCGGGGTATGTTCAGTCTTGTGAATACAAGCACGCTTTGTATTCTTCAAAGTTTTTCTTTTTCCTTTTGTATAGTAAGACTAACTGTTCAGATAAGATTTGTAAGAATCATCCGGACAGTTATCTTTTTATGGATACAAATATTTTAAATAGCAGTAAGAGGATGATATGGAGATATTAGAAATACTCTCAGACCGTAAGACTTGGGATGCATTTATACAATATAAAACGGAAAGACAACATTTGTCACTGAAGGAAAAAGAAATGTTAGAACAGTATTTGGAGTCAGATTCCTTCTGGGCAATGGTAAAAGAATTGCAGCAACCGGATAGAAGCATTCCGGTTCCGGTAAAACATTATATTAATAAGGATGGAGTGAAACGGAAGCGGGTTGTATATTCTTACGAGGAAGAAGAATTTGTCTGGATATTAAAGTGTATTACATATTGTCTTTATCGCTATGATAGCCGATTTGCTCCCAATTGTTATGCATTTCGGCGGGATTACGGTGTTGGAAATGCAATGCAAAGAATCCGGAAAACAGGAAAGTTATCTTGTAAATATTGTTTAAAAGTGGATATCCATGATTATTTTAATTCAATTTCTCCCAGATTACTGTTGGAACAACTCTCATTTTTAAATGAACAAGATGCAGGATTATACCGGTTATTTAAAGATATGTTAACGGATACAAGAGTAAAGGATATTGATGGTGTTGTAAAAAAAGAAGAACACAAGGGTGCAATGGCAGGTGTTCCGGTTGCATCTTTTTTTGCCAATGTTTATCTGTCTGATGTGGATTGGTATTTTGAAAAACAGGGTGTTTTGTATTATCGTTATTCGGATGATATTTTAATCTTTGCGGACAGTAGGGAAGAATTATCAAAATTACAGGAGGCATTATACAGCAGAATTGATGAACATGGACTTTTGTTAAATCCGGACAAGGTCAGCATTACACGACCCGGACAAACATGGGAATTTCTTGGCTTTTGCTACAGAGATGGGAAAATTGATCTTTCGGAGCATACCAAATATAAAATAAAGGGAAAAATCAAAAGAAAGGCGCATGCGTTGAGAAACTGGCAGCGAAAAAAAGGATTGTCCGGGGATAAGGCGTGTAAGGGATTTATTCGTGCAATGAATCATAAATTTTATGGTTTTGAGGAAGAAGATTCTTTTAGTTGGAACCGGTGGTTTTTCCCGAATTTAACGACAGCGGACGGGTTGAAGGAAATAGATGCTTACATGCAGCAATATATCCGGTATTGTATGACGGGAAGGCATTATAAAGGAAATTTCCGAATACGATATGAGCAGCTAAAACAATGGGGATATAGAAGTCTTGTGGCAGAGTATTATAAGAGAAAAAAGGAAGTGAAACAGGAATGCGGAATGAAAAAATTGTAATGCCTGAGAATGCGGCAAAGATTATCCATATATTGCAGAAAAACGGATATGAGGCATATATTGTAGGCGGATGTGTAAGAGATGCAATCTTGCAGAAAAAACCGGATGATTGGGATATTACAACCTCTGCAAAACCGGAGGAAGTGAAAGCCTTGTTTCGCAGAACGATTGATACGGGAATACAACACGGAACCGTTACCGTTATGTTTGATAAGGAAGGGTATGAAGTTACAACCTATCGTGTGGATGGTAAATATGAGGATCACAGAAGACCGAAAGAGGTTACGTTTACGAGAAGTCTGTTAGAAGATATGAAACGCAGGGACTTTACGATTAATGCAATGGCATATAATGATGAAGAGGGACTTGTGGACCATTTTGACGGCAGAGGAGATCTTGAAAGAAAAATAATCCGTTGTGTAGGAAATCCGAGTGAACGATTTGATGAGGATGCATTAAGGATATTACGGGCAGTTCGTTTTGCTGCTCAGTTAAATTTTACAATTGAGGAAAAAACAAGACAGGCAATCCGGGAACAGGCAATTTATCTGAGGGATATCAGTGCAGAAAGAATTCATGTGGAAATGACAAAGCTATTGATATCGAAACATCCCGAACAACTGTTGCAGGCGTATGAATTGGGTGTGACAAAGGTAGTGTTGCCGGAGTTTGACCGGATGATGGAAACGGAACAGAAGAATCCACACCATTGTTATACGGTTGGATTACATACGATACATGTAATGGAAAATGTAAAACCAACAGAGTGTATGAGATGGGCAGCGTTGCTGCATGATGTTGCCAAACCGGACTGTAAAACCACCAAAGATGGGATTGACCATTTTTACGGTCATAATGCAAGGGGAGAAGAAATGGCAAGAACGGTTCTTCGGCGGTTGAAATTTGATAACGATACTCTGCACCGGGTTATGCGTCTTGTTTACTGGCATGACTATGGAATGGGACAGTTGCCGGATATTCGTTCTTTCCGAAAAAGTCTGAACAAAATGGGACCGGATTTATTTGGTGATTATACGGATATTAAATATGCGGATATTATGGCACAAAGTGATTATATGCGGGAGCAGAAGCTTGATAATTTAGAACAGTTAAAAAAATATTATGAACAGATAAGGGAAGAACAACAGTGTCTGACGATGAAGGATCTTGCTGTTACCGGAAAAGATCTGATTGCTCTCGGGATGGCACCGGGAAGAGAACTTGGTATGGTATTGTCTTATTTATTGGATGTAGTTTTGGATGAACCGGAACAGAACAAAAAAGATACATTGTTAAAATTAGCCATGGACAAAATTCATATATAGGGATATTTTCCCCTCCTTACTCATAAGATGAAGGGTAAAGGAGGGGAATTGTTATGTCAGAGAAACTTGCAGAGGTATATGAACAGTATGATATGGAAATCCTGTCTTCCCAAAAAGGTCGTGGTGCGACAATGTTGAATACAACAGAAGGTTTGCGGATATTAGAGCCGTTCCGGGGAAATATAACCAGGCTTGAACAGGAATATGTTTTGAAATGTTTGTTGCTATCGCATGACTGTAACAATGTGGATGCAATTATTAAAAATGAGGATGGACAGCTGTTAAGCTATGACAAGTACAGACAGCCTTATGTAATGCGGGTTCATTTTGAAGGAAGAGAATGTGATATGCATGAGAAGGAGGATATTGTCCGTTCGATTCATACACTTGCAAAATTTCATATATGCGGAAAAAATGTGGTATCGGAATTCGGTATGGAATGGAAGAAGCATTTAGAGGAAAAAGAGGAACATCGGATAGAAGAAATCAAACATGCAATTGAGAATGGAGAGGAACTTGAAAAGCTGGCAAGCTTGTATGAAATCAGTGAATCTGCCCTGAATCGAATTTTGAATACGGAAAATGAAAATGAGAAAATCTTGCAGGATTCAAAATCGGAAAGTGATAAAAAAAACGGTTCGGAGGTTACCGGTAATGGAACGGAACAGTTGTTTATCAGACACACAAGAGAAATTAAAAAGATATACAAATTTATTCACAGTGTAAAAAAGAAAAATGAATTTGAAAAAATTTATCTAAAGGTTTATTCCAGTTTTTATCAAAAAGCCTTACAGTGCTTAGAGCTTCTTTCCAGTATGCCCTGTAATAAACGGGATGAAACAAATGACTGCATAAATTCCCATTTTGGAATCTGTCACGGCTGCTTTAACCAACATAACATTATTTTAGGGGAACAAATCGATGCAATAGTTCATTTTGAAAAATTCTCAAGAGGAAATCAGTTATTGGATTTATATCAGTTTGCCAGAAAGGTTATGGAAAAAAATCATTTTGACAGAGAATATCTGGATTTGATTTTTAGTGGTTATCAGGATTACATACCGATGTCGGAAGCAGATTTTCAATACATTTATATACTGTTTTCTTATCCTGAAAAATTCTGGAAAATAGCCAACAGCTATTACAATACCAACAAGGCATTTCTTTCGCCCAAATATATTGAAAAATTGCAAACGGTTATATTACAGGAAGAAGAAAAACAGGAAATGCTTAAAGGGATGGAAAAAAATTTAAGCTTTTCAAGTAATTAAATATTTTATATAATGAAACACAGTAATTTGCAGAGGTTTTTGCAAGGCACTGTGTTTTTGTGACGGAAGAAAAAGAGGTGTGATATGCACAAGGTTATGGAATATAAGATATGGAAATACTTGTTTCTTTTTATTTTGACCGTGTTTGTCTGTGCGATAACAGGATGCGGACAGGGAAAGGTGACGGCTCCGACGTATGATGATACTCCGGATCCGGTTGATGAGAAACAGGCATTTTGTATTGTTACCAATATCGATCAGGTGGATGGTAAAATTTCATTAAGAGCGGTGAATTATGCAACGGAATATGAGTTGTCCTATAATGGTGGAACAGATGTCCGGGATAAGTATGATAACCAAATATCGATGACCAATCTGAATCTGGGAAGTGTTGTGGATATTGTGTATGATGCAAACCGGAACAAGCTGATTTCTCTGGTAATCAGTGGAAATGATAAGGTAACAATGCTACAGGAAGTTGTAGGAGCAACGATTGATTATGATGCCAATAAATTAAAGATGAATTATCAGGAATACGATTTGGGAAAAAATGTGTGTGCATTTTCTGACAATCGGGAGATTGGCTTGGATGAAATCTGTTCGGAGGATCAGTTGACCGTATGGTTGTATAACAATATGGTTTGTTCTGTTTATGTGGATTTAGGACATGGGTATGTAAAATTATCGGATTACGAAACCTACATAGGTGGAACTGTGGAAATCGGATATGATGTGATTGCTCCGGTTACGGAAGATATGTTGCTGACGGTTCGAGAGGGGACTTATACGCTTCGTATTTCCAAGGGAAATGATAGTGGAACTAAAGAAGTCAAGGTAGTAAAGAATCAGGAAACAGATGTTTCTTTATCCGATATTGCAATTGAACCGAAGCAGATTGGTTCCGTATTATTTGAGGTAACTCCCGGTGATGCAGCGGTATACATCGATGGGAAACAGGTAAATACAGAAGGTGCTATTGAGCTGACGTATGGAAAGCACAGTATCTATATTACGGCACCGGGATATGGCTCGTACAGTGCATCATTTAATGTAAGCTATGCATATAAAGTGAAAAAATATGTTTTAGAGGAATCGGATAGTACTACGGATTCGACGGCAGCGAAAAGTACCACTACCGAATCGACAACAGGAACGGGTGGTTCAACAACGGCAACCACAACAGCAACCACAACAGCTGATACAACGGGGAAAAAGACTTCCAATAAAGTCACGGTCTCAAAACCATCGGGTGTAAATGTATATCTGGATGGAGAATATGTTGGAGTTGCACCAATTTCCTTTACAAAAGTCACGGGAAGTCATATAATTACTTTGAGTATGTCTGGCTATTTATCAAAAAGTTATACCGTTACATTTTCAGATGATGGTGCAGATAAGAGTCTGGAATATGATGCACTGACATCGGTAGCCAGTTTATTAGAATAGAATTTGCTTAGTTAGCAGTTAAGCAGAACAGAGGAAGGAGACACAAATGGATTACAAGCAGATTTATGATGAGTGGATGACAAATCCTTATTTCGATGAGGATACCAAAAAAGAGTTAGCAGCAATTGCGGATGATGACAAGGAAATAAAAGAAAGATTCTACGCAGATTTGGAATTCGGAACAGCCGGACTTCGTGGTATTATTGGTGCGGGTGTGAATCGTATGAATATTTATGTAGTTCGTCGTGCAACACAGGGACTTGCAAATTATATAAAAAAAATGGGTGGAGAAAAGAAAGGAGTTGCAATTGCATATGACTCCAGAAGAATGTCACCTGAATTTTCCGAAGAAGCAGCATTATGTCTCGCTGCAAATGGAATCAAGGCATATCGTTTTGAATCGCTTCGACCAACTCCGGAATTGTCGTTTGCTGTCCGTCATTTGGGATGCATTGCCGGTATTAATGTAACAGCAAGTCATAATCCTCCGGAGTATAACGGATATAAAGTTTACTGGGAGGATGGAGCTCAGATTACACCTCCTCATGATGGTGGAATTATGGCTGAGGTAAAAGCAATTACAGATTTGTCTGTTTGTAAAACAATGGATAAAGACGAGGCAGAGAAGGCTGGCTTATATGTAACCATAGGAAAAGAAGTGGATGATGTTTATATCAGTGAATTGAAGAAACTGGTTCTTCATCAGGATTGTATTGATAAGTATGGCAAGGATATTACGGTTGTATATACACCACTTCACGGAACCGGTAATATTCCGGCAAGAAGGGTATTGAAAGAAATCGGCTTTGAGAATGTATATGTGGTTCCGGAGCAGGAATTACCGGATGGAGAGTTTCCTACAGTGAGTTATCCAAATCCGGAGGCGAAAGAGGCCTTTGAACTGGCTTTGAAGCTTGGAAAAGAAAAAGATGCAGATTTAGTATTGGCAACCGATCCGGATGCAGATCGTCTGGGGGTATATGTGAAGGATAGCAGGTCCGGTGAGTATAAATGTTTAACCGGTAATATGTCAGGATGTTTGTTGGCAGAGTATGAAATCAGTCAGAAACTTGCAATAGAAGGTTCTCTACCGGAAGATGGCGCATTGATTAAAACTATTGTTACATCCAATCTTGCCGATGAGATAGCAAAGGGATATGGTATTCAATTGATTGAATGTCTGACCGGATTTAAATATATCGGACAGAAAATTTTAGAATTTGAGACTTCAGGTAAGGGAACATATTTGTTTGGTTTTGAAGAAAGTTATGGCTGCCTGATTGGTACACATGCCAGAGATAAGGATGCAATTGTGGCAACAATGGCGCTTTGTGAAGCTGCTGCATATTACAAGAGTCAGGGCAAAACATTATGGGACGCAATGCTTGATATGTATGAGAAGTACGGCTATTGTATCGATGCAATTCAATCGGTAGGATTTAAGGGAATTGAAGGATTGCAGAAAATTCAGTCTATCATGACAACACTTCGTGAGAATCCGCCAAAAACAATCGGTAAATATGAAGTGTTATCTGCAAGAGATTATAAGGAAGATACAATTAAAAATATTAAGACGGGTGAGGTTACAACAACCGGATTACCAATTTCAAATGTGTTATATTATGATTTGTCTGAGGATGCATGGTTATGTGTTAGACCTTCCGGTACAGAGCCAAAGGTTAAGTTCTATTATGGTGTAAAGGGAACATCTTTAGAAGATGCACAGGCTCTCTCAGATGAGATGGGTAAATCAGTTGTTGCAATGATTGACGCAATGAACGATTAAATAAAAAATTTAAAATACAAAAATCTCCTTTTGTCAGACAAAGTATTGAATATGTATCCCTTTTGCTGGGTAACCAGTGAAAGGAGTATGTATCTGAAGTTTGATAGAAGGAGATTTTTGTTTATATATAAAATAATTGAATTTCCAATTTCACAGATAAAGTAAACTTTTTTGTTTTCCTGTCAAAGGGTTGACAGAGATTTTCTATAGATTAAGTAATGTTTTGTCAGGGGGTATTCATGATTGGTCAGAGATTTTATTGAAGTTATGTCACAGATTTATTTTATGGTTTGTCAGCAGTTCCATTAAAGCTTTGTCACTACGTTATTAAGGTTTGTCAGAGAGTTCAATGAAGTTTTGTTGCAGATTTGTTAAAGGCTTGCAAAAAGTTTCGTTGAAGTTTTACCATAGATTTATGAATGATTTGCCAGAATTTTATTGAATGTTTGTCGAAGATTTATGAATGCTATGTCAGAAATTTATGGAATATTTGTCATCGTTTTGTCACGAAAGTTCTAGAATATTTCATTGGGGTTTAATTGTATTTTATCAGGA
>CAKQYU010000016.1 GCA_934293575.1 uncultured Lachnospiraceae bacterium | reverse complement strand
GAAAGCCATTTTAATAGTTGCATAGATATATACCTCCAATCAGAACGTATTATACATCAATATGCGTGCGCACGCAACTACTTTTAACATTATATCTGCCGCTTTGTCCTCCTAAACACAAATCAATTCTACATCTATAATCTCTACTGCTCTACTACGAATTCCTTGGTTTAGAAGAGTTACCAACCTATTCAGAGAACGAATTAGAAACACGTATCATTGATAACCTTGAGAAGTTCCTATTAGAACTTGGTAAAGGTTATACCTTTGTTGGTAGACAAGTTCGTCTTACCTTCGCTGAGGAACACTTCAAAGTGGATCTAGTATTCTTCAATCGAATATTAAGATGTTTTGTTCTCTTTGATTTGTAGATGGGGGAATTAAAGCATCAGGATATCGGGCAGATGCAGATGTATGTTCACTATTATGACAGACAAGTCAAACTGGAAGATGAAAACCCTACTATCGGTGTGATATTATGCAAAGACAAAAAGAACTCACTCGTAGAAATGACGCTTCCAGAAAACAATACACAGATATTTGCAAGTAAGTATGAGACCGTATTATCAAGTAAAGAAGCTCTGCAGAGATTATTAGATGAACAGTAATACAGAGGTCATCAAAAAATATAGACATTTTATAGACGAAGAAAGCGGGAAGCCTTGATTTTACTGGCTTCCCGCTGTTTTTATGCTACTCAAACTCAATCGTTCCAGGCGGCTTACTGGTCAAATCATAGAATACTCGATTGACTCCTTTGACCTCATTGATAATCCGGGTCATTACCGTCTGCAACACAGCAAATGGTATCTCCGCACTTTCTGCGGTCATGAAGTCGATCGTCTTGACTGCTCTTAACGCAACCGCATAATCATAGGTTCTTTCGTCACCCATAACACCAACGGAACGCATATTGGTAAGGGCCGCAAAATACTGATTTGGCATCCAAGGAGCTTCTTTTCCATTCTCTTCCTTGTATGCTTTTGCTGCCTTATCTACTTCCTCACGGTAAATAAAATCTGCATCCTGTACAATCCGTACCTTATCTGCCGTCACATCTCCGATAATACGAATGCCAAGTCCCGGGCCTGGGAATGGCTGACGATATACCAGGTATTCCGGAAGTCCTAGTTCCAATCCTACCTTGCGAACCTCGTCCTTGAACAGGTCACGAAGCGGCTCAATAATCTCTTTGAAATCTACATAGTCTGGAAGTCCACCTACGTTATGGTGAGACTTGATCACTGCCGATTCTCCACCAAGACCACTCTCTACCACATCCGGATAGATGGTTCCCTGTGCCAGAAAATCAACTGCACCAATCTTCTTAGCTTCTTCCTCAAATACACGGATGAACTCTTCACCGATGATTTTACGCTTGCTCTCCGGTTCGGTTACTCCGGCTAATTTTCCATAATAACGCTCCTGTGCATTCACACGGACAAAATTAAGATCAAATGTACCACTCTTGCCAAATACATTCTCAACCTCATCACCCTCATTTTTACGAAGAAGACCATGATCTACAAATACGCAGGTAAGCTGTTTACCGATTGCGCGCGATAACAAACCTGCCAACACGGAAGAATCCACTCCACCAGAAAGAGCTAACAGCACCTTACCATCACCGACTTTCTCACGGATTGCTTTAATCTGATTCTCCACAAATGCATCCATCTTCCAATCTCCGGCACAGTGACATACATTATAAACAAAGTTTGAAAGCATTTTCGTACCTTCCATTGTATGAAGCACCTCCGGATGGAACTGAATCGCATACAACTTCTTCTCCGGATTTTCTGCTGCTGCAACCGGACAATCAGCCGTCGTTGCACAGATATCAAATCCCGGTGCCACCTTACTGATATAGTCGAAATGACTCATCCAGCAGACAGTATCCTCACTGACATCCGTAAATAATGCAGATGCCGTATTCACATGTACATCTGTCTTACCATACTCACGAACCGGTGCTTTTTCTACCTTACCGCCTAATACATGCTGCATCAACTGTGCTCCATAGCAAAGACCTAATACCGGAATTCCAAGCTCAAATAACTCTTCGGAATAAGTTGGTGCACCCTCCTCATAGCAGCTGTTCGGTCCTCCGGTTAAAATGATTCCCCTCGGATTCATTGCTTTAATCTTATCCAAATCCGTTTTATAAGAATAAATTTCGCAATACACATTACATTCTCTTACACGTCTGGCTACCAATTGGTTGTATTGTCCACCAAAATCCAGTACAATTACTAACTCTTTTTCCATGTTTTCTCCCTTTCTCGCTGTTAATCTCTAGTTCTCAGATGAAGTAGTTGTATCATTCGCATCCGACTCTGTTGTTGTCTTTGCATCAGCGGATGTTTTTCCTAATTGCCGCATAATCTCATCAATACCTGCCTGAAGCTGGTTATCATCCTCGCCATCGGATTCTTTATAGGCATCTGCATCAAACTCTACCTCTATATCCGGTTCAATACCTACCTTATGAATATCATTTCCCTTTGGTGTAAAATACTTGGCAATTGTTAATTTGATTGCTGAGCCATCCTTTAATTCAAATACTCTCTGAACAATTCCCTTACCAAATGTCTTGGTGCCAACTAAGGTTCCGGTTCCATAATCTTTAATTGCTCCGGCAAAAATCTCAGATGCGGAAGCACTGTAACCATTTACCAACACAACTAAAGGCTTCTCGAATTTCTCATCATCTGTCGAATTATACTCACTTGTTACATTTCCGTCTTTATCTTCCGTATATACAATTTTACCCGCCGGCAGCATATAATCCAACATTTCAACCGCAATATCCAGCAATCCGCCACCATTGCTTCTGATATCGACAATCAAACCTTCCATGCCCTGACTATCCAAATCCTTCACTGCCGCAATGTACTGATCTGCCGTAACCTCATAGAAACTGCTGACAGAAATATATCCGATATTATTATCTAGCATCTTATATTCAACCGTTGGATTTTCAACTTTCTGACGCTGCATTTCATATTCATGTTCTTCCTTATCGGATGAACGATATACGGTAATTTTAATCGTTGTACCTTCTTCTCCGCGAATTTTATCTACAACCGTATCTACGTCCATTTCGGTAATGTCTTCTCCGTTTACCTTGGTAAGTACATCCTCTTCCTCCAATCCCGCTTTCTTTGCAGGACCGTCAAACACCTTAACCACCGTAATCTTCTTTGTATCCGCATTCTGTGAAACCTGAACACCGACACCGACATATTCACCGCCTGTACTTTCCATAAAATCCGCATATTCTTCCTGTGTATAATAAACAGAATACGGATCATCCAGACTTTCCATATATCCCTTAATGATGCCATCCTGCATTGCCTGATCATCGGAATCAAAATAGAAATACTTATCAATCGTTTCCTGAATCTCTTCTAAATCTTTATTGGTACCCTCTGTAACTACATTGCTCCCCTTTAACAGACTACTTGCTGCGGAACCGGATGATGTGCCATTGCCCATTGTCATTGAAGTTCCACAACCTACCAATGATACACCGAGCACACTGGTAAGCAATCCGATTAAAATCTTTTTTGTATGTTTCTTCTTCATGAATTATGCCTTCTTTCAAAACTTATTATTGCAAATAGGAAAGCGGATCCACATATCCACCATTTACACGCACACCAAAATGACAATGCGGACCGGTTGACACTCCGGTTGAACCTGCATATGCAATCGTCTGTCCCGCTGTTACATTTTGTCCGGCTGACACCGCCAAAGATGAGTTATGCATATACAAGGTAACAACTCCACCACCATGATCAATGGCTACATAATTTCCCTCTGCATAATTATAGGTTGCAACAATTACGGTTCCGGATGCCGCAGCCACTACGGGTGTACCTGAACTACACGGAATATCAATTCCCTTGTGATTTGAGCTGGCTCCGGCTGTCGGTGAAGTTCTTGTACCAAAGTACGAAGATATACTGTAACATCCCGGTACCGGCCAGGTAAATGCCCCTCCTGTGTAGGTTGTAGCCGAAGTTGTTGTATTATTTGCCAATGCGCTCTGTTCTGCCGCAGCAATAATGGACTCTGCCTCGGCAACCGCTTGATTATATTTATCTACTTCCTCCTGCTGTGTTGCGATGGAAGCATTGTATTTTTCCACCTCCGCGGTCTTTTCATCTACCAGATCTTCCATATTTTCTTTTTCGGAAGTCACTTCCGCCTGCAAACTTTCATTGGCTGCCAAATCTGTTTCCAATTTCTGTTCCATTGCCGCAACCTGAGCCCTTGCATCCTTCAATTCCGTCAACATATTATAATCGTATAGGGAAACCTGACTGGTATATTCCATTTTATTCATCACATCTGTCATGGAAGATGCCTTTAATAATACATCCAGATAACTCTTATTGCCGGATTCATACACCATCTGAATCCGCTGTTTCATCATCTCGTATTGTTTTTCCTCTGCTGCCTTTGCAGTCTCCAAATCAGCCTGTGTCTGCTGGATTGAGTCTTCTAATTCTTTCTGATCCATTTCCAGTTCCGTGATTTTCGCCTGCATCTTTGTAATCGACATATCCAAATCTACAATTGCACTCTGGATACCGGATTTGATATCCTCTAATATATCCAGTCCCTTTTGTGCTTCGTCTCTTTTTGCCTCTGCATCTGCCTTATCTTTCCTTGCCTGTTCTACAGAAGCGTCCGATGTTGCATACACATTTTTTGAAAACCACATCGTCTCATTTGCAAGAAGCGCAACCGTTAATACAATGCACAGTAATCCTTTTAATTTCTTCTTTCTACACAACATACAAAAGCCTCCTACATTACACTCTTAAATGTTTACGTGTTGTAACCAAACTTCCAAAAAATCCGACGCCGACACCAATTAACAGGCACAACGGAACCAACCCCTTAAATATCTCGGCAACCGAAACAAACTGCATCATGTTCTGTACAACCAGAAAATGCTCTGCCAGATATTTTGTCAATCCATCATACATAAAATAAATGATAATCAGCGGAACAATAGAACCGATAAAACCGATTATAATTCCTTCAACCAAAAACGGAGCACGAACAAACATATCCTTTGCTCCAATCAATTTCATAATCGCAATTTCTTCCTTACGAACCGAAATGCCGATTGTGATGGTATTACTGATTAAAAACAGGGAAACCAATAACAAAATAAGAATAATAGATAAGGAAGCATAACTGAACAACTTGCTGATAGAATCTAAACTTTTTGCCGTTTCATTACTGCTGTTTACCTTTCGAACTCCTGCTATCTGACTGATTGCCTGTACCGTATCTTCCTGTTTTCCAAGATTTTTTAAAGTTACTTCATAAGAGGATGAATTCTGCAACGGATTATCCTCTCCAAATACGGCATTAACGTAATCATAATCGCCACCATACGCATCCTGAATATATTGATCCCATGCAACGGAAGCCGATATATAATTCATCGTATCGACATTACTGATTTTTTTAATTTCATCCCCGATTTCCTGTATTCTTGCCTCATCTATTCCCTCATCAAAAAATACAGAAACCGTTAATGATTTTTCAATATTTTGAACTTCACTTTTCATATTCATTATGAGGGAATAAAAAATGCCAAACAAAAACAGGCATGCAATAATCGTACCCATTGATGCAAGTGAAAATAACAGATTACGGCGGATATTTTTCAGTCCCTGTTTCACACTATAACTTAATGTATTAATCTTCATTTGTATATCTACCCTCTTCTTCGTCACTGATTATCTTTCCCTTTTTCAGGGTAATCACACGTTTTTTCAATGCATTTACAATGTCTTTGTTGTGAGTAACGACAATGACGGTTGTTCCCTTCTTGTTAATTTCCTCTAACAACGTCATGATTTCCATGGAATTGGTCGGATCCAGATTACCGGTCGGTTCATCTGCCAGAATAATATCCGGCTGGTTCACAATTGCTCTGGCAACTGCAACACGCTGTTGTTCCCCACCGGACAGTTCCCTTGGATACTGCTTATATTGTTCTGCAAGTCCTACCATTGTCAACATTGCCGGTACACTACGTCGAATCTCTTTTGCAGGCTTTTCAATTACCTGCTGTGCAAATGCAACATTTTCAAATACCGTCCGATCTTTTAACAGGCGGAAATTCTGAAAAACGACACCAATCTTACGACGAAGCTTTGGTATCTCTCTTCTTTTCATCTTACTGTATTCTTTTCCCTCTACTAGAATCTCACCTTCTGTCGGCTTCATCTCTTTGAGCAGAAGTTTAATTAATGTTGTTTTTCCCGAACCACTGCTGCCAACGATAAAAACAAATTCACCCTTATTAATGTGAAATGTTACATCATCCAACGCTTTCTTTCCCGTTGGATACTGCATGGTCACATGATCTAACACTACCATATCAGTGTTTCCTTCCTTCGTAATCTATTTAATATTCTAATGACTCCATATATTTCATATATTTTACAACCATTAATGCAATCTTAAATGTAATTGCATCTTCAAATACACGTAAATCCAAACCGGTACTCTTTTGCAGTTTATCCAGACGATATACCAAAGTATTACGATGGATATACAACTGTCTGGAAGTTTCCGATACATTCAGACTGTTTTCAAAGAATTTGTTAATGGTCGTAAGTGTTTCTTCGTCGAATTCATCCGGAGAACGTCCTTCAAAAATTTCTTTAATGAACATCTTGCATAACGGAATCGGCAACTGATAAATCAATCTTCCGATACCTAAATTGCTATACGCAATAATATTCCGGTTACCGTAGAAAATCTTACCTACATCCAATGCCATCTTTGCTTCCTTGTAAGATCTTGATACTTCCTTAATCTCATTCACAATAGTACCGTATGCAACATGAACGGATGACATCGCCTCTGTATTTAACATATCCACAATAACCTTTGCGGTCTTTGCCATATCATCATAAGTTTCATTCGGTTTTACTTCTTTTACCAGAATGATATTTTTCTCATCCACCGCTGTCACAAAATCCTTTGCTTTGCTTGAAAAGATATTCCGGACAGTCTCTAATGCATTCGTATCTTTTTCGTTTTTCGTCTCTATTATAAATACAATACGCTTCACATCTGTGTCAATGTGTAACTTCTTGGCTCTATTGTAAATATCTACCAATAACAAATTATCCAACAATAAATTCTTAATAAAATTATCTTTGTCAAAACGCTCTTTATAAGCTACCAAAAGGTTTTGCACCTGAAATGCTGCAATTTTACCGATCATATAAACATCATCGGCTTCCCCTTTTGCTATAATTACATACTCTAACTGATTCTCATCATATACCTTAAAAAACTGATATCCCTGTAACATCTGACTTTCAGCCGGCGAATCCACAAATGCCAAAACAGATGTTTCATATTCCTCTGTATCACGAAGAGTGGATGCCAATGCCTTCCCCTCCGTATCCATAACACATAAGTCTATTCTTGTAATTGCTTTAATCCCCTCAATGGTATCCTGTAATATCTGATTTGAAATCATTTTTTCACTCCTTATTCGATTCATGGTTTAACATGGTACAATACACCTCATTTTATTTTAACGGATTTTTAGTAAAAAAGAAAGTAAATAATCACATTTATTTGTGAATTTTCTATAAAAAAGAAAAAGAAGTGGATGTTTTATCATCCACTTCTTAATATATGACTTACAAAAAATTAATCTAAAATTTTCTGCTCTGTCTCTTTATCAAAGATATGAATCTTGCTTAAGTCAAATGCTAACTGAATTGTATCGCCAGGTCTAGCTGTTGTACGAGCACTAACTCTTGCAGTAATATCAAACTGATCAATTGTGAAGTATAAGTAAACTTCTGCACCTAACATCTCGTAGATTGTAATTCTAGCATCAATGATACTCTCTGGAGAAGATTCAATGAATAACTGCTCATCATGAATATCCTCTGGACGGATACCTAAGATAACTTCCTTATCAATGTAATTCTGCTCGATTAATATCTGAGCCTTAGAATCAGGAATCTTAATTGAGTGAGAACCAAACATTAACAATACATCTGCACCAGACTTAACAACCTTACACTCGATGAAGTTCATAGGTGGCATACCCATGAATCCAGCAACGAATAAGTTTGTTGGGTGATCATATAAGTTCTGAGGTGAATCTACCTGCTGAATAATACCATCTTTCATAACAACGATTCTTGTACCAAGAGTCATAGCCTCTGTCTGGTCATGTGTTACATAAATGATAGTTGTCTGTAATCTCTGATGTAACTTAGAAATCTCAACACGCATCTGAACACGAAGCTTAGCGTCCAAGTTTGATAAAGGCTCGTCCATTAAGAATACCTTTGGCTCACGAACGATTGCACGACCCATAGCCACACGCTGTCTCTGACCACCTGATAAAGCCTTTGGCTTTCTGTCAAGCAAATGCTCAATATCAAGAATCTTAGCAGCTTCATGTACCTGCTTATCAATTCTTTCCTTTGGTACTTTTCTTAATTTAAGACCAAATGCCATATTGTCATATACTGACATATGTGGATACAAAGCGTAGTTCTGGAATACCATTGCGATATCTCTATCCTTAGGCTCTACATCGTTAACCATCTTGTCACCAATCCATAATTCACCTGAACTGATATCCTCAAGACCAGCGATCATACGAAGTGTAGTAGACTTACCACATCCTGAAGGTCCTACGAAAATAATAAACTCTTTGTCCTCAATTTCAAGATTAAAATCCTTAACAGCATTAAATCCGTTTGGATAAATCTTGTAAATATTTTTGAGTGATAAACTAGCCATTTTAAATTCCTCCTTGAGTTATGTAATTTCTTTTCTGACTAAAATCATAATGCTATGATACCTCAAAAGATTTTGAAATGAAATATGATTATTGAACAAAGAATTTTGATTTTCTTTGTTCAAATTGCTATAATCAATCCCTTTATCATAAAATTGCACACATTTTTCATTATTTTATTATCGAAAATACCTATAGACAAAACCTTATTCGTCATTCTCCTGATTTTTTTTGTGCTGTAGAATCCGCAAATGCATTTTCAGACTGTTAATCGTCCTTTTCAGATGTCCGCCCTTACGAATAAACCGGTATACATTATTCAGGTTCCATTTGTCGATATGTTCCGGGATTTCCTCATCAATTACTGCCTTATGGTATAACTGGTGTCCTACAAACAGTACCATACCAGCATTCATCAGGTCATGATACTGGTCAAGCAATTCTAACTGCATCGTCTCATCACAGGCAACCAACAAAACATCCGGTGCAACGGAATTAATTTCATTCACAATGTGTTCGTAGCTTTCATCCTGTTCCGTCTTATAAAATCCGGTCAAATCCAACAATGGACGCTTCTCGTGGATATTGGCCTGTACGGACAAAAACTGCTGTTCCGTTCCGGTTACCAATAACGTATCCATATCCATTTCCACAATGTAGTCTAAAATCCGGTCTAAATAACTTTCAAAAAAGAAAGGATCTCTTTCATATCCAAGCACCTCATTCAGGCTATTATCTACATTTGCAGCCCCCGGCAGCACCAGTTGGGATGCCTCCACACAGTTTTTCCAGCTATCATGCCCTTCTAAAAGCAATAAGGTCTCACTATTTACAAAATAGACGACCTTACTACCTTCTGTTTCCATATATGAAATTGTCTGTTCTGCGGCTTCCTTTGTGGGTAAAACATCCACGGAAATCCCCAGTAATTCCACACGTTCTTTCATTTACTTCCTCAATTACTGAACACTCGTATCACTGTTACCGATTACGATATAAATGTCATAATGATCCAAATTACCACTCTTAACAGAATATGTAGATGCATCAACAGAACCGACTGTAATACTTGCACCATTAAAATATGCTGCAAGATCACTACCCATTCCTTCTTCTGAAACATAAATCTTTGTTACAGGCTCAGTTGCTGCAGAATAATTTCCGACTGCCACATTTGCAAATCCGGCACTGTTAAGCTTTGATGCCCAGGAACCTGCCAATCCAGAGGTAGAAGTACTGTTTAAAACAATGATGTTCTTATCCGTTGATGGGATAACCTGTGCTTCTGTTGTCACTTCTTCCGTTACCTGCTCTGTTGTAGCCTCTTCGGATGTCATATCCGTTGCGGTTGCATTATCTTCTGCCACCATTGCAGCAAGTTCATCCGGTGTATATTCCGAATTCTCCACACCGGTATCATCTACCAAATCACTTTTCTTGTCTGAATTAACTTTTATTAAAAAGAATGCTCCAAAACCTATGATTGCGACTGCCATCAAAACAATCAGAGATCTCAAAAACGCACCACCAAATATCTTTAACATGGTTTTCTTATCCATACTATCTGCCTCCTGATTTTATTCATAACTGCGATTATTATATCAGATAACATTTTGCATTTCAAGTTTTTCATGCTATAATCCCAATATATAGATTTTCAAAGGGATTTTCAATACAAGATAGGAGTTTTCATATGTTAAAAGCAGCACTGATTACCGGTGCATCCAGAGGAATCGGAAAAGCATGTGCCATAGAACTTGCCCGCTCCTTTGACACCGTAATTATCAACTCCTGTTCCCATAAAAATGATTTGGAGCAGGTCAAAAATCAAATTGAAGCATCCGGCACATCCTGTCAAATGTATACAGGCGACATCGGAGATTATTCCTTTGTCCAAAGCATGGTATCACAGTTAAAAGAACAACAAATCCAAATCGAACTTCTTATTAACAATGCCGCCGTTTCATATGTCGGACTTTTAACGGATATGTCGATTCAGGATTGGAATTCCGTTATACAGACGAATTTAACTTCCGTCTTTAACAGTTGCAGTCAGATTGTTCCGCAGATGGTTTCCAACAAATCCGGTCATATTATTAATATTTCATCCATGTGGGGATTAAGCGGTGCTTCCTGCGAAGTAGCCTACAGCACCACAAAAGGCGGAATTCATGCATTTACACAGGCGTTAGCAAAGGAATTGGCACCAAGCAATATCGCAGTCAACGCCATTGCCTGCGGAACCATTGACACATCCATGAATGCGTGTTTTTCCAAAGAAGATTTAAAACAAATAGAAGAAGATATTCCGGTTGGTCGGATGGGTACTGCCGAAGAAGTCGCGAAAATGGTTCGTCACATCTATGAAAGTCCAATTTATTTAACCGGAGAAATCATAAAATTTGATGGAGGCTACTTGTAAATCAGCCTCCATTTTTCTTAATATATTTATAAATGTTTTCTTTCAAATTTCCTTTCAGCATTTTCGACATAATCAGACTGCTTAATGGTATAATCAGCAAGCATCCAATCCCTCCAATCAATATCCCGGAAACCTCCTGAAACAATGATTTTGAATTTATAACGGTTGCAAAGCTATCATCATTCCTTAAAAACAGAACCGCCAACATAATACACTCTCCAAGCCCTGCAAAAAACAATGTATTCACTGTGGTTCCCAGAATATCTTTTCCAATATTCAGGCCGGATTGAAATAATTTCCTTTCCGACAATGCCGGATTATTAACATATACCTCATTTACCGCCGTTGTGATTGCCACAGCCGTATCCATCACAGCGCCCAACAAACCTAAAACCGTTGCCGCCAACGCAACAGAACCCATAGAAATTGACAAATCAGATGATAAATACATACTGATTTCTTCATATTGTTCAATTTCATTATATCCACTAATTCCTGCTTTTAGCAAAACAGGTCCCGCAGTCAATGTAATGATTATAACCACCAATCCCACCGCTATTGCTGCCGCATGCATTTTTTGATTAATACCGTTTTGCATATATAACACAATTCCCGCAAACAAAATACTTACACACAAAGTCACAGGGATTGCCGGCAACCCAAAGGAAATCAGATATATATTTACAATCATGGCAAGAATTGTTTTAACCAATGCAAAAAACGAATCCAATCCACGATTACCACCAACTATTAACATAAGCAGAAATAAAATGATAAATAACGCCAGAATCACTGTTCTTCCCTCCGTATTTTGATTCGTTTCCTCAGCTCTTTTTTCACCAACGCTGATGTTTTCATTACAGAATCTCCATGTAATAGCAAAATCGAAAACATGCCCGCAACCGGTATTGCCAGTACAATTCCAATAGCACCCATCAGAAACCGAATCAAATCAAAAACCAAATGAAAATGAATCAAATGATATAAAGTGTAACCATTTTTTATTTTGACAACCACAATCGGAATCGAACTACTGATATAAGTAAAAAACAAAACATTAATCATCGTCCCCATGATGTCATAACCAATCTCCCGAACAGATTTCATCAACGCCGGAATCGTAATTTGCGGTGAAGTATCTACAATCTCCGTCACTCCTGCAGCAATTGAAATGGACACGTCCATAACCGCGCCAAGACTTCCCATCAATACACCGCTCAAAAACAAATCCGATAAATCTTTTGCATTAACCACATAATCCATCATTTCATACGGAATACGCGGACAAACATTTAACAATCCCTGATAAATGCCGTAGCAGCAAAGTGTTGTTACTAATGTTGCTAAAATTGCAACAAATGTCTTTTTATGAATTCCCCCGGCAAAAAGCAACGTCACAATGCTAAAAACCAGCATCAATATTGTTGCCAGCACAGACAGATTAACACCCTCCTTATATTGCCAGAGAGCAGCCAAAAAAACACCTATATTAAACACTAGGGAAATCAATATAATACCACCATGTTTTCGATTGAAATAAAAAAGCATGCATACAAAAATCCCAAGCAAAAATGTAAGATAAACATCCCTTTTCTTTCCTATAACCGCTGCTCCATCATCCGATCCCAGACTTACAAAAACCTGATCGCCAAATCGATATTTCTCATCATTTACACCTGAATCAGAATACTCATTTTCAAATGTTATCTTTTCACCCTTCCGAGCCCCATTCAGCAACACTGCATATATTTTTTGTTCATAATAACGTTCCGTTTCCTCATTTGGTCCCTCGTTTTCATAAGAAAAAGTATTTTTCGTCTTTGTTATGAAAGCAATTGGTGTCTTATATAAAAAAGAATCGTTTGCAACAAACACAAGGACTGCCACCAATACCAGCAGCAGCCCGCATAATAACTTTTGATTTTTCATTCTCTCATTCCTATTCCGGATATACCAGACGTCCCTCTGAAATATTTTCCAGAACTTCTTCATAATATTTCTTTGCAACATATTTTGCCATATTCAGATTCATATCAAGATAATTTCCACAATCCCTTGCACAGGCACCCGGAACTTCCCCTTCATAATCTTTCATAAATCGAAACATTTCTTTTACAAGGTCTACAATATCCGTCGATGTATAATCGCCTGCCATTACCAGATAGAAACCGGTACGGCATCCCATCGGTCCAAAGTAAATCACCTTATCTTTATAGACTTCATGATTCCGCAAAAAAGTTGCTCCAAGATGTTCTAAAGTATGCACCTCCGCAGTATTCATTACCGGTTCAAAATTAGGACGCGTCATACGCAGGTCAAAGGTTGTCACAATCTCATTCCCAATCGTGTCTTTCCTTGATACATATATTCCCGGCAACAGTGTCAGATGATTGACCGTAAAGCTTGCTATTTTTTCCATATTCTTATCATTCCTTTCCCTTAAACCGTGGCAGCACTTAATTCCTTGCACAATGCCAGCAATAATTTTACCGAATGTTTGATTGCCTTTGCCTCAAATGCCGGATAATCCATGGTTGCGGAATCATCCGCCTTATCCGAAATTGCCCGTATAATTAAAAATGGAATTTTATTCAGATAAGCAGTATGTCCGATTGCCGCGCCTTCCATTTCCGTACAATATCCCTCAAAATTTTTAATCAGCCAATCCTTTTTTTCTTTATCCGAGATAAACTGGTCACCACTTACGATACGGCCTTCAAATACCTTTACATCCGGATTTACCTTCTCACAGGTTGCCTTTGCAATCTTGCGAAGGGTATCGTCCGCTGCAAACGACAGGGTATCCATTCTCGGAATCTGTCCTAACTCATATCCGAAGTTTACCGCATCCATATCATGTTCTAAAGTATCCGTTGACAATACAATATCTCCAATATTGATGTCCGCATTCAAGGAACCCGCAATTCCCGTATTGATTACTGCCGATACCCGATAATCATCCACCAGAATCTGTGTACAGATTGCAGCATTTACCTTACCGATACCGGAACGGACAACAACAACCGGATGACCTTCCACCGTTCCCTTATAAAAATCCATTGCAGCCTTTGTCATCACTTCAACATCCTGCATCTGCTCCTTAATCTGATTCACTTCTTCATCCATTGCGCCAATAATTCCAATCATTTTTCTTCCCGCTTTCTTATTTTTTATTTTCTGCTTCCTTCATAATATCCTGAATGCTTTCCAGTTCCCACTCAGCAATCTTTGTATATTCTGCCAGTTCCTTTACCGTTGGAGCCTGACCGTTTTCCTCTTCCAAAATGGTTCTTGCCGCATTTACCAGATTTATCTTACCAACCATTGATTCTTCCAGTTCTTTTGCATCCCGGATTTGTCCGGCATACGCCATAATCCCCGACTCAATCGCATCCGCCAGCACTTCCGCGACATCGACTTTTTCCATCGTTCCGCATAATCTGGATAATTCCATAAACAATGCCATGTTCCCTTCCTGTACCAGATCTTCTAACAACAGTCGTTCCTCAAGATATTTTTCAGCAACCTTGGTAATCGGAGATAACCATGCATGTGAAATCTTTTCGATTACCGATTCGTCTCCCTGCAACAACAGTTTATAAAATCCATCCATTTCATCATCGGAATATGCCTGCAGCGCATCCAATTCATCCAGATACATCTGATACACATTTACAGTATCTTCCTCCGGCTGTTTTGATTGTTTCTCTTCTGCCTCAGAATCCCCACTATGAGCTTCTTCCTTCTTATCTTTGTAGTTTTCCGGATTGGTCAGATAATCAATCACCATTGCCTTCTGACTTCCGTCCAGTTCCATATCTGCAAAATAAGAAAGCATTTCTTCCTCTGTCAGCATTTTTTCAGATGTTGAAATAATCTCTTTTACACTGTTTAATGTTTCTAAAAATGTATTCTGGTCAACCATTTTCTTTTCCTTCCTGTTTCTTCAATATATCAAGTGTATGTGCACCTGCACCAATCAGATCCTGTCTTTCACAAATTGACAAATGATAGTCAATATATGTACGAAACGTCTCCTCATCCATTGCATTCAACGTCGGGCGCATATAATCCGACGCCCCGTCAGGCGAAATAATCAATTCCCTTTTCAGTCCGACCGCTTCATCGAGCCGGTTGATATCCTCTATTCTTACATAATCATAAAGTCCCTCTTCATCCCCAACGGAATGAAAATCCTCTGTCAGCTTTCCATTTTGCAGACATTCCTTTAAATGATTCTCCTTAAATGCATAGGTTAGCACACAATATTCATTCATGCAATATGCAACCAACACATATCCTCCCGGTTTGGTTACTCTCTTTGCCTCCTGCAACGCAGTCTTTTTGTCCTCAAATGAGTATAAATGATACATTGGGCCAAATACCAGTGTCAAGTCAAAACAATCATCCGGAAACCGCTTTAATTTCATGGCATTTCCCTGATATGCTTTTACCTTGCCCTCGCTGTTTTTTTTCAGGATTCCCAAATTATATTTTACAAGCTCCAATGCCGTAACATCATATCCCTCATTTGCCAGTGCAATGGAATACTTTCCGGTTCCCGCTCCGATATCCAATATTTTGATATCCGAATTTGAACGTTCCTTCCATTTATCAAGGCAACGGTGAATATATGTCATTGATGTAATAAATTCCACCTGTCCATGACGGCTTTCCAGTCTCTTATCCTCATTAAATTTGTTGTAATATTTTTCAAGCGCCGACATTTCCCGTCCCATCGCAAGCCTCCGTCTTCTACATATTCATGTATGTTTCATGAAAAAGGCACCGCTGTAGCGATGCCCTTTTCTCTTGTATATCGTTCCCCGGTTTTATTCCTGATTTACCAGTTCGTCTGCCATTTGATTCAGTTCCTGAATAATTTCTCCAACTTCCTGGGTAATCTGACCATTTTCCTCACTGCTTTCCAGTGTAGCAGACGAATGGGCAGTCACCTCTTCTGTTGCAGCTGAAATAGCTTCGATTCCGCTTACAATGGAATTATTGGCATCAGTCAATTCTTTCACTAACTGTTTTAATTTTTCGGATTCCCCATATACATCGCCAACACTGGCATCAATCCGTCCAAAACTGTCTGCCGTATTATTGGCCGCAACATTCTGCTCCTGACTGTTCTTTATCATATCCTCAATCACGGCAACCACCTGATCTAATTCATTATAAATATTATTGATTAAAATCGTTATATTATCGGTTGCATTCTGTGTCTGTGTTGCCAATGCGGAAATCTCGGATGCCACAATTGCAAATCCTTTCCCGGCTTCCCCGGCTCTTGCTGCCTCAATGGATGCATTCAAGGACAACAAACTGGTCTGACTTGTAATCTCATCTATCATATGTATAATAGAGCGCATCTGATTGGTATATTCGGACAGTTCATTCAATTCTTCCGAAACTCTTGTGTTTTCTTCATTTGAACGATTTACATGCGCAATCAGTTCTTCTATGTTCTTGTTTGCTGTTGACAACTCCTTCAATGTATCCGACATATCCCGGTCAATCTTGGCAGAGGTATTTTCCACGTGGGAAATCGTCTTTTGAATCTCCTCTGTCTGTTCCATCTGTGATTGAATCGAATCTGCGGTATTGCCGGTTCCTTTGGCAACCTCTTCCATCGACAATATCGTATTGGCAGTAGATTCCTCCAATGTTTTCATCTTCTCTGCTACCAGTTCAATATTTTGTGTGATTTTTTCGGATGTTTCAAGCAAAGACTGTGACATTGCTTCTGATTTTTCTTTTTCACCCTCTACCTCTTCTAACTTCTTACGGTTATTCAAATCTGTTACATATGTTGTAACCAGCATATAAACACCGAACAAAATAATGGAAGCCAGCCGGATTTCAATGTTTGGCATATCGGAAGCTTCCAATTGGCCACTGACTGCAAGATAGATTACCTGAATCACATTTCCGATAAATACACCGCCCACAAAGAACGAGGTCAGCAATAAACTATTGTAACTGATAATAATAACGGCAAGTATCATCGCATAAATATAAGCGACCGGTGAAATCGTTGTAAAGATAACAAAATAATAGAAAAGTCCAAAACCACCCGTTATGATACGTTTAATCATCTGGCTTTCCGGATCCTTCCGGTAAATCAGATGTGCAATAATAAGCGGCACCAATGCCAGCAGGCAAAATACCGCAAAATAACCAATCGTACGGCTTTTCTTGATTACCTCAATCAGATAACACAAAACCAAAACCGCATCAATTACCGTATATCCAAATAACACAGCCCAGTTATTCCGCCGCATTTCCGTATAACTCTTTAAATTTCCCATAACCTGTCCCCTCCAAATCTTGCTTATTCTATATGCGCAAAATATAAATTATTTTACAACAAAAATCCCTCTCATGCAACTAGATGCGACAAGACGGACAGACCTCCCGTAATGTACATTCCTTACATTTCGGACGTCTTGCAATACAAATCTGCCGTCCATGTTGTATAATCTGAATATTATACAAAATCCACTGTTCTTTTGGCAAAATCTCCATCAACTCTTTTTCAATCACAACCGGATCTTCACTCTTTGTCAATCCCAGCAGCTTTGAAATCCGTTTCACATGGGTATCGACAACAATACTTGGTTCATGAAAGATATTTCCGCGGATTACATTGGCGGTTTTTCGTCCGACACCATCTAACCGAATCAGTTCGTCTAAATCCGACGGCACTTCTCCGTTGTATTTTTCCAACAACTTTTTGGAACAGGCAATGATATTTTTTGCCTTATTCTTATAAAATCCGGTGGAATAGATATCTCTTTCCAGCTCCTTCACATCCGCATTTGCAAAGCTTTCAACCGTTGGATATTTTTGAAACAAATCCTTTGTAACAATATTCACCCTCGCATCGGTACACTGTGCGCTTAACATCGTTGCTATCAATAACTGAAATGCATTTTCATGATTCAGATAACATCTGTAATCGGTTCCGTAAGTTTCATTTAACAGTTCCACCAGACGTTCCACATTTGTAAAAGAATACCGTCTTACCTCACAGTTTTTTATTCCAAAATTTGCATATTCCTCATTCGTCATATCATAAAAGTATGACTGTATCACTCTTGCAATCCCATTATGAGCCACCAGCAAATACGTCTTATCCGATTCCTTTAGTTCATCCAACAGATTATAAATTCTCTGTGCCAGAGCAAGCATCGTTTCCCCGGTTCCAAAATGGTTTACAAAATTTGCCTTCATCTGACGGAATTCTTCCCCATCTCTCGGTGTTCCCTCATAGCGTCCGAAATTTTGTTCCTTGAGTCGTTTTTCCTCTCTTGCGGGAATCCCTGTCACCTCTGAGATATGTTTTGCCGTATCCGCCGCCCTTACTAACGGTGAGTACAGAATTTCATCAATATGCAGTTCTTCCTTCTCTATCTGTTCTTTTAACACATTTCCCAAAGCAATCGCCTGTTCATGTCCATAATCCGTCAATGCAATATCCGTTGCTCCGCATATTTTATTTTCCACGTTCCAAATTGTCTGCCCATGTCTTGTAAAATATAATAAACCCATTTTTAACTCCCATCTATTGCCATTTATCTATACAAGTGAATTTAACACAACAACCGTTCCATCGTTTGTCAAAGGATTCCTGCTTTCATAATCATAAAGACAATAATACCATTCCTCCTCTTTCACCGGTTCTTCCTCCATGCAAACGCGATATTCCGATTCTTTCAAAATATAAGGAAGTGCTTTACCGATAACCGGTTCAATATGCATGCGGCGTGCAGCCTCCTTTGAATCATACTCTGTCAAACATAACCGGTATGCATCCGTTCCTCCGTTTTTAAAGAACTGATTGTAAGTCTGTTTGTCGATCGGATTTTTTTCTCTCCATGCCGGACGATTCTTTACATTTTCCCGCAGATAGTAATCAAAAGACAAAAGACTGTCAAACAAAGAAAGGTTCTCATCTCCAAACCGTTTCCGATAGAACTGCCTTAACACATGATACCGCATTTCCCGCTTCATACCAATGTCAAAATATTCCTTTTCTTCATAATAGTTTCCGAGTGCTTCATAAAAAGAATACGGTGTATCAAACAAACCCGTAATATATTCCAACACATGTTCAAACTGATCACTGTTGTAATATACCTCTACCATTTCTTCTATTTTCTTTAACTGTAAAACCTCATCATAGGAAAGCCACCTCGTTGAAAGCACCTCATACGGCTGCACTTCCTGATGTTTCAATTCATATGCATCCGCCTGCTGTCCCATATAGGAGCCCTTCAAAACCTTCAAAAATCCCAGCTGCAACTGATTCGGTTTCATGGCATAAGCATCATTAAATGATTTTATAAATGTGACAAAATCTTCATATGGCAATCCGGCAATCAAATCAAGATGTTGATGAATATTTCCATAGCTACGGATTCGCTTCATGTTCTGTTTTAATTTCGGAATATCCATTACCCTTCGGATTTCCCGGATTGTTTCCGGATTCGTGGACTGCAAACCAATCTCCAGCTGAATCAGACCGGGTCTCATTTTTTCAAAAACCTTCAATTCGTCTTCATCAATCAAATCTGCCGAAACCTCAAAATGAAAATTTGTAACTCCGTTATCATGTTCAAGAAGATATTTCCAGATTGCAAGGGCATGCTCTTTTTTACAGTTAAATGTCCGGTCAATAAACTTTACCTGTCTTACTTTGTGATCCAGAAAATACTGCAATTCCTCCTCCACAAGAGAAATACTTCTGAAACGGACACTCTTTTCAATCGAAGAAAGGCAATAACTGCAAGAAAACGGACATCCTCTGCTGCTTTCATAATAAAGAATTTTATTTTTAAATCGGGATAAGTCCCTATATATAAACGGAATATCATCCAACGACATCAACGGTCTTAGTTTCCCCTGAATCAGCTGTTGATCGGCATTCCGGTAACAAATTCCCGCTATATTCTGACAAACCGGTGTTCCTTTCCACCAGAATTTTATCAGTTCATAGAAGGTTGCTTCACCCTCTCCCTGCATAATTCCCTGTATAAATGCATTCTTCTCCAACAACGGTCTGCTCTGATAACTTACTTCCGGTCCGCCCAGCCATATTTGCAGGGATGGAGACACCTTTTTTAATTCCTTCGCCACCGTTAAGATTTCCGAAATATTCCATATATAGCAAGAAAAGGCTACCACGTCCGCCTTTTCCTGATACAATGCCTGTAAAATCTGATTCAGATTGTGATTAATCGTATATTCGCAAATCTTAATCTGTGGTAATCCTTCTTCACCTGCAAACTCCCGATTCAGTTGTACTTTTGCATATGCTTGCAAATCATACACCGCCAGATTGGAATGTACATATTTTGCATTTAATGCCGCTAATACAATTTTCATTTGTTACTCCGATTTTCCTGCCAGATAATTAATAAACTGCTGTGCCGTTCTGCCGGAAATACCGCCATGCGATAATTCCCATTTGTTTGCTTCCGCACACAACTGTTCCTCTGACAAAGTAATAGAAGGCTCTCTCTTTGCCAACTCACAGACAATATTAAAGTATTCCTTCTGACTTGGTCTTGAGAAATTAATCGTTACGCCAAAACGGTTGACTAATGATAATTTTTCCTGCATGGTATCCGAACGATGCAGACCTTCACTGATTTCCATATCATTCTTATCATTCCATGTCTCTTTAATCAGATGTCTTCTGTTTGAGGTCGCATAAATCAATACATTGTCCGGTTTGGTTTCCACACCACCTTCAATTACCGCCTTTAAAAATTTATATTCAATCTCAAATTCCTCAAAAGACAAATCATCCATATAAATAATAAAACGGTAATTTCGATTCTTAATCATGGAAATCACGGTTGACAAATCCTTAAACTGATGCTTGTAAATTTCAATCATGCGAAGTCCCTGATCATAGTATTCGTTAATGATTGCTTTAATACAGGTCGATTTACCGGTTCCGGAATCTCCAAACAACAGACAGTTATTTGCCGGTTTTCCCGCAACAAAAGCTTCTGTATTTTCTATCAATTTCTGTTTTTGGATTTCATAGCCGACCAAATCATTTAGCAATACATTTTCCGTATTATTAATCGGATAAATGTCTACCTTATTCTCTGTGCTTCTAATACGGAATGCCTTATTCAGTCCAAACATTCCAACGCCATAGTCCACATAGAATTTTGTGACTTCATCAAAGAATCCATCTTCATCTTCACATTTTTCCAATCTTGAAGATAATTCCTGAACTTTTGAGGATACGTTATAATTATACATACGCTCTTTTTTCTGGATTGCCGTATAATTTGAAATAATCGTAAAACAATCAATTCCCAGTTCTTTCTCAATCTCATAGAAATTATAATCAAATAATTCCTTGAAAATCCGAAAATCATTCTTTGCAAACTGATTGACACTTCCCTCATTTGCTCCTACCTTTTCACTGGTCAGCGTAAAGGAATTTTCATTTGTCATCATAATAAATGTTAAATAATTGTGCCATAGATTCGTATTAAAGCCATAATCTGTCGCCAAATCCAGCAAACGCTTGATTTCTTCATATATTCTTGTAATCAGGCTTTCCTTGCTGATATGCTTTTTATCCTTTAACTCCTCTACCTTTGATGCGCTCAATGCAGTGGAGCCTCCAAGTACATTCGCCTTATACCAGTCAAAATCCTCAAATATTCCGGCAAGTTTTTTTAAGATACTATCCTCACCTAAATCCCGATAAACAATTAATTTGGATACCTGCTTATACATTCTTTCATCTTCTTTCTGTTTAATCTATAATTTCTCCGGTTTCCATATCCATTGCATGAACATTAATTCCGTTCACTTCCACGCTGTCATTCATCTGTACCATAATGTACGGCACACCGTCAATCACTCTGGTTTCCACCAAATCGGTCCGTTCCGGCTTAACCTTAATTACCACATCCGGCATTTTGATATCAAAGCTTCTCGTTGATGCAACATTTGCCGCGGAAAATACCGGTTTTTCCTCCTCCGGTACAATACTGTCAAATGCCGTATCAAAATTGGCAATGGCTGTCTGTTTTACCCCACTGTCCTCTAACAACTTTTTCATCTGCATTTTATCAATTTCAGCGGGTTCCTCTGCATCTTTTCGTTCTTCCACAAACTCATTCAGATTTTCCTGAATTGTCTTAACCGTTTCAAAATCACATTCCGCGCCCAGCGTATTTTCTATGATGTCCTGAAATGTCTCCTGCTGTGTCTTATAAGAAAGCGGTACTCCGCATCCCAACGTTTCATCAATGAAATCCCGCTGCATGGTTTCGGAATTCTTTGTATAGTATAACAATCCCTGCAAATCTGTATTACGGTCATTAAATGCAGGATATAAAAATCCATGATTCGGTGCTCCGACTACCCAGTCACGAATCCGGCTTTCAATTGTATTGTTATGCTCATTATATGCCAGACCTGCATCCGTAAGTTTGACCGGACAGATACTGCAAAGGATGTAATCATACACATAATCCGAAGCATCTTCATTTTCAATGCCATCCTCTGTCTTACCCGGAACATCATATGCCGCATATACCAGAATAATATAATAATTCTCATCATAATGATAGGTCTGTATTACCTTATCGTAAAATTCCTCTACCAAAGCGGAATCCTCCAGTTTGGAATTTTTCAGCCGAAGCAGGAAATCCCGTGGCTCATATTCTTCCTTTGCCGGATATTCCATATTTAATAAATTTTTTCCGATTGTACCGGACATAGTTCCTTTGAAAATTGTGAAGTATTTAAAATTTTCTTCCTCTGTCAGGGTAAGAAAGGTCTGCGCAAGTTCTGTCTTCTTATCCTTTTCACCATCCACATAACAACCACAGATTCTTGTAATCGTACAATTTTCCGGTGTAAATTGTTTTTTTATCTCATTTACTTCCTTCTTGTTCATTTCAGTTATTCCTCCTGTCCGTTTCCTCATCAAAGTAAGATACATAGTTAATCTTATAAGAGCTCTTTGGGAATAAATACTCATATAAATCTACAAAATAATCATCTGTCATACTTGCAATATAATCTACAATCACCTGATTTTTCTCTGTGGATTCCAGATAATCCGGTCCCTGATAAAAGCCCGCATTACTATTTACATAATCAATATGATGTCTGAAAATAACAGAAGATGTGTTTCCCTGTTCCAAATCCGTCAACAGATAATGATACATATGATTCATCATTGGACGGATACTTTCCTGATAAGTTCGTTCCACCTCGTCGTTAAAGTAGATTTTTTGATAATTTTCGTTTTTTGTTGCTTTGATAGCCCGATAATACTCATCGTCTAACTGAATATAATCTTTGCCATAACTGTTTTCTACAATATTCACTATCAGATTATTAATAATTTCCGGATTACTCTTTCCAAATGCCTGTTCTTCAAATATACTTTCATCCGGAATCAGATTTGCACGAACCGCATCCTGCCGGTCTTTTCCAAGATAGGCAATCATATCACACACCCTGACAACACAGGCTTCCAATGTATATGGCACCAAAGCATCTATATTTTTCTTATCAATATAACAATTTTCGTATTTCTGATCAAAATGTTCAAAGTCTTCTAAAGGAACCGGCCGGTATTCCTGCATTGCAAATTCGCCATTATGACACAAAATTCCATCCAAAGTCTGCAAACTGATATTTCTCCTCATAATCGCATCCAGCACTCTGACACTATGTACATTATGATTGAAATATCTGCCGGTATGTTCTCTTAAGCACTCACTCAAGTATTTTTCTCCGGCATGACCAAACGGAGTATGTCCGATATCATGACCTAATGCAATCGCCTCAATCAAATCCACATTCAAACCAAGTAACGAACCGATATTTCTTGCGATTCTTGAAACCAGCTGCACATGCAATGCCCTTCTGGTAATATCATCATTTTTTAGAAAAGAGAAAACCTGTGTCTTATCCGCATAACGATTATAATACGGTACATGGATAATCTTTTCTATATCACGCACATATGCCGGACGAAGCAATGTATTTTTATCCCAATTTGGAATGCGTCGGATTGCATCCTCATCGGCTGCACGATATGGATTTTTCACTCCATTTTCCCTGTCCTGTCTTATTCTGTTTTGTAAATCCTCTGACAATTTGTCATATTTTCTTTTTTCTGACATTTTCTATTCCTTTAATCTACATAATTTCCCGTAAATTGAAATACTTTATCATAATATGCTTCCGAATCCGCATATCTGCAATCCCCGTGCGCTCCGTTTGCAATGGTAAATACTTCATGAGAAGAGGCAATTGCCTGATCTAACTCGTTGGTCATATCGGAATCCACATAGGTATCATTATTTCCCGCTATCAGTAAAATCGGCACATTTGTTTTCTTCACCTGTTTTACCGCATCCGCTTCTGTCAGGGAATATCCTGCCCATACCTTCATAACCGGATTTATCATATATAAAAACGGAAATGTCGGTAATTTCGGATGTCTGGTCTTATATTCCTCTTTCACAACATCCCATGCAGTCGGATATGCTCCCTCTGCCACAATTGCTTTAATATTACTCTTGATTGGTTCTCCGGATAACATCAATGCCGCATCCGCACCCATATCAATACCATGTATAACCACATTGGCAGATGGATTTTCCTCTAAAATCACATCAATCCAGTTAATGATATCCAACCGATCCAACCAGCCCATTCCGTAAAATGCGCCTTCACTTTCTCCATGTGCCCGCAAATCCGGAAGCAATACATTGTATCCGGCATCGGAATAATGCATGGCAATGTCATACACATCCTCCATATCATCTCCATAGCCGTGTAAGACTACCGCCCATCGATTATCATTTTCATCCTTTACATATTTTCTGGCGACTAAAATTTTTCCATCATCTGCCTCTAATGTTATTTTACTGCCTTTCACCGATTGCAGCCAGCTATTCGCTTTCGTGACCTCTGCCTCACGATTGGAAAGCACATTTGATGCACTTACCATATCCTTAAGACATTGCCGGTCTCCATTTCTTCCACGAATCATTAAATCTCTGGAAAGGAAAAATCCGGAAATTACCGTTACAACGCACACAATTACACATATCTTAACGATTGTCCAAAGTCCTTCAAAAAAGGTTCCGAGAATTCTACCAAATGTCCATTTTTCCTCCCAGTCATCATCGGTTTCTCTCTCTTCCGGTTCTTTCTCTTCCTTTTTCTTCGCTTCCGCTTTCTTTAATTCTTCTTCTCTTTTCTTCGCTTCTGCTTTCTTTAATTCTTCTTCTCTTTTCTT
>CAKQYU010000015.1 GCA_934293575.1 uncultured Lachnospiraceae bacterium | reverse complement strand
TCGGGGTGACAGGATTCGAACCTGCGACCTCTTGATCCCAAATCAAGCGCTCTAGCCAAGCTGAGCCACACCCCGATTTACGGTGTCATCACTGACGCATTGACTACTATAACAAAATGATTCTGACTTGTCAACCTTTTTTTTATTTTTTTTTGCGTTTGTCATTCCTCAAACAGCACGAATGTTATATTAACAAATAATCTCTTATTTGTAAAGTACTTTTTTTAATTTTTTTCATTTTTTTCGGAACGGACGATTTCTTCCACAATATATCTCGGTCTGGCTTTAATCTCCTCATAGATTCTGGCGAGATAATATCCAATAATTCCAAGACTCATCATAATCAGACTGCCCGTAATCAATAATAATAAAATAACCGTTGTAAATCCTTCTAAGGCATGACCTGCTCCCCATTTTATCAGAGACTGTATGCCTAAAATAACTGCAAACAAGAAAAACAACATACCGGTAACGGTAATCAACTGCATCGGAGCCGTTGTAAATGCCGTAATGCTTCCTATCGCATATTTTACCAGTGATTTTGCTGACCACTTTGTAACGCCGGCTTCCCGCTCCTTTACATCAAATTCTACCACTGTGCTCTTAAATCCCAACCAGGATGACAATGCACGGAAGAAAATATTACGTTCCGACAAACGAATATATTCATCTACCACTTTCCGATCCAGCATTTTAAAATCCGATGAACGATACATTTCAATACCGGTTGCCTTGCTGATAATTGCATAGAATAATTTTGCAAAGCCTTTGTATAATACATTCTCTTTTCCTCTGGAACGTTTGACGCCCTCGATAATTTCAAAACCCTGTTCCCACAGTTCGTACATTTCCACCAATGTCTCAGGCGGATGCTGCAAATCACAATCCATTACCGCACAGACATCACCTGTCGCATGTGCCAAGCCTGAAAATATAGCAGCTTCCTTTCCAAAATTTCTGGAAAATGATACACCTAAAATCTTTGCATCCGTTACGGTTTCTGCCAGTTTTCTCACAATTTCAAAACTATGGTCTCTGGAACCGTCATTTACAAAAACCAACTCAAATTCAATTTGTTTTGGAGATAATACATCTCTGATTGCACAATAGGCATTCTCAATATTTTGTTCTTCATTATAAACCGGCAAAATTACGGATAACATTTTCGTTCTCTCTTTCTTATCTTTATCATAACATTCGTGATTATAGCACGCTTATTCTGAAATGCAACATTTATATGAAATTAATTTCTTACAATTATGTGAACGAATCCGACAATCCACAACCAAATTCCAATACGTTTCGTAAAAACAACATAAAAAATATGCTCCCCATACAACAAGATTATGGATTCATCCACTATCTGTCATATGAGGAGCATACCGCCATTCAGATTTTAATATTCCATTATTCTGCTTCTGTAGATGCATCCTTTGGTACGGATTTGATATCTTCATCATCGAAGAAATCATCATCAAAATCATCATCGAAATCGTCATCAAAATCATCGAGGTAATCCGGTGTTAAGTAACGATATACAAGATATGCAATTGCTGCTACCGCTGTAACTGCACCAATCACTGCAAATACCCATAAAGCTCTTCTTGTTGCTTTTTCCTGTGGGTCTTCTCTTTTAATTAATTCCTGAATCTTTGCTGCATTAATAAAATCATCAATATTCTTCATTCTAAAATACCTTCCTTTCCCATCATTCCTGTGAGGTTAGTATAGCACACTCTGAACCCATTTACTATACAGAATTTTAATTTATCTTCTTTAATTTTGCAAAGGATGCAAACATCCTCTTCACACCGACCTTTTCAAAATCCACGGATACTTCATAGTCCTTTCCGCCGGAAACCAAATCAACAACAACACCGGTTCCGAACTTTACATGGGAAACCGTATCTCCCACCTGATAATCAATTGCCAGTTTTTCAACCTTAAACTCTTTTCCAAAAGAATATGGTTTACTTGTCACACTTGCACTCCTCTTGGAAAGGCTATCAATTGCCTGTCTGCTTGCCTCTATCTGGCGTTTCATTGCATAGGCTCCGTTTCCGTTTGTCTGGAGGACATCCTCCGGTATTTCCTTAATAAACCGGGAAATCGGATTATACTGTGTGTTTCCATGCATCATCCGCTGTCTTGCCGCACTTAAGAACAAACGATTCCTTGCTCTTGTGATTCCTACATAACAAAGTCGTCTTTCCTCTTCCACCGCATCCTCATCTTCAGAATTTAATGCCATAGCACTTGGGAATAAGCGGTCTTCCATTCCACCTAAAAATACCACCGGAAATTCCAGACCTTTCGCACTATGTAATGTCATCAGCAAAACTTTTTCCTCATCCTGTTCCAATGCATCCACCTCTGCCACCAATGCAATTTCTTCCAACAATCCGGACAGTGTCGGATTTTCACAGTCCTGCTCATACTTCGCCAGCTTATTTTTTAATTCATTGATATTATCGATTCTTCCTTCTGCTTCCTCTGTATGTTCTGCAATCAGACCCTCCAGATATCCGGTTCTTTGCAGTACCTCATCATACAAATCGCTTAATGTCATACCAAGTTTTAATTCATCCCGTAAATCCAAAATCAAATCGGTAAATCCTTTTACCTTTGCAACACAACGATTTAAACCCGGTATGTTTTCCGCCTCAAACATAGCTTCTAACAATCCCATATCGTAGTCATCCGCATATCTTTGTATTTTGTTAAGGCTCTCTGCTCCGATTCCGCGTTTCGGAACGTTAATAATTCTTCGAACCGCAATATCATCCCTTCCGTTATCAATCACCTTCAGATAACAGATAAGATCTTTAATCTCCTTACGTCCGTAGAAATTCTGTCCGCCAATAATTCGATACGGAATATTGTTCATTAATAATTTTTCCTCGAAAATTCTTGACTGGGCATTTGTCCGATACAAAATCGCAAAATTATTATATGCCAAACCTTCCATATTATGCATATCACATATTTTATGCACAACACCGTCCGCTTCCATATATTCATTATCATACAGCGAAAAATCCACCAAATCACCAGCCTCATGATTCGTCCAAAGTGCCTTTTCCTTTCGACCTTCATTATGTGCGATTACACCATTTGCAGCCGCTAATATATTTTTCGTTGAACGATAATTCTGCTCTAATTTGATTACCTTTGCTTCCGGATATTCATCCTCAAAATTCAGAATATTATAAATGTTTGCACCCCTGAATTTATAGATGGACTGGTCATCATCACCAACCACGCATAAATTTCTGTACTTGCCAGCCAGTTGGCGAATCAAAATAAACTGAATATTATTGGTATCCTGGTACTCATCCACCATGATATACAAAAAACGCTCCTGATAGCCTTCTAATACATCCGGATGAAACTGGAACAATTCCACCGTCTTATATAATAAATCATCAAAATCCAAAGCATTACTGTTCTTTAACGTCTTCTGATACTCCTGATAAACTCTTGCAATCTGCATCTTACGATAATTTCCGCTAGCCGCCTTATCATACCCATCCGGAGACATAAATTTCTCCTTTGCACGGGAAATCTCTGCTACAACGCCTTTTTCCGGATACTGTTTGGGATCCATGTTTAACTTCTTCAAAATTGTCTTTACAACTGCTTTCTGATCATCGCTATCATAAATTGTAAAGTTGTTATCGTAATCCAAACGGTCAATATATCGTCTTAAAATCCTCACACACATGGAATGGAATGTAGATACCCATACCCCGGCACCACCATATCCAACAATGGAATCCACCCGGTTTCTCATTTCCTCTGCTGCCTTATTGGTAAAGGTAATTGCCAGTATATGATAGGGATCCACACCCTTTTCTTCTATCAAATATGCAATACGGTGTGTTAATGCTTTTGTCTTACCGCTTCCTGCCCCTGCAAGCATTAAAACCGGTCCATCCGTTGCTAACACCGCTTCCATTTGTTTATCATTTAAATTTGCTTCCATAGCCCGAATCCTTTCTGTATCTTCTGTCTTTTTAGTATAGCATACCCTTTTGGCAAACAAAAGCAGGATTCCAAAGAATCTATTTTTTGCTTGCAATATAGTTTTAAAAACTATATACTGTAATATAAATATTACAACAAGACATTTTATTGAGATACGGACTGAAAGGACAGGTTATGAATACAATTAACTTTCAAGAATTAAAGGCATCGATTCAGGATTGGATTGCTTTGGATTATATCGACCCAAAGGATATCCCGGCAATTGAATTATATATGGATCAGGTTACCACCTTTATGGACAAGCATTTAAAGGGAAACCGCAGGGCAAACGGTGATAAGGTTCTTACAAAAACCATGATTAACAACTATTCCAAAAATGACCTTTTACCGCCATCCAACAAAAAAAGGTATTCCAAAGATCATATTATTTTATTAATCTATATTTACTATATGAAAAACTTTTTATCCATCAGTGATATTCAAAGTTTGTTAGAGCCTATGACCGACCAGTATTTTCAGGCAGAAAGCGGAATTAATATGCAGGATATCTATAATGACATTTTTGCATTAGAACAACAATACGGCATTAAAGTCCGGGACAGTATTCAGGATGTGTATGAATTTGCAGATAAGGAATTCAAAACAGAGGATGATTACTTAAAGACTTTTGCCATGATTGCAATGCTCAGCTATGATATCTACGAAAAAAAGCAAATCATTGAGCGGCTAATCGATTCGTTACGCGATACCTATATCAGCGAAAACCCGGACAAAGAAGAAAAATCCGCAAAAGAATTGGCAAAGCAAAGAGAAAAGACAGCAAAAGAACTTGCCAAAATCAGAGAAAAGGAAGCCAAGATTCAGGAAAAGGCTGCCAAAAAAGGAAATAAACCAATGTAAAAAAATCGTCCAGATTCATACTCTGGACGATTTTCATTTTATTCATTTTATTCCTTTTCATTCTGCATGCTTTTCATTCTGGAAAATACGATTTCATATCCATCCTTTCCATAATTCAAAGAACGATTCACTCTGGAAATTGTTGCCGTCGAAGCTCCGGTCTGTTCTGCCACTTCCATATATGTATGTCCTTTTTTCAACATCTTTGCAACTTCAAATCGTTGCGCCAGTGATAATAATTCATTCACGGTACATACATCTTCAAAAAAATCAAAACACTCTTCTTCATTTTCCAGTGTTAAAATTGCCTCAAATAAATCACTTACTGCCTGTGTTCGAACGCTTTTTCCCATAATCCACTCCTGCTATCTATCATTTTGTATGAAATAAACTTCTCTATGAACACTGTGAAATTTCACAGTACTAAAGTGCTTCTATTATAACTTACATAAATTATGATTGCAAGTCTGTATTATAATCTTGCTTCTTCCCGAATCCATATGGATACCGTTTCACGGTTTACATAAAATTCTCCAAATCCTTCATCGTCAATTTTCACATTATATTTTGCATTTCCAAGTGCATCCTTGAAAAACTGTCCTGCAAACTGTCTGCCAATATACATGCGCTTGCTTCCGCCGGTATTATCCGACATTACGACAGCCATTCCCGAATTTTTATGTTCCGCATCCCCTTCTCTGGTCCATCCGATTACATTGTAATCATCAAAATAATCATGTTGCTCACCGTAAGCGAATTTTTTACGAAGCTTCATCATTTTATTTAACAGCGGTTTCTTTGCCTTAACTTTATCATGTGCAATTCCGTAGTAATCTCCATAGAATACGCAAGGATATCCTGACTCCCGGAGCAAAATAATAGCATAAGCATGCGGTTTAAACCAATCCTCAACAAAGGATTCCAACGCCTGTCCCGGCTGTGTATCGTGATTGTCAACAAATGTAACTGCCTGCATCGGATGTCTTTGCACCAAGGTATCATTTAAAATCGATGCCATATTATAGTCGCCATGTGCCTTTGATGCATCATAGAAATGCAAATGCAACGGAACATCAAACAAAGACATTTCATAATTGACGTTGGAAAGATAACGTTCCAAATGATTGATATCCCAATGCCAATATTCCCCGACAGCAAATAAATCTTTTCCAGACATTTCTCTCATGCAAGGAAGCCAGTCTTTATAAAAATAATAACCGATATGTTTCACAGCATCTAACCGGAGACCATTTACCCCTGTCATCTTCAGATACCATTCTCCCCAGCGGTATAACTCATCCTTTACCTCAGGGTTATCAAAATCGATATCCGCACCCATCAGATAATCATAGTTTCCGTTTTCATCATCTACATCCCCTTCCCATGACTTTCCGACGAATTTGTAAATCGCATTTCTTGCCTGTTTCTGATCCCAGTCAATACCATCAAAATGCGTCCAGTTCCACTTAAAATCAGAGTATTTGTTCTTTCGTCCCGGAAATGTAAACTTTGTCCAGCCTAATATTGTTTTCTCGTCACCAACCATCTGATTACGGCTGTATGCATTAAATTCCTCTGCCGGAATCAATTCTGTCTCATCCGCACCAATTTTATGATTTAATACAATATCCGCATAAATATCTATGCCGCTTTTTTGAACTGCATTTACCATCTCAATATATTCTTTTTTGGTTCCATACTTTGTTGGAATACTTCCTTTTTGGTTAAACTCTCCCAAATCATATAAATCATATACACCATATCCGACATCCTGATCACCGCCGGCACCTTTATAAGCAGGCGGCACCCATAAAGAAGTAACCCCCAATGTTTTCAACTTTGACGCATCCTCCTGGATTTTTTTCCATAATCCATGATCCGCATCCATATACCATTCAAAATACTGCATCATCAATCCATTATTTTTCATAATCGGTCTCCTCCTGTATCCTTTAAAAAAAATTATAGCATGTCAAAGGGGCAAGCTCAATAATTAAGTTATTCATTGGTTGAAGAAGGGGGGTATCCTGCATTTTCCGGAAATAAACAAATATCCGGAATACATTCGTTTTATTGAATATATCCCGGATATTTTAATTCTTAAGCTTCTGTCTTCGACTTATAATATTCGTCAAACAACTTATTTGCCGCTTCTAATGTGTCCTGTGAAATCTGAGGTAAGTCCTTTCCCCAAAGTTTTGTTGCTTCACCAAAACCTTTTTCCATGGCTTTCTGCATCTCTTTCATCTTATCGACATCATCTCCTGCCAATGCACTGGCAAAATCAAATAATCTCTGTGAAGTCTGCTTTATGCCCCAGTATCCGTCTTCTGCTATATCTTCCTGTGCCTGCTTCTTGGTTGCTGCATCTACTGTGTATTCTCCACCGGCAAGGAACTTCCAGATTGAATCACCATCCTCTGTCTGATTCTTTGCGAAAGAATATGTACCTGCCTGTTTTGTGAACATCTGATTTACCAGATTCATCAGGCTTTCCTGTCTTGACTGCTGGTCGGCTTTTAACTGTTTTACCAACGCATCCCTGTCTTCCTTACTCATCTTGTTAATGGAATACGTTGCTTTTTGGGATGTTGCATCCTCAGTTTTCTTTTCATACACAACACCCTGTTCTGTTTTCTCAGCACTGCTGTCCGCTTCTGCCTTTGTGACTGCTGACTGGTAACCATAATAAACTCCGGCAGATGCCTGTGTTCCTGAAACTGAATTCATACTCATATTTTACCCTCCTTGTAAAAAATCCTCCACCTCCATGTGAAGTTCTGTCTACCTGCGACAAACTGTAAATCCATCTACAGTTATATATATTATAACACATCTTTGTACTATCTGTAAATCTATTGTCTAACGCATCGGAATTGGTTTTCTTGCATCATCTTCCCTGTCATGAATCATCAAATTCCCCACAGCAAAATCGCTAAATTCCCCTTTACTGTCTCCTTTATTATTTGATTTATCAATCTGCGTACACAGCAAAAAGAATACAACTCCGGTCACCAGACATGCAGCACCTAAAAATCCTAATAACATCTCAACTGCCCTCTTGTCTTTCTTTTACAAATTTCAATGTAACCTTTGACTTTGATAAATTTATACCTTCTTTGACCTTTGCCAGTTTTTTTAATCCTGCCGAAAAAGCAATCACACCCAGACCAACCAGCATAAGCCATACCTTAAACCGTTCATCCGAATCCGTCTCCAATATTCCCGCCATAATCGGTGTTCCAATCAAAGTTCCAATCACACTGAGTCCAATCAGTATCAACCAGAATAATTTCTGGACATAAGGAACCGCACCAACCACCTTACCGGTCTGTCCATTGACCAAAAAGGTATACGGTTCATCCTGATACCGAAATGTCAAAAACCACACCGGCAGCAAAACATACTTTGTATCCCGCAGTCTTTTCTTCGGGCAATAGGATGTGGTAACCAGATTATCCGCTTTTACCGTCTTACGGACTTCCTCATCGAATAACCACTTTGCCCTCTGCGCTGCAAGTTCTTCGATTTCTTTTTTTTCAACATCATAACGGTCTGCATAATACCCCGACAGATAACCCGCATCAAACGGCACCAACCGGGTTGTATCAAACGGTTCCAGCCGCTGTGACGATTCATCATTTAACCGGCTTGACGCATCCAATGTAATATTTTTATATCTGCACTCCGCCGCCCGGTAATAATACCGTGTTTTTTTATTTTTCCCGCTTCCGACAGTTCCTTTTATGGATTGCTTATCTTTATAATCCATATCACATAGCCAATACGGGATATATATTCCGCGTAACCGCTCCACATCAAATTGTTTCACTTCCTTCGGAACAAAAAATCCCTTGGTCAGTTTCTCGCGGATTTCACTTTCCGCCTCTTTTTTTGTTACGGAAAACGGAACAATATACTGTGGTCTCAGTTCTTTTGATACCCGGTTAAACACAATGGTCGGTTGTCCGCAATAGGCACAAAATGTGGAACTTTCCAACCCATTTACCATCAACTCTCCGCCACAGGATGTACAACTATATACGTTATATTCAATATAATCCTCTGTATCCATTGCCACTGCTTCATTCGTAGCTGCAATTTCTTCTTTCGTTGCCCTGCTTTCCTGCGTCTGCATGGTCATTTCTTCCGGTTCAAAATAGCTGATACAGTATTCACACATCATTTTTGAGGTATTTGCATCATATTTTAATGCTCCACCACAATTTGGACATTTATAAATCATCTTTTCCCCTCATATGTACATTTTGATACCATTATTTTATCATAGTTCCTGTATTTCGCAATAAAACAACTATTGTTTTTTCCAAAAATCTGATAAAATTATTCCAAAGGAGAGAATAATATACCTTCATCCCAAAAAACAGAATTAATATTTATCTATAAAAAGAAATGGATTTTATCATAACACAAGGAGGCAATTAACCATGCAAAACAACCGCTATCAGATACATTTTTCTCCCGAAAAAGGCTGGATGAATGACCCAAACGGTCTGATTTACGTAGACGGAATTTATCATCTGTTCTACCAGCACTATCCAAATGACACCAAATGGGGTCCTATGCATTGGGGGCATGCAACCAGTACCGATTTAATTTGCTGGGAACATCAGCCCATTGCACTTTTTCCAACCGAAGATGAATATATTTTTTCCGGTTCTGCAATTCTTGATGAAAATAACCTTTTAGGATTTTCTGAAAACGGAAAAAAAACAATGGTATTGTTTTATACCAGTCATAATCCGAAAACAGGCGAGCAAATGCAAAGCCTTGCCTACAGCACCGATTATATCCACTTCAAAAAATATAGCGGCAATCCGGTTCTAAAAAATTCGATTACCTCTCCGGATTACAAAAAAGATTTTCGTGATCCAAAGGTATTTCCAAACACTGTCCTTGGTGGATATAGTATGGTTCTTGCTGTAAATGAAGCAATCGAATTTTACCATTCCACGGATTTCATAAATTGGAGCTATACCGGAGCTTTTTACCCGAAAGAATTCGGTTATGCCGGTCTTTGCGAATGTCCGGATCTCTTTTCTCTTTCCTGTGAGGAAGGAACCAAAACCATACTTTCCATGAGTATGATTTTCACAAAAGAAGGACAGACAGAAGAAACACATATTATGCAGTATTTCATAGGAGAATTTAACGGAAATACCTTTATCAACGGACAGACCTTTGATGAAACACAGCTTTTGGATTTTGGAAAAGATAACTATGCCATGGTCACTTTTGCAAACATCAGCCGACCAATCATGTTAGGATGGGGGGAAGATTGGAATCAGGCAAGAAAAAATACCGCGGATACGTTCTTTGGGAAAACAACCCTGGCAAGAAGCTTATCTCTGGTTTCGGTTCACAATACACTAAAAATCAGCCAGTCACCGATTCTTACCACGGATGCATTTTCTGCAAAGAAGAATGATAATCTATGGACGGATACCTGCCGTTTGGAAGTCGGCCAGGCAAAGAACTATCCACACGGTCTTAACCTTACCAATCAAAACGATATCCTTATCATCGGTTCTGCGAAAATAAAAAGAAACCTTACAGGTGTCTGTAAGATTTCAATTTATTATGATCATGGTTATTATGAAATTTTTGCGGATGATGGACTTATCTCCTACAGTGAAGAAAGCTCACATCTGTAAAATTACCTGTCCTTTTTAGGAGCACCGCAGGCTTCACATGCATTGCCATATGCAACGCTTCCACAATACGGACAGTTCCAGCTCGGAAGGTTTTTTCCTTCTGTTCTTCCGGTAGTTGTCCCTTCTTCTACCGGAAGCAAAATAGAAAATACTATCATCCCCGGAGATATCTGGTATCGGTTACAGGCATCTTCCATTGCTAATTTTGTTTTCCGGCTGATTGTAATACCTCTTGACGAAAGATTAGCCGGTTCTATATGACTGGATGTTAATTCATCTAATACCTTCTGAACCGCTTCAAAAATTGCATCCGAAAGTGCCTCTGCCACTTCCCGATTTCCCTCATATTTTCCATTCGGTCCAATCGGCATCATCATACTTCCAATAACACGCATTGGTACATAATCATCAATCTGTTTTTCTTCATCTACATAATGATAAACCACCCGATCGGTTGATTCAAACTGCAAGTATTCATTCTCATCCGAATTCCCGGTAATTTTAGGTAAATCCTGATTCTCAGCCGATTCAATAATCTTATCCTTCATTTCTTCTTTTTTTGCATCAATCTTTACCTTTGATGCTTCTGTATAATCATCAATCACAGAAGAAACCTTTCCTGAAATCGCATTGGAAGCACTCCGTTCTACCTGTCTTACCGCATCCCCTAACACGTCATTTGCTACGTTTCTTATCATACGATCCAATAAGCCCATAAATCCCTCTCCGTCTTAATCTCATTCTTACTGAAGCTTTTCTTTACCACCCATATACGGTCTTAATACTTCCGGAATATTTACGGTTCCGTCTGCATTTAAGTTGTTCTCCAAAAATGCAATCAACATTCTTGGCGGAGCAACAACCGTATTATTCAATGTATGTGCAAAATACTTTCCATCCTTACCGTCAATACGGATTTTCAATCTTCTTGCCTGTGCATCTCCTAAGTTTGAACAACTTCCAACCTCGAAATACTTTTTCTGTCTTGGTGACCATGCTTCCACATCAATTGACTTAACCTTCAAGTCAGCCAGATCACCGGAACAACATTCCAAAGTACGCACCGGAATATCTAATGTACGGAACAAATCTACTGTATTCTGCCATAATTTATCAAACCACATTGGGCTGTCCTCCGGCTTACATACAACGATCATTTCCTGTTTTTCAAACTGATGGATACGATATACACCACGTTCTTCAATACCGTGTGCACCCTTTTCCTTACGGAAACATGGAGAATAACTGGTCAATGTTTTTGGCAGCTGATCCTCTTTAATTATCGTATCAATAAATTTACCTATCATAGAGTGTTCACTGGTTCCAATCAGATATAAATCTTCGCCCTCTATCTTATACATCATGGCATCCATCTCAGCAAAACTCATAACGCCGGTTACCACATTGGAACGAATCATAAACGGTGGAATACAATAGGTAAATCCTCTGTCAATCATAAAATCTCTTGCATAAGAAAGAATTGCAGAATGTAATCTTGCAATATCTCCCATCAGATAATAGAAACCGTTACCTGCAACCTTTCCGGCGGCATCCAAATCAATTCCATTAAATTTCTCCATAATCTCTGTATGATATGGAATCTCAAAATCAGGAACAACCGGCTCACCGTATTTTTGTACTTCTACATTCTCACTGTCATCTTTTCCGATTGGAACGGATGGATCAATGATATTCGGAATTACCATCATAATCTTGGTTACTTTTTCCTGTAATTCCTTTTCCTGTTCCTCTAAAGCTGCCAATTCCTCTGATTTTTCCGTAACAAGCTTCTTTGTTGCTTCTGCTTCTTCTTTCTTTCCCTGTGCCATCAATGCACCAATCTGCTTTGAGATTTTGTTACGGTCTGCACGAAGCGCATCTGCTTTTCCCTTTGCTTCTCTGCTCTTTGCATCAAGCTCGATTACCTCGTCAACCAAAGGTAATTTCTCATCCTGAAACTTGTTCTTAATGTTTTGTTTTACCACATCTGGATTCTCACGTAAAAATTTAATGTCAATCATGTCTAATCTCCTCTTTTATATACCTAAGACCTTATCATAAAGTCTCATATACTTTTCTGCTGACTTGTCCCAAGAAAAGTCTGCCTTCATTCCACGCACGACCATCTTGTTCCAGTCCTCTCTATGATCATAATACACTTCTTTTGAGTAGTTAATAATTTTTAACATCTCATCTGCATTATAATTTGTAAATGAAAAACCGGTTCCGGTACCTTCGTATTCATTATACGGTTCTACCGTATCCTTCAAGCCACCTGTTTCACGAACAATCGGAACGGTTCCGTATCGAAGTGAAATCAACTGTGTCAAACCACATGGTTCAAACCGGGATGGCATTAACATTGCATCTGCTGCGGCATACAATCGGTGTGCTCTCTCATCCGAATAAAAAATATTTGCGGAAACGCGGTCAGAATATACCCATTGATAATGCTTGAACATATTCTCGTATTTGCTTTCACCGGTTCCGATAATTACAAACTGCATATACGGATCCACAATCTGCTCCATTACCCAGTCAATCAAATCAAGACCTTTCTGGTCGGTCAACCGGGATATAATTGCAATCATATACTTATTCTCATCTACCGGAAGACCAAGCTCTTTTTGCAGCTCCATCTTATTGGTAGCTTTTCCCTTTTTGTAACTACGCACACTGTATGTTTTATATAGCTTTGAATCTGTAGCAGGATTATAAATATCATAATCAATACCATTTACAATACCACAAAGTTTATTGTTGTGGAATCGTAACACATCATCTAAGTTCTCACCATATTCCGGTGTCTGAATCTCTCCCGCATATGTATCACTTACTGTTGTAATGTAATCCGCAAAAATCATTCCGGCTTTTAACATATTACCGTCTTTGTAAAACTCCATACGATCCGGTGTAAATACATAGTCCGGAAGTCCGGAAATATACTTAAATGTTTTAACATCCCAGACACCCTGAAACTTCAGGTTATGAATTGTCATAATCGTCTTTGTACCGGAAAAGAAGGAATTGTCCTGATATAATGTTCTTAAATATACAGGAATCAAGCCTGTCTGCCAGTCGTGACAGTGAATTACATCCGGCTTGAAATTAATTACCGGTAAAATTGCCAAAACCGCCTTACTGAAGAAGGTAAACTTCTCAATATCAAAACGAATGGTTCCATATGGTGCCCAGCCCGAAAAATAATACTCATTATCAATGAAATAATAAGTAATTCCATCCAGTTCACAGGTCATAATACCAACATGGACATTATCAAAACGCTCACCCAGATCCATATAAAAATGGTGTACATACTGAAACTTCTCCCGATATTCCTGTGGGATACAGGTATAGTTTGGAATTACCACACGAACATCATACTCATCCTTTGGGAACATCTTTGGTAATGCACCAACAACGTCCGCAAGACCTCCGGTCTTAATAAATGGTACACATTCCGACGCAGCAAATAAAATATTCTTCATAAATAACGCCCTCCAATTATCCAATCAACAATATAGCATTTATTATACCTTTTTTTTCAGAATCTGTCTATTCCTTCTTCCAATCCTCAATTTCGGATAATACATAAAAATCCAATGTTGCCTTACACACACATTCCTTTTTTTCGTTCCGGAATATCACGTCATAGGTCATCAGCTGTCTTCCCGCATGAATCTCCTGTGTCTCTATGTATAAAGGCTCGGTTGCAATACCCGGTTTTAAATAATGGATATGCCCCGATACTGTTGTTACATAATATCCGTGTGTCATTGCTGTCGTTCCCGCTAACGTATCCGCCACCGCATAAAAACAGCCACCATGCACACCGCCCTTCGGATTGGCATTTGTACCAGCCGGTTCCAATATTGCCCGGATTTTTCCTAACTGAATGTCTGTTATTTTTATTGGCAAAAATTCAATAAATCCCTGATTGTTTTCAACATATTGTTTTAAAATTTCGTAATTCATTTTGTTTGTTCTCCTCTGCTTCGGAAATAATTCATCATATCCCCGGTCAGACTTAAATCCTCGTCATAATACGGGATATCCTGCCTTTTAACCCAGTCTGCCGCCGAAAGTTCCGAATCATCCATATGGATTTGTGTACTTCCGTCCACTTCACAAAAATATCCCATCAACAAATCTCCGTCAAATCCCCATGGCTGGCTGTTATAATAAGTGATGTTTTTCACTCTCAATCCCGTTTCTTCGAATACCTCTCTTACAACTGTTTCCTCAACAGATTCTCCGATTTCCGTAAATCCGGCAATTAACGCATATTTTTTATAAGTCCGCCCCGCATATCGTGTCATAAGCAGCCGGTTTTTGTCACACACGCCGACAATTACCGCAGGCTGAATCTTTGGAAATACCATATTCCCACAATCCGGACATTTCATCATCCGCAATTTTTCATCCGGTATCATTTTCGTGCCGCATACACCACAAAACCGGTTATGACGATACCATAGTGCTAAATGCCATCCGGTTGCCCCGGCAAAAACAAGGTCTTTGGACGGATACTTTCGAATCTCATGTAAAGGAATATAGGTATAAGTTTCCGGCACATTTTTATAAAACAGACCATCCAATAAAAAATAGGATTCCCCGCCAATGGAAAATCCATATCGAATGGATGGACGTTCTCCGTTTCCCGTCTTTGCAAAATTAAATTCCTCATATCGGGGATAACCCAAATCTTCTCCACCCTGTTTTACCAATATTTCTTTGTTCCGATACATCAATATCACGCTGTTTTTATCCGGAACCGTATTTTTATATTGATTATCCAATTTTTTATTGTGTAATTCCTGAATCATTTTTACTCCTTTATTACACAGACACAATTTCTGCCTTCTTTTTTCCTCGTATATATAATAATCCATTCTCAGTCATTCAGCAAGTATGCAGTATTTTATAAAAAAAGGGGCACCGCACTAATTTCTTAGTGCCGTGCCCTTTTGTTTGGGAGAAAATCTATCCGCCTTATCTGACATATGTTGTTGTATTCACGGTAATGGATGCAACCTGTTCCATATCCACCAACCGGTTGAAATCAACCTTCAAGCCATCCTCATATCCACAGGCATAGCTGGAATTATCGATTTCCGTTTCCGGATGATGATTGTTTCGTTCACTTTCTCTATCCCATACGATATATTCATCACCGTTTTGGTAGGTTATCCGTATAAAATAAATATTTCCGGGATCATTTGCTTCAGCCCCACTCAGTCCAAGACCGTTTGCACAGTCAAGCTTCATTCCGATTGGAGAAATTTCAATACTTCCGTTTCCGTCACAGGTAAAGGTTTCCGTTTCCAATGCCTGCGGCAAATCAATTGTAATCACAGATTCTTTCGTGTTTGCCGCAATTTCATCCATCTGTTCCTGCGTCATTCCTTCGTAATACAGCTCGGACCTCTTACATGGATAAATACAGGTTTCCAACTGTAATTGATCCATATCCTCATCAAAGGTCAGATAATCATAACAATATAAGGTCTGTTCCGTTGACCTTTCTAAATCAACATAAATACTTCCGCCTGTATTTTGAAACAGGAACGAAAATGTTGCATCATCGGATACCATGGCGCCTTTGGCTTCATTATCAAGCTGACTGTAATTCATTACCTTATCTATTCCATCCGGATTTTCCATGGTGAATTCAACAACCGCTGTATTTTCATCTCTTACCACGGACTGTATTGTTAATTTGGTTCCGTCCAAATCCACCTCGCGGTTTACATAAGAAACCTTATCTCCAATCAGTTTATTACCGGTTTCCTCGTCCGTCTTTACATAATCACGTTCCGGATAGGTAACGACATAAGAGCTGTCCTTTTCCTCTTCATATATTTTCTCCTGATGGGAAGCTACATTCGCCTTTCCCTCATTTCCCCAGATTCGGTTAAATAACTCTCCGTTTGTTGCCGCATTTACCGCAATCGGCGTTCCGACAAGCACAGCAAGTGCCGCAGCTGCAGTCAACGCATATCGCTTATATGTTTTCACATATTGTCTTTTGCGATAGGCCTGCAAAATCTCTTTTTTCTGTTTTTTGTATTCATTCGAAAATACATGTTCCGGATTTGTTTCATCAAATTCCTTTGCTGCGGCTTCTATCAATTCATCCATTGTATAAATATTGTCTTTTTCCATATTTCATTCCACCTTTCCCTTGCTTTTGCAAAAGCTTCTTTGCCCTCTCGTATCTTTTCCGAACATTTGCTTCACTTATCTTTAATTTATCCGCTGTTTCTTTTACGGATAATTCTTCTACAACACGATAATAAATTACATTTGCATATTTTTGCGGAATACTTCGTAATAGCTCATCCAGTTCCGACTCTTTTTGAAAATCATTGTCTTTCCGATTCCAGTCCGGATCCTCAAATATCAAAAAACATTCATCATCCGCTAAATACATGTGTTCCTGTTCCCGCTGATTTTTTCTGTATTGATCAATTGCTGCATTCTTAACCGCACGCATCATATAACGCTTACAATCATCCGATGTTACATCCTCAAAATAAATCTCTTTCTTCATAATTGTGAGAAAAACATTCTGAACGGCATCCTCCGCCTGTTGTACATCTTTCAATACAGCATAGGCAATATAGTACATCTTTGCTTCGTATTGTCTGTAACATTTTTCCAAAAAATGAACTTTATTCTGTTTACTCAAATCATCACCTCCTATGCAGATTGCTTTGGTCGGATTCACATGTTTGTCCTTACACCATATATAACGAATCTGTTTTTTAAAATGTGACAAAAAAAGACGCTGCAAACTATCCTATTTGCAAGCGTCTTCCTATTTTTCTATAAACGACTGTTATTTTGTTCCGATTCCAACAAACTCGTTGTACTCTTTAATCCGGTATAAATGGTGGAACCATTGTGTAAAACAGCCGATAATGCCGGTGGCAGTACACCAAGAATTCCCATAGTAATCAATGCGGAATTAAAGGTAAGAATAAAGCGGTAATTTCCATGGATTCTCTTTTGCAATTTCTGGCTTAACTGCCGTAATATAACCAATTGATTTAAGTCCTCGGATGCAATCATGATATCGGCTACCTCTTTGGTAATAGCTGCCCCGTCTGAAATCGCAATTCCAACATCTGCCTCCGATATAGCCGGCGTATCATTGACACCATCACCAACCATAATCACAATCCTGCCCTGTTCATGTTCTTTTTTAATGAAGTTTGCCTTATCCTCCGGTAAAACTTCCGCATAAAACTCATCTAAATTAAGGCTCTTTGCAACCGCCTGCGCCGTTATCTTATTATCACCTGTCATCATACATATCTTCTGAATACCAAGTGCATGCAACCGGTCAATTACTTCATTTGCATCTTCCCGCAATGGGTCAAATATACATAAAACCGCTGCCAGTCTTCCGCCGATTCCCATAAATATCCGGGAATATTCCGTCTTAATATTCTTTAATTTCCATGCCTCATCCTCCGGAATGATACAGCCTTCATCCTCCATAACAAAATGATAGCTTCCAATTACTACCTTTTCATCATTCACCGTACTGCTCACACCATGTGCAACAATATATTTGACTTTGGAATGCAATTCCTCATGGTCTAATCCCTTATCCATTGCACCCTTTACAATTGCATTGGCTACCGAATGCGGATAATGTTCTTCTAAGCAGGCAGCCACCCGCAACATTTCATCCGGATTGCGATTTTCAAAAGCTACCACATCCATCAATGTCGGTGTCGCATGTGTTAAGGTTCCGGTCTTATCAAATACGATTGTATCTGCATTGGCTACCGCTTCCATAAACTTTCCGCCCTTTACGGAAATTTTCCGTTCTCTGGCTTCCCGGATAGCAGATAATACCGCTAGCGGCATAGACAGTTTCATTGCACACGAAAAATCAACCATCATAAATGACATTGCTTTATTTACATTCCGTGTCAATAAATAAGTTGTTGCAGCACCGACAAAACTATACGGTACCAACCGGTCAGCTAAATTGTATGCTTTGGTTTCCGTTTCCGATTTGAGTTTTTCGGAGCTTTCAATCATCTTTACAATCTGGTCATACTTGCCCTGTCCGGAAGATTTCTTAACCTCTACGATACATTCGCCTTCTTCCACAACCGTACCGGCATACACATAGGCACCAACGGATTTGATAACCGGTTCTGCCTCTCCTGTCATCGTGGACTGGTTGACTGTCATTTCCCCCTCTAATACTACTCCGTCTAATGGAATCAGATTGGAATTTCGTAAAATGATATGATCCCCAACCTTTACATTTCTTACATCAACCAATACTTCTCCGTCTTCGCTTTGTACCCAGACTTTATCGACATCCAGACACATTGCCTTAGCAAGATCGCACACAGACTTCTTCCTTGTCCATTCTTCCAATATTTCTCCAATTGTAAGCAGGAACATAACCGAAGATGCGGTTGCATAATCTTTTCTTAAAATGGAAGCTGTAATTGCGGTTGCATCCAACACTTCAACCTCCAGTCCGGAATGTATCAGACTACCGATTCCTTTTACAATATAAGGAATACTCTTTGCTACACATAATACATTCCTTATAACCGGTGGGAAAAACAGATTGCGGATGATTCTTCCGCCTATCTTGTAAACAAGTTTTTCCTCGTACATCCGGTTCATTGCCCTTCCGGTTTCTTCCGGAACAAGTGCGGTAATCTTCTCATCCTGATAGCTGAATTGTTCGAAAGCTTCCACTACCTGTGATTTTCCAAGCTCGGTTGAGTTTTCAAATGTAATTACAACATCCTGTGTCCGGTCATATACACATACATCCCTCACCTGAGTAAGAGAACGCAAATAATATTCGATGATATCGGCTTCCCGCAGCGACATTCGAAGCTGTGGTACCTTTATTCTCATTTTTCTGCTAGATTCATGTAATACAATACACTTCATCCGTACATCTCCTTATATAAGTAAGAAAAAGGACATCCAAACCATGTCCTTTTTCCTGCTTTTATTTGTTTTAGGCTTCTTCCGTATGATTGGCTTCTTCCTCATGCATTGCTACAATTGCTTTTGCTTTTTCCAATTCAAGCTGTGCATCCCTTTCATACCGTTTCTCATTCATATCTAAGGCATCCTCATAGATATCTCCGCAGTTTTCCCTTACCGCTGTAACAGTTTTCATTACACTGTCTTTGCCTCTTAAAACAGCTGCTGTACATCCTGTATATATTTTCTTGGCATCCTTACTTGTTAAGATAGACACGCCTGCTGTACCAAATAATACACCGCCAGCAAATAATCCTATTTTCTTTAAATTCATGATTCGGCCTCCTTTTTCATTTTTCTTAACTTATTTTAGCACAATTTTTTAAATTTTCAATTTTATTCTCTATTTTTTAACACATCAGCCGGAACCATTTTATTTATCTTACGAACCAGAATCTGTATCATAACAATTGCAAGTAGAACGATACCAAAATAAATCGCTGCATACAGCCATACCGGAAATGACAGATTGATATCACAGGCAAGATTACTTACAAAATACGGATAAATTGAATCCATAATTTTCTTTGCCAGTGGAATACAGATTAACGCACCGATTGCAATTACATACAGATTTCCGTTGAGATATAATTTTTTCACATCCTTTGATTTATAACCAAATACTTTAATCAAAGAGATATTAAATGCGGAACGGTTAATCATAACACCTAACATCAGATACATAACCACTGCAAATATCATAATAGAAACAATCATAATGGTACTGATCATTCCTGTCATCATATTAATAAAGATATCCGCACTATCCGCAACCTGCTGTTTGGTTAATGTTGAATAAAGGATTCCTGTCGGAATATCCAGTTCATGATCCGAAAATACTACATTATATTCCGTATCATCCGCGCCGAAAAGTTCTCTGGCATCATCAATCTTCATAAAACAGAACATTCCGCCGGCATATTTTGATACACCTCCTACCTTAAAGGTATAAAGCCTATCCGTTTCTTCATCTGTTAATACAACGGTATCTCCAACCTTTAAATTGTATTTGGTCTGCATTGCACTTGATATCACAACTTCATTTTTCTTGGTCGGAAATTCCAGTTCAAAAAACGGATTGTCATATGTAATACCCAAAACCGTTGTATCAAATGTATAACCAAAGATTTCAGGAGATTTTAAAGTTTTGGCGTACGCCTCATAGCCGCCCTTCGGAACATTTTCTTCCGGATATTTGATTGTGTACATATATTCAAAATGTGTATCCTCTACACTGTTATCCCTGTAATGTGTACACATTACCATAATGTTCATTGACAGCATAACCAACAACAGACTGATTAACATTCCAAGAACAACCGCAATCGAGGTTCGGATTTCATTAAGCATCTGTCTTAACTGGAATTTTGTCTTAAATTTCATGCTGGCAGGAAAACGAAATCCTTTTACACGTCCCTGCTTTTGTTCATTTTTCATTAATGACAATGCAGAGCGGGACAATTTTTTACGGATAATAAAATAATTTACAATCGCTGCTACAACCGGTGGCATAACAACACCGTAAACGAGCAGATAACCCCGGATACTTGGTGTGATTTCCGGAAGGGAAAAATAAGCGTAGGAATCTTTCATCTGATTGGCAACGCCGAATGGAGAACCGGCAAGTATCGTTCCAAGCACACCGGCTGCAAAACAGACAATAACCGGAAGTGTCAGATAATGTGCCAGAATATCCTTCCGCTTTGCACCTAATGCATACAACGCACCAATGATACTGCTTTCTTCATTAATCATATTGGTAATAAATACGGATATTACATAAGTAAATAATACCATCAGTATAATACCGGAAACCAGACCTGCTGTTTTATTTAGTTCCACGTCTCCGGCAGCAGCATCAACTCTCGGATTATCTGCCGCTTTCACAAATGAACTTAAATTTGCAATACTTCCTGACATATATTCATCAATTATATCACTTGCCTGTGTAGACATTTCCTCAATACCGTCTAACAGTTCTTTGCTTCCATCATTTGCACTTCCGATTGCTTCGGATAAAGCTGCAAGGCCATCCTGTCTTTGTGCTGCCAGGCTGACACTTTTATCGATGGTATTCAGACCTTTGTTTAAAGACTTTGCTCCATCCTCTAAATCCTGTAATCCATCTTTAATTTCGTCAACTTTTCCGCCTGTATGTTTCCAGTAATTTTGAAAATCCTCATCTTCTACCAAAGAAGCATCAAAATCAAAATCACGAATCATTTCAACCAGACCATTGTCACTTAAGCTTCCGTTATTCTTATATGCATAAAGATATTCCTCTGCTTTATAACCGGCTCCTTCTTCTACCAACCGTTCATATTCATCCTTTATGAAAAATGCGGTTCCGAATCCGTCACTGTTTACACTGGTATCGGAAATCTCCTTTAACGGACTGTTGTAATCCGGTGTACTGCAAATACCGACAATCTGATAATCTTTATCCGCAATCTTAATACTGTCCTTTAATTCATATCCCTTTGTTTCACAGTATCTTTTTTCCAATACAACCTGATTGTCCTTCTTGGGAAGCGTTCCACACTCTAAATGCAGTAAATCAATCTTTTCACGCACAACAAAGGCTCTTAAAATAGAGGAATCCTCAACCGGAATATCAATACTGAAATGTTCCTCCAATTCCACATCCTTAGACTCAATTTTCTTTTTCTCTGTTTCGGATAATTTTGTAAAAGTGATAAAAAATCCATCCTCCAGTTTGTCTTCTTCCTCATATACGGCACTTCCGTCTATGATTACTTCCGCAGCACCAACCATACTGATTACCAGATACATGGATGCCATAATAAGTACCATCAGGGCAACATAACGAAACAGATTTTTCTTAAATTCCCGGAAGACTCTTTTTCTTAGTACCTTATTCACTCTATAAATCCTCCAATTCTCTAGCTGCAACTCTTGTTTCGTTTATGTAATCCTTACTAATCTGACCATCTTTAATAATAATAACTTTATGTACCATATTTTTAATGGAATTATTATGGGTAACAATTAACATGGTCGTTCCGTATTTTTCATTAATTTCTTCCAACAAAATCAGAATATCTCTTGATGTCTTGGAATCTAACGCTCCTGTCGGCTCATCGCAAAGCAACAACTTTGGGTTCTTAATCAAAGCTCTTGCAATTGCACATCTTTGCTGCTGTCCGCCGGACAATTGGGAAGGAAATTTATTCTGGTGTCTTGTAAGTCCCAACACCTCCAATAATTCATCCATATCCATCGGATTATCCGATATTGCTTCACATACCTCTATATTTTCACGTACTGTCAGATTGGGAACAAGATTATAAAACTGGAAAATGAAACCTAAATTATCTCTTCTGTAATCTGCCAGTGCATCTGTCTTTAATCCTACAACTTCCTTACCGTCCACTTTAATCGAACCGGAATCTACAAAATCCAGTCCACCGATACAATTTAAAAATGTTGATTTACCGGAACCACTGGTTCCCTGTATGACACACATCTGTCCCTTTTCCACACCTGTTGTAATACCTTTTAGTACCTGGTTATAACTGTCACCGGAACCGTAACTTTTCTTTATATCGCTGACTTCTAAATACATTGATTATCCTCCCTTATTTTAGTTCTCGCAAACTCACAACGATTAGTGTAAACTAACCAATAAGAAAAGTCAATGAAAAGAAGCTTTTTTTACCAGCATTTTGAACACTTTCCATAGCCTTTTGCAATCGCATCCGACTCTGACATCTGGCTTGCTTTTGCCGGATTCATTCTTCCGCAATTATTTTTGGAATGATATTTGCTTCCGGTTGCCGATATCCAGACCATATTGGCAGACTCCGTAACAGCCTCCGTAGCAGCAACCGACTCCTTCTTTTCATAACTGTTTTGGGAAGAGGTATCCTTCTTTGAATCTCCGGTTGCGTAATCAATCGTAATTCCCGGCTGGATGTTATAACAATATACATGGAAACAGATACCCTTTCCCTTATCTTCAACGGAATAGGCTTCCATTTCCACCCCGGAAGCAACCAGATTATCTCCTTCATAAATCGGTGTAACACGATATAATACATGATTATCGGTTTCTTTTACATAATCATCTATCATATTTTCAAATGGCAGCATGCCTTCCACGTTCAGATATCTCGTTCCGGTAATCAGATTTTTCTCATTCGCATTTTCTCCTGCAAGCTGATATCCGATTAAATGACAGCGGTTATACAGATAATTGCCATCAATGATATCGTTGTATTTTACGGTATGCCATCCACTCGGTTTCACATTACCAATTTTGCCTCTTTTTTGGGTCGGCATGATTTCCTGACAAATATTTGCATAGGCAACCCCGCATCTTCCAAGTTCATCCAATTTTGAATACTTTTCAAAGGCATCCGTACAGCTTTTTTCCTTCTTACCAAAATCCGGCTCATTATCATTTACTTCCACATACGGACAATCCGGATCCTCCGGTGTGGTCAGATTCTCAACCGCAATCTCTCTTGTTACGGTCTTTGCCTCATATTGATTTTGCACCGGTGCAATTGGCTTTGTTGCAGATGTTCCATTCCCGATCAGTAATAACGCCAATAGCAATCCTGCCAATCCGTATTGCTTGATTTTCATTTTCATCCGTTACCCCACTTTCTCCTCTAATGCAGCAAGCTGTCTTGATAAGGTTGGCTGTGTAAGAAGTTCCATCAAAATCTCTTTCCTATCTGTTTTCTGTTCCACCATGGGTTATGACAAATTGCAGATACCGGTCAATTACCTCTTTTTGTTTCCGTGCACTGATTAAAAACTTCCGTTCATCCTGCATAATGATATCATCTCTTTCAAATACCTTCACATAGTTCATATTCAAAAGATAGGATTTGTGTGCACGCAAGAAGCAATCCGACAGGTTTGCTAACTGCCCTTCTATCTCACTTAGTTTACCATAAAACAGATAGGTTTGACCATCCCTCATATATGCGGTGATTTCTCGTTTTTCTGTGATAAAATACATAATATCATTTACAACTAGCCGGTAATCCGCCCGCTTTGTCGGGATCTCCAATACATTATCCTTCTGACAGCGCAGATTGATTACGGAATCAAGAATTGCTTCAATCTCTTCTTCCCTGACCGGTTTATCCAAAAACTGATAGGGCTGAACATCAAATGCCGCCCTGTGATATTCCTCATATCCCGATACAAAAACAATATAGCAGTAAGGATTTTTCTTTTTTAACCTCTCTGCTATATCAATTCCATTTTCATTATTTAATTTAATGTCCAAAAAGACCAAATCATACCGATTGTCTTCTGTCATTTCAAGCAGCAGATCCGAACCGTTTTCATATTGTTTTAGCTTATCACAAATGTGATACGGTCTTATTTTATTCCCTACAACATGGTATAACCAATCCCGCTCGACTTCATAATCATCACAGATTGCAACCTTAAGCAAATTATTGTCCTCCTATCGCACATCTTTGCATATTTTACAATAATTTAACTTTGTTGCATCTCTTTGCAATTATGAATATCCTTTGTTATTGCAGTTCTAAGGTATCTCCATCATATATTCCCGCCTCGCGAAATGTCATTTTCTGATTCAGAAATTCCTGTCTTCTTTTGGAAAATACCAATAATTTATCTACTTTTCCTAATATATGTCCATTCACCTTCAGGGTATGTAAAGCCGCACAGATTCTCTGGTTTGGAAAAACCCTGATTATAACTTCTATCTTCTGCTGTCGAATTGTAATGACATACATGTCATCAAGTCCCATCTTTTTAATTTTTTATTTTTGTTATCATCAACTGAAGAAGCAGTAAAACCTCGGTTCCCAAAATGGCTGTATTCACCGCCATATAGCCGGTCAATATCCCCATCTTGTATAACAAGGCTTCGAGCAGAAAAAAGAATATAAACAAAACCACCGCACCTTTTTTATAAATCCGTCTTTCTTCCGGATTCAACGGCTTGTTGATATTCTCAACCGGAATAACATGCAAGAGAATTAAAAACAGAAAAAGCGTAATTCCCGCATATCGGATATCCGGTTTTAAAAAATGAATCAGACACAAAGCTAAAACATATAATATCACGGAGTCGATATAACATCGTTTTGCGTTCTTTGCATGATACCCTCCGGCTGACTTTCTTAATAAAATATAACAAACCGCAAAAAGAATTCCTTCTCCTATCTGACGAAACAAAAATCCCAATAAAAGAATCGTTGCTATATTCAATAAACCAGTCTTTAGTTGTCGCATTCCATATCGGTATAACTCCTCATCCTCCATATGATTCTCAAGATTATTCCGATAAACCTTCCATATTTGATTCAATCCATCATCCTCAGTTCTTTGTTTTCATACATCTTTTACAATTTAAGGAGAAGCTTCCTTAAATATTACGGAAGCTTCCCCTTAAATTCATTACCACAACTTCATATCATTTGCAGCTTCTGGCAATTTTTCCTGTCCCATAAAAAATGCGCAGGTAGAATTAGCTGTTACGAATACAACGGTAAGCGCTAATAATTTCATTGCCTTTGACATAAAATTCTTGTTCATATGCATCATCATCCACCTCCTTTTGCATAACTATAGCACACTTTCCGTGTCAAATTTTGTAGATGTAACAACTGGTAGTTTTATTGTAATAACTGGTAATTTTGTGCCTTATTTTACCACTTTTTGTGATTATTTTTCACACTTACAAAACCAAATAAACTTGATATGATTTAAGAATACTAAAGATAAGGGGATTACCAGCATATGGAGGATAATTTTGATAAAAAAGAGGTCGGACACCGTTTAAAGGAGTTCCGGCAGATTTTACATATGAGTCAACAGGCATTTGCAAAAAGCCTCAATTGGTCAAATGACGCTTACCGGAAAATTGAAACCGGCAAAAGCATGATTACATCCGATAAGCTTCAGCAGTTATACTCACTCTATCATATCGACATCGGTTATATTCTGACCGGAAATCGTTCCTACTGTTCCGATATCACGGATGATTCCTTACTAAATCTTCACCTGTGTTCGAACGAAGAACAGTGGCTGGCAATGCAGATGCGTATGATTCAGTACTACCAGAAGATACGAAACAATACCGATGAATCCAATTGACTTGTCTTTTTCCTTCTTATATACTTAGGTTATAAGATACAACGGAGGTAAAAAAGATGTTCCATATAGCAATTTGTGATGACAATGCGGTTTTTTTATCGGATTTTAAAAAGAACATTATGAATATCATGAAAAATCTATATATACCTTACACCATCGAGGACTTTACCTCCGTCACAGACTTTAGGAAGAATTTAGAAGAAGGAAAACGGTATCAGCTCGTATTTCTGGATATTGAATTTCCGGACTGTGCAACCGACGGAATCGATGTGGCAGGTTTTATCCGCAATCAGTTAGCCGAAGCTGCCATGCACATTGTATTCATCTCAAGTCAGCCGCAGTATGCCATGAGGCTGTTTGACTATCAGCCTTTTCATTTTCTGATTAAACCAATCCAACCAAAACAACTGACAAATATCCTGTCCAAGTCCGTATCTCTATGGAACTGCAATAACCAGACCCTGCAGTTTTTCTCCGGGCGGGAAAATATTACCTTGAAGATACAGCATATTATCTATATCGAATCCTTTGGCAGACAAAAGCAGATTCACTGTACCTTCAATGAAATCTATGAAGTGAATACACCGTTTTCCAAATTGTTAAGTGAATTAGAACCCTATGACTTTATCTCGCCGCACAAATCCTTTATTATCAACTATAATAAAGTAAAAATCTGGCACCGGGATTCCGTCATTATGGAAAACGGGGAAGAGATTCCAATCAGCCGGGCACACCAGAAGAAAATCCAGGAATTCCAGATTCAACATACACTAACACAGGAAGGATAAGATTATACCATGAAACCAACCACATATATTATACTCTATACCATCAGTAATTTACTTCGTACCTATAGCTTGCGTCTGCTATACACCAGTTTCTTTGAGGAAAAAAATAAAACTGCCGATATTGGATTTTGTATCTTTTATATAGTAGTCACCTTGGAATATATCTTTATTGATTTACCGATTCTGACCTTAGGGCTCAATATTATTAGCTTACTTATTATTGCACTATTTTATCATGTTCCAAAAATCACTGCCTTAATTGGTGCTGCATTCTCTCTTGCACTAACATGCATCACAGAATCAATTATTATGATACTGTCCGGATATAAGTCTTTTTCCTTTATTCAAACAGGTTTTTATGCTTCCTATATTGGAATTACTTTAGATCCCCTTTTACTTTTTTTATTCTGCCTAATTTACCGAAGATTCAAAAAAGGGAAAAATACACAGGCAATCCCTTTGTCGCACAGCCTGATTACCTTTGCAATTCCAATTCTTTGTCTGTTTGTTATCTTTCAGATTTTTTCATTTGATAATGTTGCCAACTGGCAGTTTTTATGTATTGTTATCGCACTGCTGTTATTGGCCTTCGGTACAATCTGGCTATATGACAAACAGTTGATTTTCTATGAGAAAGAAGAACAACAGAAAATCTTACTGTTGCAAAACAAATATTTTCATAATGAAATTGAACATATGAATTTAATCAGTGAAACAACCAAGAACATCCGGCATGATTTGAAAAATCATCTGCTGGCAATTGATATCCTTGCACAAAAGAGCAAGGATCAGAGTGTCATTGACTATGTAAACAAACTGCTTACGGATGTTGAGCAAAATCAGAGTTATGTAAACTCCGGCAATATGTTGATTAACGGAATCTGTAATTATTACATTTCCATCGCAAAACAATATAACATTACCGTATCCTATCATGTGGAATATCCGGGTGACTTAAATCCGGATGAAAAGGATCTGACTATATTACTCGGTAATCTTTGGAGTAACTGTATTGAAAATGCAAAAGATGCAGAAAAACCTATGATTGATTTTCAATTGATATACAGCAAAAACCGGCTTATCATTGCTACCAAAAATACATATTCCGGTCATCGTCAGAAAATCAACCATACCTTCCGGACAACAAAATCCGATTCCCTTTCACATGGAATCGGACTAAAGAATATGGAACAGGTTACCATGAAATACGGTGGTGCAATGCAGACGGACTGCGATGAGAACTATTTCTATGCAAATATTCTGATTTTCTGTGATTAAACATGTCTTGGACGGAAAAGCAACAATAACAGGGATTTACAGATATTGTCTGCAATCATACAAATCCAGACAGCCGTTAATCCCAGTCCTAAGATTTTCACACAGACAAAGGTACCCAAAATCCGGACCCCCCACATACTGATAGATTCACAGACAAATACATGCTTTGTTTTTCCCATTCCATAGGAAATCCCTTCCAGAACAATCATCAATCCAAAGAACGGTTCCGAAAACGAAACCAGTTTCAGCATCTGACTGCCAATACGTGCAACCTCCATTGAGTTTGTAAATATCTGCATAAACGGATAGGCAAACAGATACAATAAAATTCCATTAACTACCATCATCAGAATGGTTAACAAAATTGCAACGTGTTCCGTTGTCTTTAATTTTGACTGATTTCCCTCTCCAATTGAATTTCCTACCAATGTACTTGTAGCTACCCGAAGTCCATATCCCGGTATATATACAATCTGTTCGGCTGTAATCGCAATGGAGTGCGCCGCAAATCTGGTTGTTCCCATACCGGAAACCATACTGGCAAATACAATATAACCCAGACAACTGACTATGGTAATACCAAGTGCCGGCAAACCAATTTCAAACACTTCCGATAAAATTGCCGTATCAGGTCTGATATCCCGGAGGGATGGCCGAAGCTTTGCCTTACTCAGCATTAATACAAACATGGCAATTCCACCTAATCCAAAACTGATGCTGGATGCAATTGCTGCACCAACCACGCCAAGATTTAATTTATATATAAAAACAATATTTAACAAAACATTTAATACATTCTCCGCAACACTGATATACATTGGCGATTTCGTATCCTTAATGGAGCGAATCATTGCCGAAAAAACTCTTGATGAAGTCCGAAATACCAATGTAATACTGGTAATGGAAAAATACATACTTGCCGGTTTTACAATGTCCGGTTCTACGCCCATCCAGACCGGTATATGCGGTGATATCAAAAATGCTACAATTTCCAAAACAATACCAATTGTAAATGCATAAATAATTGCCTGTCCCGCTAACCGTTTCAGTTTCTTCCCATCTCCCGCACCGTTTGCCTTAGATGCAGACGCTAACATTGCAACTGCAATTGCACTTGGAATGGAATGTAACAACCATCCAATTGTTGTTGTGGTACTGACAGCCGCTGTTGCCTTTTCTCCTAACTGACCAACCATGGCGGTATCCACATATTGAAGAAGTGTGGACAGTATTTCCTCCAAAATCGTCGGTATCGACAATCCGATTAAAGATACCAACGCTGCTTTATAATAATCTTTTTTATTTGTTACTGTTTCTGGCATAATAAAAAAACTGCCTCCATCCTTTTGTTTGAATGATTATGGCACAATTGTAATTACATCATCCAACACATAAGAAAATGATGGGGATGATGATGTTTCATTCTCTATATACGGCGTACGCAAATCGATTCTGTCATTTTCATCATTGGGATTGACACCGGTAAATGGACCGGAAAACACCTGTGTTTTTCCGCTTACGAGATCTTCAATCGTATCATCCACAATCCGGTCGGTATCCTTTGGCACAATCGCATAATTCACATCGAGAATCCGAACCCATCCTTTATCAATTCCTGCCATTGCATCCTGTTCATAAGTCTTTCCATCAATACCATCTTCAATTACCTTATCCTGCAAAAGCGCACCAATTGATTGTTCAAAATAATAAGAATAATCGACACAACAGCTTACTAAAGATCTTGTCGGTGCAATATCCGTCATACTCTGATTGTATCCAACATGATAAACCGGTACGCTTCCACCCGCATTTTCACAGGCAGTTGCAGGACCTATTGTATCCGAATGCTGTGAAATAATTACGCAATCCTGTTCAATCAATTCCGTTGCCACCTGTTTTTCCAACGAGTAGTTTGACCAGGTATCCGTATATTTTACCAGCATGGTTGCTTCCGGAACTACTGACCGGACGCCCAGATAAAATGCAGTATATCCGGATATTACCTCTGCATACGGAAATGCCGCAATATATCCAATCTTAGCCTGTTGTGGCGTAATCACTCCATCCTCTATCATTTCCTTTAATTTGACACCCGCAACAACACCACATACATATCTTCCTTGGTAAATTGTTCCGAGGCAGTTATGATAGTTGGAAAGTACCGGCTCCTGATTTGCATTATCACCGGTCGGCACGCAGAACTCAATTTCCGGATGTTGCTGTGCCATCTTCTTAACTTCGGGTCCATAACCATAACTGGCTGCAATGATATAATCACATTTTTCATCCACTAATTCTTTTAACGGTTCTTCTATCTGATCTTCGGTAACATTATATTTTGTTACACACTCAATCTGATCTCCATATACTTCCATCACATGATTTCTGGCTTTAATAAAATTTTCTGTATAAGGTGTGATTTCATCCCCAACAAAAATAAACCCGACTTTGATATGTTTTTCTTCTGTTTTCGTCAGACCGTGAATCCCAAAGGACAACAAACCCATAATCAAAGATGTTACGATACATAATACATATACTCTCTTCATTTTATCTTTCCTCCTTTGATTTTTCATACAGACTTTCCACATCAATGCTTCCATCTTCAATCAAGGAAAGTAAAATTTCTACGAGGTGCGGATCAAACTGGGTACCACTGCATCGTTTTAATTCCGCAATCACTACATCAATATCTAACTGCTTCCGATATACACGATTTGCGGTCATTGCATCAAAGGCATCCGCAATTCCGATAATTCTGGCATCCAGCGGAATTTCTTCTCCCTTTAATCCCGCACAATATCCGGTTCCGTCATATCGTTCATGATGATACAAGGCACCTATATTTACATTATCAATCATCGTAAAGTCTTTTAGGATTTCACCACCCCTTATTACATGTGTTTTCATAATCTCATATTCTTCATCTGTCAATCTTCCCGGTTTGTTCAAAATCGCATCCGGTATTCCTATTTTTCCGATATCATGAAGCAATGCCATCTGACGGAGATTTTCACACTTTTCTTTGGAATAGTTTAGTCGCTTTGCGATAGCCACAGAATATTCCGATACACGGAAGGAGTGTTCACTTGTGTTGGAATCCTTCGCATCTACGGTTCTTGCAATTGACAAAATGGTTTCATTTCCCATTTTAATCTGTTTCTTTGCGTATTCTAACTCGTACTTTTGTTTTAATAAGGTCTTCTGTGCCCGTGTTCTTGTAATAAACCATGTAATCCATACCAGAACAAGTCCGGCAATTAAAATCACATACAACCGGAACCACCAGTGCTGATACATTTCCATATCCTTTTCAATGGTATAGTTTGCCGATTCTACCACATTTCCATCCAAGCCATCCAAAATTGCAATTTTAAATGTATAAGTACCCGGTTTTAATTTGGTATAGGTTAATTTACCTAATTCACTCAACAGACATACCGTTGCCTTTGTGTCATAACCTTCCATATAAACACTGACATACGGGTCATTCATGGAATAATTTAAAACCTCCGGTTCTAATACGATTTTATCCATCTGGGATGTCAGATGAAAGGTATCCACACGATTGATATCATGTCTTTCCCCATCCACATAAATATAATCCAACACCATACGATAAGACTTCGTTGCCATATCATACTGCGACATATTTATCTTTACTACTCCGCTGTCACAGCATAAATACAACTCGTCTGCCTGCCTGTATAACCAGGAATTGGCAACCAGCGATTCCCGAAATCCTCTCTTTGCATTAATCAGCGGATAATCTAAACGGGTATCTGCAATCAGATCCTTTGAATCTGCCACATAAATGCCCGCACTGCTTAATATCCAGCAGGTTCCGTCTTTATCACAAATCATATCGAAATTATTACTATATGGAAAGTTTTCAAGTGCTTTGATTGCTCCATCCGGAGACATATAACAAAGACCATTGCTTGTGACAATATACATTCCATCCGATGACGGGTCATAAATCATTCGCAGGATAACATTCGATGATAACCCATCCTTTTTACTGATGGTACCGACTACGTTGTCCTCTTGTATCTTTGTAATACCGCCACCGTCTGAGCCAATATAATATGCATCCTTATACTCTAACAGACAGAGTGATTTTTCATTCATAAGACCATCCACATCTGTAAAAACCTGCTGCACCTTATCATCTGCAAGAACAGCCACGCCATAATCTCCGGCTACCACCATTCTTCCATCTGCCAATTCACAGATATTCCGAAACCGCATCCCCGGCATGCCGTCTTTATTCGTAAATTGTCTGATGTTGTATTTGCCCCTTCCATTCATAGAAACCTTATACAAGCCCATTCCTGTTGTTGTAATCCATAAATTATCTTTGCTGTCTACCTTCAGGCAACGCACTCTGGTATTTGCAAGCATTTTACTCAGTTCATTTTCAATTTTCGTTCTTTTTTCCTCATCAACGATAACCAATCCATTGTCCGTTCCGCAAAAGAGCATATTCTGCCATTTTTGTGTCGCATTTACAACTGCATTTTCATCGATTTCCGAAAACAATTCTATAAACGGCGACTGACACATTTCCAATAATCCGAGTCTTGATGAGCTAAACCAGAGATTTCCCTGATAATCCACTAACATATTGTCAATGGAGCTTGTAAAATTATTGGTATTTAATTTTTTATAGGAACCATCCTTTTGTAAAAGTATCACTCCGGTATCGGAACAGATAAATATCTCATCCTCTATCATGGAAAAGGAATTAATACTTTCCACATCCTCTAAATGAATGGTTTTTGTTAATTTTAATTTTTCACCATCCACCTTATAAATGCAAACATCATTTTCTTCGGTACCTAAAAATAACCGGTTATCTTCGGTAAAATAAGCCGAACAAATTAAAGAAGACTCCAGCCCTTTTGGATTGTCTACAATCTCTCCGTCCTTAATCCAGTAAACCGTTCCTCTTTCCGTCACAACAATGACATTACCATCTGCATCCGCGGACATATAAATGACATTTTTAATCTGGTCAAATGACTTCAACACCTTAACCCCGCTGCTTAAGGATACCTGTGAAAGTCCCTCTGTCGTACCAATATAATAATTTCCGTTGGAATCACAGACAATACTTTTTACCGAATTGGAAAGCAATCCCTTCTCATCATCAATAACGTTCATTACATGTTCATTAATTAAAATCGTAACGCCGTCATCATTCGTTCCTACCCAGAGTCTTCCCTCCTCATCTACATATAAACAATTTACATTCTTAATAGAGGGGATATCCTGAAACAATTTAAATCTTGTTCCGTCGTATTTGAACAATCCGGCATAGGTTCCAATCCAAAGTTTTCCATCCTTTGTCTGTTCGATATCATTTGCCTCGCCGGACAAAAGACCTTCTTCTTTTGAATACTCCAACTGAATATAAGCATCATAATCTGTCACATATTCGCTTGCCATTGCCGGCTGACCTTTTGATAAACATAAAACGACTGCCAATAGCAACAATGATACCATCTTGTTGCTGTCATCCTTTCTCCTTCGTCTGATTATCCGGATTAACAGATAAACTATTTCGACGCATAAGAGTTTATCCAGAAATTCAACACAAAACTGCCCCAATACATAGGAAACATATCGAGGAAATCCATTGTCATCACATAGCAGCATGACCTGATTACCCCATAAATTTCCGCTCATTCCATCATACACAACGGTATTGATGATTACCGCAATTACCGTCGAAAAGATTGCCAGTCCCATTCCTAACGTCATTGTCTTAAACTGTGATTCAAAAACACCTCTTTTGGCAAGATATCCAACCAAAATTCCGAGCAGGGCTCCGACAATACAATAAACAGACTGTTGTTCTACAAAGATACCGTAGATAATATTATTCGTAAATCCTACAATTCCACCACATACCGGTCCTGCAACATATGCAATCAGAAACGTTCCCACCGAATCACACCAGATTGGAAGACTGCATTTCATCGCAAGAAACCTTCCAAGCAAATCAATCAACAATGCCAAAACCGTATACGCTATAATCCTGTTTTCTTTTTTATTTTTCATTTGTTTCCCCTCATAAATATGCTTTGCTTACAATGACACAATTATAACCATTTTATCATAGCTTATTTAAAATGAAAACCGATAGTTCCAGTATCTGCAAATTCTGCAAATTGCGGACTAAAAAATAAATAACAGATATATTGATGTCAAAAATATATATGATATAATGAAGATGATATTTTTATTACAGAGAGGATACTGCCTATGAACAAGATATGGGAATTTTTTGAAAATCTGAATGAAGTAGTCTATGTTACGGATATCGATACACACGAATTAATATACATGAACAAAAAGACACTTGACATCTATGATCTCCACTCCATAGAAGAAGTAAAAGGACAAAAATGCTATGAACTGTTGCAAAGCAGCAATACCCCTTGTGCTATCTGTAATAATGCCAAATTGCTTCCCGGACAATTTCGGGAATGGCAGTACTACAATCCAATTGTAAAAAAACATTATGTGATAAAGGACACCCTGATTGAAGAAAACGGCAGACGTTACCGCTTGGAAATTGCGATTGACAACAGCCTTCAGGAACAAAATTATCAAACATTGATTGAAAAACAGAAGCAGGAAATTATTGCAAATGAAGGTATGAAGCTTGCGTTAAAGGCTTCCACACCGAATCAGTCTTTGAATATTATCCTCGAATATCTCGGCAGAGCTTTAAACGGAGAACGCACCTATATTTTTGAGCGAAATAAATCCGGTGGCGACGACAATACCTATGAATGGGTTGCAAATGAAGTTACCCCCGAAATCGATAATTTACAAAATCTTCCTCCGGAAGTCTGTGCAAACTGGTATCATAATTTCAGAGAAGATAAAAATATTGTAATTGAAAATCTGGAAGATATCCGGGAAAGCGATCCTTTACAGTATGAATATCTGAAACGCCAGGATATCCATTCGCTTGTTGTCGTTCCTTTATATGATGACGCACGCAATATTGGATTTTACGGTGTTGATAACCCGCATGATAATTCTTTTGAATTTACACAGGTTTTATTACAGATTGTCGGTCACTTTATTGTTTCCTGTCTGAAGCGAAGAAATCTGTTCCGTCAATTGGAGCATATGAGTTATTATGACCAGCTTACCAAATTGGGCAATCGTTTTGCCATGGATCGTTATGTTACGGAATGTACCCAGAATACAAATCTGGGTGTCGTTTACTGTGATATAACAGGACTTAAGAAAATAAATGATACCAAGGGACATAAAGAAGGCGATAATCTGATTATACGCGCCAGCGACAGCCTCCGTCAGGTATTTGGCGATTACGGAATCTTCCGTATCGGTGGCGATGAACTTCTGGCTTTGTGCCCTCATATTACCAAAGACGAACTGTTTGAAAAAGCAGCTAACCTGAAAACCGTTGCCGCTCAAAACTCTGTTATATTAGCTGTCGGCGCAGTATGGCAGTCACATATAGACGAAGAAATTGACAACCTTCTTACCGAAGCAGAACGTCTGATGTATGAAGATAAGAATGCATACTACAAAAACGCAGGAGTGGAAAGATGGAGATAATCGCTACAATGGGATGATACCTCTACCTATCATAGTGTTGTTCAATTGGTCACTCTTCACCTTTTCCTAATGTTACTACGATATAATCATGATTTACCGCTTTTAAAAATGTTTCAAAGACATCGGTTGTTTTTAATCGCAGACTGGATGTATTGATACATGGGTGACAGGCAAAATACTCCTCTTTTAGAACATCTTCATCTACAAGGAATTGAACTATATTATCCTTATCATTCATCAGTCCAAGAACACTGACCGAGCCCGGAGTAATATCGAGATACTCCTGCATAAATTCAGGCGGTGCGAAAGACAATCTCGAACTGTTAATCTGATGCGACAGCTCTTTTGTTTTAAATTTCTTATCTCCGCACATTGCCAGCAGATAAAACTTAGTCTTTTGAGCGTTACAAAGAAATAAATTTTTACAAATCGTTGCCGGTTGTAACAGCGCATCAATTTCCGCACACGCTTCCATCGTATTGGCTTCCTCATGATCAATACGTTCATATCCAATTCCTAATTCATCCAAAAAATCATAAGTCCTTATTTCCTTATCCAAACGATTTGTTAAATCCTTTGGTCTTCCATTTTCTAATTTCATATATTTTGCAGCCTCCGTTGTGTTTTATGTTTCTTTCATTTTTCTCAATAAATTGCCCTTATCTTATATCGTAACCATTCATCCGGTTCTCTATGGGATTTCTTCATGTCTTCCATTTATAATATCTTTTCGATTAAGTAGTTCTTTACAACTTTACTCAATAAAATAATCCCTAACAGACATATACAACAAATAAGCACTAATACAGGTACCTTTGCTTCAAATTTTCTAGCAATTATATAATCATTAATATAAAATGATATCAAAACAAAGTCTTTACCATCCGACAAAAACTCTTTACAATAAGCAAGATACTCCCTTGCTATACCCAAATATAAAATGATTATACCAAAGGATTTTCATATAATAAATACATAGACCGAACTTTACGAAAAAATTCGGTCTATCGCATATATTTGTTCATTATACACAAAAATAACGGTCGGACGCCAACTATTATGTTTGCCCGAACGTTGCCCAAAAACAAAAATAAAGCCCTGAAAACTCAGTGTTTTCAAGGCTTTCTAGCAGGGGATGAGAGAATCGAACTCCCGCCAAAGGTTTTGGAGACCCCTATCATACCATTTGACCAATCCCCTATATACAATTGTAGATTACCATCTTTCAGGTAATCTGTTAAAGGTATTTACTTCATGTACCTTCAGAACTTCATACAAAGATTTCTACATCTTTCCACATATCGGGCTTGCAAACTTTTAAAGTTAAGCCTTCGACCGATTAGTACTTGTCAGCTACATG
>CAKQYU010000014.1 GCA_934293575.1 uncultured Lachnospiraceae bacterium | reverse complement strand
AGTGGGCCGCCGGGGGCTCGAACCCCGCACACCCTGATTAAGAGTCAGGTGCTCTACCAAATGAGCTAGCGGCCCGTATTTATTTGTTATTGCCTCAGCAACATTGATGATTATATATGATAACAAAACAAAATGCAAGTACTTTTTTTATTTTTTTTAAATTTTTTTTAAACTTCCAAATTCATCAAATTTAAAAAAACGGTTGACTTTCATTTTTCTATGTTCTACAATCAAAACTATCTTAATAAAGCAATGCCTTGACAAGGACAGTAGATTAAATTCTTATCTCCAGAGAGAATTCGCTTTTCTATTACAGAACTGGCTGGAACGAATTTAGATAACTTTAATTGAACACCACCTTTGAGCAGCCGTCAATACCGGCCGGTGACTCCGATATCGTCAAATGAGGTGTCTGTTATTTATATAACGGAAACCGGGGTGGAACCGCGAGTAATCGTCCCTGGCACAATCTGTGCCGGGGATTTTTTTATTACAAAAATACAAATAACCATTCATTTTTAGGTATTACACAAGGATAAAAGTATCATTTACTTTTTCCGGAACCTAAGCATGATTCTAAGAAAGGAGCTTTTATGGAAATTTTAGAAAAAACAACCGATATCCTTACGGATGTAAAAGATGCAATTCGTGATTACTTTTCAGAAGACACCATTTTAAACAGAAAAAAATTACTGACCTTAGGTGCAATCTGTACATTAACCGGTATTGTTACAGGTTTCCTGTTCTCTCCTATTAAGAACGGAATTTATATTAATGTCAGTAACAATTGCAATGAATCTTCCCTTGAAAAGGATGAGGAATGTCAAAGTTGTAAAAAAAAGAAAGGAAGAAGATAAACTATGATTATTACATTAAAAGATGGTTCAACAAAAGAATATTCCGATGCAATGAGCGTACTTGATATTGCAAAGGATATCAGCGAAGGACTTGCCAGAGTTGCATGTGCCGGAGAAGTAAACGGAAAGGTTGTTGATTTACGGACAGTTATCAACGAAGACAGCAGCTTAAATATCCTTACCTTTGATAATGACGAAGGAAAGAAAGTATTCCGTCATACCGCCGCACATATCTTAGCACAGGCTGTAAAACGTTTATATCCGGATGCAAAATGTACAATCGGACCCGCAATTGACGATGGTTTCTACTATGATTTTGATATGCCGTCTCTCTCAAGAGAAGACCTTGATAAAATCGAAGCAGAAATGAAAAAAATCGTAAAAGAAAATCTTCCTATTAAGAGTTACACACTTCCAAGAGCGGAAGCACTCAAATTAATGGAAGAACGCCAGGAGCCATATAAAGTAGAATTAATTAACGATTTACCGGAAGATGCGATTTTGAGTTTTTATGAGCAGGGAGAATTTATTGATTTGTGTGCAGGTCCTCACCTGATGAGCACAAAACCCGTTAAGTTTTTCAAATTAACTTCTTCTTCCGGTGCTTACTGGAGAGGTAATTCCGATAACAAAATGCTGACCCGTATTTACGGTACCGCATTCACAAAGAAAGATGATTTACAGGAGCGCCTGGATTTCTTGGAAACAATTCGTCTGCGTGACCATAACCGTCTCGGCCGTGAATTGGAATTATTTACAACGGTAGATATTATCGGTCAGGGACTCCCTCTGATGATGCCAAAGGGAACAAAAATCATCCAGACATTACAGCGTTGGATTGAAGACTTAGAGGATAACGAATGGGGTTATGTTCGTACCAAAACTCCACTCATGGCAAAGGCTGACTTCTACAAATTATCAGACCATTGGTATCACTACAAAGACGGTATGTTTGTATTAAATGATGATGGCAGCGACGAAACAGAGGCACCTGCAGATGCAGTTGACGAAAATGGTGTTGCAAAGGGTGCTGACGGTTCTTCTTTATCACAGGGTAGCGGAAAAGAAGTAATGGCATTACGTCCAATGACATGTCCGTTCCAGTATTTTGTATATAAAGCAAAACAGCACAGCTACCGTGACCTCCCTTACCGTATGGGTGAAACCTCTACTTTATTCCGTAATGAGGATTCCGGAGAAATGCACGGATTAACAAGAGTTCGTCAGTTCACTATTTCAGAAGGACATTTAATCTGTACACCGGAACAGATAGCAGATGAATTTAAAAACTGTGTTGCCTTGGCAAAACATTGTCTGACAACTCTTGGTGTAGAAGAAGACGTAACTTACCGTATGTCAAAATGGGATCCGAACGATTCTAAGAAGTATCTTGGTACCGCCGAAGATTGGGATCATGTTCAGAATGCAATGCGTGATATTTTAAATGAAATCGGAATTGAATTTACAGAAGTAGAGGGTGAAGCTGCTTTCTACGGTCCAAAACTTGATATTCAGGCAAAAAATGTTTACGGAAAAGAAGATACCATGATTACAATCCAGTTGGATATGTTCTTATCAACCAGATTTGATATGTACTATATCGATAAGGATGGCGAAAAGAAACGTCCATATATCATCCACAGAACTTCAATGGGATGCTATGAAAGAACATTGGCATGGTTAATTGAGAAATATGCCGGTGCATTCCCTACCTGGTTAGCGCCGGAGCAGGTTAGAATCCTTCCGATTTCAGAAAAGTTCCATGAATACGGAAAAGAAGTTCTTGCAAAACTGAAACAGAATGGAATTCTTGCAACAATGGATGAGCGTTCCGAGAAAATCGGTTATAAAATCCGTGAAGCCAGAATGCAGAAGCTTCCATACATGCTGATTGTAGGAGCAAACGAACAGGAAACAAATACGGTTTCTGTCAGAAAACGTGGTGAAGATGGCGATTTGGGAGCCATGGAATTAGATACCTTTATCAATAAGATTTGTGAAGAAATCCGTACAAAGAGCTTAACTCAGATGGATAAATAAAACACAAGCCGGGCAATACGATAATTCGTAATGTCCGGCTTAATTTTTAGGATTGGACTTCATCCATAAATTCAGTAACATGCTTACGCATCCACTTTGGAAACAGATTTCCCTGACAGGTTGGATTCTTTCTCTGTTCAATCGAAATTGCCCGGAAGAAATCTCTCCACATGAATGTATATATATCCTCTGTCTGTTCCATTTGTGCAAACTGCTGTAACTCCTCCTTTGAGAAATGCTTTATATATAATTCTCCATCCTTTGGGTGTATCACGCCATATCCCCGATTATCGTCTATAATCATAAAATGTTCCGATGGCATACGGTCAACAAAATAATTTGCTACCGGAAGCGCCACGTTATTTTTCGGTTCTATATGTGCAATATAATAATGGTTATCAAGCGAAACAAATCGCACAAACTCCCTGAAATAATGACTCTCATTTCCTACATTCCGCCGCAGTTCCATCATTCGCATCACTTCCGGACGGGTATAGCAGGTTTGAATTGCCGCTCCAATCGGAAATCCCGCATACAGATAACGATATATCGTATCCAGTGCATCCTCTTCTTTTGATAAGGCAACATAATAAATATCAATATAAATGGAAACCGACAACCTTCTTTTAATGGTACGAACCACCTTCCGAAACTTCTCTTCCTCATAATCCACATGTATATATTCATCAAACAATGCAGGCTGTATAATGGGTTCTGTCCGCAACCGTACATTCTCATGTCCTACCTTTAACGCATAAACCCACGCATCATATATACAACACATCTTGTCTTCAAACGTATCCGCACAGGTCAAAACTATCATATTCCATCACTCCGCTTATCCGTACCAAAACCGATTGAATCAAAGATTGACAACTGCACATATTGTTCATTCTGATGTTGAACCTGCCAGTTTTCTTTGTAATTCTCCTCGGTCAGCCGATTTGTAATATACTGTTCCTCAATTGGAGTTTTGTACATCATCTTTCCATTACAGGTAATAAAATAATGTGCTCTTTTTAAAACAACACCCATCTTCTTTAAATGTGTATAATCCAAATGACCATACCTTCTTGCCTCTACGATACGTTTTGCAGACTTCGGTCCCACACCGGGAATCCGTAACAACATATCATATGACGCCGACTGTATCTCCACCGGAAATTGTCCCAGATGTCGTAGTGCCCAATCACATTTGGGATCCAATTTTTCATTAAAATTCGGTCGATCCTCGGAAAGGAGCTCTTCCGCCTGAAATCCATAAAATCGCAGCAGCCAGTCTGCCTGATATAAACGATGTTCCCGAAGTAACGGTGGTTTTGTATCAAGCGGTGGTAGTACCGAATCCTCATTCAAAGGAATATATGCAGAATAAAATACCCGCTTTAAATCATAGCGCTGATACAGCCTCTGTGTCGTCCGTATTAACGTCAGATCACTTTCCGGTGTTGCGCCTATAATCATCTGCGTACTCTGTCCCGCCGGGGCAAACGGACGCTTCAAACCGGATAACTGCTTATGCTCCATCTGTGCCAGCCGGTTCAATCCATTCTGTTCAATCCCCGTCATAAATGCTCCCTGTTCCAATTTTCGATTCTCAGTCCGGAAAATACTGTTGTTCAGATACCGGTTTCCGTCACTCCGTTCCATATAAGCACTCTTTCCAATCGCTACCCGGTGGGTGGCTATCGTATCCGTCACCCGTCCCATCGGTTTTAATATTGAAGAAAAGGTCTTATTCGGAGCCAGCAGCTGCAAGCTTTCCTGTGTCGGCAATTCCATATTAATACTGATTCGATCCGCCAACAGACCTGCCGTTCCAATCAGTTCATCCGGTGCTCCGGGTATCATCTTTACATGAATATAACCATTAAAATGATACCGGTTCCGCAGTAAAAATAATGTCTCACAAATCCGTTCCATCGTATAAGTCGGATTCTTCAATACGCCGGAGCTTAAAAACAACCCTTCTATATAGTTTCTCTTGTAAAACTCAATAACCAGCTGACATAATTCGTGCGGTTCAAAGGTTGCCCGCTCCACATCATTTGACTTACGATTCTGACAATACTTACAATCATATATACAATGATTTGTCATCAACACCTTCAACAGGGATATACATCTGCCATCTGCCGCAAAACTATGACACACGCCAGCCGCAACACTGTTTCCAAGCATTCCTTTCTTACCGCTGCGGCTTACACCACTTGAGGTACAGGCTACGTCATACTTAGCTGCATCCGCTAAAATATTCAGTTTTTCTTTCGTCGTATAATTTGATTTTACTTCGTACATTCTTCCATCCACAGCATGCAAACATTTGTTCTATTATAACATGTTTGCGCAAAGTGTCAAGAACATACGTTCTTCCAAATTTTGTCAATTATGCTTTTGAAGGTACCTTTTCCGGATGCGATAACAGACCGGCAAGAGAAAAACTTTTCTCTACTGTTTCATATCCAATGAGAATACCTCCAAGTTCCGCATAATAACTACACAAACCTCCTGTTTCCGCAATTGTAATCTGTGCATTTGGAAATTCCTTCCAGATACTATCCCGTAGTTTTTTCGCATCCTTTTCATTGAAGCAATGCGTAATATTAACACTGCCTCCCTGATAACCCTGTGCCTTCATTTCCTGCACAACAGCAGAATTGGTCTTATTACCGCCTCTGCCTTTACTTATCATCTCTAATTCACCATTTTCATTGGCTCTGCCAACCACGATTATTCCCAACAAATTTGCTGCAAATCCCGTCAATTTTGAAACTCTTCCATTCTTTACAAGGTTATCAATACTGTGCAGAACAAATGCAAGCTTGGTATGTTTTTGGTATTCTACCACATTTTTACATATGGTATCAAAATCGTTTCCTTTTTGAATCTGGTATAAAATCTGCTGTACCAGCAATGTCATTTCCGGACCGGTTGACAACGAATCAATTACCTGAATTTTTTTCTCCGGATGTTCCTCTAATTCCATCTGCTTAGCTACCATTGCACTGCTATAGGCTCCTGACAATGCACTTGTTATTGTAATAACATAAATCTCATCTGCCCCTTCAAAACAATCCTTCCACTGTGCAGGTCCCGGACAGGCTGAGGAAGAAGCGCCGTCATACGCTTTCATGGTATCCATCATATCTTTAATATCTAAATTTTTATCATCGATATATTCCTTTTCTCCCACATGGATGGTCAATGCTGCCTTATCAAACTGTACCAATTGATTATTTTCGTCATAAACAAGACGAATATTGGAAATATCACAACTGGAATCAACTACTATTTTTTTCATATTTATTACCTCTTTCCTTTTATGGTTTTAAGCTCTTTTACATATAGTATTAAATACTACATTATATTGTAACCAATTCCATATATTTGTCAATAGGAAAAAATCCCCATAAACAAACGGCAACAACGTATCTGTTTATGGGGATTTTTTAAAGTTTTTCCAAATGGATAAAATTATAAGCTGTCTTTTAAATTCTTTATTACAATCAATTCCTGATTATATAGATGTTTTTTCATGATTTCCTTTGCCTTTTCCACATCCTTTGTCAATATTGCATTGGTAATCGCATAATGTTCCTCTACCAAAACATCATGATAAGAAAAATCTTTCACATATTCAACACGGTACCGATATACCTGTTCCCGTAATTGATGTGCAATATTAATCAATTTTTTATTTTTTGTCAAATCGAAAATAACATCATGAAAGTTCACATCACCATCCACAATATTTTGAACATGTTTGGTATCAATTGCTTCTTTAAAATCAATACACGCCTGTTTCAGGCGTTCTTTTCCCTGCTCGTCAATCCTCTGGCAGGCAAGCTCCACCGATAATTCTTCTATCGCTGTTCTTACCTCTAATGCATCCTGCAATTCCTTTTCGGTTATACTTGCGACCTCTGCACCCCTTCTTGGAATCATCACAACCAAACCTTCCAATTCCAGCATACGGATTGCTTCACGTACCGGGGTACGGCTGACACCCAGTTTGTTTGCCAGCTTAATTTCCATCAAACGTTCTCCCGGAGAAAATTCTCCGGTAATAATTGCCTGTCGAAGCGCCTGAAACACCAAATCTCTTAACGGCAAATATTCATTTTGTCCATCATATTTTAATTCCATTTTTCCTACCTTCGCTTATATATTTTGATTAAATGGCTGTACCACAAAAACCTGATTTGCTAACTGTTTTTTGCGAATACTCTCCGCAGCCGTATCCGCAATATTTTTATCCTTAAAAAATCCAAAAACAGTCGGTCCGGAGCCACTCATCATTGCATTCATAGCTCCCTTTTCCATCATTAATTGCTTTATCTCATCAATTACCGGATATTCCGGAATCGTGACCGTCTCCAATACATTGCCGAATCGTTTTATAATACCGTCTAAATCTTTGTGATGAATTGCCTCCACCATTCCGTCAATATCCGGATGTACCACATTCTCCTGTGCATCAAAATGTTCATATACAAATTTGGTAGAAACGGAAATCGGTGGTTTTGCAATCAGGATATAACAATCCGGAATAGAAGGCAACGGTGTCAGGATTTCACCTATTCCCTCCGACAAAGCGGTTCCGCGCATAATACAATATGGCACATCCGCTCCAAGCTTCACACCATATTCCATCAATTTTTTCTTATCCAGATTCAGCTTAAACAATCTTGATGCTCCTATTAATGCTGCTGCACAGTCCGAACTGCCGCCCGCCATTCCGGCGGCTACAGGAATACATTTAAACAAGTCAACCTCAATTCCCTCAGACACGCCATAAGTCTCCTTTAACAGACGAATTGCCTTATAAACCAGATTGTTTTCATCTGTCGGCAAAAATCCAAGATTTGTCTTTATCCGGATGATGTCTTCTTCCAGCAACCGGAATGATAATTTATCAAATAATTTAACCGTCTGCATAATCATCCGGACTTCATGATAGCCATCCTGTCTGACGCCAATCACATCCAGCCCCAAATTTATTTTTGCATATGCTTTTAACTGTATTGTATCCTGCATGTTGCCTCCTCATTCTCATCCATCTAACAAAACCTTATCTATATGATACCCTCATGTATACAGAAAATCCAGCAAAATCTGGCTTTATCCCGATTAATTCTACCAAAATCATAAAAAATCTTTCAAAAATCCGGTTTTTCGTAAGATTTTATTCACATTTTCCCCTTAAATTAAACACATTTTATTCACAATTAATGGATATACTAAACACTGTAAGAACTTTTCATATGAGTGCTACGAAAGTTGCACTTAATTCTCCCCCTCATTAAAAGAAGCGAAGGTCATGTCCCTTCGCTTCTTATTATTTTATCATTTATTTTTCTGAATGCTTAAGCTTTTTCTACATAAGATGCAATTACTTCGACCGCATTATCAATTCCAATCTTTAATGCATCAATACATAAGTCATAGCATCGTGCATCAATCCAGTCTAAATTCTCTGTATGGCTATCATGATATGCCCGGCGCTGCTTATCAACTTTATTGATTAATTCCTTCGCATCCTTTTCGCTAAGGTCTCCGCGGTTCATTACAACCGGTATTCTTTTTTCTATCTCGCTTGTAACAAATACAGAAACCAATCTTGCATCATCACGGAAGATAACATCCGAACAACGTCCCAATACGACAAATGACTCACCAGCCTTTGCACGTTCTCTCAGGAAATTAAACTGATTTTCCGCAGTAATGTCCTCATTTGAATTGTAATAATCCAAAACCTTACGAGCAAAAATAACATTTCTTGCTTTCTCATCATATTTTGCAAGATCATCAACGGTCGTTCCAAGTTCTTTTGCAACTTCAATTAAAATATTGCTGTCATATACCGGAATTCCAAGTTTTTTTGCAAGCTTTGTTGCAATTTCCTGTCCGCCGGCTCCACATTCACGATTAATCGAAATTATAACCTGCTTATCCATTCACTTTACCTCCTGGTCTTAAAAAATACCACCGCAATAACGGGCATAAATCATCAACATAGAAATCAAAACAACAATCACAGTTGCAGGAGCTGCTGATGCACAATATTTGCCCCATCCGATTGGATGACCATTCTTTGCAGCTACAGATGTACCAACTACGTTTGCAGAAGCACCGATTGGAGTTGCTGCTCCACCAATATCTGTACCCATTGATAATGTCCATGCCAATGTAGCCTGAAGTGCAGGATTACCTGCTGACAATCCCTGAACAATCGGAACCATTGTTGCTGCAAACGGAATATTATCCACAAATGCTGATGCAAATGCTGATACCCAGATAATAATTGCAACCATAACCTTTTCATTACCACCACTTACATTATTAATGAAGTTCGCAATCAATTCCAAAATTCCTGTCTGCTCCAATCCACCAACTACAACAAACAAACCGGTAAAGAATAATAAAATTTTATAGTCAACCTTTGACATAATTTCTTTTAAATCCCGGAAATTAAAAATACAGGTAATAACCGCAACTACCACACCGATAAAAGCAACTGACAGATGTGTGTTCGAATGTGTAACCAACATTGCAACTGCACAAAGGAAAATAATTGTGCTGCCGATAAAGCTGCGTTTGCTTGTAATTGCTTCCTTCGGATCCGGCATGTTGGTAATATCAACCTCTCCGTGTGTTACAGATAATTCCTTTCGGAAAATAAAATAAAAATAAATAACAACAACAATCAAAGATACGCCTGCAATCAGACCGGTATTGGTTAAAAAGTCCACAAATGCATAATGAAGCTTTGAACCGATAATGATATTTGGCGGGTCACCGCACATTGTTGCGGAACCACCCAGATTTGCACAGAATACTTCTGATAAAATCATCGGAACCGGATTAAATTTTAATAATTTTGCCAATTCTACCGTAACTGCCGCAAGGAACAAAATAACTGTAATACTATCAATAAACATAGCAAGAACAGCCGCCATAATCATAAATGTAATAAAGAGTGGAATTGTTTTGTAATTAACTAACTTTGCAAGTCTCATACATAACCAACGGAAGAATCCCGCCTTTGCCATACCTTCCACCATAATCATCATTCCACCTAAGAAAATAATGGTTGCCCAGTCAATTCCTGCCGATTCCGGTGCTTCACCAATCCAAAATCCCGGCTGAATAATACTTTTGAAATTCAGTGTTTCAACAATTGCATTCATGTCTCTCATTGCAACGCCAAACACCAACACAAGGGTCAATAATCCGCAGGCAAGTGTAACGTACTGTTTCTCAATTTTATCAAGCACTACAAGTACAAACATAACCACGAATATTGCGATTGCCAAAATTTGTGCCACTGACATTTTTTTGCCTCCTTATTCTTTCGCTTTTTTGCGTTTTTATCCGTAAGTTATCATAACACCACGTTAAAAAAAAGCAAGCAAAATCTGAAAAAATTTGCCCGAATATGATTATTTCTTAACAGATAATAAAAAAGACTCAAATCAAAATAGATTTGAGTCTTTTTACTGCCGGCGACCGGAATCGAACCGGTACGGGAGTATAAGTCCCGCAGGATTTTAAGTCCTGTGCGTCTGCCAGTTCCGCCACGCCGGCAAAATGGATGGAGGTGGATTCGAACCACCGAAGCAAGTTGCAGCAGATTTACAGTCTGTCCCCTTTGGCCACTCGGGAATCCATCCATATATTTTGTTATTTGTGTATGCTTGCCGCTCACACAATTAGATATTATAGCCTGCACTTATAAAAAATGCAAGCCATAATATTATTTTTTATTCCGCCAATAACACAATGGAGGAGATTCTTGGTGCACATACATACAGCTGGTTATTTTTTACCTGATATTCCTTTGGCTCCATGATATATCCTTCCTCTGTCGTAAGAATCAACTGACGAAGTGTTTCTCCTTCCTTGATTCCAATACGGTCTACATCCAATCGCAATTCCGCCTCTTCATAATTATTATTCAATATGACAACAATCTTATCGGTACGGTTAAATCTTGCATATGCGAACAACTTATGAGAGCCGTGTAAAAACATAAGAGAACCTCTTTTTAGCACCTCATAATCTTTATGAATCTGTATAATATCACGATGGAACCAGATCAAATCCCGGTCTTCCCGTCCCCACGGATAGGTTCTTCGGTTATCCGGATCTGTCCATCCACACATTCCCGCTTCATCACCATAATATATCGTCGGTGCTCCCGGCCAAGTCATCTGAAAGACAACCGCCTCACGCAATACACCTTTATTTACATTCTCATTGGCTGCATCCGGTCCCAATGTATGCGTTCTTCCCACTCTTCTGTTGGTACGGGTCAAAAACCTTGAATGGTCATGATTGGAAAGCTCATTCATGGATACCTCCAATGACTGCTGCTGAAACCGGCTCATATGGTGTCTTAACGAACCGATCAAGGCATCTGAATTACCAAGCAAATCACCCCTGAATTCATCCGAATGTTTCTCTACACCGGTCAAAAACCAGGTAATCGGCTCCATAAATGCATCATAGTTCATTACCGTATCCCACTGGTCTCCCTGTAGCCAGTTATATGGGTCACCATAATGTTCTGCCAGAATGATTGCCTCCGGATTTGCTTCCTTTACAACCGCACGGAAATCTCTCCAGAATTTATGATTAAATTCTTCCGAATGTCCCAAATCTGCGGCAACATCCAAACGCCAGCCGTCTACATTATAGGGAGGAGAAACCCATTTCTTACCAATATGAAGAATGTACTGATATAATTCCTCCGAATCTTCGTAATTTAACTTTGGCAGGGTGTCATGTCCCCACCAGCCATCATAGCTTTTGTTGTACGGCCATGCATTTTCATCATAGAACTTAAAGAAGCTGTGGTACGGACTGTCCTTTGACGGATAAGCACCCGGTTCATAACCTTCCTGACCCTCATAGATTAACTCCCGGTCTAACCATTTGTTGAAAGAACCGCAATGATTAAATACACCATCCAAAATAACCTTCATTCCTCGTTTGTGGATTTCTTCCACCAACTGACAGAAAAATTCGTTACTTGCTTCCAGATTTGCTTTATTTGTCACACGATTAATATAACGGGTTGAATTTTTATTGACGGTATCTCCGTTTTGCAGGCACTCCCCTTCATCCATCACAATCTTTCCAAAATGAGGATCAATATAATCATAATCCTGAATATCGTATTTGTGGTTAGAAGGAGATACAAACAAAGGATTAAAATAAATTACCTCTACACCCAAATCCTGCAGATAATCCAACTTGTTCATTACGCCCTGCAAATCTCCGCCATAGAAACATCTTACATCCATAGCATCCGGATATTTTTCCCACTGTGTAATCCGTCTTGCGGTATCTCCGATATAATAATATTCTCCATCCAATACATCGTTTTCACGGTCACCATTACAGAAACGATCAACAAAAATCTGATAGATAACCGCTCCCTTTGCCCAATCCGGCGTTGAAAATCCCGGCATAATGCTGAAATTATAGGTTGGATTCACCTCTGTCTGAACCCCTAGTTTGTTATAGTAACAATAAGAATTTCCCAACTGTATTTCAAAATAGTATTCTATCTTTTCATTCTTAAGCGGAGGCAGTTTGGTTTCAAAATATTCAAAAGCATGATCCCATTCCGTTACCTCCATGGCAATCCGCTCTCCATTACAAATACAGAAAACAAAATCGACATTTCGCCTTGCTGTACGAAACTTTATTGTAACCTCATCCCCAACCATCGGCTCTGACGGAATCCGGTAATCTTTTGTTCCATCACAAAACAATGCATCCGGTCGTATTGCCGGTTTGTTTAAGTATATATAGTTGAGAATTTTTTGCGTATTTGTATAGCTGCTAAATGAACCCATAATCTCCTCCAAAATAAACACATCTTTTCATATTTTACCGCATCTGAGTAAATATGGCAAATATCTTTCCATGGTTTTCCGTCAGTCTTTACTCCATAAATAACAATAGCTTTGTGTTCTTGCCGCAAAGTATTCTTTTTTAAGTAATTCCCTTACTTCGGCTTTTGTAAACCATTTTGCTTCAATTTCTTCCGCTGCAGAGGTACTTGGAGCAAATTCTCCCTTTGCCGTTCCTACAATACAGATATTTTTTTCATTGGAAAACCCAATCGCACTGAAGCTTTCCCCTAACACATCATCAATCCGAACCAGATCAAGTCCTGTTTCTTCCTTCAATTCCCTTGCAGCACTTTCCCTGAAATCTTCACCCGAATCAATCAATCCGGCAGGTACATTATATACAAAAGTACCGCATGCCATACGAAATTCCTTATTTAATAAAATTTTATCTCCTGCTTCATTATGTATCATTAAAACAACCGAATCCGCAGGATGATCGGTTAATTCTTCTCTTGTTGTCATATTTTTATTACGGCTGATCATTTCATATACTTTTTCTTTACAGTCACCGGTTTCGTATGTAATATCATAACGCGTAATAAATTTTCCTTCCTCTTTCTTTTCCATTCCGATATATTTCATAACGCATCTCCTACTCTGTTATTTGGGTTTTCCCTCATCTGTTACATGGGGGTTTTCATACTCAACTCTGATTGTATCCCCTTCCTTATAAACAGAAACGGTTGTATCCTTCAAACGGAATTTTTCTTCTATCTGCGTCCAGCTGCTATATCCACTCCTTGCTAACAATTCTTCAAAAAATAAATCCGAAGAATCCGACTGTGAAGACAAGTCCGTTCCTGCCTCTAACAAGCTACGGCTGCTCTCCCATTTTTCACCCTCCAGACCATCATTTTCATCATAAATATCCTGAGCCATACTTTGCAATTCCTGACAAAATGCAGCATCCGATGAACTACATGCACTGGCAGCATAACGAGCGAAAGAATTGGCCGTGTACATACCAAAAAAAGAAACAGCACCGTAAAGCATTATGAACACGATATGGATAAACAATCTTGGTCTTTTCTTTTTTGTGGCATCGGGATTGGTTTCATATCTGTATTTACGGTTATCGGAAATAATCCAGGCATACACACCCCTTCCCAGCCAGATTAAATCCCCTATGATCAAAAAGATTACCACCACTGTAATATCCGTATAATTCCATTTTAAATAAAACTTCAAAATCAAAAAAGCAAATAATAAAAACAAACCGCCACAAATAAATCCGAAAACAAGTACAGACTTTTCTCTTTGTTCGGAATCATCAATATTCTTTAAATCCTCATTCCTTGTTAAATCCTGTAAAAACTTAACTTTTTTTCGATGAACCGGAAGTTCATATCCATACCGTTTCAATTCCTTCAAGTATAAAATACCATCGAGCCATAAAAAAATTGTTAAAAATCCAACCGGTACCAATCCATAAAATAAGCAGCCTGACACAACCAGAATACCTGTCGATAAATAATCTTCAAACTGAACCATAACGAAATTAACACATAAAAGAATAGCACAGGTTATCCAAATATAACGCAATCGTTTCACTGTGGAAATATCATATCGAATATAAGTTGCTTCCGAAATCTGATGTTCTTTACAATAGCTCTTTTCCGCCTTCCTTTTTTCTATTTTATTCGCTAGTACAATAAAGCAAACTCCACACAAAAAAAGTAATAATATCATAAATGCCCCCTATATAACAAAAGTATGAATCCGACGATTCATACTTTCGTTCCTTCTTATATCCTATTCTTCCGGTAATACAACCTTCAAACATAATTCCTCTAATTGTTTCGGATCTACAACATCCGGTGCATTGCTCATCAGACAGCTTGCATCCTTAATCTTAGGAAATGCAATTACATCACGAATGGACTCCGCACCTGTCATTAACATAATCATACGATCCAGACCAAATGCAAGACCGGCATGAGGTGGTACACCATACTTAAATGCATCTAACAGGAATCCAAAACGGTCATGAGCTTCTTCATTTGTAAAGCCCAACAACTTAAACATCTTCTCCTGGACATCGTCCTGATGAATACGGACAGAACCGCCACCAAGCTCAACACCGTTTAATACGATATCGTATGCCTTAGCTCTTGCCTTACCCATATCTGTATCCAACAAATCCAAATCCTCATCCATCGGCATTGTAAACGGATGGTGCATTGCTTTAAAACGATTTTCCTCATCGGACCATTCAAATACAGGGAACTCCGTTACCCATAAGAACTTAAATTCCTTCGGATCCAATAAACCTAACTGCTGTGCCATCTCACAACGAAGAGCACCCAATACGGAAAATACAATCTTATCACGGTCTGCGGCAAACAACAACAAATCACCCGGCTTACCGTCTAATGCTGAAACCAATGCAGCCATCTCTTCATCTGTCATGAATTTTGCAAAGGATGACTTATAGCTTCCATCCTCATTGATACAAATGTATGCCAAGCCCTTCGCACCATAGCCTTTGGCAAAATCAACCAGTGCATCTATCTTCTTACGAGGCATAGAACCCTGTCCTTCTACGTTAATACCACGAACAGAACCACCGTTTTCAATGGCACCCGTAAACACGCCAAAGCCACAATTCTTCACAATATCGGTTACATTCTTAAGCTCCATGCCAAAACGCAAATCCGGTTTATCCGAACCGAAACGCTCCATAGCTTCAGCCCATGTCATACGTTGTAACGGAAGTTTAACATCCACATCCAAGCAATTTTTAAATACTCTTGCCAGAAGACGTTCATTTACATCTAATACATCCTCAACATCCACAAAGGATAATTCCATATCAATCTGTGTAAACTCCGGCTGACGGTCAGCACGCAAGTCCTCATCACGGAAGCATTTTGCAACCTGATAATAGCGGTCATAACCGGAAACCATTAACAGCTGCTTGAAAATCTGTGGCGACTGAGGAAGGGCATAGAAAGAACCCGGATGAATACGGCTTGGTACAAGATAATCTCTGGCACCCTCCGGTGTTGATTTATTTAAAATCGGGGTTTCAATTTCCAAAAATCCTTCATCCGATAAGAAGTTACGAATTTCACTAACAACTTTACTTCTTAAAATCAGATTGCGTTGTAAATCCGGACGACGTAAATCCAATGGACGATATTTTAAACGAATTTCTTCTTTTGTCTTAGAGTTTTCCTCAATTGGGAACGGAGGCGTCTCAGCCTCTGAAAGAATACGCAAATCGGTAGCAATCACTTCAATGTCACCCGTTGCCAGATTTTTATTGATTCCACCGGCACGTAACGCAACTTTACCGGTAATCGCAACTACAAACTCACTACGAAGCTTTTCTGCTTTTGCAAAAGCTTCGCTTCCACATTTATCCTCTTCAAAAATAACCTGTAAAATACCACTACGGTCACGTAAGTCCACGAAGATAATTCCACCCTTGTTACGGCTCTTCTGAACCCAGCCCATAACGGTCACCGATTCATCTACATTCTTATTACTTACTTCTGTACATCTGTGGGTTCTATGTAACCCTTTCATTGACTCTGCCATAATTGCCTCCTGATCTATATAAAGAAAATGCGTGAGCAATCACACTCATTCATTATTATAACTTTTTTTAAATTGTTTGTACAGTATTTAATTGGATGGAATCCATAGTGGTTATTTTCCACGAAATATGCTATGATTTCTTGTATATTCTCATGTGGAAAGAAAATAATAACAAACATTCAGAGAATTTCCAAATGGAGGTAGGATTATGGTAAATCAGAATCTGACATTATTAACAGACCTTTATGAATTAACAATGATGCAGGGATATTTCAATGAAAAAAGCAATGATATCGTTATCTTCGATGCATTTTATCGTAAAAATCCTTCCGGAAACGGCTATGCAATAACCGCCGGATTGGAGCAGATTATTGACTATATAAAAAATCTTTCATTTTCCTATGATGACATTGATTATCTGCGCAGCCTGAATTTATTTTCCGAAGAATTCTTAGAATACCTGGCAGGTTTTCATTTTACAGGAGATATCTATGCCATACCGGAAGGCAGTATTGTATTTCCGCAGGAACCGTTAATTAAAGTAATTGCACCAATTATGGAAGCACAATTGGTAGAAACCGCAATCCTTAACATATTAAATCACCAGAGCCTGATTGCAACGAAAGCGTCACGGGTATGCTATGCCGCAAAGGGTGACGGAATCATGGAATTTGGTCTTCGCCGGGCGCAGGGACCGGATGCCGGAACCTATGGGGCACGAGCTGCGGTTATCGGCGGTTGTATCGGAACCTCCAATGTACTATGCGGTCAGATGTTTGATGTTCCGGTTCTCGGAACACATGCGCATAGCTGGATTATGAGTTTTCCGGATGAATACACAGCATTTTGTGCTTACGCAAAAATGTATCCGGATGCCTGCATCTTATTAGTTGATACTTACGATACTTTAAAATCCGGTGTTCCAAATGCAATCCGTGTATTCCAGCAAATGAAGGATACCGGATTTCATCCAAAAAAATACGGTATACGTCTTGACAGCGGCGACCTTGCTTATTTATCAAAAAAAGCCCGCAAGATGTTAGATACTGCCGGTTTTTCGGATGCTATCATTTCGGCTTCTTCCGATTTGGACGAGTATTTAATTGACAGTTTAAAAACCCAGAAAGCTGCAATCACCTCATGGGGTGTCGGTACGAATCTGATTACCTCCGCAGACTGCCCTGCCTTTGGCGGAGTTTACAAGCTTGCAGCCATTAAAAAACCCGAGGATACGGAATTTACAGCCAAAATAAAAATATCGGAAAATCCCGCTAAAATTACCAACCCCGGCAACAAGACCGTCTTCCGTATTATCGACAAAGAAACCGGAAAATTAAAGGCAGACTTGATTGCTCTTGCGGATGAGGTATATAATGAAGCAGATGACTTAACCATCTTCCATCCGATTGATACATGGAAACACTCTACTCTTGCAGGCGGAACCTATCAGCTAGAAGAGATTCTTCTTCCGATATTCAAAAAGGGACAGTGTGTATATCAATCACCGAAGACAATGGACATTCAGGCATTTTGCAAGCAGGAATTGGATTTATTATGGGATGAATCAAGACGATTGGTAAATCCTCAGGAAGTATACGTTGATTTATCCAGACCATTATACGATTTAAAAATGAATTTGTTAAATAAAAGGGGGAACTGACCAATGATAACAGATAACCGAAAATTCTGGAAATTACTACTTTTTACGATTCCAACCTTTGGAATCTATAATATCGTTTTCTGGTATCGGCTGACAAAGGATTTAAATGAAATGAATCCAAACCAAAAGAAAACCAAAAATTATATTCTGGTTATTTTCCTGTCAATCATTACTTTAGGTATTTATCATTGGGTATGGTTTTTTTATCTGTGTGATAAAATCGAAACAACCGGAAAACGTTACAAGATTAATGTCCTTCCGGGAGCCGGTACAATGCTTGGATTGAAAACCTTTGGAACCTTTTTCATCTTAGGTCCTTTTATTGCCAACTATCTGGCAATTCACAACATGAATAATGTGGCACATGCCTACAACAAAAGCCTGAACAAACAGGTTAAATCCATGAATAAGAAAAAGATATCAGCCTGACTGATATCTTTTTTCTTTATCCTCGTTTTCCACGATGTTCTTTATTTGCAAATTTGGTATATTGTCCTAACCAGACAAGTTCAACCGGTCCGGTTGAACCATTTCTTTGTTTTGCAACAATGATTTCCGCAATACCCGGTTTTTCCGATTCTTTATTATAGTAGTCATCCCGGTAAATAAACATAATGACATCGGCATCCTGCTCAATCGCACCGGATTCACGCAAATCCGACATAACCGGCTTATGATCTTCTCGTGCATCTGCCGCACGATTTAACTGTGACAGGGCAATAACCGGAACATCCAATTCTCTTGCCAGTTTCTTCAAGGAACGGCTGATTTCCGATATCTCCTGTTGGCGGGATTCCTTTTTCCCACTTCCGTTCATCAACTGCAAATAGTCGATTACAATCAAACCAAGATTCTGTGTCTGTTTTAATTTACGACACTTTGAACGCAATTCGGATACCGTAATACCCGGGGTATCATCTATAAACATCGGGGTTGTACCAACCCGATGTGTGGAATCAATTAATTTTACCCAATCCATATCCTGCAACTGTCCTGTACGAATCGCCTGGGAGTCAATCATGGAATCCATTGCAATCAAACGGGTTGCCAACTGTTCCTTACTCATTTCCAGACTAAAAATCGCAGTGGCAACATTTTTTTTCATTGCCGCATATTGTGCAATATTTAACGCAAATGCCGTTTTACCCATAGCAGGTCTTGCCGCAATTAAAATCAATTCCGAACCATGCAGACCGGATAGTTTTTCATCCAAATCAATAAATCCTGTCGGCACACCTGTAACCTTACTCTTACGATTTGCCGATTCTTCTATGGTTGATAGGACATTCAATGCAACCTCTTTCATGCTGACAAAATCCGTTGCACCGCTTTTGTGCTGACTGATATCAAACAACTCTTTTTCAGAGCTATCCAACAGTTCCGCAACATTTACCTTTCCCGAATAACAGGTTTCGGTTGTTTTTTCCGTAAATCGAATCATCCGTCGCAAGATTGCCTTATCCTGTACAATCTCCGCATAATCCTTAGCCTGACCGGAATATTCCACATACATTAATGTTTCTGCTATATATTCTGTGTCTGCCACATTATCCGGTGCACCCATTTCCTTTAACTTGTTACTGACCGTCAAAAGATCTACCGGTTTCCCTTCATTATACAGAACAACCATTGCTTCAAACATCAGACCATATTGCTGATAATAAAAATCATCCTTTGTCAGAATATCCGCAACCTCTACTATCATATTACGGTCTAACAGCATAGAACCGATTACCGCCTGTTCCGCCTTCATATCATTCGGTTGAATTTTCTTAATTACCGCTTCATCCATTTTTCATCTTCCTATCGTTTTTGATTAAACAACCGTATTATTTTCCCTGAACTTTAACCTTCAAAGTTGCAGTTACCTGCGGATGTAACTTAATCTTGACATCATATTCACCAGTATTCTTAATCGGTTCTTTTAACTGTACTTTTTTCTTATCCACATCAATAGAAAGCTGGGCTTTCACTTCCTCTGCAATTTCTTTTGATGAAACGGAACCAAAGCTCTTACCGCCTTCTCCCACTTTAATTGCAACGGAAATGGATGAATCATCGATTTTCTTTCCCAATTCCCGTGCCTGTGCTAAATGTTCTGCCGCAATTTTATCATCATTTGCTTTTTTCAACTTTAAGTCATTCAGGTTCTTTGTTGTTGCCTCCAACGCTTGTCCCTTTTTAATTAAAACATTTCTGCCGAGACCGTCTTTTACCTTTACAACTTCACCCTTTTTTCCAACATTTTTTACATCTTCCAATAATATAACTTCCATTTGCACTCATCCTTTCTGTTTCTCAGATTTCGCCATCCGTATTCATTGTCAGCAACAAATCGCGAATATCCTGTTTTACTTCATCAATCGACTTATCTTCAATTTGGGCACCGGCTACGGTTCCGTGACCTCCGCCACCAAATTTTTCCATAATAACCTGAACATTCACATCGTCAATGGAACGGGCACTTACATAAACGGTATTGTCAATTTTCGTCATGACGAAAGATGCCCGGACATCATCTATATCCAGCAAATCATTTGCAACCTTTGCCGCTAATACGGTAGGACTGTCAACGCCTTCTGTCGGCATATCGGAAATTGCAAAGCTTTCCAGATAAATCTCCGCTCTTGCCACACCCTGTGCAATCTGTCTGTAACTATCTAAATCCGAACGGTATGCCTTTCGTACTCTTGTCATATCGGCACCGTTCTTACGAAGGAAAGATGCTGCCTCGAAAGTACGGACACCGGTCTTTGTAACAAAATTGTCGGTATCTACCAGTATTCCCGCATACATTGCATCTGCCTCAGCCGGACGCAGTTTCGGTTTATCCATACTGTATTGTAAAATCTCAGCTATCATTTCACAGGCAGAAGATGCATATGGTTCAATATACGATAATGTCGCATGCTCAATTACATCTCCGCTCTGTCTGTGATGGTCGATTACTACAATATTCTTTGTATGTGCCAGCAATTCTTCACACTCGGTTCTTCCCGGACGGTTTACGTCAACAACAACCACAACGGTATTCGGATTCACCGCTTCAATTGCCTGCTCACTGTTATAAAACATATCAGCCGGGTAAACACTGCTTCCTAAGAAACTGTTCATTGCAGGACGGATGGAACTGGTAATTTCATTAATAACGATATGTGCCTTTTTATCCATCATCGCTGCCAGACGATAGATACCGATTGCCGAACCCAGACAGTCAATATCCGGTTTCTGATGACCCATAATGATTACTTCATCCTTGTTCATCATTATTTCCTTTAAAGCATGTGCCTTTACACGGGCCTTTACACGGGTATTTTTCTCAGAAGACTGTGTTTTTCCTCCGTAGTAAAGAATCTTATCTCCTATTTTGACAACCGCCTGGTCACCACCTCTTCCCAATGCCATATCCATTGCCATATGCGAATATTCATAAGAAGTTGCATAATTATCATTTTCCGGATCCACACCAACCGCAATACTCAAGGTAACCGGCGTTTCATTACCAATACTGATACTGCGGACTTCATCCAATAAAGAAAACTTACCTGCCTGCAACTGCTCCAGATTTTGCTGCTGACATACAAAAAAGTATTTATCCTTTTCAAGCTTTTTGATTACGGCATCCACTGTCTGCATATACTTCATAATCTTCCGCTCAATCAACGCAACCAGCAATGACCTTCTTACTTCCTCGGTAGAATCCATAGCCTCCTCGTAATTGTCGATATAAATATGCCCGACCACCATTTTTATTTTTTCTTTTTCCGCAACTGCCGCAATGTAATCTGTTTCATCATAAAAATAAATTGCAAATAAGGAATCTTCGGAAGTCATCTGCTCGGTCAGACGCTCCGATAACATATCCTGAACTGCCAGTTTCTGGATTTTAACCTGATAATTGCAATTATTCTGAAAAATATGAACGACCCGCTGGTTATAATCCTCTGCCTCCATATCAAATAATTCCAACGTAATATCCGTAAAAATATTCTGGATATGCTTCCGTGTATGTTGACGGTCACTCTTAATGGTATCGTAAAACGCCTTATTCCCCCATAATACGCGTCCCTTGGAATCCACTAAAGAATACGGAACCGACAATTCCCTTAACAGGGTTGTCTGAATGGAACCTCTCGCAAATCCCAGTGCGACCAAATCCGAAATAACATTCGGTCTTTTACGGAAATAAACATAAAATGCCCCGACCAAATAAAATAAAAGGACAACCGATACCACCAGACCGCACTTTACATCCATACGATACACAACCACATTCATTACAATCAGAAGTGCAAGTAAATAAAACGGCACCTTCAAATATTTATCTAATTCTTTTCTTAATAATCGATTTTCTTTCATGATAATCCTTCCTGCTTATCCAAAGATTTTACTCCAATTATCCCCGTGTATTATACCATATCCCCCTGATTCTAACAACGAGACATCTTGTATATAAATTTTACCAAAGCGCAACATTTAGAGATTTTTCATTTCGTATATTACCATTTTTTCGTTCCAGTCCTTCTCATAATCCGGCAGTTTTACCATCTTATAAAGTGCAAATTTCCGATATTGCAGATACTTCCGGTAATCCTCCTTCGGATAATACATCATAATATAAATGATGCGGGGATGCCGGCGGACACTTTCCAGAATATTGTCAATTACCTTTTGAAAAATGCTGATTTCAAACGGATTAAAGAAATAGAAAACCGTATCCTCCGGATGTATCTCATAGTCTTCCGCTCTTCCGTTTATGATTTCAACCCGGTCTCTGCTATCCTGAAACAGTTTATTATAGTGCTTCCGGTTTTCCAGTGCCTTTTGATACAAATCCTCATCCACTTCAATTCCGCAGACCTCACATTGGTATCTCTGATTTACATAGAACAATACTCTGCCCTTTCCACAACCAAAATCCACCAACCGGTCATATTTCGATATCACTCCGTCAAAGGCATCAAAGGCACAAATGAGCCCACTATAACTGGTGGGCTCATATCGATAATAGTCATCATTATAACGGTTATTGTAAACAACCTCTGTACTTTCAATACCAAAGAAGGCTTCAAACTGTTCATCCTCATTATAAGTTGGATTTTTTCCTTTTTTTCTTTTCATCTTGCCTGCACCTTCAATATTACACTGCATTCCGATATAAAATCATAGTTAATATCCAATGCATATTTTACATGAACCAAAATCTCTTCTTCCGTTTCATGGATTGTCAGTTCATGCGTTGTGGAACCAATCTGCAACGGTCCCGCAACCGTGTGATAGACCATGGAGGTTTTCTTATCCTGCTCGAATGTCAAAAGAGAAGTCTGTCCTCCCTTTTTGGTCATTTCAAAATGTCCGTCATAAAACTTCACACTGTTTTTTATAACCTGACCATTTTCCTCCGATTGTTCCTCAAAAAAAATGTAGTGTTTATTATTTTTCATATAATAAGTTCCCGGTACCACCAGTTCAATGGCATCACCATCCACATCAAACTGGGTTCCGGATACGGATATTAATACATTCTTTGTCATATCAGCCTCTTTATTTTACATTATTTGCGCCGGATTTTATTTTCCTTACTATTCCTACAATCATGAAAACCATACACCAGATAACATCCAGAACAATTACACCGGCAAAAATGAATATCCCTGCTATTCCAAATATTGCCTCAAACGGACTCGGATGACCCAGAAACCCATCTGCATATGCCACACATTTTAATATTGGTAATTCTGACTGCTCATCTATAAATTCCGGTTCTTTTTCCACTAACAGATAAGTATCTCCGCCTCGGATATCACATGTATATTGTACGTCCCGCATATCAACAATAGCACAGGAATCCCCATATTCTACCAGATAATATTCCGTTTCGTTTTCAAAAGAATGTTCTTCCAGAATTCGGTCTACATCTTCCTGATACATTGATTCACAAACTCTTGTAAATTCATCATAGCAGTCATACGTTCCCAAATCTTTCATCTGTTCGATCGTCTCAGACTTTTTTTGTTCTTCATCCCTTGACTCATTCATACTCTTTGTCAGATTATATTGACCAAGAAACATGATACCGGCAAATCCCAGACCAACTACATTAACAACAATTAATATTATCACCCATACTTTTTTAAATGTATCTTTCTTCATAATCCCCTACCCTCGTCGCATACATTTTAATAGCTCTCAATATCAATAACTGTCGTTTCTGTCACATGGCACGGAAGAACACGGTCAGCAAATGAAACAAACTGTTCCACTCCATCACTTACATAATATTCATATTCCGACTTGTGTTTTTTTGTATTTAATATTCCCTGCTCTGCCAATAGTTCCTTTAAGCTTTTTGCTGTTTCATAAGCAGGATTCACAAGTCTGACTTCCTCTCCCATGAACCGTCTTATAACATTATGCAGCAAAGGGTAATGTGTGCAGCCTAACACCAGGGAATCCACATGATATTCCTTCAGTTCCTGTAAATATCTTCCCGCAATATCCTCTGTAACCCGGTCTTCCAACAGACCTTCTTCAACTAACGGAACAAATAACGGACAAGCCTTACTCACAACCGTTATATCCGGATTCAATTCATGGATATAATCATTATATATCCCTGATTTAATGGTACTTTGTGTAGCAATTACTCCAACATTACCGGTATTGGTTGTCTCCACCGCCATCTTTGCTCCCGGTTTCACAACTCCGATAATCGGAACATCGATTTCCCGTGCAATCTCATCCAATGCCAGTGCACTTGCGGTATTACAGGCAACCACAATTGCCTTTACATCCTTTGTCAGCAAAAACCGGACTATCTGTCTGCTGTATTTTAATACGGTCTTCTTTGATTTTGAACCATAAGGTACTCTCGCCGTATCTCCAAAATATACCAAATCTTCATTCGGAAGCTGTCGCATAATCTCTCTGGCAACGGTAAGTCCGCCAACGCCGGAATCAAATACTCCAATTGGGTTGTTCATAGTGCTTTCCTTCTTTCCAAAGCTGCTAAATTAATATCTTCTTTCAAATGCCAGCTGAATCTGTTTTTCTACCAATTCCTCTAACGGAAGTCCCGCTTCTTTCCATAACATCGGATACATACTGATGGATGTAAAGCCCGGCAATGTATTGATTTCGTTAAAGATAACCTGATTGGTTTCTTTTTCCAGGAAGAAATCGACACGAGACAAACCATATCCGTCCAATGCGGTAAATATTTTTTTTGCCGCTTCCCTGATTTCTTCTGTTTTGCCCTCCGGCAATTCAGGAGAAAGTACTGTTTTCGATTCTGCATTGTTATATTTTGCATCATAATCATAAAATTCTGCCGCAGCAAGAATTTCTCCCACACCGGAAGCCTCAACTGCACCTGCACTTCCTAATACGGCACATTCGATTTCCCTTCCGACAATGTTCCGTTCTACTAAAATTTTTGTATCGTGCTTTGCCGCAAGCTCTAAACCTGTAATTAACTCTTCCTTATTATGAGCCTTTGATACACCCTGTGAAGAACCTGCTTTACTTGGCTTAATAAATACCGGATAGTTAAGTTTTTCTTCTACCCTTCTTACCTGTTCTTCCATAACGGTAACATCCTGCTTTGAACGTTCTACATCTACTGCACGAACCAACACATACTCTGCCTGTTTCACACCCAAATCATCTACAATAATTTTGGTATAAACCTTATCCATACCGGCAGCCGACGCTAACACGCCGCATCCAACATATGGAATCTTTGCAAGTTCAAACAATCCCTGAATGGTTCCGTCTTCACCATACATACCATGAAGCACAGGAAATATAACATCTATTTTTTGTGTGGTAACTCCATCCGGTCCCGACAAAATCACTTCTTTTTTTGTTGCATCCGGAGATATTACCGCCTCTGTATCTGATGCCTCCCAGCTTCCATCCTGAATGGAAGCCATATCCTTAACATATAACCAATGCCCTTCCTTTGTAATTCCGATATACAAAATATTATATGCAGCCTGATTAATGGCACCCGCTACCGTAACTACGGAAATGCAGGAAACGTCATGCTCCGAAGACTGTCCGCCAAATATGATTGCTATATTTTTCTTGCTCATGGATACTCCTTTTCCAATTTGATTTTATTTCTCAAATCCTACTAAAAATGCTTTCTGATTAATCTCAACTGTCTTTGGTGGCACGGTATTGGCAATAACCTCTAACCACTCTTCCTTCGTGAAATCCATATGCTGTGCAGCCAGACCTAATACAACATTGTTAAATACTCTTGAATTTCCAAGTTTTAACGCCTCTTTTGCTGCATCAATCGAATACACGGTATGTTCCTTTGAAAGATTCTCCAGAATATTTTCCGGATACTGTGCAGCCCCTGTCACAACCGTTATCGGATCCATACGATGATCATTCACAATCAAAACTCCATCCGGTTTTAGAAAATGTGCATAACGAAGCGCTTCTAACCGTTCAAATGCAATCAATACATCTGCCTGACCTTCTTCGACAATCGGTTCCGCAACCTTTTCACCATATCTTACATAAGTTACAACAGAACCTCCTCTTTGTGACATTCCGTGTACTTCCGATAATTTTACGTCATATCCGCCCTTTAACATAATTCCGCCTAAAATACGGCTTGTTAAAAGGGTTCCCTGTCCGCCTACGCCGACGATCATTATATTCTTTGTCTCACTCATTATCTTGCTACCTCCTCGATTGCATCAAACGGACACATCTGCTTACACAGGCCACAGCCATTACACATTGTCTGATCGATTGTAATGGTTCCGTCTTCATTTCTTGTAAGAGCAGGACAACCCGGCTGTAAGCATTTTCCGCATTTTTTACATTTCTCAGAAAGTGGTTTGCAGACATTTGGAAAACTTACTTCTTTTAATAATACGCAAGGTGACTTTGTAATAATGACAGAAACCGCATCTCTTGCAACTTCTTCCTTTACCACCCTTTCCAATTCCTGTATATCAAATGCATTTACTTCCTGTACATGCTCAATTCCCATTGCCTTACACAAATGATAAATGTTAATTGCAGGAACCACTTTTCCCTGTAATGTCTTACCGGTTGCCGCATGATCCTGATGTCCGGTCATTCCGGTTGTCGAATTATCCAAAATAATAACGGTTCCGGTTCCCTGATTGTAAACCATATTCATTAATGAGTTGACACCCGTATGCATGAATGTGGAATCACCAATGACTGCAACCCAGTTTTTGATGTATTCTTTTCCTTTTGCCATCTCCATACCATGAAGAGAAGAAATTGAAGCACCCATACAAATTGTGGTATCAACGACACTCAACGGTGCAACCGCTCCCAATGTATAACATCCGATATCTCCGGCGGCATGAATTTTTAATTTCTTTAAAACAGAGAATACACTTCTGTGCGGACAGCCTGGACATAACAACGGAGGTCTTCCGGCAACCTTTGCAGGCTCTTTTAAATCCAGATTCTGTTTTAAAACAACTTCACGAATCATGTTCGCACTATATTCACCCTGAACGGTAAATGCTTCCTTACCGATACACTCAATACCCATTGCGCGTACCTGCTCTTCAATTACCGGCTCTAACTCCTCAAAAATGTAGAGTGTATCCACCTGTTTTGCAAAGTCTTTAATCAACTGCTTCGGCAATGGATGAACCAGTCCAAGCTTCAATACAGAAGCCTCGGGACATGCCTCTTTTACATAGGTATACGGAATACCGCTTGTAATAAATCCGATTTTGGTATCATTGATTTCTACTTTATTCAGCGGAACATTTTCCTTTACCGTCAGTTGATTTGCATCCTCTGACATACGTTTCAAACGTTCTTCAACAAAAATATGACGCTTAATTGCATTACCCGGCATCATAACATTTTTTGCAATATTTCTTTCATACACTTTATCTTCCGGCACGACTCTGTCTTCTAAGGTAACCAATCCCTGCGAATGTGCCAGTCTTGTTGTCGTACGCAAAACAATCGGGGTATCATATTCTTCCGACAATGAAAATGCCAGCTTCATATAATCTTTTGCCTCCTGCGAATCACTCGGCTCTAAAACCGGAACCTGTGCCGCACGGCAAATCTGTCTGGTATCCTGCTCATTTTGTGAGCTGTACATTCCCGGATCATCTGCCACAACCGCAACCAATCCACCGGTTGCTCCGATATAAGCTGCTGTATACATCGGATCCGCTGCTACATTAAAACCTACATGTTTCATGGATGCCATTGCACGTACTCCGCTGATTGACGCACCAACGGCAACTTCCATTGCTACTTTTTCATTTGGAGACCATTCACAATAAATCTCCGGATATTTTACTAAATTCTCACTGATTTCTGTACTTGGTGTTCCCGGATAAGCCGCAGATACTTTTACTCCTGCTTCAAACGCACCACGGGCAATCGCTTCATTACCAAGCATAATTTTTTTCTCTGGCATGAGAAAACCTCCTCTGTTTGTATATACTTATAGGGTAAGCCATGTCAAATTTTACCCATAATTATTCTTATTATATATGAAATATCATTTTTTGTCATTAGCAAATACACCTAGTTTTCTATTTATTCTTTTGTAAAACTGTGCTACAATATTTTTATCTTTTACGTCATGGGGAGGTTTACTATATGGCCAGAAACTTTATTGAAATAGAAGACGTTCCAAAGGGTTACGAAAACCGGGTTCATCAAAACCTTAGTTTTAAAACCGGAAAATTTGTATGGAGATGTCGTTTTACAACACCATTAGACCCTTCTACCATTAATTCCGACAATCTCTATGTGGAAAGTGAAACCGGATACCGCTTAAATACACGCTTTACTTATAATGACGCCAACATGGAAATAGAAGTAGAGCCGTTAGAAGCCTATGCACAGGATACCAATTATTTCCTGAACATCACAACACAGGTCAAATCCAGAGGCGGTCAGCATTTAAAAGAACCGGTACAAATCAAATTCCGCTTATAATTTTTCATATACAAAAAAGCACCGTAATGCGGTGCCTTTTTATTGTTCCGTATTCTCCTGCATTTGTAATAATTTCTGCTGATACAGTTTCTCATCCTCTGTTGCAAATTCTTCCCTGTACTGCTGTACATAACCTTTAAACGCCTCCCAGCGATCCGGATTCTCCACAAAATACTTCGGACAATTTTTCCCTGTTACATCGTAATGTCGAATCAGTCTGTCCATATCCAGATGATAATAGTTCATCAGATGCGCTACCAAATACACACAGCTGTTATAGGTTTCATCATTAAAGTTTCCTGTTTCATCCGGGTGACACATTTCAATCGAAATACAGAATTCATTGTAACTGTTTGAACAGTATGCCATCTCATTACAGGGAACACACTGGATAATCTGTCCGTCTAATCCAATTACAAACTGAGCGGAAGCAAAAGTTTCACCGGTATCTTTTAAGTTTTCAAAATAATTCCGGTTATCCCATCCCGTACTTCCTGGATTTGCCGTATAGTGTATGACAATATACTGCGGTGAAGATGTCAATGGCAATCCGGGTCTTGAATATCTGTTTTCTGTCAGAAATGCCTCCGTAATCGGCAAATCCGGATAGGCATCCGCAACGCCGGAAAGTTCCGGAATTACGATCTCCTCCGTGGTCTCCTGTGTCTCCGTCTTTGTTTCTCCCTTTGTAAGAACAGGCCTTCCAATCAGAAGAATTATAAAAAAGACAATCAATGCGGCACAGCCGCCCAATACTCCAACCGCTATTAACTTTTGTTTTTGTATCTGCTTGTGATTTTGTTTCATCTATTCCTCTCTTGTCTGCTTCATGATCTGTTCACATATATTTTTCTTTTCTGCATCCATTTCCCGCAACAATATCTGCTTGTCCTTTTTCGTCAGCTGCTTAATGGCATATTCCCGCTTCATTGCCTCCTGCTTTGACTGAAATTCCTCATAATACACCAATTGAACCGGCAGCCTGGCTCTGGTATATTTTGCTCCCGTTCCAGCATTATGACTTTTCATTCTATGTTTCAAATCATTTGTCCATCCGGTATATAGCGTACCGTCACTACATTCCACAATATATGTATATGCCATTTTCTTTACCTTCGTAATAAATTTCTGCTCATATATAAAGCCTGGATTCCATCCATCCTGTATTTCTCCTGTATTGGATTTTGGGCAAAACCTGCCCTTTACCAATGCATCAAACAAACCTGTTCTACCCCGAACCGCCTCTTTTATGAACCCACAGCGAATTTTCCTATCACAATAGTATATTCGCCTTTCATAAAAAGGTTCCTGCTTATTTTTCATTAAAATACTGATATACCGTTTTGGAAATCGAACCAATATGACCAATCGAAGCGGAATCTCCTTCTGTCATAACCACCAGAATATAATCCGCTCCATCCGAATATACAATTGCTGCATCATGCTGACGATTGCCATATTCACCTGTTTTATTCGCACATACAACTCCTTCCGGCAATCCGGCAGGAATCTTTGCTCTCCACTGCTGATGTTTTAACATATCAAGCATTTCTTCGGAAGCCTCCTCACTGACCAGACTTCCCCGGTAAATCTGTTCCAGCAGACGTCCGCAATCCCTGGATGACGTATAATTCGTAAATACCCAGACCGGTCTGCATCCGCTTTCGGCAGAACTTAACGTACTGCCACATCCGGTATTTTTATAGCCGTTATCCTCACAGAACTTTGTAATGATTTTGGTTCCCTCCAACGCATTTCCCTGTCCGATTGTCGTCAACAACCGGTTATAAGCCCCATTGTCACTTACGGTTATCATATTATACAAGTTATTGGAAAGTGTATCATCCTTCTTGAGATTTCCCTTTTCCATCTCATCATAAACAGTTGCCATATTGTATAATTTAACCAGACTGGCTGACTTGATTTCCTCATCATGAATTATAAAGTATTCATTTGTATCCAGATTCTTTACATAGATACTGACCGTTCCGTGGTAGCTTCCAATCTGTTCTTTTAATATCTGTTCAAGGTCAGATAAGCCTTTTGTCTCGTATTGGATAATATCCCCGGCATCCACCAGTTTTCCGTCTTCATCCACATAATGGTTTTTATCAACCATTGTTTCTTTCAGCATCCTGCCGTCTTCATCAAAATAATAGGTGTCTCCATCTATGGTCTGCCATCCGGTTACGGCAACTCCGCCTCTAAAATAATAAGTCTGTCCATTCTCCTGTTTAAAATATCCCCGCAAAGATTCTTCGTTCCATTCCGAAACTGACATCCGGGTCGCTGGTTTAAAATTGATTCCGGTCTCTTTCATTTTGAAATAAAACCATGACGCCACTGCGGCAATCAGTACAATCACCAGACATATAATTAAAAATATTTGGTAATTTCGTTTTGTACTTTGTTGTTTTTCCATCATTCTTCTCTGTTCCGTAAAAAATATCCTTCTGTAAATTCCAGATAACATTATACCCACTTCTGCATTTTCATTCAACTCCAACCTGCAAACGATTACTCCAATCTGTTAAAATCCTCTTGTTAAAACAACCAAAAAAGGGTATGATAAATAACATATTACAATGTAAATTTTTACAGACTCTGGAGACGATATATGTTAGAAAAAGCAATTGAAATTGCGGTAGAAGCCCACAGAGGACAAATCGACAAGGCAGGCAGGATTTATATTCTTCACCCAATGCGGGTCATGCTAAGAGGCCGGACCGAAGATGAAATGATTGTTGGCATCTTACATGATACGGTAGAGGACACTCCTGTTACCATTGATATGTTGCAAAAAGAAGGATTTCCACAAAACATTCTTGATGCGATTGCCTGCATTTCAAAGCAGGACGGAGAATCTTATGGTGACTTTATTAACCGTGTCCTGACAAACCCCTTAGCCACGCAGGTCAAATTATATGATCTGGAAGATAATATGAACCGTGACCGAATTCCCTATCCAACACAAAAAGACGAAGACCGATACAAAAAATACGAAAAATATCATAAAATCGTCAAAGCAAAAGTAATCGAAAACAATCAGAAAGGGTGTACAGATCAATTATGAAAGAAATTCCCATTACACAGGGCAGTCTGTTGGCTCCATTTTTTACGGATGCTTACGATAGCTGTGCCGAAGCATTTATTCAGGGTATTATGGGACGAGGCTTTTGTGATTCACAGACAAATCCGACCTATGGAGTGATTCAGGTCGGCGATTTTTGTATATTAGGCGGCAATGGCGACGGTCCATTGAAAAAAAATGTTATTCATATACTGAAAACACTTGTCAATCACAAAAGTATTGTTATGGTTCCCCTGTCCGGCAGCTGGAATCAGACGTTAACAGACAGTTCTGATTTTCACCGTGTCATCCGATATGCAATGGACAGACCTTCTATCCAGTATTTTAATAAAGAAAAACTGCAAAATTATATTACGCACGTGGCTTATGACCCACAATATGTAAATGAAAGTTCGTCACGCAAGTATATTCTGCGTCCGATTGATGATATATTCTACACAGAACTCAAAAAACAGGAATGGTCATCTGATTTTGTATCAAACTATAACGACTATTCTTCTTTTGAAAAATACGGACTTGGTTACATCCTGATTGAAGGTTCCACCAAACAGATACTGGCAGGTGCTTCCAGTTATTCAACCAGTCAGGACAGTATTGAAATCTCAATAGCAACCAATCCGGCATACGAAGGAAAAGGATTTGCTACCGCTGCTGCCGCACGGTTTATTCTGGAATGTATCCGGCTGGGCAAACGGCCAAGTTGGGATGCCGCAAATCTTACTTCTGTTCACATTGCGGAAAAATTAGGCTATCACTTGGAAGAAGAGTATGTTGCCTATGAATTAAATTAAATATTATTTTAAGGAGGCTACAAAATGAAAACCAGTTGTAAAGAAATTATACTTGATAAGACCCCGGTAATCGAAATGCGTGCCGGCGGATATCTGGCAATTATCGCCCCAAGCGTCGGTTGTAACGTTGCCAGATTGCGTAACTGCGAAGAGAAAATCGAAATTCTTCGTTATCACAAAGAACATCCGATTAAAAAACTGACCGCTTCCCCGGAAGTATACGGTCTGCCTACCCTGTATCTGCCAAACCGTTTGAAGTACGGTATTTTACGGGTATCGGATGCCACCTATCAGCTCCCGGCAAATGAGGGACGTTTTCAGAATTATATTCACGGTTTTTTACATAAACGTCCATATACCATTACAACTGCCACAACTAACGGAGAAAAGGCAATTGTAAAAGGTGAATATACCTATGACGAAAACGATGAATTTTTCCAATATTTTCCGGTTACTTTCCGCTCTTGTCTGGAATTTGAACTGGATAAGGATGGTTTGCATTACAGCTTTACCCTGACAAACTTATCCGACAAACAAATGCCGTACGGAGTTTGTAACCATGTTGCTTTTAAAACACCATTTATTCACGGACACAAGGGTACGGATGTCCGGATTAAGATTCCGGCAACAGAACGTCTTATCATTAATGAGCGCCGCCTTTCAACAGGAGAATTCAAAAAACCATCCGCTTATGATGAACGTTACATAAAAGGAACCCAGAAGATTCACAAGCAGTATATTGATAACGATATGTACCGCATTGAACCTATGGACGTTGACGGAAAACCATTCTACGGTGTTGTTATGACAGATGTACCTTCCCAAAAGAGAATCTGCTACGAAGTAGACAAAGCATTTCCATTCTTTATTGTATGGAACGATAAAGGTACAAAGGACTATTACTGTCCGGAGCCAATGTCATGGATGATCGATGCACCAAACTTAGATTTACCGGCTGATGTAACCGGATACGTTGAGCTTGCACCAAATGAAAGCAAAACCGTAAAAGAGCATATTTATACAGCATAAATTTTCCACAGTTAAGCTACGCTTTATCTTGTGTTTTATGTGCATTTATTATATAATAGCCGTATGTGGCTGCTTGTCAGCACCGAGGACTTGATCGTGCAAAAGAATATGGGGAGGTCCTCAATATTAAAATATGAAAGAGAGGTATTTAAGCATGAAATTTGGACATTTTGATGATGCCAACAGAGAATATGTAATCACCTCACCTAGGACTCCATATCCATGGATTAACTACTTAGGTACACAGGGATTCTTCTCATTAATTTCGAATACAGCAGGAGGATATAGTTTCTACAAAGATGCCCGTCTTCGTAGAATTACTCGTTATCGTTATAACAACGTTCCGATTGATATGGGTGGACGTTATTTCTACATAAACGATGATGGTACAATCTGGAACCCAGGCTGGTCTCCTGTTAAGACAGATCTTGATTTCTATGAGTGTCGTCATGGTATGGGTTACACAATTATTACCGGTAAGAAGAAAGAATTAAAAGCTGAAGTTACTTTCTTCGTTCCTCAGAACTATGACGGAGAAGTTCAGCAGTTAGTACTTACCAACGAGGGTACTACTCCTAAGAGTTTCTCATTATTCTCATTTGCCGAGTGGTGTTTATGGGATGCACAGGATGACTGTACAAACTTCCAGAGAAACTTCTCAACAGGTCGTGTTGAGGTAGACGGTTCTACAATTTACCATAAGACAGAATACAGAGATCGTCGTGATCATTTTGCATTCTACACTGTTAATGATGATATTGACGGTTATGATACAGACAGAGATTCCTTTATCGGTCTCTACAACGGATTCCACAATCCTCAGGCTGTAATAGCTGACGAAGCAAATAACTCATTTGCGGACGGATGGTCTCCAATCGCTTCTCATTATAAGAAGATTACATTAGCTCCGGGCGAATCAAAGACATTGGTATTTATCCTCGGTTATGTTGAGATGCCTGTAGAAGAAAAATTCGAAGCTGACGGAAAGACAATCAACAAGACAAAAGCACTTGCTATGATGGAACAGTACAACACACCGGAAAAAGTTGCTGCCGGTCTTGCTGAATTAAAAGATACATGGGATAAGCTTCTTGGCATCCTGAATGTTGATACACCGGATGATAAGGTAAACAGAATGGTTAACATCTGGAACCAGTATCAGTGTATGGTTACATTTAACCTTTCCCGTTCTGCATCTTACTTTGAATCAGGTATCGGACGTGGTATGGGATTCCGTGATTCAAACCAGGATGTATTGGGATTTGTTCATCAGATTCCGGATCGTGCAAGAGAAAGAATTATTGATATCGCTTCAACACAGTTCCCAGACGGTGGATGTTATCATCAGTATCAGCCACTTACAAAGAAGGGTAATGCAGATATCGGTGGAGACTTCTCAGATGACCCATTATGGTTAATCCTTTCTGTTTCTGCTTATATCAAAGAAACAGGTGATTGGACAATCTTAGATGAAATGGTTCCTTATGACAACGATATGAGCAAAGCTCAGACAATGCTTGATCACTTAAAGGTTTCATTCTACCACATCGTAGAGAACCTTGGACCACACGGACTTCCACTTGCAATGCGAGCTGACTGGAATGACTGTATCAACCTTTCATGTTTCTCCGACACACCGGGTGAGTCTTTCCAGACATATACAAATCCTAAGTTTGCTGCCGAAGGTGGCTACTCTAAGGTTGCTGAGTCTGTATTCGTTGCAGCACTCTTCACATATGCCGGTCCTAACTATGTATCAATTTTGAAACATTTAGGAAAGGACGAGGAAGCAGCTAAGGCTCAGACAGAAATCGACAAGATGATGGCTAACATGATGGAATCTGCATGGGATGGTGACTGGTTCTTAAGAGCTTATGACGCAAACGGCGAGAAGATGGGTTCTAAGGAATGCGAAGAAGGACAAATCTTCATCGAGCCACAGGGATTTGCTATTATGTCAGGTCTTGACGAGGATGTTACAAAGAAGACACTGAAAGCTATTGATGAAAGATTAAATACACAGCACGGACTTGTATTAAACAATCCTGCATTTACAAAGTACTATGTACAGTACGGTGAGATTTCTACTTATCCGGGTGGATACAAAGAAAACGCCGGTATCTTTACACATAACAATGCATGGATCATTTGTGCAGCTGCTTATGCAGGCGAAGGTGATCAGGCATTTAAGTATTACTCAGAAATCGCTCCTGCTTTCACAGAAGAGACTTCAGACCTTCATAAGACCGAGCCATATGTATATGGTCAGATGATTGGTGGTAAGGATGCAGGTTCCGATATCGGACAGACAGGAAAGAACTTTGGTCAGGGTAAGAACTCATGGCTTACAGGTACAGCCGCTTGGAACATGGTAGCAATTTCCCAGTATATCTTAGGTATTGCTGCTGATTTCGATGGACTTAAGATTGATCCTTCTATCCCTTCTGCATGGGATGGTCTTACTGCTAAGAGAGAATTCCGTGGTGCTACATATGACATCAAGGTAACAAACCCAGATCATGTATGTAAGGGTATTAAGAGTGTTACTGTTGACGGTAATGCAATTGAAGGCAATGTACTTCCTGCATTCGGCGACGGCAAGACTCATGCAGTAGAAGTTGTTATGGGATAATCTTTATCTTCATGATACAATGAAATTTAAAGGGTTCTGTTAATACAGAACCCTTTCTTTATACAGAAAACATGCAATAAGGAGATGTTCTTATGGATTTATGCGAACAATGTGTACACTATGTCTATGATGAAGACTGGGAATGTTACGAATGTGATGTTAACTTAGATGAGGATGACATGGTTAAGTTCCTTCAGGGAAGGAATACCGAATGTTCCTTTTTCCGGTTAGATGACGAATATGGCGTTGTCAGACATCAGATGTAGGTGTAAATTACATGTTACAATCCAATCTAAATTATGGAATAACAAAACCGAATGAAATCGTAAAATCGGGCAATAAAAAAGAGTGCTTACTGCACTCTTTTTTTATGAACGATTAGATTTCAACACCCTTAGATCTTAAGTACTCGATAATATCTTCTACTGTTTCAATCTTTTCCAAATCCTCAGAAGGAATCTCAACATCATACTCTTCCTCAAGAGCCATAACTAATTCAAATAAATCCAATGAATCAGCTTCTAAATCCTCCTTGAAGTTTGATGTTAATTGAATTTCGCTTACGTCAACACTAAGCTGCTCAGCAATAATTTCTTTCATCTTATCTGGCATAATAATAATCTCCTTTAAATTCATATTAGGTTCATTAACACAATGACTATACAATATGGTATTGCGTATGTCAAGATAACATTTAAAATTTTTTTAATCTTCAAATAAGAGATTCTCAAAATCCTCTAACGGCATCGGTTTTGCAAAATAATATCCCTGTGCAACATCGCAGGCAGACTGCTTCAAAAAGTCAACATGCTCCTTTGTTTCCACGCCCTCTGCAATAACTCCCAGCTTCAAATCCTTTGCCATTGCAATGGTGTGACGGATAACAATTTTTCCTTTGTCCGTTGACAGTTTCTGATCCAGAAAATCTTTATCAATCTTAATTGTATTAACCGGAACATGACGGATTAAATTCAGGGACGAATATCCGGCTCCAAAATCATCAATTTCCAAATCAAAGCCTAAATCCTGCAGTTCCTGTAAAACAATACCCAAATCTTCCGAATCATAGAAAAAGGTTTCTGTTATTTCCAATGTCAAATCCGATGGATTAATCTTATATTTCTTAATCAATTTCTTCCATACCGCTACTAAATCGTTATTTTTAATGTGATATCTGGATATATTAACAGAAAGCGGCACAATCGTTTTTCCCTGTTCCTTCCACTTTGCAAGTGTCTGACACGCCTTTTCCCACATGTACTCGTCCAGACGCAGTATAAATCCATTTCTTTCAAATAACGGAATGAAATCATTCGGCTGGATCAAACCCTTTACCGGATGCATCCAGCGGCACAAAACCTCAGCCCCACATATTTTTGAGCTGTTTAAGTTGATTTTCGGCTGCAAATACATCAAAAACTGATTATCTGCCAATGCATGATTCATATCATGTTCAATCTCTGATGTCTTCATAATATCTTTTCGATACTGTTCATCATAAAAAGAACAAAACTTCATTGCACTGTCCTTTACCGTTCTCGCTGCCAGCGAAGCCCTGTCACACATCAGATTAACCGGAATAGTGGTATCCGCTACCAGATATATACCATAAGAGGTATTAATATCAAATGCAAAATCATTCTTATAAATGCCTTTGCGGATTTTCTCAATCAGTTTAATCAAATCTCCACGTTTCTGATATTCTACACAGACAAAAAATACATCCGAATGTACTCTGCAATACATTGCACCGGACGGAAGCTGCTGCTTTAACACATTTGCCACATGCCGTAACACAGCATCTCCACTTGACATTCCAAATAAATCATTGATCATTTTGAATTTATTAATATCAAACGATATAATCGCAAACTGCTTATCGGTCTGCTCTGTTATCATATGACTGACATCTATGTAAAAACGATTCACATTCGGAATATTGGTTAATGTATCATATTCTGCACGATAACGAATTGTTTCATGCGTTCTGGTAACCTCATCCACATCCTTTAGGGTTCCTATAATCCTGTATAGCCTGCCATCCTCATGACGTATCATCTGGATGCTTATTTTATACCATGTCTGCTTTCCGGTCACTTCATTCAGCCGACAGGTAACCTCCCGGAAATCATCTTCTCTCTTATCAAACAACATCGAATAAATCGGTATATCCTCCTGATACACCAATGCCGCCGTATCCGGATGCTTTAAAAAGTTGATATCGGCAATCTCTTCTATGCCAAATTTCTCTTTAAATAAAGAAGACGTATAAAAGGTTTTCTTTTCACAGTTATATTCAAACACTATCGTTTTCAACTGATTGACAACCGCCTGATATAACTCACCCGACAACCGGAGTTTTTCTGCATAGACCTCCTGTACATTCCGGTCATTTTGGTGTTTTACTTCCAATAATTGTTCGGAATCCAACATCTTACATAAAATGGCAGAACGTCCATTTCCCCATGTAATTTCTCTTGCTTTTATCTGTACCCTGCAGTCAAAGGATTCAAGATACCGTTGCACCGTAACTTCACTACCATCCTTTAACGAAACAAAGGGACAATCAAAGCAAGGCAGTTGTCTGCCCTCTACCGCCTGATAACAGGCTCTGTCCTGTAATTTTTCTCCAAAGATTTCCTGAGCCTTGTGGTTTGCATATAAAACCTGAAAATCATCCTTTGCATATGCAAACATTGCATGTTCGGAAAAATCCATTACCTGCACTACAAACTCATTTGTTTGACTTGTATTCATCTCTCTGCACCTCATTTTCACCGAAAATCTCAGTTGCTATTTTATCTTTGCAGATGACTGTGCCTGATACACAGCCATCCGCTAATTTTTCATTCCATAAATAATGTTGGATCAACCGGGGTTTCTTCATCTAACATCTGAAGAAATACATGACTTCCTTCTTCCGAAAAACTATCCGTTGGTGTTGCAACCGTTCCAATAACATCACCGGCTTTTACATAATCCCCTTCTTTTACATGAATTGCATCTAACTGACCATAGACAACACTGTAATTATTCCCTAGATACACTGTTACCATATTGCCGTATACATCATCACTTGTTACCTTTGTAACCTTACCAAGATATACACTCTTAACAGATTCTCCGGTATCTGCACCAATCAACATACCCGGATTGCATCTGTATTGATCTAACGTTTTAAAATATACCGTTGTCTCCATACTGTATGGCAATATAACTTCACCGTTTACCGGCCATCCGATGGTTTCTTCGCTGTTAAAATTCAATTCCCCCGCCGGAGAACTGACCGGCAGCGTTACAGACTCTGTTGCCGTCTCTGTCACATCTGTATGTTCTGTATCCTGTGTCGTCTGCACAGCTTCTGTTGTAACCCTTGTTGTTTCTCCTGTTTTTTTGGTAACCTGACCATTTGTTTCTTTGGTATCAGCTGCTTCTGTCGTAAGTTCACTGTAATCCGATGCGGTATTCAAATCCAATTGTGCAATCTGGTTATCCTGTTGTTTTACCGTATAAATCGATACTGCCACCAATAACGCTATCAGACCGATTCCGAACGTCAAATAAAAAGCATTATCTTTTACCTTTTGTAAGAAAGAATCTTTATTCTGCTTCATATTCATCACCTCTACAGTTAGGTTTGCCATAGAGCGATTTTTTTATTCAGAAAATCAATCTTTTAATTGATAGGTTACACTTAATGTACTAACATTCCCAAATTTGTCTTTTGCACAATATACTACAATGTAAGGCTCATCCTTCCGGTAAGTCAGCGGACGACTTAATGTAAGATCCACATAACCACTATTATCGGTAGCCTCCACCAGATTCAACATATATTCATCACTCAACATATTCGATACGGAAATGGTATCCTGTCTTTCATCCTTTAACGTCAATTGCGGGGCTTCCAAATCTACATCAATACTCAAAACCACTACCTTTGACTCATTACCTGCCAAATCCTTTGCACGATACTTCACATGACATTTTCCGTATTTTTTCTCTAATATTTCGGAATAATCCACTAATATATTATCACTGTCCAAAGGTTGATTCCCGTCGAATGCGGTAACGTTTTTCAGCAATAGTTCATATAAATCCTTCATATTGGTAACATCATACATTCCAATGGAAGTTACGGTCTGGTCTACATACAATTCCGGTGGCTGGTCATCCTTTACAATAATATTAGCCGTTGCCGTTCCTGTAATTCCGGTTTCATCTGTCACAGAATATGTAACCTGATACGTTCCACAGGTCGACATATCCACTTCCCCTTCTGTCTTAATGTAATCCGTAACATCATTTCCTTCGGAATCCAGAGCAGAAACACCGGACTTGATATCAAAATCCGAAAATAACTCTACTTCTCTGTCGTATGCACCCAAGATTATCGGAATATTTCCCATATACGGATTATCCCGATCCGGGTCAGTCGGATCCCAATTACCGGAATCCCCACCACTGCTAATTACTGCAGAAACGGGTTTTCCCATCGGTCCGTCATAATCACTTTCAAAAATCTCAACTAATGTACCGGCACTGCAATTATCATAAATCCACTTTGCATCAATGACCGACAAACGGACGCAGCCCGCTGATACACTTTGTCCTAATTTGTTATACTCTTCAATTTCCAAATCATTCTTATTCTGTGTAAAGTATGGCACGGAATGAAATAAAATATCCCCGGTAATATGTGTATCATATTGACCGTAAACGTTACCTTCTAACGGAAGCCACTCGGAACGGTCTCCCAGGTTATAAATTCCAACCGGAGTATTTCCCGTTTGTCCAACAGAACATACCATTGCCCGATACGGTTTATCATAAATACCATTCGCACCCAGTGTATAAACCGTCACAACATTTCTTGTTTTATTTACTTTGATTGCAAACTGACACCCATTATCCTCTAATTCCGAACCATTATAAAACACTTCTTCCGGTTTGGTTCCGCTTTCAGCTGTTCCACCATCTTTAATTATGACACCATCATACTCACCTAATTCTGTAGAGCTTTTTTGATAACTCGTCATGTTGAGCGGATGATTCAGTTGTCCTATCAGAAATAGCAAGCCAATGCTGATTATAAACATAACCGGCACATCTGCCAGAAAAAAACGATGCTTCATGTCCGATCCTTCTTTTGTATCATTTTCCCATTCCAAATGACAGGAAATATCTTATTTTAGTCATAAAAAAACACTTTAATTATTTCATAAAACAGCCTGCCTGTCAATTGTACTTTTCAATTCTGATATCCTTGTAATAGTATTGTATGATTTCTTTTGATGTTGCACCATTTTCAGCCATATAGTTTGCTCCGTATAAGGAAACACCCATGCTATGTCCCTTTCCAAGACAGACAAACCGGATTTTGTCATCCATTTCTTCAATGTAATAATTTACAGAGGATAAGCCAAACAAATTCATGACTTCCTCCCCCGTATAATCGATTCCATTTATTTTAACCTTCTTTACATATCCGTTTTCCGTACTTTCCTCCAGACTGATTTTTACAGCATCCTCCTGTGCATTTTCGTCCTTTTTTTCCTCTGTATATTCTGCCACTATATTTTTCAAATCATCCTGTTTCAGTTCTATAATATTCATGTAATTTTTAGCTTCCACATCCTGACTGCTTTCAACGGATTGCAGATACGGAATATCCTCTCCCAGTTCCTCTTTTGCGCTAAGTGTCTTTCCGATACTGACATCATGATATAATGCCATAATCAATTCATCCTTATAATAGATTACCTGTCCCGCAGTCGCGGAAACCGCCTGTTCCATACGTCTTTCATTTTCATCATAATATCGGTTTCCCCATAAAGCTTTTCTATCTTCCATTGTCAGATATTCATAAGATAAATCCTTTGCATCGGAAGTCTTTTTTTCTTCCATTTCTTTTAATAAATTTGTGCGAATCAGAATTGCCTGAACCTTTAAAGCTTCCATATTATAATCTGCGGGAGAAGTTCCCGCCATGATACCTACCACATACTCCTCTACGTCCATATCCTTGTACAGACCGTTGATTTCAAGCAGAATCCTTTTTCCCATCAAATGGTCTTTTACAGACATATAACCCATTCCAAAATGAAGCTCCGGTGAGAAAAAAATAACCGGGCAGGCTATCAAAACCGGAAATAACATTATTAATAATATTGATATCAACCATTTTTTCATATTAAAAAACCTCTATCACAATCCTATGCGATAGAGGTTTTCGTTATACCTTAGTTGACAATTACTTTGTCTTTTTCTTTGCAGCTGTTGCACTTTCCTTTGGCATGTTTACTGTTACCTTTTCCAAATGCCAGATTTCCTGTGCATACTGTTCAATTGTACGGTCAGAAGAGAATTTACCTGAACATGCTGTATTTAACATTGCCATCTTAGCCCATCTCTTCTCATCTCTGTATGCTTCATCTACCTTCTTATGTGCTTCACAGTAAGAATCAAAATCCTTCAATGTGAAGTAAACATCTTCATGAATCAATGAATCATAAATGTCACGGAAGATTTCGGTATCCTCATGGAATGTACCGTTAATCAACTGTGTTAATACCTTACGGACATTGATATTGCTGTTGAAGATATCCTCCGGATGATAGTTATGATCTCTCTCATAAGCCATTACTTCATCTGCTGACAAACCGAAGATAAATGCATTCTCTGCACCAACTTCTTCTACAATTTCTACGTTTGCACCATCCATTGTTCCAAGTGTCGGAGCACCATTTAACATGAACTTCATGTTACCTGTACCGGAAGCTTCACGAGAAGCAGTTGAAATCTGTTCTGATACATCTGCTGCTGCAAAAATCAACTCTGCATTTGAAACACGATAGTTTTCAATGAATACAACCTTAATCTTACCGTTAATTGATTCATCATTATTAATAACATCTGCTACTGAGTTAATTAACTTGATTGTTAATTTAGCTCTCTTATAACCGGCTGCTGCCTTTGCACCAAAAATGAATGTACGTGGAACGATATCCATTTCCGGATGCTCTTTAATTTCGTTATATAAATACATTACATGCAAAATGTTAAGTAACTGACGCTTGTACTCATGTAATCTCTTAACCTGAACATCAAAGATAGAACGAGGATCTACTTCAACACCATTGTGTTCCTTAATATAAGCTGCAAGACGTACTTTGTTCTGATACTTAATATTCATGAATTCCTGCTGATATTTTTCATCATCAACATACACTTTCAACTTCTCAAGCTTAGGAAGATCTACAATCCATTCATCCCCAATCTTAGAAGTAATCCAGTCAGCCAACAATGGATTACCATGTAAAAGGAATCTTCTCTGTGTAATACCGTTTGTCTTATTATTAAACTGTTCCGGTCTCATCTCATAGAAATCTTTCAACTCACGTTTCTTAAGAATCTCTGTATGAAGCTGTGCAACACCATTTACAGAGTAAGAACCTGCGATTGCAAGATGAGCCATCTTAACCTGTCCATCATAAAGAATAGCCATATTCTTTACCTTCTCAGGATTATCCGGATATTTCTCACGAATCATATTTACATATCTTCTGTCAATCTCTTCGATAATCTGATATACACGAGGTAATAATCTTGAGAATAATTCAATTGGCCATTTCTCAAGTGCTTCTGCCATAATTGTATGGTTTGTGTAAGCACAGGTATGACATGTGATATCCCATGCATCATCCCATTCAAGACCTTCTTCATCAACCAAAAGTCTCATTAACTCTGCAACTGTTACAGTTGGGTGTGTATCATTCAACTGGAATGTAACCTTCTTTGGCAAATCATGTAAATCACTGTTATTCTCTTTGAATTTATTTAATGCTGTCTGGATAGAAGCAGAAATAAAGAAATACTGCTGCTTTAATCTTAATTCCTTACCTGCATAGTGATTATCATTTGGGTAAAGAACCTCAACAATTGTACGGGCAAGATTCTGCTGTTCAACAGCCTTCTGATATTCACCCTTGTCAAATGAATCCAAATTGAAATCCTGAATTGCTTCCGCATCCCAGATTCTCAATGTGTTTACTACATTATTACCATATCCGATAATAGGAAGATCATATGGCACTGCACGAATAGAAGAATAGTTCTCCTGAATGAAACGATTCCGTCCATTCACATACTCAACCTTAACATTACCACCGAATTTAACTTCACATGCATATTCTGCACGACGAACTTCAAATGGATTACCATCCTTTAACCAATCATCCGGTTTTTCAATCTGGTATCCGTTTTCGATTTCCTGTTTGAACATACCGTAACGATAACGAATACCGCATCCATATGCAGGATAACCTAATGTTGCAAGGGAATCTAAGAAACAAGCTGCAAGTCTACCAAGACCACCGTTACCTAATGCTGCATCCGGTTCCTGATCCTCGATTACATTCAAATCAAATCCCAATTCATCCAATGCTTCTTTTACTTCATTATAGCATGTTAAATTAATCAGGTTGTTTCCTAATGCTCTACCCATTAAGAATTCCATTGACAGATAATAAACTGTCTTTGCATTTCTTTTTTCATATTCCTTATGAGTTGCAATCCACTGATCAATAATAGTATCCTTGATTGCATAGGAAACTGCCTGAAATACCTGCTGCTGAGTTGCTTCGTCAATTGTCTTACGATAAAGAGTCTTTACGTTGTTTACAACCTCTTTCTTAAAGGCCTCTTTATCAAAGTCTAATTTTCTAGCCATTGATTTTCTCCTCCTTAAAATAAAAGCAAATCTGCTTTTTAGTTGACACGAAAAATGGAACCATTCTCCATGCAATTTTCTTATGTATTATTACTCAATCGTCTTATATTTTACCAAAATTCAAGCCATTCCACAAGGAAAAATAATATTCTTATAGATATGCCACAAAAAAAATCCGATTTTACAAAGGAGTTATGAAAAATAACATAAATTTATCAGGCTTTACCATCCCCCTTTTTTGTGATAGTATGTAGACAATTGCATATAAATTGTTATATGAATGATTTTAAAAATGGGAGGAAATAACATGGATTATTTATGGAATGACCGCAAACGTACATTTTTAGGTTTACCATTGTCTTTTACAAAATATAGCTTAACAGAAGAAAGACTCTTTATCGAGACCGGATTTCTTAACAAAAAAGAAGATGAGGTTCGCCTATATCGTATTACTGATGTATCCTTATCCAGAAACCTGGGACAAAGAATCTTCGGTTTGGGAACCATTCACTGTTGCTCCGGCGATAAAACAATGGGTGATTTCGATATTTTAAGTGTAAAAAATCCAAAAGAAGTAAAAGAACAACTTTCCGAATTAATCGAAAAACAAAGAGATTCCAAACGGGTTACCAGCCGTGAGTTTATCGGCGAACATGGACATGATGATTATGATGACCACGATGATATGAATGAGCATATGTAACAATCAGGGATGTCACTGTATAAATGAAAGTGACATCCCTTTTCTTTGTTGTATAATAATCTAATTATTTCTCCATGGACTTATAACAATCCTTCAAAATATCCTTTGTCACATCCGACGGAATTTCAAATTCGCATACACCCATATATCCGGGTGCAACCTCATACTTGTCAAATACAAACACAAGATTATTTTTTTCATTAAAGTAGAAATTTGCATCATCTGTAATACCCTTAAAATTCCATTCCGAAATTTCCGAATCATCCAAAAAGTACTGAACCTCGTCTCCGTTCTCTTTCATCTGTTCCCGCATCTGTTTTATAATTTCATCGGAAATTATCTTTTTATAATCACTGCCTTCCACAAACAAATCCGGAAGTGTAATCAGCTTTCCGCTTTCTTTATCTATATGGTAAATTTTTATGGTAACACCGGATGTATTGAGCGCAACTGTCGTGTTAATCCGCAAAGAAAACAATTGTGCATTATCTGTAACAACCTGATAATCGGTCGTTACCTCCTCATAACCTTCCCCGCCTGTTGCTTCCACATCCTTTTTATATTGTTCAATAATTTCATCCGTATAATCTTTTACTTTTTTATTTAGCTCATCCGCAGCATCTTTTGCCGCAGACTCTTCACCAACCGTTACCTGTGGGGTTTCCACATTTGCCTTCATATCCTTATCTTCACTTTCATATGTTGAAAAGGTTATTACCTCAACAATTGTTCCCAAAATCGGAACATCTTTCATCGCATAGGCAACGGAGCTGTTCACATTTACAACCACTATTAATGCAGCCATTGCTGCAACCACACCCGCAACAACCGCCTTTACAAATCGATGCGTCTTTTGTTTCGAACCCGGTCTTCCTTCAACAATCATATCCGTTTTGGCCTGTGTAATCCCCTGCTCAACACGCTGTCGTAACTCTTTTGGTATTTCAATATTTTCATAATTCATTTTCAAATCATCCATTCTGTTATCCTTCATAATTTGGTTCTCCTTTCTGAATTTCTATTTTCAATTTTTTTAAGCTTCGATACAAAATTGATTTAATTGTATTGATATTTTCATCCAGAATAATTGCAATATCCTCTAACTTCCTATCCTCAAAGTACCGCAAAATAACAACTGCCTTTTCTCTTTCCTCCAACGAATCCAATGCCTGCATAGTATCAAAATCCTGATATGTATCCTGCACGCTTGGTTCATCCATTTCATAAAGCTGTTCTACCGGAATTTCCTTTTGATTCTTCTTCATAAAATCCACGGATACATGAATGACAATCTTACAAATCCACGTCTTTATGTATTTTTCATTTTTTACCTGTCCCGCATTGTATATTGCCTTGTAAGCACTTTCCTGCACAATATCCATTGCATCATCCGGATTATGAACATATGAAAATGCAATCCGATACATCATCTCGTAGGAGTTCAAAACCTCCTCTTCCACCTTACTCTGCATTTTTTTCCAATGCATAATGACCAACCTCCTTTTTCGTTTCTAATTATTAGACGAATTTTAACCTGTAAAAAGTTTCAGAAAAAGAAATTTTATTTTAATTAATTGAAATAAAAATAGAGCCATCAAAGCGATAGCTCCATCCTGTTTCATTTGTAAACTTGTGTGGGGTCTATCACCCCTTCTTCGCGTCCCTGCTTATCCTTACCTTCTTAATTCCGGTCTGTTTCATCATCCCTCCATACTTCCTCGAAAGAAAATCCCGTCAATCCATTTTCTTCTACGATGTCTTTAACCTCCTGCGACACAAAAATCTCTGTACTATAAATACGATCCTCTAAAAACAATTTGAATATCGATATGTTATTTACTATGTTGGGTTTAAACGAAAACTTATTTACAGAATATGGTCTCCCATTATCCCGTTTTTCAAATTCTGACTTCTCATAATTAATTCCATCAATTATATTTAATACATTCACGATATAATAGATATCATCCTGATACTTTGCCGGAACGAACTCTACATAATCCCCGAATACACCCTCAAGACAATCCTTTGCTTTCTGATTAAATAGCACGATTCCCGTTGTAATCCACAATTTTGAGCAATCCATAAATTCTGTTTCTCTTGTTTTGGATTTATCTCTTTCCAGTTTTACAAACCGAAATTCATCGGATACGGGTAGCCCCCTACGAAGCTCTTTATCAAATTTTATAAATGATTCATGATCCAACAAACCCAAAAAAGAAACATTTTTTTCAGCTAAGTCAGCTTTCATTCTATATACTCTCATCTTCTATCATCCTCCATTAGACAGATTTGCCTTGGACAGTAAGAGGATATCGATATTCTCTTCCGATGCTTTCGCCAAGATAGAGATAGTCGATACACTTTCTTTCCCGGTTATCTCTTCCCACACTGTACTTTCGTATAATATTTCTACATTATATCTGACCAGAACGAAATTGATGTAACACTTTCAAACTCGATTTCATCTTGCCTTTTATTTCCAAATTCAACATCTATATAATCTTCTAAGTTTTTACCATAATATATAATATCTATACCATGTATGGAAACTATCGGGGGATTTTCATCCTCTACCATCGGCATATATCGATGAGCATAAATTGGCAAAAGTTTAGGAGCTTCTTTTAGTCTAATCTTTACCTCCTTTAAAATACTTTCTTTATTCTCTGGTTCTTCTCCCCAATTATCACACCAACAGATTTCCTCAGCCATACTGTAGATATTTAAAAATGGACTATTCATAATATTTTTAATAAAGTTTATATTATCTTCTTTCATATTTCTCCAATTATAAAAACCCTTTGAAATCGGCAATGCAATCATTAAAAATTCTCGTAAACTTTTTGGAAATTTAATTTGGTATATATTTTCTATTTTCACTAACTCATCAAATGTAAGTCCTTTTTCAAATTGTATACCATTTTTTTTCAACAAATCATAACTATATTTATCCATCAAGTATTTTACCTCTCTCTATTCCATTCGTGTAAATGTGTAATAATGATCATTTGTATACCAAACAGAATCCTTCCTCGTCTAAGGTATGTATGCCCTTGCCCATACATGCTCCATCCGGAGACAGACGATTTCTTCCCTTCTAGTAAACCTAGTTTACAATGCACCATTACATAATTATAATTTTTTGTATTCTTATATAAGAATTTAATCAATCAATTGATTGTACAAATACTGACATGCATCTGCTTCAGAATCAAAAAAAATATTTATTGTCCTTATACCTCGCTCAATGAAATAAACATTCCATTTTCCCAAATTAAATTCAAGACATAGTCTCTCATCTTTTCTTCCTTCTCCATCCAAATTATAAAAATAACTAGGTACTCTTTTCTTCTCAAGATATTGTTTTAATTCTACTCTATCCATTACTTAATCTCCTTTAAATATCCCTTTTCTATTAAATCCATAATCGATGATGGAAGTTCATATTGAATTCCACCACCTTCCTGTTCGAATGCAGGTGCTATTTCAGATATAGTCACATTGTCTATCGGTTTTAATACCTCATATTTATGATATGCTTTTGGATTTTCTATATATGGTAATGATCTTTGCTCATACGGTACACCCTCAGGTGAAGTATAATTTCCAAATTGATTACCATATCTATCAATTATTGTTCCTATTTTTAATATTTGCCCTTTTTTTATTGTTCCAGGAACTCTTCCCCCATTAGGTGCCCATGTTTCCCAATCAACATCTCCCTCTGCATTTAAAAATTTAGTATCTCTTACAACTAGTTCGTCAATTTCTAACGAACCAGTCTCTCCCTCTTCAACAACATTCCCAATTTCTCCGCTAGTTTCCTGTCCATCACCAGTTCCAGAACCGTTTCCTCCTGTTTCTCCACTTCCTCCAGTTTCTTTCACATAATATTCACACCACTTGAAAAACAGTTTTCCAATTACAATACTAATCAAGGTAAATACAATCGTCCAAATACCAACCCACTTCGACTTATCAAATGAAGATTCAGCATATTGAACATCGCCTGTCAGTATATAATTAGAATAATCCGACCATATACTACAAAGTCCTGCCATGGAACTTATCACAGACACGATTCCAAGTATAATTGCCGCAAGTGCAATTCCAGACATTACTGGAGTAAATGCTGCCAGTAGCACTAGGATTCCTGATATCGCCATAGTAATTCCACATACAGCTCCCACTACTAATAGAAAACTAGCAAGCATTACTGGTATTCCTGCAATAACTTCCAATACTCCCCCATTCAACCCACTGGATATCATGTATTCTCCAACACCTGTCTCTGGGTTGGTGACGATATACCCTGTTCCTGACCAGTCACCCATAGTGACTTCTTCTGCGGGAACAGTAACAATCATTCCACTGTTAACCGCATTGATAATGGACTGCTTGGTTGTAGAATCCGTATTCATTTTTTCAATCTCGGTTGACAGATTTGCCTTGGACAGTAAGAGGATGTCGATATTCTCTTCCGATGCTTTCGCCAAGATAGAGATAGTCGATACACTTTCTTCTCCGGTTATCTCCTCCCATACCGTACTTTCATACAGGGAACTGATCATTCCGGTCGATAGGAAGTATTCCCTTGCTGCATCACTGCCTTCATCTAAGCTTAATACACTGTGACTGTCATTGTCTATATCAATATACAGACTTCCTTCTGCAATACCGGTTACCATTCCATAAAGTCCGGTGGTCTCAACTTCATATCCGGTAATTCCCTCACTCAGACTTCTGGTTACTGCAACTTTTTCTCCACAGGAAAAAAGATTATTTATTTGTTTTTCTTAATTGTGTTATATCATAATTATAAAATTTGCATATAAAATTTAACATAGTATTTGATTTTCTATATCGATTTTCAAGATATCCATATACTTTTTGTCCATATTCTATTCGGCACTTTGTATTCCATTTTGTTAATATATCCTCAATCTTTTTATTTTCCTTTCCTTCTCCCATTACTATTACACTATATAACCAATCTCTATTATTACAGTCAACATAAACTGTACATTCTTGATTGGAAAAAATAAATAAATTATCTAAACTTTTAGAATCCCTTTCATACATTGCCTTTTTATATTTTTGTTCATCAAAAAAAACACCCAACTCATGTGCCAAATCTGACACTAACAGCTCGCAATATTCAACTGCTATACATATTTCGTATTGATACATACTACGCCTCCTAATCATATTGGTATATAATAAATAATTTAATATTTGGAAACATTTCCTTAAATTTATTAATAACACCTTCACAACTCAGACATGGTTTTCTTTCAGTAAATACATAAATTGTAGTTGTAAAAGTACCAATATCTAATACACTGATATTAGTATCCGGATACAAATATCTCTCTGGGAATTGTATATATCCATTATTATAAAACACATAATCTCCCGTTGATGACGTATATTTCCAAATTTGTACATTTTCATCTGTCAAACATATACCAATCTTTCCACTGTTAACCGCATTGATAATGGACTGCTTTTTGGTTTCGTCTGTATTCAGTTTTTCAATCTCGGTAGACAGATTTGCCTTGGACAGTAAGAGGATATCGATATTCTCTTCCGATGCTTTCGCCAAGATAGAGATAGTCGATACACTTTCTTTCCCGGTTATCTCTTCCCACACTGTACTTTCCTTTAACATTTCTTCCAGCAACACAATATAAAGCATGGTCTCATCCACATTTTCGTATATGCTTCCGTCCTCTTCCTGCACTGCAAGTAACTCATACCTTATTCCGTATGTGGATTACTCCAATATTCTATAGTTCTTATAATTTGAGATTTTAATTTTTGTTCATTTATATAATCAAGATTCTCACCTTTTACTTTATAATCCTCTGAAATAGATATATCCTTATTAAGCATTCTTCCTAATAGTCTCAATACATCTTCTCGCCTTTTTCCTGACCATTTATTAAAAAAACGTAACACCTCAATGTATTCTAAAACACATCTATATAAAGTATAGGAGTCCAATGTTTCTTGATGAGACAATATATAATTATTTATTATATCTATATCTTTTTTATCTCTTCTCAATTTACTATAATGACAATATTTTCCAAAATTGGTTGCCACATCGCTCATATTTTCACACTTTATTATATATTTCTTTGCATTCTCTTTTTTTTCTAATATCCATTGCATTTCCATACTTTTAGGTACCGAATACTGCTTATATTCCCTATATCTATCATCTCTTTTCATTTGAAAATAACTGCCATCGTAATTATCAAAAATTACTTTTGCTAAATCATAATTTTTTTCCATAATTAATCCTCAATACATAACTATTTTATAGCTTTCCAAACATCACCAATTTTAACAAATTTTACCTGTCCACAGCCGGATAACAGACCGATGGTCATTGCCATAACCAGAATTATGGACAGAATCTTTTTTTCAACTTTTAAATAATTACTAAACATAATCCCCTTATCCTCTCTTGCCTCCTACTGATTTACATTCACATTTCCTGATTGAAATACTATTTTCTTTGCTATTATGCTTCCTGTATAATTAAACTCCGATACACAAATTGTTACTGTTCCATTTGGTGCATAAATCAAACCGGAACCACCAAATTTTGTTGCCTGTACCCTGATATTTCCTTCCTTGGAACAGAGTATGACCGGATTTTCTCCTGTACATGTTATCGTATTGGCATTAAAGCTGATGTCCTGATTTGATATCAGGCTTGCACGCAAACTTAAATCATTACACCATGCTCCGGTTGTTCGCTGACAAAAAACAGGGGAATTAATTTCCGTACTGTTATACACCATTATTTCATCAACCGGAGCCTGTTCCATTGCTATATCATTCACAATAGTATCTGTATAATCCGGTAATTTTATAGGTGTGATTCCTTCCTCCTGTCCCGTCAAATGCAACACTCCTCCTGCTATGGAAAGCTTTCCCGGTGTTCTGGCAGTTCCGGAAAGTTCCAATGTCGAACCTTGAAAGAAGAACTCTCTTTCTCCGTAAATATCACCTTTTATATTTGCCATGCTACAACAAATACTTACCTCTTCCTCCGTTGCAACCATTGCATATGGAAGATTCAGATATTCCTTGTCTGATATCTGCGATGCATTTGTAACTTCAATAATCTGCTCTTTGCTGATATTCCCCGCATAGTCAACCGCAAAAATATGTAAATATCCACTTTCTCCAACGTCTATATTATCAAGTTTGTATATAAGACTACCCTCTGTCGCTGGCAGTATCTCTGATGTAAGATTTCCTTCCTCATCATAGGTTAAAATGTCAGCCGGCTCATTTGAATCCATCCATTTCACAACAAATCCCTTTAATCCCGAAATCGCTGTTGCCTCTACAATATTAGATTTTATATTCTCATCCCTTTTTTCTCCTACCGCCTCTACATAATAATCATACGGTGTTCCTTTATCATCAGCCGATATTATAATCTGCCCATTTACCATATCCGACACTGTTATATTTTCAGGTGCATTCTCATCGTAAAAAGAATGATCTGTTGCCGATGTTGCATATGTATACTGCTTTAAATAAAACAAGGTATTTGCTATAATTTTTCTCTCATCATCGGTTGCCTGTCCATTACTATGTCCTGTCTGAATCATGGCTAATTGGTTTTTCGTAAACAAATAAGCATTTGTCTTTCCACCCGTCTCTATATCCACATCATATTCATTATCAAATTCCATCCATACATCAGCCGACAATGTTCCACCAGTATATTGTGCCTGCGTATGTGATGCTGGAATTGTCAATTCACCTGTCAAATTCCATGGATAAGATGTCAAAAATCCTTGTTTTACCACCCGCACTTTCGTTGTATCTCTTCTGTTATAATATGGTTTTAACAATATTCCTATTTGATCCGCAAACTTAGAAAAATTATGCATTCTATACAATATAGTATCATGTCCGAACAGAATACCTCCTCCAGCATCTGCAAATTTCTGTGTTGCCTCATATGCCTTTGATGAAATATCCTTTTCAAAATTGCTATCATAAGTTCCAAACATTAATACGTCATATTTATACATTCCATTAGAGTCCATCAAATATATTTCTGGACTCTTATTATAATCATCAATATAAACTGTATCTATTTCAAATAGGCCCATACCAGCAGGAGTTTCTGATTCTTCTAACGTTGTCTCCATCCATTGAACAAGATAATCTTTCGCCCTATTACATGGATATATATTTAATACCTTTACTTTTTCTTCACCATCCCATACAGATTGTGTCTCCCATTCATCGTCATTATTTTTTCTATATACACGATATCCATATCTGTGATTCTCATTTGAAATATCATTCCAGTTTAATTTTAATCCATAATTTTCACCATTTACCACATCTGCACTTAACACCAAATCATCTATCACATCTTTATAAATGGTAAGCTTTATTTCAACTACATCAGATACAATCCCATCCACAAGAATCTCAATCCGTAATACATAATCCTTTTCTGTTGATGGTTCTACCATAATATCATCATAATCAATCGTAGTTGTTGTTTTCTCTTTTGAAAACAACTGTTCCACTTCTTTTGTAAGGATATCTACTCCTGATTCTATCACGGTATAACGAATTACTCCATTAATATCCTGATTTGTCTTATATGTAATTTTTGTATGAATTTTTACTTCATTTGTTTTATCAGCTTCCCAAACATAACTGTTAAGTTCAACATCCATTTTGCTGATTTCAAAATGAAGTTCATTATATTTGTCTATTTCATTTTCAAGAAGGATATACAAAATGGTATCTTCCACACTATTATAGATACTTCCATTCTCTTCCTGTATTTCTCGCAATATTTTCTCTATATTCTCTGAATCATTCACCAGACCCCTGCAATACAGATATCTTGCTATCTCTGCCTGTTCCTGAAATTCTGTTTTTGAAAATTTCTTTGTAAAAATACCATTGCAATATCTATCTAATGCACTATAAAAATCATCTCCCTCATATTGCAATGTCTGTACTACAATTCCAACTTCTGCAGATAATAACGGATTGCTTTTATCCCATTCAGTATATCCAAATCCACCATCTTCATTCTGGTTCTCTACAAGATACATCATTGCTTTTTGTACCTTTTCTGGCTGTTGTTCATTCGGCTTACTTGTCGCTACTTCTGCCATTAAAACTAACAAAGTATCATAAGGATTACTTTCGTAACCCTTGCATAAACCAAATCCACCATCTTCATTCTGGTTTTCCCACACATCGTTCATACAACCGAAATCGCCGGTTGCCCACGCAAGATGAGCCAATTCGTCATTATTTAAATTTTCCTGTTGTTCTTTCCACATCGTCAAATAATTGGCTTTTAGTTCTCTGTTTTCTTTTGCTAACACATAAAAGACATTGCAAGTAAGATTTGGCAGGCCCTCATTTTCCCATTCTCCTTCAGAAGAAGCCTCCTGTATTACCCATTCTACAGCTTGTTCCTTTCCTGTAAGTTCTTGCGCCTGTATGTTATTACCTGTACATATCCAGATGCATAGAAAAATAGAAATTCCTATAAATCTTCTTGCCCTATTGATTACCCTCTCCATAATCCTCTTTCCTCCTCCATTAGCAGAAAAATCTCTGTATCCTTACCTTCTTAATTCCGGTCTGTTTCATCATCCCTCCATACTTCCTCAAAAGAAAATCCCGTCAATCCATTTGCTTCTACGATGTCTTTAACCTCCTGCGATACAAAAATCTCTGTACTATAAATATTTTTCCAAAAAAATACCTTAAATATCGGTATATTCTTTACTATGTTGGGTTGAAACGAAAACTTTTTTACAGCATATGGCTTCCCATCATGTGTTTTCTTAAATTCTGACTTCTCATAATTAAGTCCGTCAATTATATTTAGTACATTCACAATATAATAGATATCATCCTGATACTTTGCCGGAACGAACTCTACATAATCCCCGAATACACCCTCAAGACAATCCTTTGCTTTCTGATTAAATAGTACGATTCCCACTGCAATCCACACATGTGAACAATCCATAAATTCTCTTTCTCTTGGATTGGAGTTATTTCTTTCCAGTTCCACAAATCGAAATGCATCAGATACAGGCAGTCCTTCACAAAGTTCTTGATCAAATTTCATAAACGATTCATGATCCAACAAACCCAAAAAAGTAATATTTTTTTCAGCTAAGTCAGCTTCCATTCTATATACTCTCATCTTCTATCATCCTCCATTAACCTGCAGTTTTCCTCCATGGGCAGAAAAATCTCTGTATCCTTACCTTCTTAATTCCGGTCTGTTTCATCATCCCTCCATACTTCCTCAAAAGAAAATCCTGTCAATCCATTTTCTTCTACGATATCTTTAACCTCCAGCGACACAAAAATCTCTGTATCCTTACCTTCTTAATTCCGGTCTGTTTCATCATCCCGCCATACTTCCTCGAAAGAAAATCCTGTCAATCCATTTGCTTCTACGATGTCTTTAACCTCTTGTGATACCAAAAGATTTGTACTATAAATATGATCCTTTAAAAACACTTTAAATATCGATACATCCTTTACTATGTTAGGTTTAAACGAAAACTTTTTTACGGAATAAGGACTTCCGTCATGTGTTTTCTTAAATTCTGACTTCTCATAATTAAGTCCATCAATTACATTTAATACATTCACGATATAATATATATCATCCTGATACTTTGCCGGAACAAACTCTACATAATCCCCGAACACGCCCTCAAGACAATCCTTTGCTTTCTGATTAAATAGCACGATTCCCGTTGTAATCCACACCTGTGAGCAGTCCATAAATTCTGTTTCTCTTAAATCGGATTTATCTCTTTCCAGTTCCACAAATCGAAATGCATCAGATACAGGTAGTCCCCTCCGGAGCTCTTTATCAAATTTCATAAATGCTTCATGATCCAACAAACCCAAAAAGGTAACATTTTTTTCAGCTAAGTCAGCTTCCATTCTATATATTCTCATCTTCTATCATCCTCCATTAACAAAAAAATCTCTATATCCTTACCATCTTAATTCCGGTCTGTTTCATCATCCCTCCATACTTCCTCAAAGGAAAATCCTGTCAATCCATTTTCTTCTACGATGTCTTTAACCTCCTGCGATACCAAAATATCTGTACTATAAATACTCCCATCCAAAAAAACTTTGAATATCGATACGTCCTTTACTATGTTGGGTTTAAAAGAAAACTTATTTACAGAATAAGGGCTTCCGTCACGTGTTTTCTTAAATTCCGACTTCTCATAATTAAGTCCATCAATTATATTCAATACATTCACAATATAATAGATATCATCCTGATACTTTGCCGGAACGAACTCTACATAATCCCCGAACACCCTCTCAAGACAATCCTTTGCTTTCTGATTAAATAGTACAATTCCCACTGCAATCCACACATGTGAGCAATCCATAAGTTCTTTTTCTCTTGGATTGGAGTTATTTCTTTCCAGTTCCACAAATCGAAATGCATCAGATACAGGCAGTCCTTCACAAAGCTCTTTATCAAATTTCATAAATGATTCATGATCCAACAAACCCAAAAAAGTAACATTTTTTTCAGCTAAGTCAGCTTTCATTCCATATACTCTCATCTTCTATCATCCTCCATTAACCTGCAGTTTTCCATCATTCTTTATTCATAACCTCATTACTCGTATAAAATAGCTTTGTCCCAGAGTGCCGCCCATATGTATCTCCCTTATTCCTTTAATCAACAACATAATTCAAACAAAATAATATTGCCTCATCCAATGAGCACATCAAATCATTTAGCATCGTATCCTTATCATCATACACACAATATACTTGTTTAAGTTCTTCTATACTAACTACTTCCATTGCTTCAAAATATATAAATTGATACGGGGTAAATTTTGAATTAGTCAAAGAAAGTTGCGCCAAACAATTATCAAATTCAAAATCAATAATCAATATATCCATACTATTTTTTTTAATTGCACAAGCACATTTATTTGATAATTTACTTTCCCATTTTTTATACCACTCCAATATATTAGATTTTAATCTTCTAAAATTATAGTCGCTCATATCATTTTCTCCCCTCAATAGATATATTAGTTGCATCTGGCACTTCAGTAATTCTTGGCAAACCCTTTTTTTCATATAACCTATCAAGTAAAGAGCCCGGTCCATTTACAATTCCCCATCCATCAGTTCCTCCTTGAGAGATTGAATGGCTGGGAACATCAAATTCAACATATATTGAACCATTTGGAGCTTGATTCTTGAATACATTTATATTTGCAGGATTTGCAACATGAATTTTATTATCTCCCGACAACTGAACTTTCCCAGTCGAAACCATGCTGTTATATTCCTCTTTTGACATCCATCTACCAACCCTAGTTGTTTCTCTCGTACCTGTCTCTATTCTCTTATTTGGAATAAAGCAAATAACATATTGTTCTAGCATAACAGTATAAAACACTAGTATTCCCAATTCTGATTCCGAGATTTCTCTTGCTTCTAAATCACCTTCAAAGAAATACTCCAGGTAATAAGTCCACATCATATAGTTTATTGCAAACCATGCAACCAATAATAATGCAGCACAACCAACCAGTGTCAATCCGCTTAATATACCTGCAATAGTCGTAATTATAACTGCCAATGCAACCGCAGAGCAAATAGTTGCAACTAATTCCGTAACGCCTAAAATATATTTTGTACTTCCCCCATTCAACCCACCGGATATCATATATTCTCCTACTCCGGTTGCTGGATTTGTTACGATATACCCTGTTCCTGACCAGTCACCCATAGTGACTTCTTCTGCGGGAACAGTAACAATCATTCCGCTTTTAACTGCATTGATAATGGACTGCTTTGTGATTTCGTCTGTATTCAGTTTTTCAATCTTGGTAGACAGATTTGCCTTGGACAGTAAGAGGATGTCGATATTCTCTTCCGATGCTTTCGCCAAGATAGAGATAGTCGATACACTTTCTTCCCCGGTTATCTCTTCCCACACTGTACTTTCATACAGGGAGCTGATCATTCCGGTGGACAGGAAATATTCCCTTGCCACGTCACTGTCTCCCTCTAAGCTTAATACACTGTGGCTGTCATTGTCTACATCAATATACAGACTTCCTTCTGCAATGCCGGTTACCATTCCATACAAACCGCTAGTCTGTACCTCATATCCGGTAATCCCTTCACTCAGACTTCTGGTTACTGCCACATTATACATATCAGAAGCAATGGTATCTGCGATATCCACCTGAGCAAAGTATAACTTTCCTGCAAGGTTTAATAACTTTCCAAGATATTCCTCACTGTAGACATTCTCCTCTGTCACACTATCCTTTAAGGCAGCTACTTCGTCATAGACATCTTGTAATTCAGATGCTGTAATGCTCTGGCTGTCTAAGGTTACCCCATACATGGAACCGGTAGTAACATCATTGGTTATGGTTGTACTCTTTCCTCCGGAAGAGATATGAATGGTAAAGCTGCTCTTTGTTCCAAGAGTGCTTTCCAGATATTCTTCCCCTCTGGCAACTTCCTCTCCATCCACCAGTAATACAGGTGTCATATACACGGCGTAGGCAGGAATATCAAAGATACTGGTGTAGCTTTCAAAGATTGTTTTATCGGAATCGCTGGCAGGGGCAAAGCTTAGCAGGATATCCTTTCCCTGTACATCAGATGCCTTTATGCTGGTTAACACATCCCCATTCAGTTCAAAGGTCACACTGTCCTTCAAGATATCCGGTACCTGTGCAAAGGTATCCTTTTCTTTCTCTACCTGATACTGTAGTGACAGGGGCAGATAGCTTAATTCTTCCTGCCGGATAATCCGCTTTCTTGCATAAGTTTCGCTTAAATCCTTACTTTCTAACTGTTTCTCCCACTTTGACAGTAACGTTTCTAACTGTTCCGTATCACCACTTTCTGTTATACTCTGGATTTGTTCGGAGAATCCTTCCTCGTCTAAGGTATCATAAATATTGGTTACAGCTTCATAATCCTTAATACCGGTGTCAAGGTCAAGCCACACCTTATCTCCTGATGTGTTTCCTGCACCACGGTAATCGGTATACGGTATGTATGCCCTTACCCATACATGCTCAACACGGAGATATACGATTTCTTCTCCCCTCATCAATCTGGTCACAGGCGTTCCGGCAGATGCCAGTACATCCGCCGCCTGTTTAAAGGTTCCGGCTCCGGTAAGGGATAGTGCCTGTTCCTCTGTCAGAAGAATATCTCCCTTTACATACTCTGCCTCATAACCCTGATAACGCAGCATGGCAATCAGAAGGCTTGCCTGGTCAAGATCATTACCACCTAAGGAATCCAATGTTCCCGACGCGCCCTTTCTACTGCCATAATAATACTCATAACCAATGTTGTTTTTCACATAGTTATAAATGGCAAGGGGAGTTTCCAGTTCTTCTGCCTTTTCCTTTATGGCATCACTTAACCCGGTATCCCCTTTTGTCGCAAGCAGTTCTTCTTCTGTTTCCTGTACCGGCTCCATGCTCCGGTTGTCAGCCAACGGTTCCTCTTTATAAACCGCTTCATCCGACACCTGTTGTTCCGTTTCATTTGGAAGGGACGTTCCATAAGTCTGTGGAACGTCCTCTTCCGTAAGAAGATTTTTTAATTCATTGGTTTTTCTTTCTGCCTCTTCTAGATCATCCGCCTTTAATGCAGTCTGAATATCTTCCAGAAGTTCTTCCGCATTTTTCCGGGATGCTTCCAATTCCTTTGTAAATGTCTTTTCCCGTTCCTTTAAAAGTCCCGCAGATTCCTCATCCAGTGTATCCCCTAAAACCGTCTGAAGGGAAAGCCATGCATTGGTTTTCTCCTTCGTATCCGCAAGTTGTCCGGATAGAGAATCTGTTATGGCAGCTGCATCTTTTGAATCTTTTTTATCCAGCGCAGTTACCAGGTTATCCAATAAATCTTTCGTTTCCTGTGAAGCTTCATAAAGTTCTCTGCCGGCTGATACTGCTTCTTTCCCGGCACTCTCCCATGCCGTGGCATCCTCTGTATCCGGCTTTGCTTGTCCACATCCTGATAACAGACCAAATGTCATTGCGATAACAAGAATAACTGACAGAATCCGTTTTTCTATCTTTCTGTAGTTTCCAAACAATATTTATTCCCCCCTCATCATTTCATCCAGTAGTATGACAAAGAGCATGGTATCTTCTATATTCCCATATACACTTCCATCATCCTTTTGAACTACCAGTAAATCATTTATTACTTCTTTTGTATAACTCTCCTTTTCTATTTGTTGTTTTATTCTTGCAAGCATTGCCTGTTTTATAAATGACGCCTCCGAAAAATCACCATTATACTGTTCCATGCAAAAATCCATCATTACATTATAATTTTCAATGTCCTGATTTAACTTCCCTAGAAGTAATACATATTCTGCCGTTAATTCTACCTTGGAATCATCCATATTATGATATCCAAATCCTCCGTCTGCATTCTGTTGTTCCCACAATTTAAACCGTTCCGCATTATCCGGATTTGCAAACAACGCATGACCAGTATATATGATAGAAAATTTTTACTCCTTCTTAATAACTTGCCATTATGTATTCTCATTGATTACTCCCCCCTGAATTGTATCTATGTTTTATCTTATTTAAATTTTCTGTTGTACCTATATATACCATAAAAAACCCCAAAAATTTTCAACATGGTAAAAATAACACGATTTTTGGTAAAACTCGTCGTTTGCCGAGAGGAATCGATGGACAATTTTATGTTGGAAGAAGATAAGTGACGGATAATTTTTAGTTATC
>CAKQYU010000013.1 GCA_934293575.1 uncultured Lachnospiraceae bacterium | reverse complement strand
ATGGAAGAAGGAGGCATACAGAATTATGATAGCTGATAAAATTAAAAATGCTCGTACTATTCTTTATTACATAACTAGAAAGGTGTTAGCAAATTGCGAATATTTCGCAAATGAGATAGAAAAAAAATCACTGAATATCCCAATATAAAATATGCTGTATTCACATATGTAGAGGTTAAGTATTATTTTGATGATTTGCCGGATAAAAAGCTGTTACAGAAAAAGCTAAAAGAATGGTTAGATGAAGAACAGAATTGATTCAGAGGGAGAGTGATATCTGATGGGATAGTACTCTCCCCTATTATTTTATAAGTTAAGATGTTTGCGTTTGTTACTTTTTACATTTCCGGTATTTGGATGGTGCAAATCCCTTCTGCTTGTGAAATAATCTACTGAAGTACAATGGATTGGTATATCCCACAATTCTAGATATCTCGGATATAGAATATTGTGTTGTTTCCAACAGAGATTGTGCGTTTGAAATTCTAATTGACATGATATATTGCATTGGCGTTGTCCCTGTAAATTTTTTGAAATTACGTATAAACCAACATGTACTCATGCCACGAGATTGAGCATATTCTTCTATATTTATATCAGTATTATAATTGTCATTAAAATATTGTGTAGCTATATCCATTTCGTTATCGAGATAAACGTCAGAGAGTTTTCTTTCTTTTAATAGGTCACGATGTATAGAGATAAGCAGATGACGCATAAGTAAAGTTAGTATTTCTTCGTAATCTTCTTGACATCTCTGTAATTCAGAAATCATTCTTTTGAATATTCTTTCGTATTCTAACGAGGTTCCAACAAAAAAAGTTCTCATATTATCTTTTATTCCGTATTTCCGTAATATATTTTTGACATCACCGCCTGTAAAGTGAACCCAATATACTTCTGTTTTGTCTGTACCGTAGTATTCATATTTTTGAAGTTCTTTTGGTCGATACAAAATCATGTTTCCGGCATTGACTATTGTTTCGTTATCTATGCTATCAAAGTGAAAATGAGCTTTTCCGGCATTTATATAGAGCAATTGATAATCAATTCTGCCCCTTGGACGATAGGTTGGTAGTTTGCGTTTTGATAGAAGCCTGTATGTTCCACAACTTCCTACAATTAATGGTTTGCTTTTATCTTTGAAGTCAATAGCTGAATTGTTTAGATAGGCAGAATTTAAGTACATATGAATACCTCCTATAAGTGAGATTATAAATAAATGATAACAACGTATTATCAAATGATATTAATTTTCTGTGTTTATAATATTGTATCATTTTGTGCATATTCTGTCCATTATAGTTTATAGACAATAATTGCAAAAAAAGATATGATATCTATATAGAAAAGAGAATGAATTAAAAATAGTGTATGGGGCATACACGAGAAAACAAAAATGTATATGTATGAAGGAGGTTACGAAATGATAGTACCAAGGTATTATGAAGATTTAGAGATTTTACATGAGAACACTATGCCAGCAAGATCATATTATATTCCGGCATCTAAGAGGATGGACGATCTTGTAGAACATAGAGAACAGTCTGATCGTATTCAATTTTTGAATGGAATATGGAAGTTTCGGTATTATGATAGTATTTACAATGTGAAAGAGGCGTTTTATAAAGGGGAGTTTGATGCTGACGGATATGCAGATATGAAAGTTCCGGGATTGTGGCAGAATGCTGGATATGATAGCCATCAGTATACAAATATTAAATATCCATTTCCATTTGATCCGCCATATGTACCGCAGGATAATCCTTGTGGCACATATGTATATGATTTTGAATATACCAAAGACATTAAAGCTCCAAAAGCATTTTTAAACTTTGAGGGCGTTGATAGCTGCTTTTACGTGTGGATAAATGGTGAATATGTTGGGTACAGTCAGGTGTCACATGCAACCAGTGAGTTTGATGTTACAGAATTAGTAAAAGAAGGAAAAAATAGAATTGCGGTTCTTGTATTGAAATGGTGTGATGGTTCCTATTTAGAGGATCAGGATAAATTCCGGATGAGTGGTATATTTAGGGACGTGTATATTTTAAAGAGACCAGAGAATGCGATTCGTGATTATCGAATCACGACACAGTTAGAAACGGAAAAAGCAACAGTAAATATTCAGGTTGAGTATGCAAAGAATATAGAAACGAATATTATTCTTGAGGATAAAAATGGAGCCATAATTGCAACTGGAAGTATAAGAGAAAATGGAAGTGTAAAATTGGATGTTGTGTGCCCGATACTGTGGAATACAGAAAATCCATATCTTTACACTTTGATTTTGGAAACAGAGAACGAAACAATTGTGGAGTATGTTGGATTCAGAACAATTGAAATTGTAAATAAAGTGATTTTGTTTAACGGACAAAAGATAAAATTCAGAGGTGTAAACAGACATGATTCGGATCCTGTAACGGGTTTTACTGTTGGCATAGATCAAATTATGAAAGATTTAACAATGATGAAACAGCATAATTTCAATTCTATCCGAAGCAGTCATTATCCAAATGTGCCATATTTCTATCAGCTTTGTGATAAGTATGGTTTTATGGTGATTGATGAGGCTGATATTGAAGCACATGGACCTTTTTTGATTTATAGAAAAGAAGATACGGATTACAATCGGTTTAAACGGTGGAATGAGAAAATTGCGGACGATCCAAGCTGGGAAAAAGCAATTATCGATAGGGTTCAGTTAATGGTATTGCGAGACAAAAACAGACCTTCTATCGTAATGTGGTCAATGGGAAATGAAAGTGCCTATGGATGTAATTTTGAAAAAGTACTGAAGTGGACAAAGGAATTTGATCCAATAAGGATTACTCAGTATGAGAGTGCAAGATATAGAAATTATGACGTAACATATGATTATGAAAATCTTGATTTGTACAGCAGAATGTATCCAAGCTTTGAAGAAATAGCAGAGTATCTGGAGAAGGATGCAAGTAAGCCATTTCTTCTTGTGGAGTATTGCCACTGCATGGGAAATGGACCTGGAGATTTTGAGGATTATTTTCAGTTGATTCAGAAAAACGATTTAATGTGCGGAGGCTTTGTGTGGGAATGGTGTGATCATGCTATTGATAAAGGAATTGCAGAAAATGGAAAGAGAATGTATTACTATGGCGGAGACCATGGCGAGATAGTACACGATGGAAATTTCTGCATGGATGGTCTTGTGTATCCAGATAGAAAACCACATACGGGTCTTTTGGAATACAAGAATGTTTATAGACCAGCAAGGGTTGTGTCATATGATGAAAAAAATGGTAAATTAGTTCTTCATAACTATATGGATTTTGATAATTTGCAGGATTTTATAACCGCAAAATACGAAGTTACCTGTGATGGATTCACCTGTGATTCTGGTAAAATTGATGTTCCGGATGTAAAGCCTCACAGTGATGGAGAAATGAATCTAAAAGTAAAAATTCCTGCAAAAGGTAAGGTATTTCTAAAAGTAACATATTTGCTAAAAAAGGAGATGAAATTAATTCCGAGTGGATATGTGCTTGGATTTGATGAAGTAAAACTGTCTAATGATGATTCTAGAAACCAGAATGCTGTAAAGTGGCTTGAACAGGAAAATAAGCAGTCGGATATTGATGTAATGGAGAATGACACTCAGGTAATATTGAAGGGCAAATCATTTAGCTATATCTACAATAAAAAGAATGGAATGTTTGATTCTATGGTATTTGCCGGTAGAGAATACTTGGAAAAACCGATGGAGATAAACATATGGAGAGCTCCTACAGATAATGATATGTATATAAAACTTGAGTGGAAGAAGGCAAAATATGATGATGCCTATGTAAGAGCATACCAAACAAGAGTGGAGCAATCGGGTAAGGGAGTACGAATAGTTGTAAAGTCATCTGTTTCAGCAGCAACTATTCAAAAAATATTGGATGTGGTTATTACCTGGGATGTAGATTGTAATGGTGCTATAACATCCTCAATGGAGGTAGTAAAGGATTCAGAATTTCCAGATCTCCCAAGATTTGGACTGCGATTATTCCTAAATAAGCAACTTGAAGATGTAACTTATTATGGAATGGGACCACAGGAAAGCTATAGGGACAAGCATCGGGCATCAAGCCATGGAATGTTTAAAGCTAAAGTTTTCGATATGCATGAGGATTATATTAGACCACAGGAAAATGGCAGCCATTTTGATTGCGATTATGTGGAAATAACAAATGGACAGTTTGGATTCACTGCTGTGTCTGAAAAATCGTTTTCATTTAATGCTTCCGTTTATACACAGGAAGAACTAGAAAAAGCGGATCATAATTATATGCTTGAGGCGACAGAAAGTACGGTTTTATGTATTGATTATGCGTTAAATGGAATTGGATCTAACAGTTGTGGACCTGTTGTATTAGATAAATACAGATTCAATGATGTGGAGTTTGATTTTACAATTAAATTGATACCATATGTGAAAGAGTAATAGAATATTTGCGGGTTGGACTTCTGAATATGCCCGGGAAAAGGGAGTCCGACCGCATTATTATAAAAAAAATAATTCATGATTCAGAGAAGAGAAGGGATTGTGAAATCATAAATAATTTACAGAGGGAGTGAAAATTATGGAGGATAAAAAATACCTCAAATGGTATAACAAAATTGGCTATGGATCTGGTGATATAGCTGGCAATGTAGTATATGCTTTTTTAACATCATTTATTATGGTGTATTTGACAGATACCGTTGGACTAGCGTCTGGAATAGTAGGAACATTGATTGCGGTTTCAAAGTTATTTGATGGATTTACGGATATTTTTTTTGGCTCTATGATTGATAAGACTAAAAGCAGGTTTGGAAAGGCAAGACCATGGATGCTATATGGATATATTGGATGTGCGGTTACATTAGTAGCTTGTTTTGCAATTCCAACCAGTCTTGGAAAAACAGCACAGTATGCGTGGTTTTTTATTGCGTACACACTTTTAAACGGGGTATTTTATACAGCAAATAACATTGCGTATTCAGCACTTACATCCTTGATTACAAAGAATAGCAAGGAACGTGTACAAATGGGATCATATCGTTTCATTTTTGCATTCTCAACCAGCCTTTTAATTCAGGCAATAACCGTAGGTTTTGTAGATTTCTGTGGCGCTGATGCAGCCGCATGGAGACTTGTTGCAATTATTTATGCAGTAATTGGCTTAATTTCAAATACAATTTCTTGCATGTCTGTTAAGGAACTTCCAGAGGAAGAGTTAAATGAAGAAAAGACAACTGGAGAAGAAGAAAAATACGGACTTATTCAGGCATTCAAATTACTTATAAAAAATAAATACTATCTGATGATTTGTGGTACCTATATTCTGCAGCAGTTATATAGTGCTATGATTGGTGCAGGTATTTACTATATGACATGGGTATTAAAAAATAAAAATCTCTTTGGTCAGTTTGCGTGGGCGGTTAACATTCCACTTATTATTGCCCTAATCTTTACACCGACACTTGTAGGAAAATGGAAAGGAATGTATAAACTGAATAAGAGAGGATATTTCTTGGCTGTAATTGGTCGAGCGTTAGTTGTAGTAGCAGGATATATGGGAAGCATACCGTTGATGATGTTATTTACAGCTGTTGCAGCGTTAGGTCAGGGACCATGGCAAGGAGATATGAATGCAGTAATTGCTTCTTGTTCAGAATATACTTACTTAACACAGGGAAAACGTGTAGATGGAACTATGTATTCATGCACTTCACTTGGTGTTAAGATCGGTGGCGGTATCGGCACCGCTGTTGTAGGATGGATGTTAGAGCTTAGTGGTTACGTTGGAACAAATTCAGTTCAGCCACAGTCAGCGCTTAATATGATGCAGTTTATGTATCTTTGGCTGCCGCTTATTTTTGATGTGTTGATTTGGTTTATTCTTTCCAAAATGAACGTTGAGGAAGCAAATGTAAAGTTAAAAATTGAAAAGAAAATAACAGCAAAGACTGCACAGTAAGAGGGCAGTGACTAATAGCAAAGGGCATTGTCTAAACAAAAGAACAATGCCCTTTTGCTGGCTATTCGTAAATGTCATTGAATTTATGGGAGTTTATAAGGGAACAGAAGAGAGGCAAAAGGAGTTTAACAGATTTTTGAAGTTGCATAAATAAAAAAGGACCATTTCACATTTGTGAAGTGGTCTGCTTTTAAATATTCAGTTTTCACAAATCGCCCTTTTAGTTTCTTAAAATGTTTTTAACGACAAAAGTGTTCAAACATTGGTGCATAAAAAGCTAAAAGTGCATTGAAATAATTCTTAAACCTACTCATTTGGCTCATCTCCTTTCTTTGTTTTACAAGTGTATTATAGAACAAGAGGATTATAGTTTCTTGCCAAATGGTATTAAAAGTTAGACAGATATTGCAAATATATTAAATGTGAAGGAGCGTGAGTTTAGTGCATATTCGATATAAAGAGACAAAAAATACGATAAAAATAAGAGAAAAAAAATCTAAGCATATTGAGCCTCATTTGCATAGTGCACTAGAGATTGTATATGTAACAGAAGGAACTCTGGAACTTGGAATGGGTATGGAATTATTTCATATGGAAAAAGGTGATTTGGGACTGATTTTCCCTGATGTGATTCATCATTATCAGGTATTTGGTCCAGGAGTAAATAGGGCTTGCTATATACAGATATTACCTGCCAGCACGAATGTATTTTATGAAAAATTACAAAAGGATGCACCTGAGTATCCAATTATAAAAGAAGAGAATATGAGTGAAGAATTGAAGAATATAATAGATGTAATTATGAATACACCAGAAACGGAGCAGATGGTTGTGGAAGCTTATATTCAAATCATTTTAGCAAGATGCTTGCCAAAGCTAAAACTTATTGATAAGCAAAGTGTAGGAAGCACTGAAGTTGTGTATCAGGTTGTTGCATATGTTTCGTCTCATTTTAGGGAACGAGTAACTTTAGATAAAATGGCTACGGATTTGGGAATAAGCAAATATGTTTTATCTAGAGTATTTTCAAAAACATTTCATAGAAATTTTAGTCAGTATTTAAATGATGCTAGGATCAATTATGCAGTTAGTGCCATTGAAAATACAAACGATACGTTGCTTGATATTGCAATGGAAAGTGGTTTCGACAGTCAAAGAACATTTAACAGAGTTTTTAAAGATAGATTTCACATGTCTCCAAGTGAGTATAGAAAAATGAACGATTGACAGTTAGAAAATAGGGTTTATTAGTAATATTTTAAGGATTGGAGATGATTTTAAGTTTGATAAAGTTAAGGACAATTCTGATAATTGAAGATGATGTATGGCGGTAAAACTTTGATTGTATTAAGATAAATTATATTTCTGTGAAATAGCAGATAGAAAATTTATCCCCCACTTTTATCCCTCACTTAACAATCAATAAATGTGGGGGATAAAGTGTAGGATAAATGGCAAGACTATTTCAAAAAGTGGTGGTGCTGGTGATTCCAGCAGCAAAACAGGTACCAACAGCATTTAATGGTGTGCGCTATTTGCGAATTGGTTCTGGTAAAGTAAATATTAATAAGTTTCCAGAACGTGAGTCACAGTGATAGTCTAAGAAATGGATTTCCTACGATGGAGAGTGAGGAAGCATATGATCAAAAATTATCTTATTCGACCTTCAGCATACGATAACCTACTCCTATATGTGTCTGGATATACTGCGGTGACTCTGGACCTGTTTCTATCTTCTTTCTGAGTGTTGACATAAACACTCTTAAGGATGCCACATCATCATCCCAGCTCCTGCCCCAGATTTTTTGCGTAATAAAAGTATGTGTCAGAACTTTTCCTACATTTTGTGATAACAGGCATAACAATTTATACTCAATGGGTGTCAGATGCAGTTCTTCCTCATCCATATATGCACTTCCTGCTGCATAATCTACCTTTAATTTACCATTCCTAAATATGGATTCATTCGCATTATTTGCCTGCATCATGGCAAGTCTTCTGGCTGTTACACGAAGTCTTGCAAGAAGCTCCTCCACAGAAAAAGGCTTTGTCAGATAATCATCTGCTCCATTGTCAAGTGCTTCTATCTTGTCTGCATCTTCACTTCTTGCACTTATGACGATTATCGGCATATTAGACCATGTCCTGATTTTCTTAATCACCTCAACCCCATCCATATCCGGAAGTCCCAAATCAAGCAATGCAATGTCCGGATTATAAGTGGATGCCTGAAGAATGGCTTCTTCTCCGTTTTCCGCCACTATATATTTATAATCATGTGCCTTTAAAGTGGTAGACATTAAATTCCTGACGGATTTATCATCTTCTACCACCAATATTTGAAGTTTATTCATCAATTCTCACCTCTTCCAATGGTAACATAAATGTAAAATTACAGCCCTGCGGCTGATTGTCTGTTAATGTTATCTCTCCGCCGTGCGCATTGATTATGGACTTGCAAAGGGCAAGACCAAGTCCAAGACTTCGGCGGCTGTCTGCGACCTTGTTCTCTCCTATATAAAACATATCAAAAACACGTGGCTTTATTTCCTTTGGAATCCCCGGACCATTATCAATCACACTGACTGCTACAGCCTTTGATTCCTTTTTTGCCACTATGCGGATGGAGGTACCATAAGGTGTATATTTTATTGCATTATCTACCAGATTGATTATTACCTGTACAATCAGTTTAGCATCCATCTTCGCAAGCAGTAATTCATCCTCACAATAAACCTTAATATCATGCCTGTTACGTTTCTGCCTGATATGTGCCAGTGCTTCACTGATAACCTCATCCATAAGCTGTATGGACATATTAAAATTCATTCTTCCTTCTTCTATTCTTGTAACGGAAAGCAGATTTTCCACAATACCAATGAGCCACTGGGAATCATCAAAAATTTCCTTAAATATCTGCTCTCTCATATCAGCATCCAATGTTTCATAGTTCATAAGTACATTCTCCGCATTTCCGGAAATTGCCGTAAGCGGTGTACGCAGGTCATGGGAAATGGCACGTAGCAGATTCGCCCGCAGCTGTTCGTTCTTGGCAAGCACAGCCGCCATTTCCTTCTCCTTCGCATTGCGGTTATTGTCCATTGCCAGAGCACATTCCCCTATGATAGATAACAACATACCGTTTTCAAAGGAATCCAGTTTCTTTTCAACGTGAATACCTATCACACCATAGACCTTATCATAAATGCGTATGGCAAGATATAAGCACTTCGCATTCGTATATGCATCCGTTGTAGCTCCGCCTCTATGCCGGTTTTGATAAACCCAACGTGCCGCATTATACTCTAAATCAGAAAACAGTTCCCCGCTATTTACCTCGGGTTCCACCGGAAACAGAAGCCCGTTAGACAGTATTTCTTCTTTGACGGTATATACCACAATCGAGCGGTTTAATAATTTCATCAACTGTGTTGCCGTAATGTTAATAATATCTTCATCGCTTTTTGCCTTTTGTAAAAGCTGATTCGTATCAAGCAGCACCTTTGTCCGAAATGCGTTTTGGGCTGACATCTTTGCATGGAGCTTTACCTTTGATGCTAATGTTCCTGTCATAATGGAAACTGCCATCATGATCCCAAATGTCACGGCATATCTTGAATCATAAGCATGCAGTGTCAGACGCGGCTCTGTAAAAAAGAAATTAAACAGTATAACACTCATTAAGGAACCGGCAATGCCACAAGCATATCCTCTGGTAAATAAAGAAATCAGCAATACCCCCAAAATATAAATGGCGATAATATTAGCCTCCGTAAAACCAAAATGATAGAATACCTGCCCTAACAAAGTGACACCTGCAAGGAGAAGCAGCATTATGAAAATATCCTTTGGAGGGGATATTACCAGCCTGTACAATACAGAATCTTCTCCATCTTTATAGGTTGTCCCTAAGCTTCCATCCGGTATAATGTGTATATCTAAGTTAGGTGCAATTTCCGTCAGCTTCTCTGTCAGGGCGGGTTTGCTCCAGAAATGGTGACGCTTGATATTGCTTCGTCCGATAACAATCTGTGTCACACCCGATATTCTGGCATATTCCGCTATCAGGAAAGACACATCCTCTCCATGTGTGATCACAATTTCAGCTCCCAGCTGTTCTGCCAGCTGAATATTACTCTGTAAACGTTTTTTATCAAACTCATCCATCTTGTCTGTATTTACAGACTTTACATAAAGCGCAGTAAAACTGCCGCCAAAGGCAGATGCCATTTTAGCCGCAGTCTTAATTATTTTCACATTAGACGGTGATGCAGATAAACAGACCATGATATGTTCTGCACTATTTATATCGCTATGTATTTGTTCCTTTTTCATCTGCATCATCTCTTTCTTCCTTAATGGAGTAAATTATACCACATTTCGGATTGTTTTCTATCACTTTTGTAAAGTCCGGTATGTCATACTGTTCATTAATTCCGTGTGTGAACTGTCATAAAGCAACACATTTATGTCTTCATGACGTTTGCGGAACCTACGAATTTCTTCCAAAATCTCCTCGTTTGTCAGTGAGTTGGTAAGCATAACACAGGATGGCTCACGGCTTTCATTTTCTTTCTCGATTGCCTTTCGGTTCTCATCTAAAAATTTATCCAGCTTTGTCATCAGATAAAATCCAAATCCAAATATACCTGACATTGCCAGAGTTAATATAATGTTGCCCCATACACCCATTATGTTCACCGCCTTTCCTTATCATTAGATATGGAAACATTTCTGCAATGCCTTATCCTCGCCAAGAACCAGCATTGTTTTGTCAGCAGTCAGAAGGGTATCCGGCGTTACAGATGCATTTGTCTGCCCTTTATCCTTTACTGCTATGATATTGATGTTATATTTTTTACGAATATCAATTTGTCCAATGCTCATACCTAACCATTCCTTTGGAATCGTAACCTCAAATATGGAATGGGCCTCATCCAGTTCAATGTAATCCAGAATATGATTTGATGTATAACGGATGGCAGCCCATTTTGCGATCTGCTTTTCCGGGTATACTACCTCATCTGCACCATTACGGAGCAGGAACTTTGCCTGTCCGTCCCGCTCTGCCCGGGAAACAACAAATTTGGCTCCCAGTTCTTTTAACAAATAGGTGGTTTCCAGAGAAGACTGAAAATCATTTCCGATGGTTACGATGCATACATCGTAGTTGCCTACTCCAAGTGAACATAAAAATTCTTCATTGGTACTGTCCCCAATTTGTGCATTGGTCATAATGTCTATGGTATCATTTATTCTGTCCTCGTTATGATCCACTCCCATAACCTGATGTCCTAACTGATGCAGCTGTAATGCAATATGTTTTCCGAACTTTCCAAGTCCAACCAGTAATATTGATTTCATTTTCCTTCTCCTATCCTACCGTCATTTTTTCCTGTGGTAATTTTGATATTTTTTTATCGCTGCCTGAAAGAGCAGCATAAATAAGTGTTAAACCTCCGACTCGTCCAAGAAACATCAATATCATAAGTATTATCTGTGAAATAACACCCAGTCCCGGTGTAATTCCTAATGTTAATCCGACTGTTCCTATCGCTGAAGCTGTTTCAAATAAACAGGTGGAAAATGACAGATCTTCCACAGCACTAATCACTATCGCACCTCCAAAGAAAAAGACAATGTACATCATAAAAATAGTGGCTGCATTTTTTACTGTACTGTTTTCTATTCTTCTTCCAAACATCTGTGCATCTTCTTTTCGCCTGAAACATGCCAATGTATTTGCAATAAGTACCGCCAGAGTTGTTGTTTTCATGCCACCAGCCGTAGAACCCGGTGCCCCCCCCACCAGCATTAAGGCAATTACAATTCCCAGTCCGTCTTCTGTCATCATGGTAAGGTCAGCAGTATTGAAACCTGCGGTTCTCGGAGTCACTGCCTGAAACAGCGAACTAAATATTCTTTCCTGCATTGGCATATCTGCAAAGTCCCGGAAGAAAAAGAAGAATGCCGGAAACAGAATTAAAAGCAGGGAAGTAGTAAGTATTACTTTGGTCTGCATACGGTAACATTTTATTCGGTACTTGTTTTTTAGAATATCTTCCCATGTAAGAAATCCGATGCCGCCAATTATAATGAGCAGCATAATTGTAATATTTATCAATGGATGTGAAATATAAGAGGTAAGGGACGCATACTTTACATTCTCTGTTCCCATCAAATCAAAGCCTGCATTACAAAAGGCTGAAATCGAATGAAAAATTGCCATCCATATACCTTTTGTCCCAAAATCTTTTACAAAAACCGGCATCATTATGAATGCTGCTGTAAACTCCACCAAGAATGTACCCTTTAATATAAATCCCGTTAATCTGACAATTCCTCCAACCTTCGGCGCGGAGATTGCTTCCTGCATAACGCTCCGTTGCATTAAGGATATTTTTCTTCCAGACAAAAGTGCAAATGATACCGCAATCGTAATAACACCAAGGCCTCCTATCTGAATGAGGACCAGTATAATTCCTTGCCCAAACCACGACCAATAAGTTGCCGTATCCTGCACCACAAGTCCTGTTACACATACAGCCGAAGTGGAGGTAAACAATGCCTCGTTAAACGGAGTTATTATCCCTGCTTTTGACGATACCGGTAGCATTAAAAGCAACGCTCCTATCAAGATTATTGCTATAAATCCCAAAATTATAATCTGAAATGAAGTAAATCTGTTCTTTTTATGTATAAAATCCGCCATAGAGCTTATCCTTATATCCTTTCTTTAAATTCATTATACTATTTCAGAACAAAAGATGGTGTTAGAACATCCGTATGGATATAAAGATTGTATTAAGAAAAGCATTTGCCATTTTCGATAGATGCTCATAAGAAGTTTTTTATTCTGTGAAAATCTGAAAGTTATCTTTGCTTTACTATTCTCCATGATAAATATCAGGAAGAACTTGTATAAAACTACCCCGTAACTTTTCATGAATGAATTTAGCAGATTTTTTTCATTGAATGATTTTCTTTTTTTCAATATAAATTTGAAAATATAAACGAAATCTCCGATTTTAAAATCTATCTAGGATAGGCATAATCCATACGTATAGTATTATTATTTTTTCAACTCCTTTTTTAGACATAATAGGCCGCGTAAATAAAGAAAAGTAGACTTACAAGATCGAGTTTTTAGATGAAATTTGTTGTACGATTAATGTGTGCTAAAGAACAGCACATCACAAGAGTGAGGCGCCAATCTCTCCAATACGAAATCGTAAAGGAGACAACAGAATGAATAAAAGAGATTTTAACGTAGTAGGAAACAAAGGTACAGATAATCAGGAGCTTGCAAAGGGAATTGCATTTATAAAGTCCCGCAGAGCAGAACTTAATGTAGTCCAGCTGAGCTTGGTATTAGTGAGTCAACTATTAAGAAGTATGAGAATGGAGAACTTACATTAAGTATCACAAATCTATTTAAGATAATTGATTATTTCAAGGTAGATGCTAATACTATCCTGAATGTGGCAGAGAGTAGGAAAGAAACTTCAATAGACTCCAGGCTGGAATTAATGGATTGTAGCAGGAAAGCATATTTTCAAAAGACATTTAACGAGATGCTTGATAATGTAGAGATGCTTGTTTTATAGGAGGTTTAGCTATGAGAAGAAAGATATTCCTAGTCAGAAGTTACAGAATTAATTTAAGCGTAAAATGACAATCGCTTTATTCGTAAGTGGTTGTCATTTTTTATTTTTGGCATAAACTTCTAACATTGATATCAGAAATTTCTATACAATGAAATCCCTGTCACTTTCATTTCATAAAAGTTCTAGAATATTTTATAGATAAAAAACATAGTTTATGTTTTTCCTTTCCGGGAGTATAATTTCAATATAACCAATCAAATAAAGTACAGGAGGATAAAACATGGAACGAGTAGTTAAATTCTTAAAAGAAGCAGAAACATATTATTTAGCAACAGTTGAAGGCGACCAGCCAAGAGTAAGACCATTTGGAACCGCACACATTTTTGAAGGTAAGCTTTACATCCAGACCGGTAAGGTAAAGGATGTTTCAAAACAGATTCATGCAAATCCAAAGGTGGAAATCTGTGCATTTAAGAATGGGGAGTGGCTGCGTGTAGCCGGAGAACTTGTGGAAGACGACAGAAGAGAAGCAAGACAGTCTATGTTAGATGCCTATCCATCTTTACAGAATATGTATTCGGCAGATGATGGCAACACTGAGGTATTTTATTTTAAGGATGCAACAGCAACATTTTCATCCTTTACCCATGAACCGGAAGTTGTGAAGTTTTAATGACAAAGGACGAATGGTACAGGCAGTTATTTGAACGGCTTGGAAATTCCAAGTTTCGGAGCAGTTTTCATTTAAAGCAGAAAGATATTGATTACATCAATGAAAAGGGGCTTGATACAATCCGGCAACATGCAAAAGATTTTATTGCAAAAAGAGAGGCTCCGGCATGTATAGCAAATGATGGGAAGCAGACACCGATGAAGGGGCATCCGGTATTCATTGCCCAGCACGCAACGGCAACCTGTTGTCGGGAGTGTATCCGGAAGTGGCATAAAATTCAGCCGGGCAGGGAATTAAGTCAGGTACAGCAGGATTATTTAGTAGATGTAATTATGACATGGATTCAAAAGGAATTGGAGATGTAAAACGATGGAAATTAAGAGCATTTTGATAAAGGATACAACAAAAGAAGAAAGAATTCGTATTGTGCAGGAAGGTCTGAATCAGTGCGGAGGTGCGTGTGATTTCTGTAACGGATGTGATAATTTAGGTGGTGGTTCTGTTGATACATTTTATGAGCCTTACATCAATGGAGAGAAGGAACTTCGTCAGTTAAATGAGGAGTACAGAAGCAATTCCGGTCTGGTAAGGTAGGTGGATGTATATATAGATTACATCAACGGAACACGGGAATTTATGGATGTGGCAGAGGATTATAAAAGATGAGTGAGAATAAATTACATATTTACGTTGATGCGGATGCTTGTCCGGTGGTGGATATTGTTGAGACTATTGCTGAAAAATATCACATTCCAGTGACTCTTTTATGTGATACAAACCATGTGCTGTATTCCGATTACAGTGAAGTAATAGTGGTTGGTGCAGGGGCAGATGCGGTAGATTACAAGTTGATTGGCATTTGCCACAGGGGGGATATTGTAGTATCCCAGGATTATGGGGTTGCGGCAATGGCACTTGGAAAGGGCGCATACGCCATTCATCAGTCCGGCAAGTGGTACACAAACGAAAATATTGACCGGATGTTAATGGAAAGACATCTTAACAAGAAAGCAAGAAGGAGTGCTCACAAGAATCACATGAAGGGACCGAAAAAGCGCACAGAAGAAGATGATGTGCGTTTTGCACAGTCTTTTGAAAAACTGATATTAAAGGCAAAGGAAGAGTCTGAAGATAATAGAAATTCCTGATGAATATGAGGAATGGTTGATGACATGGAAGCGTCAATTGGATTTTATGAGGGACAATCCCCCTCAGAAAGGAGCACCCGAATATGTTCATTTTAAACATAGAAGATGACATATACAAACATCATGATATATGCACAGCACTAAAACGTGGAGGCTTTTCCTCGTTACAGATCGACTGTGAGGAAAATCTGGAAGGTGGAATGAATAGAATTAAGAAGCAGATTGAATCAGGGAAACCGTATGATCTGATTATCACGGATATGTGGTATCCGGAATGTCCGGGTGGAATGGAAAAGGAGTCCGGAGTAAAACTGATTCATGCGGTAAAAGAAAACAGATGGGATATTCCGATAATATTGTGTTCATCTGTCCGCTACAGAACCTCGTGTATTTTAGGGTGTGTGCATTATTCGGAAAATGAGGACTGGGAAAGTGAAATAATCCGGCTGGCAAAACAAGCAATTTAAAGGAATACCATTATAAAAATTGAGCGAAAGCTCTTTTTTTATTGCCAACCCTTCCAATCCGGAAAGCCTACTAAAAACAGATGATGGATTAGTAGATAAGAAATCCTTCTTTTTTATAAATTTCTTGTTGACAAATATATAATAGTAAAATATAATCCTTAATAGGAACAGATACTAATAAGGAGGAGAGATGGATAGAAGAAATACAATTCAAAAAGAGCTGGTTTTAAAGGCAGTGAATGAATTAAAACGGCATGTAACAGCTGATGAAGTGTATGACTTTATTAAAAAAGATTATCCCACAATAGGGAAAGGAACCGTTTACCGGAATCTTGGTGTATTGGTGGAAGAGGGACTTGTCCGTAAGGTTGAAATCCCGGATGGACCGGATCGATTTGATTTTACCTTGAAGAATCATTACCATGTCCGATGTGTCAAATGCGGAGAAGTATTTGATGTGGATATGGATGTAATAACGGATTTGGAAGAACGTATCCGTGATACACATGGGATGGAATTTTTAAGTTATGACATTTCATTCAAAGGGGTATGTCCCGCTTGCAGAGAAAAGAATAATCAATAAAACAAATTGGTGTATGTAAACACAATTTATGAAAATGGAGGAAAAAACATGACAACAAATAAGTACGCAGGAACACAGACAGAGAAAAATTTACAGGAGGCATTTGCAGGAGAATCACAGGCACGGAATAAGTACACTTATTTCGCTTCCGTAGCAAAGAAGGAAGGCTATGAGCAGATGGCAGCCATTTTCTTAAAGACTGCCGATAATGAGAAAGAACATGCAAAGATGTGGTTTAAGGAATTGGCAGGTATCGGTGATACAAAGGCAAATCTTGCAGCAGCCGCAGAAGGCGAAAACTTTGAGTGGACAGATATGTATGAGGATTTTGCAAAGACCGCAGAGGAGGAAGGCTTCCCTGCATTGGCAGCAAAATTCAGAGCAGTTGGTGCAATTGAGAAACAGCATGAGGAAAGATATCGTGCATTGTTAAAGAACATTGAGACTGCACAGGTATTTGAAAAGAGTGAAGTAAAGGTTTGGGAGTGCCGTAACTGCGGACATATTGTTGTTGGAACAAAGGCTCCAAGTGTTTGTCCGGTATGCAGCCATCCACAAAGCTATTTTGAGGTTCGTGAGGAGAACTACTAAAATAACAGATTAAAAAAGATAAGGAGAAGTGAGATATGGAATTAGAATATTTTGTAAGTAAGGATAGCGGGATAATCGTTGAAGTAGTAAAAGGAAAGGATGCCGGGGCAGATTGCTGTCCGGAGACAATGAAGGTGTTAAAGGCAGGTGTTACGGATGCAGCAGTGGAAAAACATGTGCCGGTCTATACAATGGATGGGGATGTGCTTCATGTAGCTGTAGGAGAAGTGAATCATCCAATGGTAGAAGAACATTTTATTGAATGGGTTGCAATACAGACAAATCAGGGTACACAAAGAAAATATCTTCATCCGGGACAGGAACCTTGTATTGATTTTAAATTGTGTGCGGATGAGCAGGTAGAGGCAATTTATGCATATTGCAATTTGCATGGTTTGTGGAAGTGTGCGGTTCAATAGGGCGGTAAGGTTCCATGACACTAAATCAATTAAAATATGTAATTGCCATTTCCAAAGAAAATTCTTTGAATGAGGCAGCTAAAAAATTATTTATATCGCAGCCAAGTCTTTCTGCATCATTGCAATCATTAGAAGAAGAGATAGGGTTTAATATTTTTTCCCGCTCAAAGAGTGGAATTGCATTGACGACAAAGGGTTCCGAATTTTTGGGTTATGCCCGTTCGGTTATCGAACAGTATGATATTTTGGATGCAAAATACATTTCCAAGACGGAGGGCAAACGAAGCTTTCATGTTTCCATGCAGCACTATACCTTTGCGGTAAATGCATTTGTAGAAGTAATGAAGCGATATGATATGGAATCGTATGAACTTGGAATCCATGAGACCAAAACGCATGAAGTCATTGAGAATGTAAAGAATCAAAAGAGTGAATTGGGTGTCATTTATATGAATGATGCAAACCGTTCGGTATTGACGAAAATCCTGGCAGAATCCGGATTGCAATTTACACCGTTATTTGAATGTGGCATTTATGCTTACATGAGTAAAAACAATCCATTGGCATCAAGACAGGAAGTGACGCTGCAGGATTTGGATGAATATCCGTGTCTGGCATTTGAACAGGGCGATTATAATTCGGTTTATTATGCGGAAGAAGTAATGAGTACCTATCAGTACAAGCGTTTGATTCGTGTAAATGATCGGGCGACGATTTTGAATCTGATGGTGGGCATGGACGGTTATACTTTATGCTCCGGAATTATTTGCGAGGACTTAAACGGATCGGATTATACGGCTGTCCGGTTAAAGACGGATGAACGGATGACCATTGGATATATTTCAAGAAAAAATGCAATCATCAGCAAAATGGGTAAATTTTATATTGAAGAACTTTCCCGATATAAGGAAAATGTTTTAGCTTAATGTAAGGGCGGTTGCTGTTTTTGACTGTTACAGGTCAGGAGCGGGAGCCGTCTTTTTTGTTATAGTTTTTTTCTATAACCAATAATAGAAAATGAGAATTATACAAAGCAATGAATGCGTGCTAGAATACCAAACATGAAATACCTACAAAACATATAGGGAAATAACCGGTAGAAAAATGCCGGGGAAAGGAGAACTGACATGGCTGCAATTCAAATAGAAAATTTACAAAAGACATTTCAGACAAAAGACGGCAGTGTAGAAGCATTAAAGGATATTAACCTTTCGATTGAGAAAGGAGATATTTATGGAATTATCGGAATGTCAGGTGCAGGAAAGTCTACTCTGGTTCGATGTATCAATTATCTTGAACGACCGACAGAAGGGGATGTCTATATTAATGGAAATCCGATTGGTGGGTTAAAACGCAAAGAACTTCAAAAACAGCGGGAAAAAATTGCAATGATATTTCAACATTTCAATTTGCTGATGCAGAAAAATGTGTTAGACAATGTTTGTTTTCCTATGTATATCCAAAAGAAAAACAAACGGGAAGCAAAGAAAAGAGCATTGGAGCTGTTAGAACTTGTCGGATTGGCAGATAAGGTAAAGGCGTATCCGTCACAGTTATCCGGCGGACAAAAACAGCGTGTTGCAATTGCAAGAGCACTTGCCTGCAATCCGGAAATCCTGCTTTGTGATGAAGCGACCAGTGCATTGGATCCGCAGACAACTTCTTCCATCTTAAATCTGTTAAAGGATATCAATGAAAGATTTGGAATTACGATTGTAATCATTACACACCAGATGTCGGTGGTAAGAGAAATTTGTTCTCATGTGGCAATTATGCAGGAAGGGCAGATTATAGAGACCGGAACCGTTTCGAATGTATTTGCGCATCCAAAATCAGAGGTGGCAAGACAATTGTTCCGATTAGACAATGCATCCGAGATAACCAATATTCAACACGGAAAACAGTTCCGGATTGTATTTACGGAAAATTCGGCTTTTGAACCGGTCATTGCAAACCTGATTTTAAAATTCGGGGAGCCGGTTAATATTTTAAAGGCATCAACTAAGAATGTAGGTGGCGTTGCAAAAGGAGAAATGATACTGGAATTTCAAAAGGACAGTATCAACATAGATGCCATGAAACAATATCTGGTTGAAAAAGGACTTGAATTAGAGGAGGTGGTAAACAATGTGGACGCCTGAAGTAAATGAAATGATTATAAGAGGAATAGGGGAAACATTATATATGACGGTGTTTTCTACCGCAATCGGATATCTGTTCGGACTTCCGTTAGGTGTCTGTCTTGCCATTACGGACAAAGAAGGTTTAACACCCAATAAAGTGATATATAAAATCTTGGATGTCGTGGTAAATGTGACAAGAAGTATTCCGTTTTTGATTTTGTTAATCCTCTTGATTCCGTTTACCAGATTGCTGGTAGGAAAAAGTACAGGTTCTACTGCCACCATTGTTCCTTTGGTGGTTGCCGCTATTCCGTTTATTGCCAGAATGGTGGAATCCTCAATAAAGGAAGTCGATTATGGAGTGGTAGAAGCCGCAAAGTCGATGGGAGCCGGTAATTTCCGTATTATCTGCAAGGTTTTACTGGTAGAGGGAAGAACCTCTCTGGTAACCGGTATGACAATTGCAATCGGAACAATTTTAGGATATTCCGCAATGGCGGGAACCGTTGGTGGTGGCGGACTTGGTGATATTGCAGTTCGCTACGGTTATTACAGATATCAATCAGACATTATGATTGTGACGGTAATTTTATTGATTATTTTAGTACAGATTTTCCAATCTGTTGGAATGATAACAGCAAAAAGAATAAATAAAAGAAAGTAGAGGTAGAAATTATGAAAAAGAAAGTATTATCCGTATTATTGGCAGGTGTATTTGTATTGGGAGCATTAACAGGATGCGGAAAGGATAACAGTCAGTCAGACAGCGGTCAGGCAGATACCAAGTCGGATACCGAGGTGATTACTATTGCGGCTTCTCCGACACCACATGCTGAGATTTTGCAAAAGGCAAAGGAACTGTTAAAGGACAAAGGATATGATTTGCAGATTACGGAATTTGAAGATTATGTCCAGCCGAATGAAGTAGTGGAAAGTGGAGAGTATGATGCAAATTATATGCAGCATCTTCCATATTTGGAAAGCTTTAATGAAGAAAAAGGAACCCATCTTGTAAGTGTTGGTAAGATTCATTATGAACCGTTTGGAATCTATCCGGGAACAAAGAAGTCATTGGATGAGATTGCCGATGGGGATCGTATTGCAATTCCAAATGATACCACAAATGAAGCAAGAGCATTATTGTTGTTACAGGATAACGGCATTATCAAATTAAAAGAGGATGCCGGACTTACTGCTACAGTAAATGATATTGAAGAAAATCCACACAATATTAAATTTGATGAATTAGAGGCTGCACAGATTGCAAGAGTAGTAGATGAAGATGCATTTGTTGTATTAAACGGTAATTACGCATTAGAAGCCGGTTACTCCGTAGCAAAGGATTCGTTAGCTTATGAGACTTCCGATTCGGAAGCTGCAAAAACATATGTAAATATTATTGCGGTTAAGGAAGGTAACGAAGACAATGAAGGAATTAAAGCATTGGTGGAAGTTTTAAAATCAGATGAGATTAAAGACTTTATCAATGAAAAGTATGATGGTGCAGTAATCCCATATGAGGAGTAAAAATAGCTTGACACAAAAGAATAGAAGATTATAATAAGTTGGTAGCATCTTGATTGGTGCTACCAATTTTTTGCTTGTAAAATTAAGTGGCTATGGGAGAGAAAATTTATGAAATATGTAAAACAGTTCTTAATTATTCTTATGATTTCCTTAATAGGAGAGTTTTTGAAATATCTGTTGCCGATTCCGATTCCGGCAAGTATTTACGGAATGATGATTTTATTTGTGGGGCTGATGACCGGATGGATTCCGTTGGAGTCGGTGCGTGAAGCGGGGAAATTTTTGATTGAAATTATGCCGGTTATGTTTATTCCGGCGGGTGTCGGACTGATAAATGCATGGTCAACCTTAAAACCGGTGCTGGCTCCGGTTTGTTTAATTACCGTTGTAACGGTAGTGACGGTAATGGCGGTTACCGGAAGGTTGTCACAATGGATTATAAGAAAAGATAAAAAGGGGAATGCAGAGCATGAATAATTTTTTTCGGGAATCCTTATTTTCAGGAGTTGTATTAAGTCTGGTTGCATATGTGATTGGCAGCTTTTTAAAGAAAAAATTAAAATTGGATATCCTAAATCCGTTGCTGATATCGATTGTGATATCCATTGTGGTATTGGTAGTCGGAAAAATCGATTACGATACATATTATGAGGGTGCCCAATATCTAAGCTGGTTTCTGACACCGGCAACGGTGTGTCTGGCAATTCCATTATATGAACAGTGGGAATTACTTAAGAAAAACTGCAAGGCGGTTTTGCTGGGACTGCTTGGTGGAACTTTAACAAGTCTGACCACGGTTTTGGTATTATCTTTGCTTTGCGGTCTTGATCATGAGCAATATGTTACCCTGCTGCCAAAGTCCATTACAACCGCAATCGGAATGGGTGTGTCGGAAGCATTAGGAGGTTACGTTACCATTACGGTAGCGGTAATTATTGTAACCGGAGTGCTTGGAAATATGTTCGGGCAGATGATTTGTAAAATATTTAAAATAACGGAACCGATATCACAGGGACTGGCATTTGGGGCATCGTCGCATGCAATTGGAACAGCAAAAGCAATTGAAATCGGTGAAGTGGAAGGTGCAATGAGCAGTCTTGCAATTGCGGTTTCGGGAATTCTGACCGTTGTTTTTGCATCCCTGTTTGCCAATTTTATTTAAGGGGAAATGATGGAACAGAAAAATACATGCATGGAGTATGAAAAGGTAATTGAATACATTGACGGACTGATTCAAAAAAAGGAATTGGTGGTTGGAAGCAAGCTTCCGACAGAACGGGCAATCGCACAGCAGCTGGGTGTTGGAAGAAATTCCACCAGAGAGGCGTTGAGCATTTTGCATGGCATGGGAATGTTGGAGCGGGTACAGGGTTCCGGTAACTATATTTCTGCGGATGTAAGGCAGTCCATAAAACAGATGATACAGATGATGATTTCCTTGGAAATGGTAACAAAACAGGATGTTTATACCTTCCGGAGAACAATGGATAAGGCTGCCGGAATGCTTTTGGTTCAGAAGAATCCGGATGAAGATGTAAAGGAAGAATTCCGGAAGATTTTAAGGCTGATGGAGAATAATAATCCGGAACAGGAAGCAAAACTGGATAAAGATTTTCATCAGATGTTGTTGGTTGCAACCGGAAATTCGTTGTTGATGATTATTATGGAAGCCGTTATGGATTTATACCGGCAGTGGATTGAAGATGTTTTGCAAAGGGCAAATGCATCGGATAAGAAGAAGCTGTTACAGTTTCATAGGGGAATGTATCAGGCAATTCTTGATAAGGATGTGGAATTGTTATTTTCAGAGATTGATGGTCATTACGATACCATAGAGAGGTTATTTGGAAAGGAGTAAGCGTATGATAATTACAATTGGTAGAGAATGTGGTTGCGGTGCGGATGAAATCGGTAAATTTCTGGCAGAGAAATATCAGATTCCGTTTTATGCAAGAAAACAGTTAGAGCAGCTGGCAAAGGAAAAAGGAATATATGACAGATATCCGTTCTTTTTCGGCGAGATACCGGCAGATACGATGTTACATTCCCTGTCGGAAGAAATTGAAGACCAGGTCAGAAAAGTACCCAAAGAAGTATTTTCACAATTACTGCAAAATCAGGACTGTGTTATTGTAGGCAGAGCTTCTAATTATGCCTTGCAGGATTGTGAGGATGTCATTTCCCTGTTTTTCAGTGGCACAAAGGCTGCCCGTATAGAAAAAATCGCACATTCACATGGAATTACAAAGAAGAAAGCAAAGATGATTGTCGAAGAGACGGATTGCAGAAGATGTAATTATCATCAATATTATTCCGGTCAGGTCTGGGGATATGCCGGAAATTATGATATGTGTCTGGATGCAATCCACCTTGGCAAAGAAGGAATTGCCAATATGGTGGATGCCTACTACAGACAGAAAAAGATTAATTAATCTTTGGTAATTTTGAAAGACTTTTTTCTAATTCAGCATCGGTTGGAATGTAATCAGACATTTCACCGTTGTTGAATTTTTCATATGCAACCATATCAAAATATCCGGTTCCGGTCAGACCGAATAAAATGGTTTTTTCTTCACCGGTTTCTTTGCATTTCAATGCTTCATCGATGGCTACACGGATGGCATGAGAGCTTTCCGGTGCAGGAAGAATACCTTCTACTCTTGCAAACTGTTCTGCTGCTTCAAAAACAGATGTCTGTTCAACGGAAACGGCCTCCATAAGACCATCTGCATATAACTGTGATAAGATTGGACTCATTCCATGATAACGTAAACCGCCCGCATGGTTGGCAGATGGAATGAAATCACTTCCTAAGGTGTACATTTTAGCGAGCGGACAAACCATTCCGGTATCGCAGAAGTCGTATGCAAATTTTCCTCTGGTAAAGCTTGGACAGCTTGCAGGTTCTACAGCGATGAAACGATAATTCTGTTCGCCTCTTAACTTCTGACCCATAAATGGTGAAATCAGACCGCCAAGGTTGGAACCGCCACCGGCACAACCGATAATGATATCCGGTGTTACGTTGTATTTATCTAAGGCGGCTTTTGCTTCTAATCCGATGACAGACTGATGGAGCATAACCTGATTTAATACACTTCCCAAAACATAACGGTATCCCTCTGTGTGGGTTGCTACTTCTACGGCTTCTGAAATGGCACAACCAAGACTTCCGGTTGTGTTTGGATGTTCTGCATTGATTTTTCTTCCGATTTCTGTATCCATGGATGGAGATGGTGTTACGTTAGCACCGTAAGTACGCATTACTTCACGACGGAATGGCTTTTGTTCGTAAGATACCTTTACCATATAAACCTTACAGTCCAATCCAAGATAGGCACATGCCATGGAAAGAGCGGTACCCCATTGTCCTGCTCCGGTTTCGGTAGTAACACCCTTTAATCCCTGTTTCTTTGCGTAATATGCCTGCGCAATTGCTGAATTTAATTTGTGACTTCCACTGGTGTTGTTTCCTTCGAATTTATAATAAATTTTTGCCGGTGTACCCAGTGCCTTTTCCAGACAGTAAGCCCGAACCAATGGAGCCGGACGGTACATCTTGTAAAAATCCTGAATTTCCTGTGGAATATCAATATAAGCGGTGTCATTGTCTAATTCCTGTTTGATAAGGTCATCACAGAATACAGGACGTAAATCTTCATAACCCATAGGCTGACCGGTAGCAGGATTTAATAAAGGCGCCGGTTTGTTCTTCATATCTGCCCGGACATTGTACCATTGTTTTGGAATCTCATTTTCATCAAGATAAATTTTGTAAGGGATTTCTTTTTCGTTCTTCATCATATCATTCCTTTCTTGTTTTGAAATTTGAGACAAAAAAACTCTTGTCTCAACAGTTGTTCTGCTGGGACAAGAGTAATAATCATTCTCCTGCGGTGCCACCCGGCTTGGTATATTAATAAAAATACCCACTCATGCATACGGATATATGCGGATCTTTGTTAACGGAGGATTTACTCCGGCGTACATACTAAAGGTTCTGTTTGCCCTCGGGAGTCCATTCATGACTGATTTCATTATTGCCTTCCCAGCATCGGCAACTCTCTGGAAATGAAAAAACAGAGACTACTTACTCTCCCTCATTGGTTTAAAAAATTATAAGCATAATTGATGTTTTTTGTCAATTAAAATATAAAAAAATTCTATTGACATTCCAACGCGAAAAGCAGAAAATTAAACTAAATTAGGAATAAAGGAGGAATCGGATATGGGATTTTTGAAAGATAAAGTTGCAATCATTACCGGTGGAGGAAGAGCCGTTTTGAAAAACGGTAAATGCGGCTCGATTGGATATGGAATTGCAACGGCTTACGCAAAAGAGGGTGCAAATCTTGTAATTACAGGAAGAAATGAGCAAAAGCTTGTTGATGCAAAGGAAGAACTGGAGCGTTTGTACGGAATTAAGGTATTGGCAATTGCAGCGGATGTTTCCGCTCAGTCGGATAATGAGGCGGTTGTGAACAATGTTGTGCAGCAGACGATTGATACTTTTGGACGGATTGATGTATTGATTAATAATGCACAGGCATCGGCATCCGGTGTTCCTCTTGCACAGCACACAACGGACCAGTTTAATCTTGCAATGTATTCCGGATTATATGCGGCATTTTATTATATGAAAGCATGTTATCCGTATTTAAAGGAAAGTAAAGGCTCAGTTATTAATTTTGCTTCGGGTGCCGGTTTATTTGGAAACTTCGGTCAGTGTGCATATGCTGCAGCAAAGGAAGGAATCCGTGGATTGAGCCGTGTTGCCGCAACGGAATGGGCAAAGGATGGAATCAATGTCAATATTGTATGCCCGCTTGCATGGACTTCTCAGTTAGAGCAATTTGAACAGGCATATCCGGATGCTTTTGAAAAGAATGTACATACCCCGCCGATGGGACATTTTGCGGATGCGGAACTGGAAATCGGAAGACCTTGCGTACAGTTAGCTTCGCCTGATTTCAAATATATGTCAGGTGAGACAATCACATTGGAAGGTGGATTAGGACAACGTCCATAAGGACAAACTGTGAAAATTCAGTTTTTGCTTGCATTCTGTTACAAAACCATATACAATATACAAGTTAAAGTCTACATATTGGAGAAATATATGAGTGAGTTACGGGACAAATTCGCAGGATGTATTTTGGGCGGTGCAGTTGGAGATGCACTCGGATATCCGGTTGAATTTTTAAAATTGGATGAAATAATTGAAGAATACGGACCAGAAGGTATTACAGAGCATAAGTTGTACAACGGAAAGGCATTGGTGTCGGATGATACACAGATGACCATGTACACAGCCTGTGGACTGTTGAAAGGTTATACAAGGTTTGCAACCTGTGGAATTATGGGAGATTGGGCTGAGTATGTACATCGTGCATATTTAGATTGGCGATATACTCAGTTTGAAAACTATGGTAAACCGCTTGCATTGGGATTGAGCTGGTTATTGAATATAGAGGAATTATATTCCTGCCGGGCACCCGGAAATACTTCGTTAAGTGTTTTGGAAAATACTAAGTGTGGGAAAACCTATTCCCCGATTAACAACAGTAAGGGATGTGGTGGTGTGATGCGTGTTGCACCGATTGGGTTATATTTACCGAAGCATTTAGCAACGATTGAGGAAGTGGATCAGATTGGTGCCGAGGTGGCAGCAATCACACACGGAAATCCATTGGCATATATTCCGGCGGCGGCACTTGTTCATATCATTGCAAAGGCAACTGAAAGCAATGATGATTTGGAAACAATCATCAAGGATGCAACAAAGGTTGTTGGAACCATGTATGCGGATAAAGAAGGTGCAGACATCTTTGAATTGTTTATGAACAAAGCCATTGACTTGGTTCATGAGAATGTAGAGGATATCGATGCAATCCGGGAATTAGGTGAAGGCTGGTTTGGATTAGAGGCCTTATCCATTGCGGTTTATTGTGCCTTAAAGTATCAGGATGATTTTGAAAAAGCGATTCAGGTTGCGGTCAATCATGACGGAGACAGTGATTCTACGGGAGCGATTACCGGTAATATATTGGGTGCATACCATGGAATCTCGGCAATCCCGGAAAAGTTTTTGAAGAATCTGGAATTAAAGGATGTATTAAATGTCCTGATTAATGATCTGTATGAGGATTGTCCGGTAGAACAGAATGAAATAAAGGATGACATATGGAAATGTAAGTATATAATGGGTACTTACAGAATGGAATCATAAAGAAAAAGTCGGAACCGCTGGTTTCGACTTTGTTTGTAAAGGAGAAAAAAGATGAATTGTTTGCATGTACCAAAGATATTATTACCCAAAGAAGGAGTCGACCTGTCAAAATGGGCAGTAATTGCCTGCGATCAGTTTACATCCCAGAAGGAGTATTGGGAGGAGACAGAACGGATTGTTGGCGACTTGCCTTCTACCCTGCATTTGATTTTGCCGGAGGTTTATTTAGGGGCAGCCGATGAGGAGAAACGGGTTTGTAACATACATAAGAATATGGATGACTATCTGTCAGAGGGTGTATTGCAGCCGTTAGACCGCGGATTTGTACTTGTTGAACGTGGAATTCAGAAAGAACATGCCAGAAACGGATTGGTTGTAGAGGTTGACCTTGAGACCTATGAATATAAGAAGGGAGCGCGTTCCCTGATAAGACCGACGGAAATGACGGTAGAAGAAAGAATTCCTCCAAGATTAAGAGTCAGACAGCAGGCAACATTGGAACTGCCGCATATTATGTTATTGATAGATGATAAGGAGCGGACGGTCATTGAGCCGTTGATGGCAAAAAGGGAGCAGTATAAGGTTTTGTATGATACAAAACTTATGCAAAATGGCGGTCATTTAAAGGGTTGGTTTATTCCGGAAGGGGAAGAAACCGATCAGATTATGAGCCGGGTTGAGGCGTTGACAAAGGAACAGGTAAATTTGGCGGTTGGGGACGGAAACCATTCAATGGCAACCGCAAAAGCCGCCTGGGAAAACATAAAAGCCAATTTATCGGAGGAAGAAAAACAGACACATCCCGCAAGATATTGTTTGTGTGAAATTGTAAATATTCATGATGATTCCCTTGAAATCGAACCGATTCACAGAGTTTTGTTTCATGTGGATGAAAAGGAACTCTTGCAGGAAGCGCTTGATTACTTTAAGGATATGGGAGCAGAATGTAAGATAGAAAATGTGACGCAATATAGGGAACCTGCAGCAACAAAAAAGATGCATCAGTTTACAATCTGTTCGGAAACCGGAATGAAAATGATGACGGTAACAAATCCACAGACCGGAATCGCAGTAGCGGGAATACAGTCATTTTTAGATGCTTACTTAAAGGTGCACACGGATACAAAGATAGACTATATTCATGGTAAGGATGTTGTAGAACAATTAGGCTGTCAGAAGGGAAATATGGGATTTTTCCTTCCGGATATTAAAAAGGAAGATTTGTTTATCGGCGTAATGAAAGACGGCGTACTGCCAAGAAAAACGTTTTCCATGGGCGAGGCAAATGAAAAGCGTTATTATATGGAATGTAAGCAGATTGGATAAATTGTAAAATAAAATATTTTTCTTTGAAAAATATAAAGAAAAATGATATAATTTATCTATAGTTGTAATTTCAATTCTTTGAAAAGGCTTGAATTGTTTACACAATTAGGAAGGAAGGTTGATATTATGGGTAAGCAGATTATTATTTCCATTGGGCGTGAATTTGGTAGTGGGGGACACGAAATTGCACAGAGGTTAGCAGAGCATTATAACATTCCATTATATGATAAAGAAATTTTTCAGCATGTGGAAGAAAAGAGCTCAATCAGTGCAGAGGTTGCAGAACATTTTGATGAAAAACCGGTCTATCCGATTTTTTATCCGTATGCGATAGATGGTAATTATTATCCGTTGGAACAACAGATTGCAAATCACATTTTTGACTTTATCCGTACAAAAGGAGAGAAAGAAAAGGAATCCTTTGTTGTGGTCGGAAGATGTGCGGAGTATATCTTAAAGGATAACGATGCTTTAATCAGTGTTTTCATTTTGGGTGATAAGGATGCTAAGATTCAAAGAGTTATGGAAAAATATGATTTGGATCAGAAGGCTGCTTATAATCGTATGAAGAAAGAGGATAAGACGAGAAAGACTTATCACAATTTCTATGCAGATGGTAAGTGGGGAGATTCCAGATCCTATGATATTTGTATCAACAGCTCAACATTGGGGATTGATAAAACGGTGAATGCATTGATTACATATATTGATGAAGCAATGGCATAGAAAACATTTTTGAAAAGGTGGTTTTCCAATCACCTTTTCTTTTTTTGTATAATAAATGTGCAAAAAGGACGGCATAAATTAGATTGCTTGACCGCTATCCGTTCCATAGTGTATAATGCAAACCGTATATTTACGGTCTGATACAGGCGGGAAGAACGAAAAGAGGAGAAAAACCATGGATGAAAATATGGTACAGAAGGTAAAAGCATTAAAGGATGAAAAAGATGTTGTGATTCTTGCACATTATTATGTGGATGGACAGGTACAGGAAATCGCAGACTATGTAGGCGACTCTTATTATCTGGCAAAGATTGCAACAAAGGTAAAAGAAAAGAATATTCTGTTTTGCGGAGTTTCCTTTATGGGTGAAAGTGCAAAAATATTAAATCCGGAAAAGAAAGTTGTGATGGCGGATTCGGATGCAGACTGCCCGATGGCTCATATGGTAACGGTTGAAAAAATCGAACAGGTTCGGAAAGAATATGAGGATGTTGCAGTAGTTGCTTATGTAAATTCAACAGCAGAAATTAAATCGGTTTCGGATGTATGCGTAACATCATCGAATGCTTTGAAGGTTGTGAGTAAATTATCACAGAAGAATATATTTTTTGTACCGGATAATAATTTAGGCCGCTATGTGGCACAGAAGCTGCCGGAGAAAAACTTTATTTTTAATGATGGTTTTTGTCATGTACATAAAAGTATTACAGTTGATAATGTGTTGGAAGCTAAAAAAATCCGTCCGGATGCATTGGTGTTGACACATCCGGAATGTACCATGGATGTATTGGAAGTGTCCGATTTTATCGGAAGTACTTCTGAAATTATTGATTATGCAACCAATTCAGATGCAAAGGAATTTTTAATCTGTACGGAAATGGGTGTATTCTTTGAACTGATGCAGAAAAATCCGGATAAGAAATTTTATTCCGTTGGTCACAGACAGTTTTGTCCGAATATGAAATTGGTTACCATGGATAAGGTATTGCATGCGTTAGAGACAATGGATCAGGAAGTGATTATGCCGGAAGATATGATGGAAAAGGCAAGAATCCCGCTTCAGAAGATGTTAGAGCTTGCAAAATAGAAAGGGATAAAAATGGAATTTTGGGATATTTACGATGAAAAGAAACAGAAAACCGGAAGAACCATGAAACGCAATGACTGGATTTTAAAAGATGGAGAATATCATCTGACGGTATTGGGTGTTGTGGCAAGACCGGATAAGAAATTTTTGATTACCAAGCGTGTTATGACAAAGTCCTGGGCTCCCGGTTGGTGGGAAGTGTCCGGTGGAGGCGTGCAGGCCGGAGAGGAATCATTTGATGCTGTTTGCAGAGAAGTTTTTGAGGAAACAGGTCTTGATGTAACAAAGGCAGAGGGTGGTTATCAGTTTACCTACAAAAGAGAAAATCCGGGTGAAGGTGACAATTATTTTGTAGATGTCTACCGCTTTGTGATGGATTTTGATGAGTCGGATGTATCCCCGCAGGAAGCGGAAACAGATGGATTTATGCTGGCAACAAAAGAGGAGATTGAGGCATTTGCAAAAGAAGGGATTTTTTTGCATTATGACAGCATTAAACAGGTATTTGATATGTAATTTTATATGGAATTTCTTTGATTGTATAAGGATATATGCTATAATGAAAACAGTGTGTGAAATACGAAGAAAATGGGAGGATAAAGATGGATATTGTATGTTTGGATTTAGAGGGCGTTTTGGTACCGGAGATTTGGATTGCATTTGCACAGGCAAGCGGAATACCGGAATTAAAGAGAACAACAAGGGATGAGCCGGATTATGACAAACTGATGAACTGGCGGTTGGGTGTTTTGAAAGAACACGGACTTGGTTTGAAAGAAATTCAGGACACCATTGCAACCATTGATCCGATTCCGGGAGCAAAGGAATTTTTGGATGAATTGCGTTCCCTGACACAGGTTATCATTATCAGTGATACATTTACACAGTTTGCAAAGCCGCTGATGGCAAAGCTTGGATGGCCTACAATTTTCTGTAATTCATTGGAGGTTGCGGATAACGGAGAAATTACCGGATTTAAGATGCGTTGTGAAAAATCAAAATACACAACCGTAAAGGCATTGCAGTCAATTGGATATGAGACAATTGCCAGTGGAGACAGCCACAATGATTTGGGAATGATTGAAGCAAGTAAGGCAGGCTTCCTGTTTAAAAGTACAGAACAGATTAAGGCGGATCATCCGGAACTTCCGGCATATGAAACATATGATGAATTATTAGCTGCGATTAAGAAAGTCTTAGATTAAGAAAACGAATATACTTGAAACAGATATGTATTATGGGGAATAGGAGAAGAGTATATGGAATTAGAATTTAAGATGCAGGAGTGGACGTATCGTACCCTTCCGAATAAGATGTATGAACTTGTTCATAATACAGGAGATTTGCATAAACAGGGAACCGGTTATCTGACAGATGCGGAGTCGGAAATGCTTACGATTCTTAATTATCTGAATTTTGGAGAGAAAACCAGTATTACGGAATCCATGATTGCCCAGATTGATAAGGCAATCCGTGACTCTGCAATTACAGGACTCAATCAGGATGAGAATGCATTAAGAAAACGAAAACATATGCCGGTATCGGAATTTGTAACCCAGATGACCGATGTCGTAAAGACGAATGTCGGAGTTATCTATTTTAAGGAAGAAAATGATTCGGTTGATTATACGGTAGATTATTATGAACCGCAAAAGGAAAAAATATCGAGACATTTTTCCACATTGGTAGATAGCCGAAAATATTTGGAAAAACTTGGCTGCAGTGTTCGTATGGCAAGCCGTACGGATGATGCATCGGTAATTGAAACGTGGATTTAAAGGAAGCAAAACATGACTGCAAATCAATACAAAAAATTGATCAAACCTTTTGTTGAGCATCCGATGCTGACAAAAGGTTTTTTATTTTTCAATCAATTGCTAACGGGTGTTTGCTATGTAATGTATCCGTTGCTGATTCTTTTAGAATGGTATCAGAAGAACCCTTTGTGGCTCAAAAGTCTGTTGACGGCATCGATATCATTTGTTGCGGTTTCGGTGTTTCGGAGATTTTACAATAAACAAAGACCATATGAACGATTGGATATTGTTCCGCTGATTGCAAAGGATACCGTTGGGAAATCATTTCCGAGCCGGCATGTTTTTTCCGTTTTTGTGATTGCTATGTGCTGGCTGATGTATTGCCCGGTTGTTGGAGTGATATTGATGATAATCGGAATAGGAATGGCTTTTATCCGAGTTGTCGGTGGAGTGCATGATCTGACGGATGTGATTGCGGGTGCGGTAATTGGTGTGATAAGTGGTGTAATAGGACTTATTTTTTTATAACAGAGAGGAGATAAAATGAAAGAATATTCAATGAATACAAAGTGTGTGCAGGCGGGTTATACACCGGGGAACGGACAACCGAGACAGATTCCGATTGTACAATCTACCACATTTAAGTATGACACAAGTGAGGATATGGGTAAATTATTTGATTTAGAGGCAAGCGGATATTTTTATACCAGACTGCAAAATCCAACCAACGATTTTGTTGCTGCGAAAATCGCCGAGTTAGAGGGAGGAAGTGCAGCGATGCTGACTTCATCCGGTCAGGCGGCTAATTTCTTTGCGTTATTTAATATCTGTGAAAGCGGAAGTCATATTGTAGCATCCTCTTCAATTTACGGAGGTACCTTTAACCTGATTTCGGTTACAATGGCAAAAATGGGAATTGATGTTACCTTTGTATCACCGGACAGTACGGAAGAAGAGTTGAATGCGGCATTTCGGGATAATACAAGAGCTATGTTTGGTGAGACGATTGCCAATCCGGCACTCACGGTTTTGGACATTGAATTATTTGCAAAGGTTGCGCATGCACACGGAGTTCCGTTGGTTGTAGATAATACATTCCCAACACCGATTAACTGTCGCCCAATTGAATGGGGAGCAGATATTGTAACGCATTCAACAACAAAATATATGGATGGCCACGGTGCCGCAGTAGGTGGAGCAATTGTAGATTCCGGTAAATTTGACTGGATGGCATATGCGGATAAGTATCCGGGACTTTGTACACCGGATGAATCCTATCATGGAATCATTTATGCGGAAAAATTTGGAAAAGAGGGAGCATTTATCACAAAATGTACCTCTCAGTTGATGCGTGATTTAGGTTGTATCCAATCTCCGCAACATGCATTTATACTGAATTTAGGGTTGGAATCATTGCATGTAAGAATGGCAAGACATGTGGAAAACGGTCAGGCAGTAGCTGAATTTTTGGAAAAACAGCCAAAGGTTACCAAGGTAAATTATTCCGGTCTGCCAAGTGACCCTTACTATGAAAGAGGAAAGAAATATCTTCCAAACGGAGGATGCGGTGTTGTATCGTTTGAATTAGCGGGCGGACGTGCGGCAGCAGAGATATTTATGAAGCATTTAAAACTGGCTGCGATTGAAACGCATGTTGCAGATGCAAGAACCTGTTGTCTGAATCCGGCAACTTCCACACATCGCCAGATGTCAGAAGAACAGTTAATAGAAGCGGGTATTCCTGCCGGATTAATCCGTATTTCATGTGGATTAGAGGATAAAGAGGATCTGATTGCAGACCTTTCACAGGCATTAGAAGCAATTTCATAAAGAAAAGGAACATCACTTCCATCGGTACGGTGGGAGTGATTTTTTTTGAAAAAATTGCTACTTGAACATATGTTTTGGTTATAATAAAATGATGTGAGGAAAGAAAACATTTCAGAATGAAGGAGTATATTCTTGTATGAGTAAGGAGAAATCCTATATTGCAATTGACTTAAAATCATTTTATGCATCGGTAGAGTGTCGGGAGCGTAATCTGGATCCGCTGACAACGAATCTGGTGGTAGCAGATGTGAGCCGAACGGAAAAGACCATCTGCCTGGCAGTATCTCCGTCTTTAAAAGAATACGGAATTCCCGGAAGAGCCAGATTGTTTGAGGTGGTATCAAAGGTAAAGGAAGCAAACCGGTTGCGAAAGCAAAAAGCACCCGGACAGGAGTTTTTGGGCTCTGCTACCGATAAAAATGAGTTGGCTGCGCATCCGGAATATGCATTAGATTATATAGCCGCACCGCCCAGAATGGCATTATATATTGAATACAGTACAAGAATTTATGATATATATTTAAAATATATTGCTCCGGAGGATATTCATGTATATTCCATTGATGAAGTGTTTATGGATGTGACGAATTATTTGAATATCTATCATATGACACCGATGGAACTTGCAGAGACCATGATAAAGGAAGTTTTAAAAGAAACCGGAATTACGGCAACTGCGGGAATCGGAACCAATTTGTATCTGTGTAAGGTTGCAATGGATATCGTAGCTAAGCATATTCCGGCGGATGCACATGGAGTGCGGATTGCCAAATTGGATGAGCTTACATATCGAAAGCTTTTGTGGACGCATGAACCATTGACGGATTTCTGGCGCGTAGGAAGAGGATATGCCAAAAAATTGTGGGAACAGGGACTTTATACCATGGGAGATGTCGCAAGATGTTCGATTGGAAATGAGTCGGATTATTATAATGAAGAGTTGTTATATCAGATGTTTGGCGTCAATGCGGAATTGTTGATTGACCATGCATGGGGATATGAACCCTGTGAAATTAAGGATATAAAAGTATATAAGCCGGAATATAACAGCATCAGTTCCGGACAGGTGCTGCAATGTCCGTATGATTTTGATAAGGGAAAACTGGTTGTCCGGGAAATGACGGATTTATTGGTATTGGAATTGGTTGATAAACGATTAGAAACCAATCAGATGGTATTGACAATCGGTTATGATATCGAAAACCTGACCGATCCCGTACGGGCGAAGGCTTATAAGGGGATTGTTACAACGGATATGTATGGTAGAAGGATTCCCAAACATGCACATGGAACCACGAATCTAACAAAACGGACGTCCTCAACAAGATTGATTACGGATGCGGTATTGGAACTATATGACAAAATCGTAAATCCTTCTTTGCTGATTCGAAGAATTAATCTGACGGCAAATCATGTGGTGGATGAGAAGGAAAAGCAGGAAGATAACTATGTGCAGCTGGATTTGTTTACGGACTACAATCAGTTGGAACAAAAGAAAAAAGAAGAACAGCTTGACTTGGAAAGAGAACGGAAAATGCAGGAGGTCATGTTGTCAATCAAGAAAAAATACGGGAAAAACTCTATTCTAAGAGGTGCCAATTTACAAGAGGGTGCTACGGCAATTGGACGGAATAATCAGATAGGTGGACATAAAGCATGAGAATAGACATACAGAAACTAAAAAAATATGAAGACATGTTATCAATGGAACGTCCGCAATCGATTCATCATAAACCGATGGAGAGAGAAAAGAGAGCTGCACAGTTTGCATCATTTTCGGCGTTGACGGGATATGGAGATGCGATTGACAATACCATACAGGATGCGCAAAAGAAGTGGGAAGATGAGTATGAGATAAAGGCTGGAAAACAGGAATGAAGAAAGACATAGAAAAACTGATTCACAAATTAGCGGATACGCACAGTCTGACACAGGAAGAATACGAGGATTTATTGGATGGATATCAGAAGGAATATGCAAAACGCCTTGAAGAATACAGTGTGGAGCAAAGAAAGGCGGTTTACGGAAACGATATCTATACAAGAGGTCTGATTGAGTTTAGTAATTACTGTAAAAATGATTGTCTGTATTGTGGCATTCGAAGAAGCAATACAAAGGTAGAACGATACCGCTTAAGCAAAGATGAGATATTGGAATGTTGCAAGACGGGATATAAACTCGGTTTTCGCACATTTGTATTGCAAAGCGGAGAAGATGGATATTTTACAGATAATATCATGTGTGATATAGTGGCTATGATTCGACAGAGATTTCCGGATTGTGCGATTACGTTATCGTTGGGAGAGCGCACGAAGGAAAGTTATCAAAAATTGTATCATGCGGGTGCAAACCGGTATTTATTACGGCAGGAGACTGCCGATGCGGTTCATTATCAAAAACTGCATCCGGATAATATGAGTTTTGAACATCGCATGGAATGTCTTTATCAGTTGAGAGAGATTGGATATCAGGTTGGTTGTGGATTTATGGTGGGTTCACCGTATCAGACAAACAGGGAACTGGCAAAGGATTTAAAATTTATCGAAGCATTTCAACCGGATATGTGCGGAATCGGACCTTTTATTCCGCACCAAGAGACGCCGTTTAAAGAAAAGACTGCCGGAACGCTTGAAATGACCTGTTATCTGCTTTCAATCATTCGATTGATAAAGCCGGATATCCTGTTGCCGGCAACAACGGCACTTGGAACGATTCACCCAATGGGACGGGAACAGGGAATTTTGGCAGGCGCGAATGTGGTAATGCCAAATTTATCTCCGGTTAATATTCGTAAACAATATGAACTTTATGATAATAAAATTTGTACAGGGGAAGAGGCAGCGGAATGCAGAGGCTGTCTTGAACGGCGGATGCAGGTAATCGGTTATCAGGTTGTAACAGACCGTGGAGATCCTAAACATATAGAAAAGAAAGAAGGAAGAAAATGATAAATTACGATCCGAATTCCTTAAAGGCAGAGGAATTTATCAATGATGAGGAGATAAGGGAAACCTTAGCTTATGCAGAGGCAAATAAAACAAACGAAGCATTGATTGATGAGATATTGATGAAGGCAAAGCCTCAGAAAACAAAAACAGGATATGTCTGTGCCGGATTGACACATCGGGAAGCATCGGTATTGCTTGCCTGTGAATTGCCGGATAAAATCGAAAAAATGTATGAGATTGCAGAAGAAATTAAAGATGTTTTCTATGGGAATCGAATTGTAATCTTTGCACCGTTATATTTGTCAAACTACTGTGTGAACGGATGTCTGTATTGCCCGTATCATTTGAAAAATACACATATTCCAAGAAAAAAACTGACACAGGAAGAAGTTGAAAAAGAGGTAATTGCCTTACAGGATATGGGACATAAGCGTCTGGCAATCGAAGCCGGCGAAGATCCGGTAAATAATCCGATTGAGTATATTTTGGATTGTATTCATACAATTTACAATGTGCATCACAAGAATGGTGATATCAGAAGAGTAAATGTAAATATTGCCGCAACAACGGTAGATAACTATAAAAGATTAAAAGATGCCGGAATCGGTACCTACATTTTGTTTCAGGAGACCTATCACAAAGAAAGCTATGAACGGTTGCATCCTACCGGTCCAAAGCATGACTATGCGTATCATACAGAGGCAATGGATCGTGCAATGGATGGTGGTATCGATGATGTCGGACTCGGGGTGTTGTTTGGCCTTGAAATGTACAAATATGAGTTTGCAGGTCTTGTTATGCATGCGGAACATTTAGAGGCAGTGCATGGAGTAGGCCCGCATACGATTAGTGTTCCGAGAGTGAAAAAGGCAGATGATATTGACCCGGATGCATTTGATAACGGAATTGATGATGAAACCTTTATTAAAATAGCTGCCTGTATCCGTTTGGCGGTTCCTTATACCGGAATGATTATTTCAACGCGTGAGTCCGAACAGGTACGTGCAAAGATGTTGCGGGTGGGTATTTCACAGGTTAGTGGCGGTTCAAGAACGACAGTGGGTGGATATGCAGGTTATTCGCAGACAGAAAGACCGCATGACACGGAGCAGTTTGATGTGTCCGACCAAAGAACTTTGGATGAGGTTGTTGCATGGCTGATGGAGTATGGTCATATTCCTTCATTTTGTACTGCCTGCTATCGGGAAGGTCGTACCGGAGACCGGTTTATGAGTCTTTGTAAGAGCGGTCAGATTTTAAATTGCTGCCATCCAAATGCATTGATGACATTGTGTGAATATCTGGAAGATTATGCCCTGCCAGAGACAAAGAAAAAGGGCTATGAAATGATAGAAAAGGAATTGTTAAAGATTCCGAGAGATAAAGTACGTGAAATTACAAAAGAACACATTGAGGATATAAAGAATTCCAATCGTAGAGATTTTCGTTTTTAGGAGAGACCAAAGCATGAATCATGTAGCATCATCAAATCGAATTCATATAGCATTTTTTGGAATGCGCAATGCAGGTAAATCCAGTGTCGTGAATCAGATTACATCACAGGATTTATCGGTTGTGTCGGATGTGAAGGGAACAACCACGGATCCTGTGCGTAAGTCCATGGAATTATTGCCGTTGGGACCGGTGGTAATTATTGATACTCCCGGAATGGACGATGAGGGAGAGCTTGGACAACTGCGTGTCAAAAAAACAATTGCCGTTTTGGATGAGACGGATATTGCTGTTTTGGTTTTGGATGCAACGAAGAAAATGGGAAAACCGGAACAAGATTTGTTGCAGGAATTAAAAAAGAGGAACCTTCCGTATATTATCGCATATAATAAAATCGATTTAATGGAAGAAATACCTCTGCCGAAAGACAGGGAAATTTATATCAGTGCCAAGACCGGATACCATATAAATGCATTAAAAGAAAAGCTTGGTGCGTTTGCGAAAACAATGGAATCGGATAAAAAAATGATAGCGGATTTATTAGAGGAAAAGGATTTTGTGGTGTGTGTGATTCCGATTGATGAGGCAGCACCCAAAAATCGTCTGATTATGCCGCAGCAGATGGCAATACGGGATATTTTGGATGCACATGCGAGTGTGATTAGCTGTCAGGTGGAAGAACTCGATGGAATTATGAAAGTCTTTCATGACCATATTAAGATGGTTGTTACGGATTCGCAAGCGTTTGGAGCAGTAGCTTCCATTGTACCGGATGATATTATGTTAACTTCTTTTTCGATTCTGATGGCGAGATTCAAAGGGGAGCTGGATATATTGAAAAACGGTGCGGATACGCTATCCGATTTACATGATGGTGATTATGTGTTGATTGCGGAAAGCTGTACCCATCACAGACAGTGTAATGATATTGGAACTGTGAAGCTGCCGGCATGGATAACAGGATTTTCCAAAGCAAAATTAAATTTTGAGTTTGTATCGGGTGGAGAGTTTCCAGATGATTTATCGAAATATCGTCTGATTGTTCATTGTGGGGGCTGTATGATAAACGAGTCCCTGATGAAAAATCGTTTGCGTCTTGCAAAAGAACAAAATGTACCGATTGTGAACTATGGAATGGCAATTGCTAAGATTCATGGTATTCTTGCTAGAAGTCTGGAGCCATTTTTGTAGAAAATGTATAGAATTGTGTTTTGATTTTTATTTGGCCACAAGATTTTGTGAAATTGTTCAAAAGAAATCAGATAATCATAAGAAATTTGTTTAGAATGCATTTTGACTTTTTAAATCAAATAGAGTATATTAGCCATTGTTATGAAATGAGAGTGTTGTAGAAAACAGATTTAATCTCGTATATAAATCAAAAAGGTAAGAAGGAAGATGATTTTTATGCATGAAATGACAATCTCAATGGGAACGATTGAAAAAGTAAAAAGATTTGTCGATATTGTATCAACATATAGAGAGCGTGTAGACTTAGTAGACGGTAATTACATTGTAAATGCAAAGTCAATAATGAGTATTTTTTCTATGGATTTAACGGCACCGATTTTGTTGCGGGTGGATGCATCAGACCAGAGATTCAAAGAAATCAGACAACAGTTGATAGAATATGCGGCATAATTTGAGTAATTGAATAATAGGGTTTTGCAGGAGGCTGATATCGTTGGGGTATCAGCTTTTTTCTGCCGGAAATTAGACATATTTACTAAAAACGGAAGTAAAATTTACCATTTTTGACAGAATGTGTTCGGAAAGACGGAATAACCTTGCGAATGTATCTTTGATAGGTGTATGATGTAGTGAGGGAAAGGCTTATTATTGTTAGGAGTATAGAATATGAATATTGGATTAGCCTATCAAAATTATATACCGTATGTAGATATCTGTGTCATTGCATTATTTTTTATTTACACATGGCTATTGGAATCTACTTATACCATGAAAAAACAGAATTTGTGGTTGTTCCGTGTGGCAAATGTCAGTCTTTTGGTTGTAGCGATAACCAGACTGCTTTACCATAAAATGTTAGAAATTATTACTTTGCAGGAAGTAACCATGATTTATGTATTGCGTGATATTTCCTATATTTTACTTGCATTTACATTCATGTGTTTTTGTATCTATGTCAGTAATCTGGTGGATGTGGAAAAAAAGGAAAAACGCAGGTTGGTTTTTGTGGGAGTATGTGTGTGGATTGTCTATGCAATCTGGGAGATTCTGACCCCGCTTACGAAGTTGGGATTTTATATTGATGATAATTGCGTGGTGCATGAAAACCTTTGGTTTAATGGATTTAATGTTGCGTATGCGATTTATGTATTTATGCTGTTGTCTTTCTTTGTACATAACCGGCATAAATTTATTTCAAGTATGTACAAATGTATTTTCCGGGTAATGATTTTGTGCCTGTTTATTGCGATTGCGGAGTTTTATTTTGATACAGTCAGTTATCTGACGATTACATTTTCTCTGCCGATTATGACGGTGTTGTTTTTGTTTCACAATAATTCATATGATCCGGATACCGGAACATTGAATGACAATGCATTCGGACTTTATATATCGGATTTGAAGAATAAGGATTTTACATTGCTATGTTTTCAGTTGGAAGATATGAAACAGCAAACGCTTACAGAGTTTTCAAGTAAACTGTTTCATTTTAGCGAGCAGCATTTTAAAGATGCCTATATATTCCGTTTTGGAAATGACCGGTTGATTATGGTATATGAAAGAGCAAAGAATTTAAAGGCAGTATTTGCAATGCCGAAAATGATGGATAAATTCTATGAACTGTATGAGAAATACCGTATGGATTATAAGATTATTACCATTCATTCCAGTCCGGAATTAAAATCAGGCGACGATTATCTGGCGTTAAATGAATTTTTGGAGCGGAAGGTTAAGATGAATACGGCATATGAATGTGACCATAATGATGTGGTTGCATATCTGAATGCGAATTATATTGTGGCGGAGCTGCATGATATTGTACAGAAAAATGATTTGAATGATGAGAGAGTTTTGGTCTATTGCCAACCGGTATATAATGCCATAACAAAGAGCTTCACAACGGCAGAAGCGTTAATGCGTCTTGACTTGGAGAATATTGGAATTGTTTATCCGGACGTGTTTATACCATTGGCAGAAAAATATGATTATATTCATTTTTTGAGTATGATTATTCTGAATAAGACCTGTAAGGAGGTACATCGGTTATTGGACGAAGGATTTGCGGTAGATCGTATTTCTGTTAATTTTGCAATGTCGGAATTGAGGGATGCAAATTTCTGTGATGAGGTAAAGAAAATTGTAGAAGACAATGATATTCCGTTTGATAAAATTGCACTGGAACTGACAGAAAGTATGAATGAGGCGGAGTTCAGTCATGTGCAGGGTGTTATGAAGGTATTGCATGAAGTCGGAATGAAGTTTTATCTGGATGATTTCGGAACCGGTTATTCTAATTTTGAAAGAATTATGAAACTGCCGATTGATATTATTAAGTTTGACCGTTCTTTGACCTTGGTTGCGGTAAATGACGAGGGTTCGAGGGATATGGTAGTAGGATTTACCGATATTTTCCGTAAGGCAAATTATAAGATATTGTTTGAGGGCGTGGAAGATGAGGCAGACGAGAAACAGTGTATCGATATGAGTGCTTTGTATTTACAGGGATATAAATATTCCCGTCCAATACCAATTGATGAATTGGAGCGTTTTTTGGAAAAAGAGCCAATGAGCGCATAAAAATAAGTATCCTTTTGGATACTTGTTTTTATGCTGCATTATATTGTGTTAATTTGCCGATATATATTTCGGTTGTGTTCGGTATCGATTCAAAGTGAATGGGTTGCGGAACTTTTTTTAATTGATCGGCACCCTGAATATGATGTCGAACCAGAATTTCTTTTGCAAATTCTGAACAGTAATAAGTATGTGTTGGTTGAAACTGAATATTAAAGGCTGCTAAGCATAATCCTACATAATTATAATGATAGCAATTCTGGTGGTTTTTCATGTAGGTGAATACAGATTTGATATCCTGATAGGTTCTTTCGTCAATGTCAAGTGATAAGACTTTGACCTCCGTATCATTAAAACGTTTGAAAAAACCGCGGTTTTTGGATTCGTGGACAAAACCACCCCAAAGAGGATTTCTCGGATAGCGCCGACCGAAGGAATACATATGTTCCAGTTTCGGGTCGAGGCTTAAAGATACATGGTTATAGTGAGCCTTTGTAACAAATCTTATGACCTTTGATAAATTCGTTCCGGTTCTGCTTAATATAATATACAGTTTCCGGTTGTTGTTTGGTTCTGTGTTCATAAGAAAATCTCCTGATATGTACTAACATTTCTATTATACTAGAAGATTGTGTATTCGTAAAGAAGAAGTATGGTGGACATAAAATATAATAGAAAAAACCATTTTGTATAAAACTATATCAATATAGATAAACGAAATTTGTTATGGAAAAGAGGATGAAAAATGCAACAGGAAGTATGTGGACAGATATTAACAGGTGAAAGAGCGTTGTTTCAGACAAAAGAACTTATTATTCGCGATTCGATATTTGATGATGGAGAATCTCCGTTAAAGGAAAGCAGCAATTTGGAAATTTACGGAAGTATGTTCAAATGGAAATATCCGTTGTGGTATTGCAATCATGTAAAAGTTGAGGGTTGCACCTGGTTTGAAATGGCAAGAGCGGGTGTGTGGTACAGTGATGATATGGATATCCGCAATTGTATAATTGATGCACCTAAAAATTTCCGCCGTTGTACGAATTTAACGTTATCCGATGTGAATCTGATGCGTGCAGAAGAAACCATATGGAATTGTCAGGATATTATTTTGAATGATGTGATTGCAAATGGGGATTATTTTGCAATGAACTGTAAGAACGTCAAGGCGGATAATTTAAAGTTGACCGGAAATTATTCTTTTGACGGAGCGTCAAATGTTGAGATTCATAATGCAAGGTTGTTGTCGAAGGATGCCTTTTGGAACAGTGAAAATGTAGTGGTTTATGATTCGTTTATTTCCGGTGAATATCTGGGATGGAATGCAAAGAATCTGACCTTTGTGAATTGTACGATAGAGAGTCTTCAGGGACTTTGTTATATTGAAAATCTGGTTATGAAAAACTGCAAATTGTTAAATACAACTCTGGCATTTGAATATTCGGATGTCGATGCGGATTTAACAGGACATGTGACAAGTATTAAGAATCCAAACAGTGGAAGAATTAAGGCAGATTCGATTGGAGAGTTAATATTGGAACCGGATAAAGTGGATGTTTCAAAGACAAAGATTGAATGTGATAAGATTGGATAATCAGGTGGGAATATGTTTGATTTTGATAAAATAGTTGATAGAAGAGAAAGCAATTCTTACAAATGGGATATTGCGGATGGCGAGTTGCCTATGTGGGTTGCCGACATGGATTTTGAAACGGCACCTGCAATAAAAAAAGCATTGCAGACAAGAGTAAATCATGGCATTTTTGGATATAATATAGTACCGGATTCGTGGAAAAATGCATATGTAAAATGGTGGAAGGAAAGGCATCGGTTTGAAATTAATCCGGATTGGCTGATTTTTTCAACCGGTGTGGTTCCGACAATGTCTTCAGTGGTACGCAAGGTGACAACGCCGGGAGAAAATGTTTTGATGCTGACTCCGGTATATAATATATTTTATAATTCGATTTTGAATAACGGAAGACATGTATTGGAATCTCCGCTTCGATATGAAGACGGACGCTATGCTATTGATTTTGAGGACTTAGAAGAAAAGATGGCTGACCCGCAGACATCCTTGCTTTTGTTTTGTAATCCCCAAAATCCAACAGGGAATATATGGAGTAAAGAGGAATTAAAATGTGTTGGAGATCTTTGTAAAAAATACAGTGTGATTGCTTTGGTGGATGAAATACATTGTGATCTGACTGATCCTGGTTTTTCCTATGTACCGTATGCAAGTGTGTCAGAGGAATGCAGACAGAATAGTATTGTTTGTATGGCACCGACGAAGGCATTTAATATTGCCGGATTGCAGACTTCGGCAGTGATGGTTGCGGATGATGTGTTAAGACATCGTGTAAACAGAGGACTGAATACGGACGAGGTGGCGGAACCGAATTCTTTTGCGATAGAAGCATCCAATGCCGCATGGAATGAAGGTGGACAGTGGTTAGATGCACTTCGCCGGTATTTAATGGAAAATAAAGAATATGTTAAAAATTATTTGAAAGAACATATACCGGAGATAAAGGTAGTCAGCTCACATGCAACATATCTTATGTGGCTGGATTGTTCTGCGATTACGGATGATACCAAACAATTATGTGAAGATATCCGAAAACAAACCGGTTTATATATGTCATACGGAAAACAATATGGCGGCAATGGAAATTATTTTATCCGATTAAATATTGCCTGCCCGCGAAAACTGGTTGAGGACGGAATGAATCGCTTGTATCAGGCAAGGAGAGGAAAATGAACGAATTAGAGCAGGCAAGAGAAATATTTAAAAAAGATCGTTTTGCCATGGTTACAACCGGTATCGAAATTGTAGAGGTTGATAAGGGATATGCAAAATGCAGTCTGACCATAGATGACAGGCATGTGAATGCAACCGGTCATGTTATGGGCGGAGCAATATTTACACTGGCGGATTTCGTCTTTGCAGTGGCAACGAATTTCAAACAGAAGACAACGGTTACAACGGTCAGTCAGATTAGTTATCTGGGAACTCCGAAAGGAAATATTTTGTATGGAGAAAGCAAAATGTTAAAGGATGGAAGGAGAAATTGTTTCTATGAAATCATCATCCGGGACAATTCGGATAATATGGTTGCTGTTGTATCGATGAGTGGAGTACATTTAGAAAATAATGCAAAATGAGAAATTAATAATAGAGGATATGGAAATTCCGGTTATTACAAAAAAGTCAAAACGAAAAACAATGGCATTGACGGTTACAAGGGAGGGGGAGCTGATTGTAAAGGCTCCTCTTTTTATAACGGATAAGCAGATAAAAAAGTTTGTGGACAGTAAAACCTACTGGATTTATAAAACCGTAAAACGTCAGAAAGCACAAAATGAAAACAGGAAACAGTTTTCACCGGAGGAAAAGGAAAGGCTGAGAAAAGAAGCACGCCGGATTTTTACACAAAAAACGCGGGAATATGAAAAACGGATAGGGGTTACCTGCAAAAAGATTCGGATTGGTGAACAAAAAACCAGATGGGGAAGCTGCAGCAGTTCGGGAACTGTTTCTTTTAACTGGAGATTGATTTTGATGCCGGAAGTAATTCAAAATTATATTGTGGTACATGAGCTTTGCCATTGCCTGGAAATGAATCATTCGGAAAAATTCTGGGAACTGGTAACATTTTATATGCCGGAGGCAAAGGAATGTGACAAATGGTTAAAGGTTCACGGTGGAGAATATATGTGAAGTTTGTGACCGAAGTGGAAGATAAGTCATATTCTATAATGAAGGATTTTTTTGGAGCAGATATGAAACCGACAATAATTATAGATGCAGGACATGGCGGTTGGGACAACGGAGCTTCTTATAACGGACGATTGGAAAAAAATGATAATCTGAATCTGGCATTGCTGGTAGGCAATAAGTTAGAACAGGAAGGTTATCCGGTGTTTTTTACCAGAACGAATGATATCTATCAATCGCCGGTAATGAAAGCACAGCTTGGAAATACGAGCGAGGGGGATTATTTTGTTTCCTTTCATCGCAATGCGGCGGCAACTCCAAATCTTTATAGCGGAGCGCAGGTACTGGTTTATAACAAAGACGGAAAAAGCTATACACTGGCAGAGGATATATTAAAAAATATTACAGCTATGGGATTTGAAGATTTGGGTGTTGAGGAAAGACCGGATCTGGCAGTTTTGAGAAGAACGCGAATGCCGGCGGTTTTGATTGAAACCGGATTTGTTGATTCGGATAAGGACAATGCCTTATTTGATTCCGATATAAATGCCTTGGCGGATGCAATTGTAAAAGGTATCATGGAGGGAACGGCTGAGGTGAATGTTCCGATAGAAGTATATCGCGTTCAGGTTGGATTGTATCGCAGATTTGAAAATGCAGCTTATGCATTGCAAAATTTAAGAAGGGCCGGTTATGATGGCTTTGTTGATAAAAGAGGAAATTATTATGTGGTTGTGACAAATGATGTGGCAACAGTGGATGAGGCAAGACAATTGGAACAGCGGCTGCAAAAGGACGGATTTGATACTTTGATTGTATCGCATATGGTAAATACGCAGTAATAAATTGGTAACATTTTCTTATAACATTCTTAATAAAAAAATGATAGTATTTTTCTAGGAGTGTGCTATACTAAATAAGCGGTTTACATAATTGCTTATTTGATATTTACAGAGGAAAATATGAAGTACTTATTTCGATTAAAAAGATTTTACAAAAGATATATAAAAAGAAATATAAAGCGGGCGGTTACTTATATGATAAAGCATATAAAGGAACCGAAGGTTTTGTATCCGACATATATTTTGCTTGCCAGTGCCTTTTGCCTGCTGGCAACACAGATTTCGCACGGAAGTCCATTCAGAATATGGCTTTATACGATGACACATGACGAAATCATAGATAAGGGGATTGAATATACAATAGATGAAAAGGATGATAATTATGGTTCCTTTCTTTCCTATTATAGATTTCAAGGTTTTGGAGCAACCAATCCGAATGAAGTTGATGTGAATGCACCGATGGTGGCTTTGACGTTTGACGATGGACCAAGTCCGAATGCAACGGAAAAGATATTAGATGTATTAAAGGATAATTATTCGCATGCCACGTTTTTTGTGGTGGGAGGAAATGCGGAAAAATATCCGGATTTGCTGGCGGAAATAGCGGATGCGGGATGTGAACTTGGAAATCATACTTACGGGCATAAGGATTTAACGAAATTAAGTTCTGCTGAGCGGGAAGAACAGATTAATCTGGTGAACCGCGCAGTGAATAAAGCAACCGGAACGGATACGACAATTGTCCGACCACCGTACGGAGCATATGACGATGCAGTATTGACAGAGTTGCAGGTGCCGGTAGCGTTGTGGAATTTGGATACCGAAGACTGGGATAATAGGAATGCCCAAAAGATAGTGGAAAATGTTATGAGTCAGGTGCAGGACGGCGACATTATTTTGATGCATGATATCTATGATTCTACGGCAGAGGCTGTTGAATTATTGGTTCCGATGTTAAAGGAACAGGGATATCAGATTATGTCGGTCAGTGAAATGGCGCATTATAAAGGAAAAGATTTGGAATGCCATAAGGCATATGGAAAAATAACGGGTGAATCCCAGTAATGGGATTGCCCGTTTTTTTATGAGCGATTGTCAACTGTGGTCAAAATTGTATTTCAATTGAGAATGTGATATACTATATATAGTTTATGACTTAGGAGGATGACAAGATGTGGGCATATGAAAGCGTATTTTATCAAATATATCCGTTGGGATTTTGCGGAGCACCGTTTGAAAATGATGGAAGGTGTGAATCAAGAATTAAAAAGGTAACAGACTGGATTCCTCATATCCTGAAATTGGGTGCAAATGCGATTTATTTTTCTCCGGTTTTTGAATCTGATACACATGGATACAATACAAGGGATTATACCAAAATTGATGTGAGACTTGGTACGAATGAAGATTTTAAGGAAGTCTGCGACAACTTACATAAAGCGGGAATCAAGGTTGTATTGGATGGAGTGTTTAACCATGTAGGAAGAGGATTTTGGGCATTTCAGGATGTATTAGAGAAGAAATGGGATTCTCCGTATAAGGATTGGTTTCATATTTCTTTTGATGGAAACTCAAATTACAATGACGGTCTTTGGTATGAAGGCTGGGAGGGAAACTATGATTTGGTAAAATTAAATTTACGCAATGAAGAGGTAATTTCCCATATTTTTGCAGCTATCAAGGGCTGGGTGGAAGAGTTTGATATCGATGGTCTGCGTCTGGATGTTGCATATTGTCTGGATCATGATTTTTTAAAAAGGCTGCGCAGTTATGTTACAGAATTAAAGAGTGATTTCTATCTGGTGGGAGAAACACTTCATGGTGATTATAATCAGTGGATGAATGATGCAATGTGTCATTCCGTAACAAATTATGAGTGCTATAAGGGATTATATTCAAGCTTTAACTCTATGAATATGTTTGAAATCTGTCATTCTCTTGCAAGACAGTTTGGACCGGAGGATTGGACATTATATAAAGGAAAACATCTGTTGTCGTTTGTGGATAACCATGATGTGACACGGATTGCAAGTAACCTGACAAATGAAAATCATCTGCCGTTAATTTATGCACTTGCATTTGGTATGCCGGGAATCCCGTGTGTGTATTATGGAAGCGAATGGGGTGCAAAGGCTGATAAGAGTGAAGGAGATCAGGCATTAAGGGCATGTTTTGATAAACCGGTATTTGGAGAACTTGCAGAATGGATTTCCAAACTTTCGAACGCCAAGAAAAACAGTAAGGCATTAAATTATGGAAACTTTAGAAATGTGGTGCTGACAAATCATCAGTGTATCTTTGAAAGAGCGTGCGATGAAGAAAGAGTTTTGGTTGCCATTAATGCATCGGACCAGCCTTATACCGCACATTTTGATGCAGGCTGTGGAATGGCAGTGGATTTGATAACCGGTAAACCGCATGATTTTGGCGGTGGCAGTGAACTTTTACCATATTCAGCAGCTTATTGGAAAATGGAGAGATAATATGTTTGAAAAGAAAGATATTATTTTCAGTGAGACGTTAGGGGTCTGTACGGTAGCGGAGATTGTAAAATTACCGGCAAAAAATAATGAACAGCGTCTCTATTACGGATTGCGCTCTTTGTATGACAGTAAAAAGGTGTCTTATATTCCGGTGGAGCATCATCATGTGGTGTTGCGCCCACTGGTTTCGTATGAAGAAGCTAAAAAATTAGAGGTTGTGAAGGATACACTTTCTTTTATTGAACAACAGGAAATTATGTATGTGATAGAGAATATTCATCCATAAAAGATAATGTTCAGACAATTTAAAAATCAATATGTGTTTTTTGTTTCTCTAAATTGCACAAAAAATTAGCAAAAAAAATGAAAAAAACTCGTGTATATTATGTAAAGTAATTATGGCATCTAAAGTTATGCACATAAAAATTTATGGAAATCCTTGAAAAAAGGACTTATACACAGAGTTATCCACATTATCCACAGCTTTTGCTGTGGTTTACAATAAGAATTATGGAAAAAAAGAAGAAAATACGTTCTGTGCAAAATGACGAAAAACTTCTTCTTTCTAAAATGAGTTGACAAATCAAGTGTCAAAAAATGTAAAAAAACTAATTGAATTGACTGACATTATTAGAAAACAATGTGAAAATTTCAAAAAAATATACGGATATTGATTGAAAAAAATCAAATATATGGTATAATACTTATACAGTTGACTGATACGGAGGATGCAAGGAATGCAATATGAATTCTTCGTGGGAGATGGGGTAAGGTCGATTGTAATATGACGAGAAGGAGTTGACAGATTATGAAGTACACAATCAGCGGAAAAAACATTGAGGTAACAGAAGGATTAAGATCAGCAGTTTATGAAAAATTAGGGAGATTAGAAAAATATTTCAATGATGATACAGAGGCGCAGGTAACATTTTCTGTAGAGAAGGACAGACAGAAGATGGAGGTAACAATTCCGATTAAAGGAAACATTATCCGTGCAGAGCAGGTTAGTGATGATATGTATGTATCAATTGATTTGGTAACGGAAGTTTTAGAAAGACAGATTTCAAGACATAAAAAGAAATTAATCGATCAGGCACAGAGTGCAGCATTTTTACAGAAGTCATTTATAGAAGAGGATATTCCGGAAGATGATGAGATTAACATTATTCGGAGCAAGAGATTTGCAGTAAAACCGATGGATCCGGAAGAAGCTTGTGTGCAGATGGATTTGTTGGGACATAACTTCTTTGTATTCCGTAATGCAGAGACAGATGAAGTGAATGTTGTCTACAAACGTAAGGGTAATACATATGGTTTGATTGAACCGGAATGTTAGAATAAGTGAATGTTTTAAAGGGTTGTCGATATTTCGGCAGCCCTTTACTTTTCTAATAAATGATGTTAAAATGCTTTCCATATATGATTTTTTAATAGGAGTTGAATTAGATAATGGGTATTTTTGAAAAGGTATTTGGCACACACAGTGAAAAAGAGATTAAAAAAATTACACCTCTTGTGGATCAGATAGAAGCGTTAGACGAAACAATGGGAGCGCTTAGCGATGAAGAGTTAAGAGCAAAGACAGATGAATTTAAGCGCCGTTTACAGGAAGGAGAAACCTTAGATGATTTATTGGTAGAAGCTTTTGCAGTAGTAAGAGAGACTTCTTTCCGTGTGCTTGGTCACCGTCAGGGAATGAAACATTATCGTGTTCAGCTTATGGGTGGTATTTTATTACATCAGGGACGTATTCCGGAGATGCGTACCGGTGAAGGTAAAACATTGGTTTCAACACTTCCTGCATATTTGAATGCATTAGAGGGCAAGGGTGTTCATATTGTTACCGTAAATGATTACCTTGCAAAGCGTGATGCAGAGTGGATGGGTCAGATTCATGAATTCCTCGGATTAAAGGTAGGTGTCATTTTAAATGGCATGACCAATGAGGAAAGAAGAGAAGCGTATAATTGCGATATTACATATGTTACGAATAATGAGTTGGGATTTGATTATCTTCGTGACAATATGGTTATCTATAAAGAACAATTGGTACAGCGTGATTTGCATTACGCGATTGTGGATGAGGTGGACTCTATTTTGATTGATGAGGCAAGAACCCCTCTTATCATTTCCGGACAAAGCGGTAAGTCAACAGAATTATATCGGATGTGTGATTTGCTGGCACGCAGAATGAAGCGTGGTGAAGGAGACGGAGAATTATCCAAAATGGACGCAATCATGGGTGTAGATGTGGAAGAAGACGGTGATTTCCTTGTCAATGAAAAGGATAAGCAGGTTATTTTAACCAGTCAGGGTGTCAAAGAAATTGAGCAGTTTTTCCATATTGATAATCTGGCTGACCCTGAAAATCTTGAGATACAGCATAACATCATTCTTGCGTTGAGAGCGCATAATCTGATGATGAGAGACAGAGATTATATTGTTAAAGATGATGAGGTGTTAATTGTAGATGAATTTACGGGACGTGTTATGCCGGGACGTCGTTTCTCGGATGGTCTTCATCAGGCAATTGAGGCAAAAGAGAATGTAAAGGTACGTCGTGAAAGTAAGACACTTGCTACGATTACGTTCCAGAACTTCTTTAATAAGTACGATAAAAAAGCGGGAATGACCGGTACCGCTTTGACGGAAGAAGAGGAATTTCGTGAGATTTACGGTATGGATGTAGTGGAGGTTCCGACAAACCTTCCGGTTGCCCGTATTGATGAAGAGGATTCCGTATTCTGTACAAAGAAAGAAAAATTAAATGCAATTGTGGAAGATATTAATGAATGTTATAGAAGTGGGCAGCCGGTATTGGTTGGTACAATTTCAATTGAGGCATCGGAAGAATTGAGCCAGTTATTGAATAAAAAACATATTCCGCATAAGGTGTTAAATGCGAAGTTCCACGAATTAGAGGCAGAAATTGTAGCACAGGCAGGACAGGTTAACGCAGTAACAATTGCTACCAATATGGCAGGTCGTGGTACTGATATCAAGTTAGGTGAAGGTGTGAAAGAATTAGGTGGTTTGCGTATTATAGGTACGGAACGACATGAGTCACGCCGTATTGATAATCAGCTGCGTGGACGTGCCGGACGACAGGGAGATCCGGGTCGTTCAAAATTCTATCTTTCATTGGAAGATGATTTGATGCGTCTGTTTGGCTCAGAGAGAGTTATGAATCTGTACGCGACATTAAATATTCCGGAAGGAGAAGAAATCCAGCATAAGACCATAACAAACTTCATTGAAAAGGCACAGAAAAAGATTGAGAACAACAACTTTGCAATTCGTAAAAATTTGTTGGATTATGATCAGGTAAATAACGAACAGCGTGAAGTGATTTATAAGGAAAGACGCCGCGTATTGGATGGGGAGAATATGAGAGATGTTATCTTCTCATTTATCAATGATACCGTGGAAGAGATTGTCAACCGAAATATTTCATCTGAATTGGATGCATCCGAATGGGATATTAAGACTTTGAATCAGGAGTTATTGGATGTTATTCCGATTGAGCCGATTGTTTTGTCGGATGAGGATAAGAACGGATTGCAGGTTTGTGATTTGATTCAGAGAGTAAAAGAATCTGCAAACAAATTGTATGAAGAAAAAGAAACAGAGTTCCCTGAAATTGAAATGATTCGTGAAGCGGAACGTGTTATTTTGCTGAAGGTTATTGACCACAAGTGGATGGATCATATTGACGATATGGATCAGATGCGTCAGAGTATCGGATTGCGTGCGTATGGTCAAAGAGATCCGTTGGTAGAATACAAGTTTGCCGGATATGATATGTTTGAAGAGATGATTGCATCAATCCGTAAGGATACCGTAAAAGCATTGATGCATCTTCGCGTAGAACAGAAGGTTGAAAGAGAAGAGGTTGCAAAGGTTACCGGAACGAATAAGGATGAAAGTGTCACAAAAGGACCGGTTCGTCGTAAAACAGCTAAGATTGGAAGAAATGATCCGTGTCCTTGCGGTTCCGGATTAAAATATAAGCAGTGTTGTGGAAAAAATGCATAAATAGAAAGAGGTGATTCTGTGATAGAAACGGATGCGTATAAGTATGAATTAACGCAGTATGAAAGTCCATTACAGGAAGTGAGGGATTCACTTTGACATCCCTATCAAGAAAGATAAGGTGGCAGAGTTAGAGGCAGATATGGAAATGCCTGACTTCTGGAATGATGTTGAACATTCCAACGAAGTCATGAAAACAGTTAAAAATTTAAAGGATACTTTGGAAGCTTTTGAAACAGTATCTTCTGAGTATGAAGAGATTGGTGTTTTGATTGAGATGGCGGATGAAGAAAATGATGCCAGCTTATTACCTGAGATTGATGAAACAATGAATCGATTTAAAGAACATTTTGAGACACTTCGTATTCAGACATTGTTGTCGGGAGAATTTGATAAGGATGGAGCCATTCTGACGTTACATGCCGGGGCCGGCGGAACAGAAAGCTGCGACTGGACGGGTATGTTGTATCGTATGTACACAAGATGGGCTGAGAAAAAAGGTTATGACATTGAAGTGCTTGATTATCTGGATGGAGATGAAGCAGGCGTTAAGTCGGTTACGATTCAGATTAACGGAGAGAATGCATATGGATATTTGAAGTCGGAAAAAGGTGTTCATCGTCTGGTTCGAATTTCTCCGTTTAATGCAGCGGGAAAAAGACAGACGTCCTTTTCGTCCTGCGATGTTATGCCGAATATAGAAGAGGATGTATCAGTCGATATTAAAGAGGAAGATTTAAGGATTGATACTTACCGTGCAAGTGGTGCGGGTGGACAGCACATTAACAAAACATCTTCCGCTATCCGTATTACCCATATACCGACAGGAATTGTGGTACAGTGTCAGAACCAACGTTCACAACATCAGAACAAGGATAAGGCAATGCAGATGCTGCGTTCCAAATTATATGTTTTAAAGCAACAGGAAAACCAGGAAAAATTAGACGATATACGAGGGGAAGTTTCAGAAAATGGTTTTGGTTCTCAGATTCGCTCCTATGTTATGCAGCCATATACCATGGTTAAGGATCATCGAACCGGAGAGGAAATCAGTAATGTAAATGGAGTGTTGGATGGCAATATCGAACCTTTTATGAATGCATATCTGAAATGGATCAGTTTAAATAAGGAGTAGGCATATGGAAGAATTTAAGTATATAATTTTTCAATTAGGGGATCAAAAATATGCCATTAATCTGATGTTCATTAATGGTATTGAACAGGATTATGTTATTATTCCGGTTCCGAATGCTCCGGGTGCGATTAAGGGTATTATCAATCTGCGGGGAAGTGTGATTCCGGTATATAGTCTGCGTGCCAGATTTGGTATGTCGGATCGAATCGATAATCCATCTAAAAGCTTGTTGATTGTCAATTATGATGACAATTTGGTTGCATATGAGGTGGACTGCGTAGAGGGAATTGAACAGATGAATCCGAAGGATATTAACCGTATGCCGTCTATGGCGTCAACAGAGGAAACTTCGTTTATGGAAGAAGTGTTGCATATCGGAAATGATATCGTAATTGCAATCAGTGTAGATGAAGTGATTTCGGATGAAATGCAACAAAAATTAAATGAGATTGTTACCAATCAGAACAATGAAGGATAAAGAATAAAATATACGAAGAAAAGGAGAAAACGATGATTAATATTGCAGTGCTTGGATATGGTACAGTTGGTTCCGGAGTATATGAAGTAATTAAGACAAATCAGGAAATAGTAAATAAACGTTCCGGAAAAGAAATAAACATCAAGTATGTGTTAGACTTAAGAGAATTTGAAGGAGATCCGGTTCAGGATGTATTGGTGCATGACTATGATGTAATTTTAAAGGACAAGGATGTAGATGTAATTGCAGAAGTGATGGGTGGAGTCGATCCTGCTTATACATTTACAAAGGAAGCGTTGCTTGCCGGAAAGAGTGTTTGTACCTCAAATAAAGAGTTGGTTGCAACACATGGTGCGGAATTACTTGCGATTGCAAAAAAGAATCACGTAAATTATTTCTTTGAAGCTGCGGTGGGTGGCGGAATTCCGATTATCCGTCCGTTAAATACCTGTCTGACAGCAGATGATATAACAGAAATTACAGGAATTTTGAATGGAACAACCAATTATATATTAACGGAGATGGAGCAAAAGGGTGCCGCATTTGATGAGGTTCTGGCAAAGGCGCAGGAGTTGGGATATGCGGAACGGAATCCGGAAGCAGACGTAGAAGGCTATGATGCCTGCCGTAAAATTTCAATTTTGACTTCGATGGTTGTAGGACAGCAGGTGGATTATGAAGATGTCCACACAGAGGGTATTACAAAAATATCAACTTTGGATTTTGCATATGCAAAGGCAATGAATGCATCCATTAAATTGCTCGGAACAAGTAAGAAGAAAAATGGCAAAATTTATTCAATGGTAGCACCGGTCATGATTGGAAAGAATCATCCGTTGTTCCATGTAAATGATGTGTTTAACGGTATTTTTGTTCATGGTAATGTGTTAGATGATGCTATGTTTTACGGAAGAGGTGCGGGAAAATTACCGACAGCCAGTGCGGTGGTTTCCGATATCGTGGATGCAGTGAAGAATATCGGCTCGAATGTTCCTGTTATCTGGGAAGAAGAAAAATATGAATTGGGTGCGTTTGGTGATTTTGAAAATAAATTCTTTGTCCGTATGAAGGATAAAGGATTGGATGATGACCAGATGATGGATATCCTGAATGCGTTTGGTGATGTGCTATATGTGAAGGCACCGGGTGTTACAGATGAATTGGCATTTATTACCAAAGAAATTAAAGAAAGTGTTTTTGCGGAAGGAATCAAGAAATTTACGGATGTACACAGTGTAATCCGTGTTGATTTTTAAGAATAACAGCTTAAATTTAAAATAATGAAAAGGGCATTTTACTAAGTGTCCTTTTTTTGTTATAATAAATCCATATGGCAAAAATAATACACAACCGGAATTGTTTGGGAGGTTACGGATATGAAAAGAGAAGATTATTTGAGTTGGGATCAGTATTTTATGGGGATTGCATTGCTTTCGGCACAAAGAAGCAAGGATCCGAATACGCAGGTAGGAGCCTGTATCGTAGACAGGAATAACAAAATATTATCCGTAGGATATAACGGTATGCCGTCCGGATGTAAGGATGATGATATGCCATGGGAGCGTGTTGGAAAACCGCTGGAAAACAAGTATTTCTTTGTATGCCATGCAGAATTAAATGCCATTTTGAATTACGGAGGAGGTTCTCTTGCAGGGGCAACCTGCTATTCTACTTTGTTTCCGTGTAATGAATGTGCAAAGGCAATCATACAAAGCGGAATTAAGGAGATTGTATATCTGTCCGACAAATATGCCGATACGGAATCAACTATGGCATCAAAAATGATGTTTAATATGGCAGGAGTAAGTTATCGTGCCTTTGAACCAAAGGACGTAACGATTTGTCTGGATTTATAAATTCAGAAAATAATTTAAGAAGGTTTGAGGAATAGAAAATGGATATTGCAAAAATAATAGCGCAGGAATTGGGAATTAAAGTAAGTCAGGTGGAGGCAACGATAAAGTTGCTGGATGAAGGCTCGACGGTTCCGTTTATTGCCCGGTATCGTAAGGAAGTAACCGGTTCCTTAAATGATGAAGTGCTGCGGCAGTTGTACGACAGACTGTCTTATTTGAGAAATCTAGAGGAACGCAAGGAGTCAGTGTTAGCCAGTATTGAGGAACAGGACAAGTTGACACCGGAACTGAAAAAACAGATTCAGGATGCTATGACATTGGTTGCAGTTGAGGATTTGTATCGTCCATACAAACAAAAGAGAAGAACCAGAGCAACAATAGCAAAGGAAAAAGGATTAGAGGGACTGGCAAATATTATTATGCTGCAGATGACTTCTGATTCGGTTGACGAGGAGGCAAAAGCCTATTTGTCGGAAGAAAAAGGTGTATCAACAACAGAAGAAGCAATAGAGGGTGCTTTGGATATTATTGCAGAAGGAATTTCGGATAATGCAGAGTATCGTACTTATATCCGGGATATCACCTTCAAAGAAGGAAAAATTGTAACACTTGCAAAAGATAAAGAGGTATCTTCGGTTTATGAAATGTATTATGACTTTGAAGAGCCGGTTGCAAAAGCTGCCGGGTATCGTGTTTTGGCAATTAATCGTGGAGAGAAAGAAAAATTTATCACGGTTAAAATTGCCGCACCGGAGGAACGGATTATTAATTATCTGGAAAAACATGTGATTGTAAAAGACAATCCGAATACAACACCGCTTTTAAGCCGGGCAATCGCTGACAGTTATAAGAGATTGATAGCGGGTGCGGTAGAACGTGATATCCGCAATGAATTGACCGAAAAAGCGGAAGACGGAGCAATTACGGTTTTTGGAAAGAATTTGACGCAACTTTTGATGCAGCCGCCGGTAGCGGGACATGTTGTACTTGGATGGGATCCGGCATTTCGAACAGGTTGTAAGCTGGCAGTTGTTGATGCAACGGGAAAAGTGTTGGATACGGTAGTTGTATATCCGACAGAACCGCAAAAAAAGGTAGCGGAGGCAAAGAAAATCGTACATAATTTAATTAAAAAATATAATGTCAGCCTGATTTCCGTCGGAAACGGAACGGCATCAAGAGAGTCGGAGCAGGTCATTGTAGAATTGTTGAAGGAAATTCCGGAGCGTGTACAGTATGTAATTGTAAATGAAGCAGGAGCATCTGTATATTCTGCAAGCAAACTGGCAACAGAAGAATTTCCGAATTTTGATGTAGGACAAAGAAGTGCAGCGTCGATTGCGAGAAGATTGCAGGATCCACTGGCAGAACTTGTTAAAATTGACCCAAAATCAATCGGTGTTGGACAGTATCAGCATGATATGAATCAAAAGAAATTGGGAGACGCGTTAAATGCTGTTGTGGAAGATTGCGTAAATAAAGTTGGTGTGGATTTGAATACGGCATCCGTTTCTTTGTTAGAATATGTTTCGGGAATCACAAAAACTATTGCGAAGAATATTGTTGCTTATCGGGAAGCAAACGGACGATTCCATAATCGAAAAGAATTACTGAAGGTTGCAAAATTGGGACCGAAAGCATTTGAGCAATGTGCAGGTTTTATGAGAATTTCAGATGGAGATAATCCGTTTGATGCAACAAGTGTGCATCCGGAAAGTTATGATGCCGCACAAAAATTATTAACAAAGCTTGGATATTCTTTGAAGGATATTACCAGTCAGGGATTATTGGGACTGTCTATGGTTGCCAAAAACAGAAGCCAGCTGGCACTTGAACTGGGTATTGGTGAGTTGACACTGGATGATATCATCAAGGAACTGGAAAAACCGGCAAGAGATCCACGTGACGAAATGCAGAAACCAATTCTTCGAACTGATGTAATGAATATGGAAGATTTGACGGAAGGAATGGTGTTAAAGGGTGTTGTTCGGAATGTAATTGATTTTGGCGCATTTGTTGATATCGGAGTGCATCAGGATGGATTGGTACATATTTCCCAGTTGACCAATAAGAAATTTGTAAAACACCCACTGGAAGTGGTGAGTGTCGGAGATGTTGTGGAAGTGAAAGTTTTAAGTGTTGACTTGAAACGCAAACGTATTCAGTTATCGATGATTTTATAGTAAAAACAAATATAAAATGTCCGATAAGGACAGAAATGAGGAAAAACAGTTGAGTGAAAGAAATGACAAATCGGGTTATACATTTGATGTGAAAATGACAGCCAAAGAGGTGTTTCGTTTTTCCATCCATCACAGTTATTTCAGGCTTTCCGGAGTGATAGGCATATTGATGTCTTTGATTGCGGTTGTTATGTTGGTATCGTCTTTTCAAAATCTGGGTGATCAGAATAAGGTGGTTTTGTTAATTGTTGCATTATGGTTTACGGTATTGGAACCGCTTACCTTGTTGTCGAGAGCCAAAAGCCAGGCGAAAAGGAATCCTGCATACAAAAAACCGTTGACTTATACATTGAATGAAGAGGGTATTACGGTATCGCAGGAGGAACAAAGCCAGAGTATTGCATGGAATCAGTTAATGAAAATTGTGGAGACATCTTCTCAATATCTTGTGTACAGCAGTAAAATACATGCATTTGTATTTCCAAAGAGTGCGATGGGAGAACAACAGATGCAGATTGTCTCTTATATGTCGACCTGTGCAAAAAAAGCAGGAGTAAAGATGTCGGGGAAAATACGAAACCGGAATATAGAAACAAGTGGTGATGAAAATGGAAAATAAAACAGAATATGAAAGTCAAAATCCGGAACAGACATTTGCAATCGCAAAAGAATTGGGACAACAGGCTCAGGCGGGAGATGTTTTTTGCCTGATTGGAGATTTGGGTGTCGGTAAGACCTTATTTTCACAGGGATTTGCAAATGGTATGGGAGTGGAGGATTATGTAAACAGCCCTACCTTTACGATTGTTCAGGAATATGACGGAAGCGACAGAAAACTATATCATTTTGATGTATATCGAATTGAGGATATTGACGAAATGGAAGAAATCGGTTATACGGAGATGGTTTACGGAGATGGTGTCTGTCTGATTGAATGGGCGGATATGATTGAGGAAATCTGGCCGCAACATTATACAAAGGTTGTGATTTCCAAAGATTTGGAAAAAGGATTTGATTATCGGAAGATAACGGTTTATAATGTGTGATTCGATGAAAAAGAGGATGTAAGATATGAAAATATTAGCAGTAGACAGTTCAGGGTTGGTAGCATCTGTGGCAATTGTGGAAGATGATACGCTGGTAGCGGAATATACAATCAATTATAAAAAAACACATTCCCAGACACTTTTACCAATGCTGGATGAAATCGTAAAAATGACAGAAACGGATTTGCAGTCTGTAGATGCAATTGCAGTGGCGAAGGGACCGGGTTCTTTTACTGGATTGCGAATCGGAGCGGCAACCGTGAAGGGGCTGGCGCTTACCTTAGATAAACCGGTTATTGGAATTCCGACGGTAGAAGGACTGGCAATGAATTTATATGGAGCAGATGCTTTAATCTGCCCTTTGATGGATGCACGCCGGAATCAGGTCTATACCGGAATCTATCAGTTTTGTGATGGAGAACTTACGGTATTGGAAGATCAGATGGCGGTAGGAATTGATCAAATCATTCAGATGCTGAATGAAAGAAATCAATCCGTAATCTTTTTAGGTGACGGAGTAAGTGTTTATCGGGAAATTATTGAAGAAAAAATGATGGTTCCGTTTTCATTTGCACCGGCACATCAAAACAATCAGAGAGCCGGAGCGGTCGGAGTGCGAGCGATGTCCTATTATAAGCAGGGCAAAACGGAAAGTGCGGATGATTTTGTGCCGGAGTATTTAAGGTTGTCACAGGCAGAAAGAGAGCGTATGAAAAGGGAAAATGGATGAAGTTGTTTTGTTACCGTTAAAAGCACAACATTGCAAAGAAGTCGAATTGCTGGCAAAACGCTGCCTGCCGGAGCGGGTGACGGAAGAGATGTTAATGGACACATTAAAGTATGATTATAACCATTTCTTTGTTGCACAAAGTAAAAATCATATTGTGGGATTTGCAGGGATGATGGTACTTATGGATGAGGCGGAATTGCTATATATTGCGGTTGACAAGGATTACAGGCAAAATGGAATTGGTCGGAAACTCTTAAATGAAGTGAAAGTCGCTGCAAGTTTACATAATGCAAAAAGATTATTGCTGGAAGTCCGAAAACAAAATGAAAATGCAAGACGGTTTTATCATAACAGAGATTTTTCCGTGATTGGGGAAAGGAAGGATTATTACAGTGATCCATTGGATGATGCCCTGATTATGGAATGTCGTTTCGAAAAAGAATAAACAGTATTTACCACTGGTATTATCGGAAAGATTCCTCTAATATAATTGTGAATGAATACAATTATGAGAAAAACGGAGGTTTTACATGATAATCTGTAATAAATGTGGGAAAAAACTTGTGGTTGAGAATAATATTTTAAAGGAAGACTATATCTTCATAAGAAAAGAATGGGGATATTTTTCAAAAAAAGATGGAATCGTATGGGAGATTCATCTGTGCGAAAAATGTGCAGACCGATTGGATGAGGATTTCTTAAATCCCGCAAAGCGTACCATACAAAAAGAAATGTTATGAAAAGGGGAATAAAATGTTAGATGTTTGTTTGTTGGGAACCGGAGGGATGATGCCGCTTCCGAATAGGGCATTAACTTCATTAATGGTGAGATATAATGGAATGAATGTATTAATTGATTGCGGAGAGGGCACACAGGTTTCTATCAAACAACAGGGATGGACGGTAAAGCCGATTGATGTGATTTGTTTTACACATTTTCATGCAGATCATATTAGTGGATTGCCGGGACTTTTGCTTACATTGGGTAATGCGGAAAGAACGGAGCCAATTACAATGATTGGACCGAAGCGCCTTGAAAAAATTGTGAATGCGTTGCGGATGATTGCCCCGGAACTGCCGTTTGAAATAAAATTTATTGAGCTTTCTAAGGAAGAAGAGAGTTTTACTTTTCATGGGCTGCGAATCAATGCATTCCGTGTGAATCATAATGTGACCTGTTACGGTTATAGTCTTGAAGTTGACCGGGCAGGGAAATTTGATGTTGACAGGGCGAGAAAGCAGCAGATTCCAATGACCTACTGGAGCCGTTTACAAAAGGGTGATACAATTGAAGAAAATGGTGTCATTTATACTCCGGATATGGTGCTTGGCGAACCGAGAAAAGGAATAAAACTGACCTATTGTACCGATACACGTCCGACACAGAGCATTGTCAAAAATGCAATGGGTTCTGATTTGTTTATATGTGAAGGAATGTATGGAGAAGCTTCAAAGGAGCAAAAGGCAATTGAACATAAACATATGACATTTTATGAAGCTGCCAAACTCGCAAAACAGGCAGAGGTAAAAGAAATGTGGCTGACACATTATTCGCCGTCATTGGTTCGCCCGGCGGATTACAAGGATGCAGTCAGAAAGATATTTCCGAACACAATTATTGCAAAGGATCGTCGAACTACGACTTTGTTGTTTGAGGAGGAATCAGAATGAAAAAAATGGATATCAAAGCATTTACATTGATTATGTTGGTCATAGTAATTGGTGCATTGTTTTACTATGTTTATTTGGGAAATCATTCTGCCAAGCAAAAAGAAAGCTTCAATCAGACAGAGGCGGAGAAGCTTTTGAATTATGATTTTGAAAATGATTATCCAAAGACGGTCAGGGAAACGGTAAAGCTGCATAATACATATTTAAAATATGCATATAACGGAACGTTTACAGAGGAAGAACTAGAGACAGTGAATAAAGATATCCGTCAACTGTTTGATGACGAATTGTTACAGTATAATTCGGAGGAAGACCAGCTTTCCGGATTAAAAGAAGAGATACAAAGCTATAATGATGATGAAAAGAAATTTGTTAATTTTTCGGTAGCGGAAGGAAGCCAGGTGCAATACAATACGGACAATGGCAGAAATTATGCCAAAATCCGGGTTTCACTTGTCATAAAAGTAAAAGGAGCTTCGGCATATCCGGAGGAGGATTATATTTTAAGACAGGATGAGAACGGAAAATGGAAAATTCTTGGCTGGCAGGCGGTAGCGACAGAAGAAGCAACAACGCAGGAAAAAGAATAATTGGAGGCTTATATGACTGAGGATACCTATATATTAGCAATTGAGTCGTCCTGTGATGAAACAGCGGCGGCAGTGATAAAGAATGGACGGGAAGTCTGTTCAAATGTAATTTATTCGCAAATTGATTTGCATACTTTGTATGGTGGGGTTGTGCCGGAAATTGCATCCAGAAAGCATATTGAGAAAATAAATCCCGTGATTAAGAAGGCGTTGAGGGATGCGGATATGTCCCTGGATGAAATGGACGCGATTGCTGTTACATACGGACCGGGATTGGTTGGTGCGTTGCTGGTAGGTGTGGCGCAGGCAAAGGCAATGGCATATGCGGCAAAGAAACCTTTGGTTGGTGTGCATCATATTAAGGGGCATATTGCGGCCAATTATATTGAAAATCCGGATTTGGAGCCACCGTTTTTATGTCTTGTTGTTTCGGGAGGTCATACACATTTGGTAAAGGTGTTGGATTATGACCGGTTTGAGATTATAGGTAAAACACGGGATGATGCAGCGGGAGAAGCATTTGATAAAGTTGCGCGTGCAATTGGGTTAGGATATCCGGGAGGACCAAAGGTGGATGCTCTGGCAAAGGAAGGGAATCCTTTGGCAATTTCATTTCCACGGGCAAAAATAGAAAACAGTGAATATGATTTTAGCTTTAGTGGCTTGAAATCTGCTGTGTTGAATTATTTAAATCAATGTGAAATGAAAGGAATAGAAGTGAACCGTGCGGATGTTGCGGCTTCTTTTCAGTATGCAGTGATTGATGTGTTGACCGGTCATGCAATTCATGCGGCAAAGGAACAAGGCATAAACAAATTAGCAATTGCCGGGGGAGTTGCATCCAATTCTTCGTTGAGAAACCGTTTAAAAGAGGAATGTGAAAAAGAAGGAATACAGTTTTATCATCCGTCTCCGATTTATTGTACAGATAATGCGGCAATGATTGGTGTAGCGGGATATTATGCCTTTCGGAATGGAGTTCGACATGGCTGGGACTTAAATGCGGTTCCGAATCTGAAATTTTAGGTGAATTGATTTTGAATATACTGAGTGGGAGTTATACATATGAGTAAAATAGCAGCTTTGGTGTTGGCGGCAGGAAAGGGTAGCAGGATGAAATCGGAATGTCCGAAACAGTTTATAGAGATATGTGGAAAACCGGTTGTCGCTTACTCATTATTGGAATTTGAAAAATGTTCAAAAATACAGGAGATTGTATTGGTAACGGGACAGGATGATATTGCGTATTGTCAGAAAGAGATTGTTGAGCGCTTTGGCTTACGGAAAGTGAAAAAAATTGTTGCAGGTGGTACACAGCGCTATTGGTCTGTCTGGAATGGGTTGCAGGAAGTATCAGATTCTGATTATGTATTGATTCATGATGGTGCCCGGCCAATGATTACACAGCAGATAATAGAGGATTCCATTGAAGAGGTTGTAAGAACAAATGCATGTACAGTAGGAGTTCCGGTTAAGGATACGATAAAGATAGTAGACGGTAACGGAATGGGAATTGATACACCGGACAGGAATACTTTATGGCAGATTCAGACACCTCAAAGTTTTCGGGTTGAATTATTAATTGCTGCGTATAATAAAATGCGTGAGGAAAAGTGTGTCAACATAACGGATGATACGATGATTATGGAGCAGTTTTCCGGAGTAAAATCAAAGGTGATTATGGGTGATTATCGGAATATAAAATTGACAACGCCGGAGGATTTATTTGTAGCAGAAAAATTTTTAAAAAATTTTTAAAAAAGTTGTTGACATAGAAATAAGTTGGTGTTAATATAGTCAATGTCGCTGACGACAGGAAATAAAAACGACGCTTGGAGAGGTATCGAAGTGGTCATAACGAGGCGGTCTTGAAAACCGTTTGTCCGCAAGGGCGCGTGGGTTCGAATCCCACCCTCTCCGCTGTTTCTGATTAACAGAAACTCAATGCAACATTTGTTGCAAGAACAATGAAAACCAAATAAAGATTAAACAACAAAACAACCCTGAAAATTCTTAAAAGATTTTTCAAGAGAACGTTTTAGAGCAGTGAGTACTAGAACTCAACCGGTATCCGGTTTCGTTAAGTACTTGTTGCATGCGAGAAACTAGAACTCGCCGGTGAACCGGTTCGTTAAGTTTCTCAGCAAAAAACGACCTAACAGTAAAACGGGATTGATTAGCCAGCGATGGTGAGTCATGAACGGGATTACAAACTTTTAATAT
>CAKQYU010000012.1 GCA_934293575.1 uncultured Lachnospiraceae bacterium | reverse complement strand
GGCTTGAGGTGGAAGTGCAGTAATGCATGTAGCTGACAAGTACTAATCGGTCGAAGGCTTAACTTTAAAAGTTTGCAGGCCCGATATGTGGAAAGATGTAGAAATCTTTGTATGAAGTTCTGAAGGTACATGAAATAAATACCTTTAATAATCCCTGATAGCTCAATGGTAGAGCACACGGCTGTTAACCGTGGTGTTGTAGGTTCGAGCCCTACTCGGGGAGTTTATATGGCCCCATGGTCAAGCGGTTAAGACATCGCCCTTTCACGGCGGTAACACGGGTTCGAGTCCCGTTGGGGTCACTTCCTTTATAAGGATAAGCCGATATGGCTCAATTGGCAGAGCAGCTGATTTGTAATCAGCAGGTTGAGGGTTCGAGTCCCCCTATCGGCTTTGTTATATGGGATTGGAAGTTGACAATTTTCATATAATATGTTATAGTACATCATGTTGTGTTTGAGTGTACACAGTAGTTCCTGGTTGAACGCTAGAGAACAATTTGGATGGATTCCCGAGTGGCCAAAGGGGACAGACTGTAAATCTGCTGCAACTTGCTTCGGTGGTTCGAATCCACCTCCATCCATTTACAAGGTTAATATCGCGGGGTGGAGCAGTCGGAAGCTCGCCGGGCTCATAACCCGGAGGTCATAGGTTCAAGTCCTATCCCCGCTACTCAATTACATAAGATAACTAACATGCCCAGATAGCTCAGTCGGTAGAGCAGGGGACTGAAAATCCCCGTGTCACTGGTTCGATTCCGGTTCTGGGCATCTTTTTATAAGTATCTGCATGAATTTGCAGGTACTTTTTTCTTTATAAATAACCGGATATGTGCTAAAATAAACTAATCAGTTTGTTTCGGGGGTACATAATGAAGTTAAACTTTTATATGGAAATAGCAGGATTTATATTAAGCCTTTTTTTATCAATAGCGACATGTGCAAGATATCATATTATTGATTTAAAGGATCGTTTATTTGTAAGAATGGCACGAATTTTGACCGTGTTTTCCGGTATGAATATTATATCTTATATTATTATTAGAAATAATATTTACGGATTGGAACTGATTGCTCAAATCGGAATCTATATGAGTCTTTGGTTATTGGTATGGTTTTTGTTTTATGTGAATCTGTATATTAGTGAAACTTTGAATCAGACTAATCATATTTCGGCATCTTCATATATTCTATATGGATTACCGTCTTTTCTGAATTTAATTATATTGGGATCGAATTTGGGGAAAAACGGTGTGTTTGAACTTACAAAAGTAGATTCTTATTTGACCGTGGTCTTTAATCATTTATATTTCGTTCCATATCTTTTGGCGGGAATATCTTTAGTTACAGGCATGGTATTAACTTTGGTTCAATGTCGCAAAGAAATCAAACAGAAGGAACAGACAATTTTTTATTATTTTCCGGTAATATTTTTATTTGCATATTATATACAGTTCAAATATAAGGCGGTTGCTACATATGGATTTAGTTGTGCATTTATATTGATATTAATTTATCTGTATTCATATCATTTTAATACCAGGAGAGATCATCTGACCCATTTGGCAAATGAACATTCATTTAAGAAAATGATTGAATATCGAGTCGGTAATGGTCAGCAGATGTATGTTGTCATGTTGAATATATGTGACTTTAAATATGTAAATAAAATTTACGGATACAAGAAGGGTGATTTGTTTATTAAACGAATTGGTGAATATTTAGCAGATGTTTTTTCCGCTTCGTGTGTTGCACGATATAACGGTGACCAGTTCGGTATTGTTATTGATAACGTGGATAAAGAAAAATTTCAATCTTGTATCCAGAATGTATATGATCGTTTTGAAGAAAAATGGGTTATTAATAAGATTGAACAGAAATTATCCGTTACAATGGTTGCGGTAGAGTGTCCGAATATGTGTAATCAGGTTGATGAGATGGAACAGATTCTGTCCTATCTGTTAAAGGAAGCGAAAAAGAAAAAAGAAAATGAATGTCTTGTATATAATAATGAATATAAGGGCTTGCTTGAGAGAAATCAAAAAATAGTTTCCATATTAAAAGATGTCATTAACAATGGTAATATGTTTGTTGTATATCAGCCGATTTTTGATTCTTCTAAGAATAGATATACGCGTGCGGAGGCATTGTTCCGATTAAAGGATCCGGTACTTCATGATATTTCTCCGGCGGAATTTTTCCCGATTGCGGAGGAATACGGATATGTAATGGATATTGGATATGTATTGCTTGATAAAGTATGTCAGTACATAAAATCATTTATAGCAAAGGGACAGGAAGCACCAATTATTTCTGTGAACTTTTCCCGACAACAGTTGATGGCCGGAGATGTGGGACAGAAAATGATGGAAATCTTGAAAAAATACGATTTAAGTCCGGAGCATATTGCGATTGAAGTTCCGGAAAGTGTATTTTCGGTTCGTTATGAAAAAGTCAAAAAACAGGTGATGGGATTATATGAATTGGGATTCCGTTTCTATTTGGATGGATTTGGAACCGGATTTTTAGATTTGTCTCATTTGATGGAACTGCCGTTTGATTTAATCAAGATTGATAAAAATATGATTCGTGAAGCTGAAAATAATGACACAATCTTTCTTTTAGTTAGTGCAATGACAGCTGTATTTGAAGAAAACGGAAAGAAGATTGTAGGAGACGGTATCGAATCAGAGCATCTTAAGGAAACTACGGATATGCTATTTATGGATTATATGCAGGGATATTACTTCAGTGCACCGGTATCGGAGGAAGATGCGAGAATATTATTTGAACAGGAAGATATCTATAAAGACCGGATAAGTGTAATGGAAGAAGTGATATGTGATAATGTGGATGAAGATGCTATCCAGAAAATCTTAAAATCAATTCAGGAAGTGGATAAAGATGGAATTTGAAATAGGACAGATTATCAAATTAAAAAAACAACATCCCTGTGGTGAGAATGCATGGGAGATTATTCGTGTCGGAGCGGAATTCCGTCTGCGTTGTACGGGATGCAATCATCAGGTAATGTTAGCCAGAAGGATAGTTGAAAAGAATTTTAAAGGATTCATAGAAAATACTTGATTTGTGTAATCGTTTATGGTAGAATTTAGCTCTGTGATGAATTTACACACAGTTTTCCTTGCTCTTCTAGTGATGGGAAGAGCCAGAGACCATAAGGAGGTGCATAAGACATGAACAAGTATGAATTAGCGTTAATTGTCAGTGCAAAAATCGAAGACGACGCTAGAACAGCTGCTGTAGAAAAAGCCCAAGAAATCATTACTAAGGCTGGCGGTTTAGTTACTAACGTTGAGGATGCTGGTAAGAAGAGATTAGCTTACGAGATCCAAAAGATGAAAGAAGGATTTTATTACTTCATCCAATTCGATGCGGAATCTGAAGTTCCTGCACAGGTAGAGGCTCAAGTTCGTATTATGGAGTCTGTTATCAGATACCTATGCGTTAGACAAGACGCGTAACGAATAGGAGGAACTAAATTATGAATAAAGTTATTTTGATGGGACGCTTAACCAGAGATCCTGAAGTCAGATATTCTCAAAATGGCGATAGTAATCTTGCGATTGCAAGATATACGTTGGCAGTTGACCGTAGATTCCAGCGTAATGGAGGCGGTGAACAACAAGCTGATTTTATTTCCTGCGTAGCATTCGGACGTTCCGGAGAGTTTGCAGAGAAGTATTTTAAGCAGGGTACCAAGATTTGTGTTGAGGGTAGAATTCAGACTGGTAGTTATACGAACAAAGATGGTGCTAAGGTTTATACAACAGAGGTTGTTGTAGAGAATCAGGAATTTGCGGAAAGTAAAGCGGCAGCGGCTAGTTCGGGTGCTTCATCTAACGGTGGAAGCTATCCAACTCCTAGTGCAGCAAGCGGTGAAGGCTTTATGCAGATACCGGATGGCATTGAAGATGAGCTCCCATTCGAATAAAGTAGGAGGGAATAATCATGGCATATAATAAAGCAGATAAGCCAGAACGTGGCGATGCTCCAATGAAGAGAAGAAATATCCGTCGTAGAAAAAAAGTATGCGTTTTTTGTTCAGAAGAAAATAACGTAATTGACTACAAGGATGTTAATAAGTTAAAGAGATATATCTCAGAGAGAGGTAAGATTCTTCCAAGAAGAATTACCGGTAACTGTGCAAAGCATCAGAGAGCTTTAACAGTTGCGATTAAGAGAGCACGTCATATCGCATTGATGCCTTACGTAGTGGACTAATTAATGTGTGTTATGCCACTGCATACTTGCAGTGGCATTTTTTCAATTATGCTTCCCTGGCTCAGTTGGTAGAGCAACGCATTCGTAATGCGTGGGTCGTGGGTTCGAGTCCCATGGGGAGCTTTCAATTTTATGCTATTATATTAAGAAATTCTGATTATGTATCAGAGTTTCTTTTTTATTATCTGTGTATGGTTTTGTCAATTTCGGTTGATTTTACCCATTTTACGAAGTATACTTAACTATGTATATCAAAAATCAGGAATTGGAGGAGTTTTAAAATGAATGAATGGATTTTGGTGAGTGAAAGAATGCCATCGGTAGATGAAATTAGAAAAAATAATGTGTTTATCTGTAGTGATGGTATTAATACAACCGTTAGAAGCTACAGTTATCGCCAGCATGGATTTGTAATAGAAACAGTAAAAGGAGAACGAAAGGACAGAGGTATTATTGCATGGATGCCTTTACCGGCACCTTATAAGGGATAAATTATAGAAGATAATATTTTTGTTATAAGAATTGACAATATAATAAAGAATAGATTATAATTCCTAAAGTATATGAACAGGATACGTTAGAATTTTATAGTTAAAGGAGAAGACGAATGAGTAAATATACAAAACAGGATATTATGAATATGGTTGAAGAAGAAGATATTGAATTTATTCGACTTCAATTTACAGATATGTTTGGAACATTGAAGAATGTGGCAATTACAGCCAGCCAGTTGGAAAAGGCTTTGGATAACAAGTGTATGTTTGATGGTTCATCAATTGAAGGATTCGTAAGAATTGATGAGTCGGATATGTATTTATATCCGGATTTGAATACATTTGAGATATTCCCATGGAGACCACAGCATGGGAAAGTTGCCCGTATGATTTGTGATGTTTACCGTCCGAATGGAACTCCGTTTGAGGGAGATCCACGATATATTCTTAAAAAAGTACTAAAAGAAGCTGCGGATATGGGTTATAGCTTTAATGTGGGTCCGGAGTGTGAGTTTTTCCTATTCCATACAGACGATGAAGGAAGACCGACAACGATTACACACGAAAAGGCAGGTTACTTTGATATTTCGCCTTTGGATCTTGGTGAAAATGCAAGACGTGATATCATTTTAAACTTAGAGGAAATGGGATTTGAAATTGAAGCATCCCATCATGAGGTTGCACCCGCCCAGCATGAAATCGATTTTAAATACACCAATGCATTAAAAGCGGCTGATAATATGATGACATTTAAATTGGTTGTCAAAACGATTGCCAAACGTCATGGTCTGTTTGCAAGTTTTATGCCAAAGCCGATTTATGGTGAATGTGGTTCCGGATTACATATTAATATGTCTTTGGAAAAAGATGGAGTAAATATTTTCAATGACCATTCATCGGAAAATGGTGTCAGCAAGGAGGCATATCAGTTTATTGCGGGTATTATGGATCACATGAAGGGAATGACACTGATTGCAAATCCGATAGTTAATTCCTACAAACGTCTGCTTCCCGGTTTTGAAGCACCGGTACATATCACATGGTCGGAAGGAAATCGTAGTCCATTGATAAGAATACCAACCACAAGAGGAACGAATATGCGTATCGAGTTACGTTCTCCGGATCCGGCTGCAAATCCGTATCTGTTGTTTGCAAGCTGTCTTGCCGCAGGATTGGATGGAATGAAACGTGAATTGGAAATTTCGAAGAGCATTGATTGTAATGTATATGATTTAACTTCAAAAGAGTTACAGGAAAAAGGAATTGAAGCAATTCCTTCTAATTTAAGTAAGGCATGTCATTATTTTGAAGATGATGCATTTATGAAAGAAATATTGGGCGAGCATGTCCATGAAAAATACCTGAAGGCTAAGCGCGATGAATGGAATTGTTTCCGGGAACAGGTCACTGCATGGGAGATTGATGAATATCTGTATAAGATTTGATGATTTTTGAGAAATGACTTTCTGGAATAAGCAAGGAGTAACAATATGATTAGTGTAATCGTCGTATTTCCTAAGCTGGAGGAGGCCAAAAGTATCAAGAATTTATTGGTGCGGAATGGAATTGAGGTATTGGCAGCATGTACAACAGCAGCCCAGGTTATATCCTATGTAGATGATTTGGATTACGGAATTATAGTCGGTGGATATAAGTTTGTTGATATGATGTATGATGAAATGCTGGAGTATTTGCCGGATTCGTTTCATATGTTGTTAGTCGCATCAAAGAGATACTACTCCGAATGTAGCACAAGTGATATTGTGTGCCTATCCATGCCGATTAAGGCTGCAGATTTGGTAGAAAATGTACAATTGATGTATGACAGAATTTATGGGGAAGTAAAACGGAAAAAGGCAAAACCAGCAGTAAGAAGTGAAGAAGATAAGCAAATAATATCACATGCAAAGATGATGTTGATGAAGCAAAAAGGTTTATCCGAGGAAGAAGCGCATCATTATTTGCAGAAAAAAAGTATGGATAACGGAATCGGAATGGTAGAGACCGCCCATATGGTTTTGGATATATTTTAAAGAGGAGACCAATTATGAAGTTTACAAAAATGCATGGTTTGGGAAATGATTATGTATATGTGAATTGTCTGAAAGAACGGGTTGATAATCCGTCGGAAGTAGCAAAGATGGTAAGTGACCGTCATTTTGGAATCGGTTCGGATGGATTGATTTTGATTTGTCCGTCGGATAAGGCTGATTTCCGGATGGATATGTATAATGCAGACGGTTCGCAGGCAGAAATGTGTGGCAATGGAATCCGTTGTGTTGCAAAGTATGTATATGATTATGGGTTAACCGATAAGAACCGGATATCAATTGAAACATTAGCCGGAATCAAGTATCTGGATTTACATATAGTAAACGGAAAGGCAACGACGATTACAGTTAATATGGGAGCACCGATTTTGACTGCAAAGGAAGTTCCGGTCGTGTCGGCCAAGGAACAGGTTGTGGATGAGCCAATTACCATAAACGGAAAGGAATATAAAATGACCTGTGTTTCAATGGGAAATCCGCATTGTATCGTTTTTGTGGATGATACTGCAAGTTTCCCTCTTGAGGAGGTTGGTCCGGCTTTTGAATGTAATGAAGTTTTTCCAAAGAGAACCAATACAGAATTTATACAGATTTTAGACCGGGATACCGTTAATATGCGAGTATGGGAAAGAGGTTCCGGAGAGACATTGGCATGTGGTACGGGGGCTTGCGCATCAACAGTTGCCTGTATTCTGAATGGATTTACAAACGACGAAATCACACTGCATCTGTTAGGTGGAGATTTGCTGGTTCGTTGGGATAAAAAAGAAAATCTTGTCTATATGACAGGACCGGCAACTGTTGTTTTTGATGGAGAGATTGATATTTCAACAGTTGGCTGACAGAAGGAGGAAAACATGTTTAAAGTAAATGATAACTATTTAAAATTGCCGGGAAGCTATTTGTTTTCAACAATTGGAAAAAAGGTAAGAGAATATAAGGCTGCCAATCCGGACAGAGAGGTAATCTCTTTGGGTATCGGTGATGTTACACAGCCTCTTGCACCTGCAATTATCGACAGTCTGCATAAGGCAGTTGATGAAATGGCTGTGAAGGAAACCTTTAAAGGTTATGCACCTGATTTGGGTTATGAATTTTTAAGAAGTGCAATTGCCAAAAATGACTATGGCCTTCGGGGTGTTGAGATTGCAATTGATGAAATTTTTATCAGTGATGGTGCAAAGTGTGATTCCGGTAATATTCAGGAAATTTTCTCAATTGACAACAAAATAGCTGTGTGTGATCCGGTTTATCCTGTGTATGTAGATACGAATGCGATGGCAGGAAGAACCGGCGTTTATAATAAAGAAACAGAGCTTTGGTCAGATGTAATTTATATGCCATGTAAGGCTGAAAATGGCTTTGCACCGGAATTGCCGGCTAAGGTTCCGGATATCATTTATTTATGTTTTCCGAATAATCCAACCGGTGCTACTATTAAGAAGGATCAGTTACAAAAATGGGTGGACTATGCAAATGAAAATCATGCAGTGATTATATATGATGCTGCATATGAGGCATACATCAGCGAAGATGATGTGCCGCATACGATTTATGAATGTGATGGAGCAAAAACTTGTGCAATTGAACTGCGCAGCTTTTCAAAGAATGCAGGATTTACCGGAACCCGTCTTGGCTTTACGGTAATTCCAAAAGAATTGAAGGATACAAACGGTACCTCATTGAATGCATTATGGGCAAGAAGACACGGAACAAAGTTTAACGGTGCTCCGTACATTATTCAAAGAGCAGGAGAGGCTGTTTATTCCGAGGCAGGTAAGAAGCAGACTGCCAAGCAGATTGCTTATTATATGAACAATGCAAAGGTTATTAAGGAAGGTTTGAAAGAAGCCGGTTATACGGTATCAGGCGGAGTGAATGCACCATATATCTGGTTATCAACTCCGGATGGTATGAGTTCTTGGGAGTTCTTTGATTACCTGTTAGAAAATGCAAATGTGGTAGGAACACCGGGCTCCGGATTTGGTCCGAGCGGAGAGGGATATTTCCGTCTGACTGCATTTGGAACATATGAGAATACATTAGAAGCATTAAAGAGAATTCAGGCTTTATAAAAGAAAATTATTTATGTAAAATATTTTTAATAAAAAATATTTCGTGGCTTGATACTTGCATAAATATAGTGTGAGTGGTAAAATTTGTTTCATGTTATACATGAATACATTTTATGTATTATTGGCAAAACAACAAAGGATATGTTGAAAACAGCCAGGGAAAGGAAGTTTTTAGGATGAGTAAAGACATCGATTGGTCAAATATAGGATTTGGCTACATTAAAACAGAACAGAGATTTGTTTCAAATTTCAAGGATGGTAAATGGGATGATGGCGTTCTTACCGATGATGACAAGGTTGTAATCAGTGAGTGTGCCGGTGTATTACAGTATGCACAGACATGTTTTGAAGGTTTAAAGGCATATACAACAGAAGACGGTCATGTAGTATGTTTCCGTCCGGATTTGAATGCATCAAGAATGGCAGATTCCTGTGCCCGTTTGGAAATGCCGGTATTTCCGGAGGATAAATTTGTAGAAGCGGTTGTAAAAGTAGTTGAGGCAAATATTGATTATGTACCTCCATATGGTTCAGGTGCAACTTTATATATCAGACCATATATGTTTGGTTCTAACCCTGTAATTGGTGTAAAGCCGGCAGATGAGTACCAGTTCCGTATTTTTGTTACTCCGGTTGGTCCATACTTTAAGGGTGGCGCAAAGCCAATTACGATTCGTATTTCAGACTTTGACCGTGCAGCTCCTCATGGAACAGGACATATCAAGGCAGGTCTTAATTATGCAATGAGTTTACATGCAATTGTAGATGCTCATAATCAGGGATTTTCTGAGAACATGTACTTAGACCCTGCAACCCGTACAAAGGTTGAAGAAACAGGTGGAGCAAACTTTATTTTCATTTCAAAAGATGGAAAAACATTAATTACACCAAAGTCAGATAGTATTTTACCTTCTATTACACGTCGTTCTTTGATGATTGTTGCAGAAAAGTATTTGGGAATGAAGGTAGAACATAGAGAAGTATTATTATCAGAACTTACGGATTTTTCTGAATGTGGACTTTGCGGAACCGCAGCAGTTATCTCACCGGTAGGTAAGATTGTAGATCATGATAAGGAAATCTGCTTCCCAAGTGGAATGGATGAGATGGGACCTGTAACGAAGAAGTTATATGATACATTAACCGGTATTCAGATGGGTCGTATTGAAGCTCCGGAAGGTTGGATTAAGGTTATTAAATAAAGATAATCGACAGATGATTTTAAATGAAAAAGTCCGGTTTCTTAAGATTTTATCAATCTTGTGGAAACCGGACTTTTTATAAAATAAGGATAATTATTTTACGCCGTTAACAAGTTCATCCAACATCTTTGGAAGTTCCGTATCCATATTCTCGTCTGTAAACTGACAGGTGCCGACTGCCTTGTGACCGCCGCCGCCATACTTAAGCATTAAGCTTCCGACATCAACCGTAGAGGTACGATTTAAGATACTGTAACCGACTGCTGCGGAACAACCTTTGCCGCCTTTGCCGTTTACAATCCATGCGGAAATGTTCTGTTCCGGATACATACTGTAAATCATAAAACGATTGCCGGAATAAATTGGGTCAACTCCGCGTAAATCGGAAATGATAACATCTTTTTCAATACGTGTATGTGCAGCAACCATTTCTTTGAATTTTTCAGTCTGTTCATTATATACTTCAATACGTTCTTTGACATCCGGAAGATTTAAAATCTCTTCGGTGTTCATGGTGCGGCATGCCTGCATCAGTTCTTCCATCAATTTGTAATTGGGAATTGTAAAGTTACGCCATCTGCCAAGACCGGTTCTTGGATCCATTAAGAATCCGACTAAAATCCATCCAGTTGGATTCAAAATTTCTTCTTTTGTAAGATTACCGGAATCTACTTTGTCGACAGCCTCCATCATCTCATCAAAGTGTGAAAACCGTTCTTCACCACCATAATATTCGTAAATGATTCTTGCACAGGATGGGGTAATTCTGCTCTCACCCTTGTATTTGCCTTCTAACTGTTGACGTTCATGTTCACTGGAATGGTGATCAAACCAAAGACCACAACCTTCCACAAAAGGAACGTTTGCTAATACGTCATTTTCGGTTACGGGTACTAATCCATCCTGTAAATCCTTTGGATGGGCAAATGTCCACGAATCGATAATACCTGCTTCCAGTAATAATGTACCGCAAGCTAATCCGTCAAAATCAGAACGTGTAACTAATCTCATTATACTCCCTACCTCCTCTGAAGTTATATCTAAACATAATTTTATCTTATTTTATATGTTATTTCAAGGAAATAATAGAAAATGAAACGGGAAAAATAAAGTAAAATCAAGGCTGCTATACATTGACATGCAAAGCAAATTCTATTAAACTTAACTTTGTTTATGCATTGTATCAGAAGCAATGCCGGAAAGTAAACGTGATGAGTATTATTAGGAGTAAATAAGAATGAAAGATGAGAAAAAGAATGCAATAGAGGAGACCTTGAAGGAAAGAAATGGAGAGATAGCTGCATTAGAGGCATTCTTTGGGGAAAATCCACAAAAGGAAGTTGATTATATTTCAGAGAAATTGAATATGGAACCGGAACTGATACAAAAAGCACTGGATGCAGCGGATGAATTTGCGGAAAGTGCGGTTGACCACCCGGAATATATTATTGATGATGTGGATGAAGATGGTTTGCCGATTAAGGTGATATCGGGAGAAGCAATGATGGAATATGCAGTGGAAAAAACCGGAATTGATTCAGAAACATTGGATAAGATATATGATTGTGAAGTAGATTATTTTGACCAGTTTGGATTGGTAGATTAATAAAGAAGAAACACGAAAAGTGTTGCATATAAGGAGGTTGAAAATATGCAGATTACAGATGAAACAATCGAGTATGTAGGCATTTTAGCAAAGCTTGAACTTTCAGAAGAAGAAAAAGAACAGGCAAAAAAGGATATGTCAAATATGCTTGAGTATGTAGGAAAATTAAATGAGTTAGATACAGATGGTGTAGAGCCAATGAGCCATACATTTTCGGTTCATAATGTATTTCGTGAGGATGTTGTTACCAATGGTGATGACAGAGACAATATGCTTTTGAATGCACCGGAACAGAAAGATGGAGCTTATAAGGTACCGAAAACATTTGATTAAAGGATGGATGACAGGAAGGAGAAAAACATGGATTTAAGTTTGACTGCCGTAGAACTTGGCAAGAAAATTAAAAATAAAGAAATTACGGTTGTGGAAGCAACAACTGCTTATCTTGACGCAATGGAAGAAAGAGATAAGGATATTAATGCATTTGTATCAATGGACAGAGAGGGTGCATTAAAGCGTGCGGGGGAAGTACAGGAAAAGATTGACAGTGGAGAATTGACAGGACCGTTAGCGGGTGTTCCGGTTGCTATCAAGGACAATATGTGTATCAACGGTATGCTGACAACCTGTTCATCAAAGATATTAAGTAATTTTAAACCGACCTTTACAGCAACCGCGGTAGAGAAATTACAAGCAGCCGGTGCGGTTGTTGTTGGTAAGACCAATATGGATGAATTTGCAATGGGTTCTACAACAGAAACCTCTTATTATGGTGAAACAAAAAATCCATGGGATTTGAACCGTGTTCCGGGTGGCTCTTCCGGTGGTTCCGCTGCAGCGGTAGCAGCAGAAGAGATTCCTTATGCATTAGGTTCGGACACCGGTGGAAGTATTCGTCAGCCTGCCAGCTTTTGCGGTGTAACAGGTATTAAACCAACTTACGGAAGAGTATCCCGTTATGGCTTGATTGCATACGGTTCTTCTTTGGATCAGATTGGACCGCTTGCAAAAGATGTAACCGATTGTGCCACAATCTTAGAAACAATTTGTGGAAAAGATGATAAGGATTCTACCTCTGTGAAGGAAGCAAATGATGATTTTACAGCAGCGTTGGTAGATGATGTAAAAGGAATGAAAATCGGTATTCCGAGAGATTATCTTGGAGAAGGACTTGAACCGGAAGTAAAGGATGCAATTTTAACCGCAGCCAAAAAATTAGAAGAAAAAGGTGCAATTGTAGAGGAGTTTGATTTAAGTCTGGTGGAATATGCAATTCCGGCATATTATATTATTGCATCTGCGGAAGCAAGTTCAAACTTAGAGCGTTTTGATGGTGTGAAGTATGGCTATCGTACAGAGGAATATACTGACCTTCATAATATGTACAAAAAAACACGTTCCGAAGGTTTTGGAGCAGAGGTAAAACGAAGAATTATGCTTGGTTCCTTTGTTTTGTCATCCGGATATTTTGATGCTTATTACATGAAAGCACTTCGTACAAAGGCATTAATTAAGAAGGCATTTGATAAGGCATTTGAAAAATATGATGTAATATTAGGTCCGGTTGCTCCGACAACGGCATTAAAGCTTGGAGATTCGTTAAGTGATCCGATTAAAATGTATCTGGGAGATATTTATACCGTATCGGTTAACCTTGCCGGTCTTCCGGGAATTTCACTTCCTTGCGGATATGACAGTAACGGTTTACCAATCGGTTTGCAGCTGCTTGGAAAGCATTTTGATGAAAAGACAATTATTCGTGCGGCTTATGCATTTGAATGTACAATGGATAAAAAAAGACCTGCTTATGCAGTAGAAAGGGGGCTATAAAATGAGTAAAGCATATGAGACAGTAATAGGATTGGAAGTTCATGTTGAGTTAGCGACAAAGACAAAGATTTTCTGTGGATGCTCTACTGCATTTGGTGGTGCTCCGAATACCCATACCTGCCCGGTATGTACCGGTATGCCGGGTTCTTTGCCGGTATTGAATAAAGAGGTAGTGAATAAGGCAATTGCGGTAGGTTTAGCTACCAATTGTACGATTACACAGAATTGTAAGTTTGATCGTAAGAATTATTTTTATCCGGATAATCCGCAAAATTACCAGATTAGTCAGTTATATTATCCAATCTGTCGTAACGGTAAAGTAGAAATCGAGGTAGATGGAGTAAAGAAGTTTGTTGGTATTCATGAAATCCATATGGAGGAGGATGCCGGTAAGCTGATTCATGATCCGCATACAGACAGTTCATTGGTAGATTTTAACCGTTCCGGTGTACCATTAATCGAGATTGTATCGGAACCGGATATGCGGTCTGCGGATGAAGTAATTGCTTATCTTGACAAGCTTCGGATGATTATTCAGTATCTGGGTGCATCCGATTGTAAGTTAAATGAAGGTTCCATGCGTGCGGATGTAAATCTTTCAATCCGTGAGGTAGGAGCTGCGGAGTTTGGAACAAGAACAGAGATGAAGAATTTGAACTCATTTAAGGCGATTGCAAGGGCAATTGAAAATGAGCGGGAACGTCAGATTGATTTGATTGAAGCCGGTAAAGAGGTTGTTCAGGAAACAAGAAGATGGGATGACACAAAGGAATATTCTTATGCAATGCGTTCGAAAGAGGATGCACAGGATTATCGTTATTTCCCGGATCCGGATTTGGTTCCGATTATTATCAGTGATGCATGGTTGAATGAAATACGCAGCAAGCAGCCGGAATTCAGAGAAGAGAAAAAGGTCCGTTATATGGAAGAATATGGTCTTCCGGAATATGATGCGGATATCATGACCGGTACAAAGAAGTTGGCGGATATTTTTGAGGAAACGATTGCGATGGATGCAAATCCAAAGAAGGTTTCAAACTGGTTAATGGGTGAAACCATGCGTATCCTTAAGGAAAAGGAAATGGATGCGGATGAGATTACTTTCTCAGCTGAAAATCTTGCAAAACTTATCAAATTAACAGATTCTCAGGCAATCAATTCATCGGTTGCAAAGGAAGTATTTGAGAAAGTTTTTGCCGATGATATTGATCCGGACAAATATGTAGAAGAACATGGATTAAAAACCGTAAACGATGAAGGTGCACTTCGTGAAACAGTGGAACGTGTGATTGCCGCAAATCCGAAATCGGTTGAAGATTATCACAATGGCAAGGAAAAAGCGATTGGTTTCTTAGTTGGTCAGACCATGAAGGAAATGAAAGGAAAAGCAAATCCTGGAATGGTAAATCAGTTATTAAAGGAATTATTATAAGGATTTGTAAGGTGTGAAAAGAAAACCTGAAAGGAGAAATTGAATTATGGCATGGTATGATGAGGCAGTTTTTTATCACATTTATCCGTTAGGATTGACTGGAGCACCAAAACAAAATCCGTATGGCGAACCGGTTCACAGATTAAAAAAGATAATTCCATGGATTGACCATATCAAAGAAATTGGATGTAATGCAATTTACATTGGACCTTTATTTGAATCTGTCGGTCATGGATATGAGACAACCGATTATAAAAAACTGGACAGCCGTTTAGGAACAAATGAGGATTTGACGGAGTTTGTAAAGGAATGTCATGAAAAAGGAATCCGGGTTATTTTGGATGGTGTATTTAATCATACGGGAAGAGATTTCTTTGCATTTCAGGACATTAAGCAAAACAGAGAAAATTCGCAGTACAAGGATTGGTATTGTAATGTGAATTTTTCCGGAAATAATGAATACAACGATGGATTTTCTTATGAAAACTGGGGTGGCTACAATTTATTGGTAAAGCTGAATCAGAAAAATCCGGCTGTGCGGGATTATATTTGTGATGTTATTCGCTTCTGGGTTAGCGAGTTTGATATTGATGGAATTCGGTTGGATGCAGCGGATGTCTTGGATTTTGATTATATGAAGGCATTGCGTGGTGTTGCCAATGAAGTGAAACCGGATTTCTGGTTAATGGGTGAAGTGATTCATGGAGATTACAATCGCTGGGTAAATGAAGGTATCCTTCATTCCGTAACCAATTATCAGCTTCACAAAGCACTTTATTCCGGTCATAATGATCATAATTATTTTGAAATAGCACATACGGTGAAACGTCTATATGGTATGGGAGGCATTAAGCTTTATAATTTTGTGGATAATCATGATGTAGAGCGTATCTATACCAAGTTAAATAATAAGGCACATTTTACACCGGTGCATATTTTAATGTATACACTTCCGGGTGTACCATCCATTTATTATGGTTCGGAGTTTGGAATTGAGGGAAAAAAGGAAGCATATTCGGATGATTCCCTTCGTCCTGCATTAAATCTGGATGATTATAAGGATGCAGTGGAAACAAATCCATGTACCGGTCTGATTGCAGCTCTTGGAAAAATCAGACAGGAAAATCCGGCATTGTCTTACGGCGATTTTAATGAGCTTATTTTGACAAATCGTCAGTATGCATTTTCCCGTAATTACAATGGAGTGTCCGTTGTTGTTGCGGTAAATAATGATGATAATGGCGTAGATTTAGAACTGGCAGCAGGAAATGCCGGTCAGTATATCGGATTATTATCCGGTAACAAGGCAGATGTTACAAATGGTAGAATACATGTTAACTTGAAAGGCAATTCTGGGGATATATTTGTTCCGGTAACAGCGGATGTTAAAATGGAACCGGTTAAACTTGAGGTGACGGATAAGAAAAAAGAACCTGTTGTAATGGAAGAGACAATACAAAATCCGGAACCAAAGGATATAGCTTTCCGGGAAGAAATTTCTGTAGCAGAATCAAAAGAGCCGGAGCCGGTAGAAAACATAACGGATCAACTGGTAAGGAAAGATACTTATATGGATTGTCATGAAACACAGGGTAAGGCATACGAGGATATGACAATTGTGGAATTGCAGGAGGCTATTTTATATAAGATGTCAAAGAATGGACCGATTACCGACCAGATGTATAAAACAGTAGAAGAGAATGTTTATCCGGATTCATTGGTAAATTGGGTAAAGAGTTTTTCATAGATATTTTTGAGTGAAAAGAGGATGTTGATTTTCGTCAGCATCCTCTTTTATTTAATCTTCCGATTCGGTTTTCTTTTCTTTAGCAGGCTGTTTGTTTTGAGGTTCTGGTTTTGGAATATCTTCCCATTTTGTGTTATCAACCTTTTTTTCTTTCAGACGATTGTGGATGTATTCCCGGAATAATGCATAGCATACAGAACTTAACGGAATGAAGAGCAAAATACCAGCAATTCCAAGTAAATTACTGCCAAGCATAACCGCAACTAAGACCCAGATAGATGGAAGCCCGATGGAGCCGCCAACCACATGCGGATAGATTAAGTTGCCCTCGATTTGCTGTAAAACAAGGAAAATAACAACAAACCATATTGCCTGGATAGGATTTACCATAATAATTAAAAAGGCACCGACAAAACAGCCGATGAAGGCGCCGAAGATTGGAATTAAGGCAGTCAGCGCAATGATAACGCCGATTAACAAAGCATAGGGCATCCGGAAGATTGTTAAGGTAACGAAAAACATACTTCCAAGAATGACAGCTTCAATACATTGTCCGGATAAAAAATTACTGAAGATTTTATTGGATAATCTCGTAATATAAAGAATTCGGTCTGCTTTTGCCTCGGTAAACATGGCATAGAGAATCTTCTTTCCCTGAACGGACAATTTTTCCTTTTGAAACAAAATATAGATAGAAAAAATAAATGCTACCAGAAAACTGGTAATGCCGCCCACGATACCGGAAATAACAGAAATACCGGAAGTAAAAACGGAAGTTCCGGCAGACTGGATGAATGAAATGGCATACGAAGACAATTTCGTCCAGTCAATATCCATATCCTGAATATAGGTCTGGACATTTGGCAAATCGGCGGTCACTTTATATAACCAGTTCTGAAAAGTTTTAAATGCGGGAGGAACCCGTTTAACAATCAACATGGCGGTACTGCTTACCTGTGGAATGATGACAAACAGTGCAAGACCGATAATACCAAGAATAATAACTAAGGTTAATAAATATGCACAGATACGCCGGATTCCCTGACAATTTTCTTTTTTCGGAAATAATTTTTTCTCAAGCTCACGCATCGGAACATTGATAATGAATGCAATGGCACCACCTAAGATAAACGGAAAAACAAGATTCAGGATTTTTCCTAAAAAATGCCAGATAATCATGTAATTTTGGATGCCGCAATATAACAGGATTCCGATGATAACAATTTTCAGTAATGATTTTTCAGACCATTCTTTTTTCATGTATGCCTCCTTAATGTCTAAATAGTATATCTTGATTCATATTAGCTTATTCTATATGCGAAATCAAGAATAGAAAAGAAATAATAAAACTGAAATGAAAGTATAGTAGTTTTTATAAATTAATGTTATAATTATTTTTACCCAAATACGAACGAATGAGAGGATAATAAAATATGGATGAGGAAATAAGACAGATAATAGATGATATGCCTGCAATCCAGGAATCAATTGCAGAGATTGAACAGGCAATTAACGGAATTGTAGAGGATTTTGAAAACATTGCACAGCAGTTACAGAACTTGAAAGATAAGACTGTTACGATGGATAGCTCTTTACAATCTGCAACCGGAATTGTTGACCGTATCCGCGGCAATGCAAAACGTTCGAATATTCTGGCTTTGAATGCGTCAATTGAAGCTGCAAGAAGCGGTGAAGCAGGAAGAGGATTTGCGGTAGTTGCAACAGAGATGGGTAAGTTATCCAATGACAGTGATAACTCAACCAAAGAGATTGATAAAGCATTGGTTGGTATTTCACAGCAGTTAAAATCAATGGAAACATCAATTAATGATATGAATCACTCAACATCAGATTACATCGAGACAGTTCAGAACGTGAAGGAAGTTCTTTCAAAGACGGTTCAGATTACAGAAAAATTACAGAATAACTAGATTTGAATGAGATAAAATCCCCTGAAACATGATCGAATGTTTTGGGGCTTTTTATTATAAGTACCGGGAATGGAGGATAAGAGAATGAAGAAATTAACAGATAGTGTTTATTATGTGGGTGTGGATGATAAGGATATTGACTTATTCGAAAGCCAGTATATTGTTCCAAATGGCATTGCATATAATTCGTATGTAATTATGGATGATAAAATTGTAATTATGGATATGGTAGATCGGAAAAAGGCAGATGAATGGTTTGCAAATGTGAAGGAGGTATTGGGAAATCAGACACCGGATTATCTTGTGATTTCTCATTTGGAACCGGATCACAGTGCGAATTTATCGGAGGTATTGGAAGCATTTCCGGATATTCGGATTGTATCGAATGCAAAGCTTTTTGCGATGCTTCCGCAGTTCTTTGATGTAGATATTACAAATCGTAGTGTGGTCGTAAAGGAAGGAGAACCTTTTTCAATCGGAAAACATGAATTAAATTTTGTGATGGCACCTATGGTACATTGGCCTGAGGTAATGGTTACCTACGATTCATATGATAAGATATTATTCTCAGCAGACGGATTTGGTAAGTTCGGTACGCTTGATACGGACGAAGACTGGGCATGTGAAGCCAGACGGTATTATTTTAATATTGTTGGAAAATACGGAATTCCGGTGCAGACCTTGTTGAAGAAAGCTTCGACTTTGGATATCCGGATGATATGTCCGTTGCATGGACCGGTACTTACCGAAAATCTGGAATATTATATTGGAAAATATCAGACATGGAGCAGCTATGAACCGGAAGATAAAGGGGTATTCCTTGCCTATGTTTCTTTGCACGGTAACACCGGGAAAGCGGTTGAAATGTTGGCAGATATGTTAAAAGAAGCCGGAGTGGAAAAGGTAAATGTTGCGGATTTATCAAGAGAAGATATGGCAGAGTGTATTGAGGACGCATTCCGTTATGACCGACTTGTGCTTGCTGCACCAACCTATGACGGTGGACTGATGCCGATTATGACAGATTTTATCGAACATTTACGGATGAAGGCTTACCAAAATCGAAAGGTTGCCTTTATTGAAAATGGTTCCTGGGCACCTATGGCAGGAAAAATCATGAAACAGAATATGGAAGCAATGAAAAATATTGAAATTGTAGAACCGATGGTAACAATTCGTTCTACGGTGAAGAAGGAAGATAAGTCACAGTTAGAGGCACTTTGTAAGGCGCTTTTATAATATGTTTGGAGAGGAAACCGATATGAAGGAATCCAGATTACAGGAAGAAAAAAAGGAAATAAAAGAAATCATTGAGTCAACGAAAGAATTTGAACGGAAAAGTAAAATGACCGCAAGAGAAATATTCCATCATGTCTTTTCCATCCGTGAGGATGTTGCAAGTCATGAGCAGATAAAAGAAACAATGGTAAATGGCGGCGAACTGACCGGAACGAATATGTGTGTATTGGTACTGGCGATTTTAATTGCATCGATTGGATTAAATATGAATTCCACAGCTGTGATTATCGGTGCCATGCTGGTATCTCCGTTGATGGGAACGATACATGCCATGGCGTATGCGGTAGCGTCAGTAGATAAACAGCTTTTAAAAAAGGCAGCAATTGGTTTTTCCTGCCAGATGTTTATCAGTTTATTAGCCTCCACAATTTATTTCCGGTTGTCTCCGATTTCGGATACAACTTCGGAATTGTTAGCAAGGACACAACCGACCATATGGGATGTGTTGATTGCTGTTTGCGGTGGATTAGCGGGAATTATAGGAATTACCCGTAAGGAGAAGTCGAATGTAATTCCCGGAGTGGCAATTGCAACGGCATTGATGCCGCCGTTATGTACCTGTGGTTACAGTATTGCAAATGGTCAGTGGACCATGTTGCTGGGGGCAGGATATTTATTTTTTGTAAATACATATTTTATTTTCTTATCGGCAACGATTATTCTAATGATTTTGGATGTTCCGAAGGTAAAGGAAATTGATTTAAAGCGATATCGCAGGATAAAGAGCAAAATTATCCGGAATACGATTATAGTAATTTTACCAAGTCTTGTTGTGGCATGGTTTATGGTAAACGGAGTTCATGCAGAGGATGCAAATTTAGACACCATTGAAGAAACGGTATCGGTAGAGGTATTAACCAAAGAAATTGAAATTTTATTTCCGGAGGTTGATGTCGTACAAATCGGTAGTGTAGAAGAAGTAAATGCGGATGACCGGATAGTAGAAAAGAAGGTAATTATCCTCAATAAAACCGGATTGAAAAAATCAGATGCAGACAAATTGAATGAATGGATAAGAGAAAAATATACGAATTATGAAATAGTATATATACCATCATAGGAATTAGAGCGCACATTATTTTTTTGTATTACTGCATATTTTTTAAAAAAAATCCCTGCTTGCGAAAGGAATGTATTTGTTGTAAAATATCTGTTGGTATAAGTCCACAAAATGGGTGGACGTTTCTACCAGCCACCGAAATGGTTGACTACCATAGTTTATGGAAGTAACCATTTTTTTTATTGGAGGAATGAAAATATGTATGATGTGTTAATCATCGGAGCCGGTCCCGGAGGAATTTTTGCTGCGTATGAATTGATGGAAAAAAAGCCGGATTTAAAGATTGCGGTATTTGAAATGGGACATGAATTGAAACAGCGTCACTGCCCAATTGATGGAGACAGGGTAAAATCCTGTATTCACTGTAAGAGCTGCTCAATTATGAGTGGATTTGGAGGTGCAGGCGCATTTTCGGACGGAAAATACAATATAACGAATGACTTCGGTGGAACGTTATATGAATATATTGGGAAAAAGTCTGCTTTGGAATTGATGGAGTATGTAGACCGGATTAATCTTGACTACGGTGGCGAGGGTACAAAATTATATTCTACAACCGGAACCGATATCAAGAAGAAATGCATACAAAATGATTTACATTTATTGGATGCATCTGTAAGACATTTGGGTACGGATATTAATTATGTGGTGTTGGAGAATTTGTATGCTCATTTAAAGGAACAGGTGGAATTTCATTTTGACTGTTTCGTGGAACATGTAGAACATATGGATAACGGTTACAGGATACAGTGTAAGGATGGCACATACGAAGGGAAAAACTGTGTGATTTCAGCCGGACGAAGTGGAAGTAAATGGATGGAAAACGTATGCCGGGAATTGAATATCCAAACCAAATCCAATCGTGTAGATATCGGTGTCCGTGTGGAACTGCCGGCGGAAATTTTTGCACATCTGACAGATGAATTATATGAAAGCAAGATTGTATATCGTACGCAAAAGTATGAGGATCTCGTGCGAACCTTCTGCATGAATCCAAAGGGTGTTGTGGTAAATGAAAATACGAACGGGATTGTTACGGTTAATGGTCATAGCTATGAAGATCCTGCACGTCAGACAGCAAATACAAACTTTGCGTTATTGGTTGCAAAGCATTTTTCTGAGCCGTTTAAGGACTCAAATGGCTATGGAGAAAGTATTGCGAGACTTAGTAATATGCTGGGTGGTGGTGTCATTGTACAACGATTTGGAGATTTGATTCGTGGACAGAGAAGTACAGAAAAACGAATTGCGGAATCATTTACTGAACCAACTTTAAATGCTGCAGCGGGAGATTTAAGTTTAGTTTTGCCGAAACGTATACTAGATGGTATTATTGAAATGATTTATGCTTTAGATAAGGTTGCGCCGGGAACAGCCAATGATGATACCCTTTTGTATGGTGTAGAGGTTAAGTTCTATAATATGGAAGTGGAAGTTGACCGGAATCTGATGACACATCTGGATGGGTTATATGTGATTGGTGACGGAAGTGGTATTACGCATTCCCTTTCCCATGCTTCTGCAAGCGGTGTACATGTTGCAAGGCAGATAGCAAAATAAAAGGAAATATGGACTTCGGTGTAAAAAAAGAAAGAGGAAAGATGAGGTGTCTGTTTGTATGGAGATGGACAAATTAAAACCGGCACAAAGTGCCTTGATTAAAAGTGTAGGAGGAGATGGTGCATTAAGACATCATTTGTTGGACATGGGACTGACTCCGGGAACAGAAGTGACTTTGCAAAAAATTGCACCGATGGGGGATCCGATACAAATTAAGGTAAGGGAATATGAGTTGACTCTGCGTCTGGAGGAAGCTAGAAAAATTGAGATTGAAGAGGTATATGAAAAAAAGCCGGATACAACTTTAAGAGAGGAAAGGTATCAAAGTATACCTCATCCAAGAGTAGGAGAAACTGATAAGGCGAAAAGTTATCATAAACATGTAGCCGATAGGGTGGTCCCAAAGGGAGAAAAACTAACGTTTGCTTTAGTCGGAAATCAAAATTGTGGAAAAACAACTTTATTTAATCAGTTGACAGGAGCAAATCAGCATGTTGGTAACTTTCCAGGAGTAACGGTTGACCGAAAAGACGGAGTTATCCGGAATTATCCGGAAGCTGTTGTGACGGATTTGCCGGGTATTTATTCTTTGTCTCCATATTCCAGTGAGGAAATTGTTACAAGAGATTTTTTAATTAAAGAAAAACCAAGTGGAATTATCAACATCGTAGATGCTTCAAATCTTGAACGGAATTTGTGTCTGACAATGCAGCTTATGGAGTTAGAGATGCCAATGGTACTTGCATTAAATATGATGGATGAAGTCAGGGAAAATGGAGGAAGTATCCGGGTAAATGAATTAGAAGAAATTTTAGGGATACCGGTAGTGCCAATTTCGGCTGTTAAGAATGAGGGTATTGATGAACTGATTGACCATGCAATGCATGTGGCACGTTATCAGGAAATACCCGGACGAGTTGACTTTTGTATGGATAGTAATAATAAAAAGAATCCGGTTGGAGCGGTTCATCGTTGTATTCATGCAGCGGTTCATATGTTAGAACCAGAGGCAAAACAGGCAGGTTTGCCGGTTCGATTTGCGGCGACAAAATTGATTGAGAATGATATGCCAATTGATAAAAAAATGAATCTTCATCCGGATAAAAAGCAGGCTTTTGAACAGATTGTAACAGTTATGGAAAAAGAGACCGGATTGGATCGTGAAGCAGCAATATCGAATATGCGGTTTCATTTCATAGAACGTTTATGTAAAAAAACTGTTGTGCGTCCGCGTGAGAGTAAGGAACATAAAAGAAGTATGAAAATTGACCGGCTATTAACCGGAAGATATACGGCAATTCCTTGTTTTTTTGGAATTATGGGTTTTATTTTTGTGATGACATTTAATTTAGTCGGTGCATGGTTATCTGATTTGATGGGTATAGGCGTTAAATTTATAATAGGATTAATTGATAAAGGGCTTGTTCTTGTACAAATAAATCCTGTTGTGCGTTCTCTGGTGATAAATGGAGTTTGTGAAGGCATTGGAAGTGTTATCAGTTTTTTGCCAACGATTGTTATTTTGTTTTTGTTTCTATCAATTTTAGAGGATACAGGATATATGGCCCGTGTGGCATTTATTATGGATAAGCTTTTGCGTAAAATTGGATTGTCAGGAAGAAGTTTTGTTCCAATGTTAATCGGATTTGGATGTTCTGTGCCGGCAATCATGGCGACTCGGACGCTTTCTAGTGAAAGAGATAGAAAAATGACCATACTTCTTACTCCTTTCATGAGTTGTAGTGCAAAGCTGCCAATTTATTCGTTAATGGTAAGTGTATTTTTTGAGAGAAAATATCAGGCAATTGTGATGATTGGATTATATTTATTTGGCATAATTTGTGCTATCTTATATTCACTTATTTTGAAAGTGACAAAGTACAAAGGAGAACCGGTTCCTTTTGTGATGGAATTGCCTAATTATCGTTTACCTTCGTTTAAGAGCGTTTTGCATTTGATATGGGAAAAGGCGAAAGGCTTTATTCAAAAGGCATTTACAGTTATTTTTGTTGCCGCAATTGTTATTTGGTTTTTACAAACCTTTGATATCCGTTTAAATGTTGCAAAATCTCCGGAGTACAGCCTTTTGGCAATGATTGGAAGTGTTGCTGTCCCGATATTTAAACCGCTTGGGTTTGGCGATTGGAGAATTTCGACCGCTTTGCTTACTGGATTTAGTGCAAAAGAAAGCGTAGTTTCGACGTTAACTGTTTTGTTAGGAGGAAATGACCAGCTGGTTAGTACATTATTTACTCCATTTACAGCCGTTGTATTTTTGATATTTACCTTGTTATATACTCCATGTATAGCGGCAATTGCAACTGTAAAAAGAGAAATGGGTGGTACAAAGGCTGCGGTTACAACCGTAGTCATTCAATGTATGATTGCATGGGTTGTTGCCTTTATTGTACATACAATTGGAATGCTATTTGGATTGGCTTAATAGTAGGGGGTGTTCTTTTGAATTTGATTAGTATTATAGTGTTAGGGATAATTTTTATTTTATTTGTTTATGGAATAAGAAAAATTAAGAAGGATCAATTGTTATTACAATGTAATGGAAATTGTTCTATATGTGATTTGAACTGTAAAAAATAATATTGGCCTATAAATAGAAAAGAGAAAATTATGTTAAATTATGTAGAACACGGATTTGGGCCGGTGTATGATAAACATTCAAAAATTTTAATTCTGGGCAGTTTTCCGTCCGTCAAATCAAGGCAGCAGCAATTCTATTACGGACATCCGCAGAATCGTTTCTGGAAGGTATTGGCTGCATTGGCGGATACGGAGGTTCCACAGACGGTGGAGGAAAAGAAGGAATGGTTGTATGCACATCATATTGCGGTATATGATGTGATTGAGGCATGTGAAATAGAAGGTTCAAGTGACAGCAGCATTAAGAATGTAAAACCGGCTGATATCGGAAAAATAGTGGAGGAGTCAGAGATAGAACGGATTTATACAAACGGAAAAACAGCGGGAAAACTATATCGAAAGTATCAGGCAAAGACCTGTACACTTCCGATGGCGGAATTGCCCTCAACCAGTCCGGCAAATGCGATGTTTTCATTGGAACGTCTGATTGACGAGTGGCGAAAGAAAATTAAGATGACCTCTTGACAAAAATATCTAAAATGATATCATTATGATATCACAAAGAAATGAAACATTTAAGATTGAAGGAGGTCTTTGAGATGGAAGAGAAAATTTATACAGGGAAAAAGAATGGAATGGCAGTATTGCTTTTGAGTGTAGCATTGTATGTGGTTGCAATTGCCGGAATCATTATAACAGCAGTCAGTTATGACCGTGTACATATTACGCCGGTACTTGTAATTATGGTGTTGTGTATTGTGTATGCATCATTAGGATGGATTCCTTTTCTTGGACTTAAAGTATTAAAGCCACAGGAAGCATTGGTGCTTACCTTGTTTGGTAACTATGTGGGAACCATTCGGGAAGCCGGTTTTTATTTTGTAAATCCGTTTTGTACGGCAGTGAATCCGGCAGCGGGAACCAAGCTTGCACAAAGCGGTGATACACTTACAAAGAACAGTACATCTGTCAGTATTTCTGCAGAGAGTGCATCGGTTTCTTTAGAGGGAGGAAGCAAAAAGATTTCATTAAAGGCTATGACATTGAATAACGGAAGACAGAAGATTAATGATTGCTTAGGTAATCCGATTGAGATTGGAATTGCGGTTATCTGGAAGGTGACCGATACCGCAAAAGCAGTATTTAATGTTGATAATTACAAAGAATATTTATCGTTACAGTGTGACAGTGCTCTTCGAAATATTGTCCGTATTTATCCGTATGACGTAGCAGCCAATGTGGATACAACCGGTGATGGACAGGCGGATGAAGGAAGTCTGCGCGGTTCTGCTGAAATTGTGGCAGCAAGAATCCGGGATGAGATTCAGAGTAAGGTAAATGAAGCCGGTCTTGAAATTGTAGAAGCCAGAATTACTTATCTTGCATATGCACCGGAAATTGCATCGGTTATGTTGCAGCGTCAGCAGGCATCCGCAATTATTGATGCAAGAAAAATGATTGTGGATGGTGCAGTGGGTATGGTTGAGATGGCATTGGAAGAATTAAGCAGGAAAGAAGTTGTTGAACTTGATGAGGAACGGAAAGCTGCCATGGTATCAAATCTGTTAGTAGTTTTGTGCGGCAACCATGATGCACAGCCGATTGTCAATTCAGGAAGTCTGTACTAATGGCAGCCAAAAAACAAATACCGCTTCGGTTGTCTGAAAAATTGTATGCCGATATTGCCGCATGGGCAGAAGATGATTTCCGCTCTGTAAACGGACAGATAGAGTATTTGCTTTCAGAGTGTGTCAGACAACGGAAAAAGGATGGAAAATATGTATCGGAAGAAATTGATGTTCCGCCGGAATTGGATATCCGTTAGGATGGGGAAAATGATATGAAAAAGGGAATTTATACAAAAGTACAGTTGGTGTTTGAAATTATTTCCTATGTAATCATAATAATCAGTCTGATTGTTGCAATTATAGGAGTCTGTACACTTCCAAAAGAAATTGCAGTCAATTTTGAAGCGAATGGTGAAGTTTCGGGATATGGTTCGTCAACCGGTTTATTGCTGATGCCCATTTTAATGCTTTTTACAAACGGACTAATCAGCGTAATGATGCACTTTTTACCGATTTCCATGTGGAATATGCCGTTTAAAGTCAACCCTCAAAAGGCAGTTTTGGTTTATCGGTCCATGGTTTCCATGTTGATTGGACTGGAATTTTTGGATGCTGTTTTTAGTTTGGTATTTACAGGGATGATGTATTTTTCATTTGCAAAATTTATGCTTGTATTTACTTTCTTATATGTTATATTAATCTTTGCGGATATTATTTTATTTTGTGTAATATCTTACAAACGCAATAAATAGAAAGTAGACAGAGTACATAGATTATGAGTAAAACAAAAGAATTAAAGGAGGGCTTCCAGGATGGAATCCCGATTGGATTGGGATATTTTGCGGTTGCTTTTTCCCTGGGAATTATAGCAAGAGATGCCGGAATGAATGCCTTGCAGGGATTTTTTGCAAGTCTTTTTATTGTTGCATCAGCGGGAGAATATGTTGGATTTACAATGATGGCAGAGCATGTCAGATATATTCCGTTGGCAATCGCCATGCTTGTTACGAATGCCAGATATATTTTAATGAGTTGTGCCCTGAGTCAGCATTTATCACCGGAGACATCTTTAAAACATCGTTTCCTGATGGCATTCGGAGTGACGGATGAGATTTTTGGAATATCCATTGTCAGAAAGGGCTGGTTAAGTCCTTACTATAATTACGGAGCGTTTCTTGCATCCGTGCCATTATGGTCAATTGGAACATCTTGCGGAATTATTGCCGGAAATCTGTTGCCGATACGGATTGTAAGTGCCTTGTCGGTTGCGTTATACGGAATGTTTCTTGCAATCATTATTCCACCATCGAAGGAAAATAAAGTAATCGGAATTCTTGTGATTATCAGTTTTCTTGCAAGTTACCTGTTTAATTATTTACCGGTTGTATCCAATTGGGCAAGCGGTAACCGGACGATTTTCCTGACAGTTGTGATTGCCGCTTTGGCGGCTGTTATTGTGCCGGTAAAGGGGGATACGAATGGATAATATCTGGATATATATATTAATTATGGCAGGCGTTACCTATCTGATTCGGGCATTGCCGCTTACGTTGATTCGAAAACCGATAGAAAATGAATTCATAAAATCATTTTTATATTATGTGCCTTATGTCACAATCGCGGTTATGACATTTCCGGCAATTATAAAGGCGACACAGGTTCCGATAGCGGGTGTAGCTGCATTGATCGTTGGTATCATTGTATCACTTAGAGGAGCAAAAATGGTTACGGTAGCAGGAATCTGTTGTGTAACGGTATTGATTGTAGAATTTTTCTGCATATAAAAAGATGGGGATATCAGAATTGATATCCCCATCTTTTTATCTTATTCCGCTTCATTGTTAAGAATGGATTGTTCGTATTCGTCAAAGAAGGAATCAAAGATTCCGGCAAGTCCGGTAAATTCACAGCCATAACGATACAGATTTTCAGATAATTCAAAACGGTGTAAAATCTTGACTACGGTTAAAATCTTCTGCTCGGATGTTTCAAATAAAATTGTTGCATTGAAATAGTAGCCTTCCGGAATAAAGGTTGAGGTTGTAAAACCGATACCGGCTTTGGAAATATCAAATACTTCCACTTCGGCATTCATATCCCGGATAATATCGTTATCCTGCTTAAACACTTCTGAAACTTCTAAAGTCAGATGAATAGGTAATCTTTTATATCGTCTTTTTTCCTGCATTTTCGAACCTCCGATTGACACTCTTAATTAGATGAAAGTATAGCATATAAGAGATCAAATAACAAACATTTTCAGATTTTTTATGACTTCGCATTGACAATTAAACAAAAACATACTAACATCAGATTGGTGTTATAACCTAGATGTGAAATAATGTTATATCTTTATAATGTTTATATGATGAATGAGGAGCCTGATATGAGCGAAATATTTGATAATTCTTATGATGAAGATGCATTGCATGAGGAATGTGGTGTGTTTGGTATTTATGACTTTGATGGCAATGATGTTGCGGCATCCATTTATTATGGGTTGTTTGCTTTACAGCATCGTGGACAGGAAAGCTGTGGTATTGCCGTTTCCGATACGGAAGGACCGAAGGGAAAGGTTCTATCCGCAAAGGGCATGGGTCTGGTAAATGAAGTGTTTACGCCGGAGGATTTGGAAAAACTGAAGGGTAATATCGGTGTAGGTCACGTCCGTTATTCGACAGCCGGAGCATCCACCAGAGAAAATGCACAGCCATTGGTATTAAATTATGTAAAAGGTACATTGGGACTTGCTCATAATGGTAATCTTGTTAATGCGCCGGAGTTACGGAGAGAACTGGAATTGGGAGGAGCGATTTTTCAGACAACAATCGATTCCGAGGTGATTGCATATCATATCGCAAGAGAACGTGTTAAAACAGATACGGTAGAAAATGCGGTTTTAAATGCATTAAAGAAGGTAAAGGGTTCCTATTCTCTTATTGTAATGAGTCCGAGAAAGCTGATTGGTGCAAGGGATCCGTTTGGGTTCCGTCCGCTTTGTATCGGCAAGCGGAACAATGCATATATACTGGCATCGGAAAGCTGCGCCTTAGATACGATTGACGCGGAGTTTGTCCGGGATGTGGAACCGGGTGAAATGGTAACAATCACACCGGAAAACGGAATTGTATCTTATAAGAATATGTGTCAGAAGGAACATGCCAGATGTATATTTGAATACATTTATTTTGCAAGACCGGACAGTGTATTTGACAAAATGAGTGTTTATCAGTCAAGAATTATTGCGGGCAGATGTCTGGCAAAGGATTCGCCGGTAAAGGCAGATATTGTGGTCGGAGTACCGGAATCCGGTAATGCGGCAGCATTGGGATATTCTTTGGAATCCGGAATTCCTTACGGTACGGCTTTTGTCAAAAACGGATATGTCGGACGGACCTTTATCAAACCGAAGCAGAGTCAGAGAGAATCCAGTGTGCGTGTAAAATTAAATGTCCTGAAAAATGCGGTAAAGGGCAAACGTGTTATTATGATAGATGATTCCATCGTCAGAGGAACAACTTCTGACCGGATTGTCAAAATGTTAAGGGATGCGGGTGCAACTGAGGTTCATGTAAGAATTTCTTCGCCTCCGTTTTTACATCCATGTTATTTTGGTACGGATATTCCGAGCGAGGATCAGTTAATCGCACATAATCGTTCCGTTGAAGAAATCTGTGAAATTCTGGGAGCGGATTCTTTGGGATATCTGGAATTAAAGAGGTTGCCGGAATTGACAAACGGAAAACAATATTGTGACGGATGCTTTAGCGGAAATTATCCGATTGAGCCACCGAAGGAGGATATCCGGGGAGAGCATGATACATCTGTCAGAGAAAATAAGAAAAAGTAACACATTTTTCCATAAATGTGTTAGAATACATTATTGTAAATGTAAAATACACTTTAAGGAGAATGAATATGAAAGACAAATACGTAAGTCCACTTTCAGAGCGTTATGCAAGTAAGGAAATGCAGTATATTTTCTCACCGGATATGAAGTTCAAAACCTGGAGAAAATTATGGATTGCACTTGCGCAGACAGAGCAGGAATTAGGTTTGAAGGATAACATGGGTAATCCAAGAATTACAGATGAGCAGATTGAGGAATTAAAAGCTTTCCAGAATGACATTAATTATGATGTTGCGAAGAAAAGAGAAAAACAGGTTCGTCATGATGTAATGAGTCACGTATATGCCTATGGAAAACAGTGTCCGGCAGCAGCGGGAATTATTCATCTTGGAGCAACAAGCTGTTATGTTGGTGATAATACAGATGTAATTATCATGACAGAGGCAATGAAGCTTGTTCGTAAGAAATTATTAAATGTAATTAATGAGCTTTCAAAATTTGCTATGCAGTATAAGGATCTTCCTACTCTTGCGTTTACGCATTTCCAGCCGGCACAGCCAACAACCGTCGGTAAACGTGCAACTTTGTGGATGGAAGAATTATTACTGGATTTGTCGGATTTGGAATATATGATTGATCAGCAGAAGCTATTGGGATGTAAGGGTACAACCGGAACCCAGGCAAGCTTTTTGGAGTTGTTCAACGGAGATCATGAGACAGTTCGTAAGATTGACGGTATGATTGCGGAAAAGATGGGATTTAAGGAGTGTTATCCGGTATCCGGACAGACCTATTCCCGTAAAGTAGATGCCAGAATTTTGAATGTTTTAAGCGGAATTGCCATGAGTGCACATAAGTTCTCAAACGATGTCCGTTTGTTACAGCATTTAAAAGAAGTAGAGGAACCGTTTGAAAAGAATCAGATTGGTTCATCGGCTATGGCATATAAGAGAAACCCAATGCGTTCGGAAAGAATTGCATCCCTTGCAAACTATGTCATGGTAGATGCATTAAACCCTGCAATTGTTTCGGCAACACAGTGGTTTGAGAGAACCTTGGATGATTCAGCCAATAAGCGTATTTCGGTACCGGAAGCATTTTTGGCAATTGACGGTATTTTGGATTTGTATCTGAATGTGGTAGATGGATTGGTTGTATATGATAAAGTAATTTATCAGCATTTCATGAAAGAGATTCCGTTTATGGCAACCGAAAACATTATGATGGATGCAACCATGCGTGGAGGTGACCGTCAGGTACTTCATGAAAAGATTCGTGAACATTCTATGGCAGCCGGAGCTGTTGTCAAGGTTGAGGGTAAGGAAAATGATTTGGTAGACCGGATTGCAAATGACCCTGCCTTTGGTATGACAAAAGAGATGATAGAGGCATTGTTAGAGCCAAAGAATTTCGTTGGACGTGCTCCGCAGCAGACAGAAGAGTTTATTTCAGAAGTGGTAAAACCGATTTTGACTGCAAACAGTGATGTACTTGGTATGACAGCCGAAATCAACGTATAAATATATCAAACCGTTTGAATAAAACAGAAAATTAAGCCGCCATTACAGGAAATTGTAGTGGCGGCTTGATTTTTTTATAAAAATAAATTTTTTGTGGGATTGCAAGGTAAAATATGGTATAATATCATCTGGAGTAAAATTGATAAGAATTTCAGAAAGGGTGATTGTATGTTTGACAACCACGAGCAGAGAATAAGCGATTATTCACAAATTACAGAAGAGATTAGCGAATTATCCAATTTGTGTTTGGAGAATTTAAGAATTGATTCGGACCTTTATACAAAATATGAAGTAAAGAGAGGTCTTAGAGATATTAACGGTAAGGGTGTTCTTGCCGGATTGACGGAAGTTTCTAAGATTCAGTCTTATATTGTGGAAGATAATGATTTGATTCCATGTGAAGGTAAGTTATATTATCAGGGTGTTGATGTAGAGGATATTGTAGCCGGCTTTATTAATGAGAAACGATTTGGTTTTGAGGAAACAGTATATTTACTTTTATTTGGTCAGTTGCCGGATGCAAAGGGATTAGAGAAAATTAATAAAATCCTTTCCGATTATCGTATGTCGTTGCCGACGCATTTTGTAAGAGATATTATTTTAAAAGCACCGAGTAAGGATATGATGAATACGTTACAAAGAAGTGTACTGACCTTATACGCATATGATGAAAAGGGAGATGATACTTCCATTCCGAACGTGTTAAGACAGTGCTTGCAGTTGATTGCGGTTATGCCGCTTCTTTCCGTATATGGATATCAGGCATACAGCCATTATCATGACGGAAACAGTTTGTTTATTCATACACCGCAACCGGGATTATCAACAGCGGAGAATCTTTTATATGTGTTGCGTGCAGACAGTCAGTATTCGGAATTGGAAGCCAGAATTCTGGATTTGGCGTTAGTATTACATGCGGAACATGGTGGCGGTAATAACTCAACATTTACAACACACGTTGTAACTTCTTCCGGTACCGATACATATTCATCTATGGCTGCTTCTTTAGGTTCTTTGAAGGGACCAAAGCATGGTGGTGCCAATATCAAGGTAACCAAGATGTTTGCGGATATGAAGGAAAATGTAAAAGACTGGAATAATGATGAAGAGATAAAGGAATACTTAAAGAAATTATTACATAAAGAAGCATTTGACAAGGCTGGTCTGATTTATGGTATGGGACATGCGGTTTATTCCATTTCCGACCCAAGAGCAAAAGTCTTTAAGGGATTCGTAGAAAAATTATCCGTAGAAAAGGGATATGAAAAAGAATATCAGTTGTATTCCAATGTAGAACGGCTTGCACCGGAAGTGATTGCACAGGAACGTAAGATTTATAAGGGTGTCAGTGCGAATGTAGACTTCTACTCCGGATTTGTATATCAGATGTTAGGTCTGCCGATGGAATTATTTACACCGTTATTTGCAGTAGCAAGAACCGCAGGATGGAGTGCACACCGAATTGAGGAATTAATCAATCAGGGAAAAATTATTCGTCCGGCATACAAGGCGGTTAAGAAAAACAGAGCATATATTCCAATGGATGAAAGATAAGAGTATTTGTTTATTGGACATTAGAGCATATGGGTATATATGAACAAATGAAAAAAAACTTTATAATGGCAGACGCATATGAGGATTGGTCCGCATATCGGAATACCCTGACAGATTATTTGATTGGGTTAGCGGATGGAGAGGAAATTCCTCTGAATGTAACCAGACATATGTATGAGGAGATTTCACTTCCGACTTTGGCAATTATAGGAGCAGGAAGATTAAATGACTTGGATTTACAAAGATTACTGCCATATTTTTCGCATATTACATTGATGGATATGGACAGTGAAGTAATGGAGGCATCGGTTCCGAAAATTGAGTCGGCTAAAGTTGATACGCAGATTTTTTCACTGACCGGAATCTATGATGAAGATTATAAAGTCTTTGCAGAAAAATTACAGAGATATTTACAGGAGGAAGGGGGCAGAATGACACCGGAGTCCTTTTGTAAATATGCTATGGATTGTGTGAAAGAGCAGTATCGGAACAAATCAATCCCGGAGTACCGAACCTATGATTATGTATGGTGTTTTGGGGTGCATAGCCAGTTACAGGGAATGTATGGATATATTTATCAGACCTTTTTGTCCTATCTGTGTCAGGAACAGTTTGAAGAGGAGGAAGAGGTCAAACTTCCGTTTCTGAATTTGTTGAAGGAATACAACCGGCAGTTGGTTCCGGCTGTAAATGATACCTTGCTTCGTATGGCAAGGAAAACCTGTATTATAGGGAACGAATGGGATGTGATAGAACATCCGGAAGAACTGTATCGGATGAAAGAGGTTCCGGATTGTGCCATAGAGGGTGCTTATGGAGCCATTACGGATATAAGAAAAAGAGATATTGCAGTTTTGGAAAAACTATTACTTTGGCCGTTTGATGTAAAAAGAGCAATATATTATGAAATGTTAATACAGCAAATTGACCGGACAAAAGAAGTAGCTTGACAGATGGCTGTGTTTTTGTGTATAGTAAATGTATTCCAATGGAGGATGTTGTGGGAACGCATATCCTCCATTTTTTTATGTATAATCCCATCGGAAACGGATAAATGCTGCATGGTGGTATAGATGTAACAGGTTGTACATAGGATAAATAAGACAGAAAAGGGAGGAAATGGATATGAAGTTAGCAGATATCATAAGTATGGTGGATGATTTTGTCTGGGGACCGGTTATGTTGGTTTTACTGGTTGGAACCGGAATTTTCCTGACAATCCGGACAAGGTTTCTGCCTTGGCGTAATCTTGGATATGCGATTAAAAGTACATTGAGTAAGGAGGCGAGAACAACGAATCGCGGGGAAGGTGATGTATCACCGTTTTCTGCATTGACGACTGCATTAGCGGCGACGATTGGAACCGGAAATATCGTTGGTGTTGCAACTGCAATGGTTTCCGGTGGACCGGGTGCGTTGGTATGGATGTGGATTTCTGCCTGTTTTGGATTGACTTCAAAGTTTTCGGAATGTATGCTTGCAATTAAGTACCGTGAAGTGAATGAAAAGGGCGAGATGTCCGGCGGACCGATGTACACGATGAAAAAAGGATTGAAAAATAAAACCTTTGGTGCAATTCTTGGTATGTTGTTTGCAGTCTTTGCAGTCATTGCTTCTTTCGGTATTGGAAACATGACACAGGGAAATTCCATTGCCAGTGCATTACAAACAACATTTCAGGTGCCAACCTGGATAACCGGAATTATCATCACAGTGCTGGCTTTGATAATTATTGTAGGAGGAATCCAGTCTATTTCTAAGGTATCGTCTGTGGTTGTTCCGTTAATGGCAATCTTTTATGTAATTTGTGGTCTGATTGTAATTATAGGAAATATTGGCAATATCCCATCCGGTATTGTCATGATATTTAAAATGGCATTTTCCGTTAAAGCCGTAGGCGGCGGTTTGTGCGGTTCAATTGTGGCATCCATGATGAATGCAATGCGATATGGTGTTGCCCGTGGTGTGTTTTCGAATGAGGCAGGAATGGGTTCCGCAGCAATTACAGCAGCGGCAGCGACAACGGACAATCCGGTTCGTCAGGCATATATCAATATGACGGGAACATTTTGGGATACCATAGTTGTATGTACGATTACCGGACTTGCAATTGCATCTTCCGGTGTTCTTGGAATGACCGATGCAGCGGGAAATCTGGTAAAGGGTTCGGATCTTACGATTGAAGCATTTAAGACGGTACTGGGAACGCCCGGAGGCTGGGTGGTTGCAATCGGTATTGCACTATTTGCTTTTTCAACAATTCTCGGATGGGAATACCATGGTGAAAAGGCATGGGAGTATATTTTTGGAACCCATAAATATAATATGGTTTATCGGATTGTATTTTCACTGGTATGCTATGTAGGATGTACACAGACGTTGGATATTGTCTGGAACTTTTCTGATATTGCAAATGCATTAATGGCAATACCGAACTTAATCTGTATGTTGTTGTTAAGTAAGGAAATTGCAAAGGATATACAGGAATTTCAACCGATATTAATTGCGGAAAAGCATAAATGAGAAACAGAGAAAATCCGGCAGGTGTTCGCCTGCCGGATTTTTTATTGTAAGAAAGTTATTTATTTTTTGCTTGTCTTTTTGTAGATATATAAGCAGATACCAAGACCGGATGCACCGAGGAGAACGATACTGATTAAGAAGATGTTGACGGCATCTCCGGTTTTTGCAAAGTGCTGCGTTTGTGTTGGTACGTTATAAACCTGTGTTGTCGGCTGTGGTGATTTTGTGGTACGGATTTCCGTGGATACCGGTGTTGAAATATCGGTACGACGGATTTCCGTAGTAATTTCGGAAGAAGGAGTTTCCGTGGTAATTCGAGAAGAAGGAGTTTCTGTGGTAATTTCGGAAGAAGGAGTTTCCGTAGTGGTTTCGGAAGAAGGAGTTTCTGTGGTGGTTTCAGAAGAAGGAGTTTCCGTAGTGGTTTCGGAAGAAGGTTCTTCCGTGGTTGGCTCGTCATTTGGATCTTCATATCCTGTAAAGTCGAATCGATGGGATTCCTGACCGGCCTGCTTTGTTTTATTGGCAATGATACTTCCGTTTACTGCACCGTAGGAAATATTTGCGGCAGGAGCTAAAATAGTTCCGAAGAAATAATCACTCATGCCAACATTTGTGTAGGTACAGGAAGTATAAGTCCGATTTGGGTTACCACTGTCATACAAGTTCCAGAGCAATCCGCAGTAGGTGTTTGCGATTGCTTCACCGTTGGTGTAGTTATTTAAGTTGACAACAAGATTTTTTAAGCTGTCTATATTTGTATTATGCATATCGACATTGATAATCAGGGTTGTTTTTTGCGGGAGTGAAATATTAATGGTTTTTTTGCCGGTTGAGGATAAATCAGAGGCACTTAAATTGAGATAATGGTTTCCACCGGCGTTGGTTACCTGTATATTTTTGATATCAGAAGATACATCCGTTACCACAACATCTTCCGAACTGTTTTTATAGGATAAGGTTTTTGATATTTCTGCCAGATAATTCAGTTCTTTCTGGATATCGATGTATTTGGAAGAAGAGGTTGTTTCCACATAAACTTTGGAAGAAGTTGTCTGATCAAGCGCATTTTGACTATGTCCAATTCGGATTCGTTTGTCCTGCTGCTCTACATTGGTATTAACAGCAGCACCTAAAACAGTATAGCCGGAACTTGCAATGTTGGAAATGTCATAGGCCGCTGTTCCGATATAGTTATCTTCCCGTTTGTCTAAATGATTTTTTTCGTCTGCTCCAAATCCGTGTCCGTTGGCATGCAGGATATTGGTGGCAATATTGCCGTTGGTGTGGCTGTTTAATTCGACTTCATTCGCAAAAACGTGAAAGTCAAATGCGATGGAATCATATGTAGTTCCACCAAAATGATTTTGTGAACGGTATGGAGCATCAATGGTTTTGGAAGCGTCGATTGGATTGTAGGCACAATAATCGGGATTGGCATTGCTGTTTGTTGCCGTTAAGGATAATAACATAGCAAGAACGCCGGTTAATCCAAGCATTTGTCTCCGAAGCCGCTTTCCACATTTGAATCTTTTTTTCATACAATAACCTTTGTGATATTTTCGTTTTATTGTATGCGCATAGATGAAATGTGTGCATGTATAAAAAATACACCGGCATAAAAACCGGTGTATCGTAACTTATTCTTTTCCGTTCCAACAGTAGGTACACAGCTGATCTGTTGGGATTCCGACTGCCTCTAGCATATCGTCCAAACGATTGTAACGAAGCGTTGTAAAGTTTAATTCTTTTTTGATTTCCTCAACCATCTGGTCGTATTTTGGAGAATCCGGGTCGGCATATTGTTGTAATATTTCATCGGATACATCCTCGGTGCCTTCCAATTTGGCAATAACACGTCTGGTGATTAAGTCCATTTCAGAGGAAGAGCGGGAGAAGTTTAAGTATTTGCAACCGTAAATCAATGGTGGACAGGCAGGTCTTATATGAACTTCTTTTGCACCGCTTTGATATAAAAATTCAGTGGTTTCCCGTAACTGTGTTCCTCTTACGATGGAATCATCAATTAATAACAGACTCTTATCTTTAATTAAATCATGTACTGCAATCAGTTTCATTTTGGCAATCAGATTTCGCTTGCTCTGGATTGTTGGCATAAATGATCTTGGCCAGGTTGGAGTATATTTAATAAATGGTCTTGAAAATGGAATACCGGATGCATTGGAATAACCAACTGCATGGGCGGTACCGGAATCCGGTACACCGGCTACAATATCCGGTTTTACATTATCACGTTTTGCTAAAGCCGCACCACAGTTATAACGCATCTGCTCCACACTGATACCTTCGTAAGAGCTTGATGGATAACCGTAATATACCCAGAGGAAGGTGCAGATTTTCATTTTGTCGCCGGGAGCAACTAAAGTTTTACAACCCTTCTGGTCGATAACAACGATTTCTCCGGGACCTAATTCTTTGTAATCCTCGTAACCAAGATTTCGGTAAGCAAAATCTTCAAAAGTCAGACAGTAAGCATCTTCCTTTTTACCAATTACCATAGGGGTTCTTCCATATTTATCACGGGCGGCATAGATCCCTTTTGGGGTCATGACCATCAATGTCAGGGAACCGTCAATTAATTCCAATGCATAGTGGATACCATCAATTAAGTTATCTTTTTGATTGATGATTGCTGCAACCAATTCGGTTGCATTGATATCTCCGCCACTCATTTCCAAAAAGTGTGTATTGTTGTTTGAAAAAATCGATTCCACAATCTCATTGACATTGTTAATCTTGCTGACCGTTGTAATAGCAAAAGTTCCGTGATGGGAACGTACAATCAGTGGCTGTGGCTCATAATCGGAAATGCATCCGATACCCATGTATCCATGCATATTATGAAAATCTTTGTCGAACTTGGTTCGAAACGGTGCGTTTTCAATATTATGTATGGCACGGTCGAATCCGTTTTCTCCGTAAACGGCAAGACCACCACGTCTGGTTCCTAAATGAGAATGATAATCTGTTCCGAAAAACAAATCAAACATACAATCTTCTTTTGCGACTACTCCAAAAAATCCACCCATGTTTGTATCTCCTTAACTTAATGTAAAAACATATTGGTTATATAACCATGACAAGTATAACAAGCATCATTTTATCGTGCAAGTACCAAAAAAAATTATTTAGGAAATCAAAAGAGTGTCACCTGTTGCTTTTTTGGGATACTTCATGTAGAATTAATTGGATAAAAACATATATAAGTGGGATAATTACATATATATAAGATAAGTTGGAGGCAATAAAATGTTACAGTTAGAGAACATTTGTTATGAAGTTGATGGGAAAAAAATTCTGCAAAATATTAATTTGGAATTGGAAAATCAGTTTGTAGCAATTACCGGACCGAATGGAAGTGGTAAGTCAACACTTGCCAAGATTATTATGGGGTTGTGCACCCCGACAAGTGGTAAAATTTTATTTGATGGAGAAGATATTACAAAATTATCCATTGATGAAAGAGCCAAAAGAGGAATCGGATACGCATTTCAGCAGCCGGTTCGGTTTAAGGGATTGCAGGTAAAGGACTTGCTGGATATGGCAAATGCATCGGAAGATAAGCACCTTGCGTATGATGCACTCCGGGCGGTTGGATTGAATCCGGATGAGTATTTACGGAGAGAATTAAATGACACCCTGTCCGGCGGTGAAATGAAACGTATCGAAATTGCAATGACTGTTTTACGCAAAGCCAGATTATCAATTTTTGATGAACCGGAAGCGGGAATTGATTTGTGGAGTTTTCAGAGTTTAATTCATTTGTTTGAACAGATGCAGGATGAAATCAATGGTGGAATTTTGATTATCAGTCATCAGGAAAGAATTTTAAAAATTGCTGACCGGATTATCTATTTAAAGGATGGAAAGATAGAAGAAAACGCCAGACAGGCTTTGAAGGAATATCTATAGGAGGCAAATATGAATGATATAGAAAAAAATCTGCTTCATGAGGTGGCGGAATTGGATGCGCTTCCGGTAGGAGCATACAACATAAGAAGTGACAGTAAGAGTATTGCAAGAAATACGACTGCCAATATCGATATTATTACCAAGACGGACAAATCCGGAATTGATATTAAATTTAAACCGGGAACAAAACAGGAGAGTGTACATATTCCTGTTATTATCAGTCAGAGCGGCTTAAAGGAAAGTGTTTATAATGATTTCTTTATTGCGGACGATTGCGATATTACAATCGTAGCCGGTTGTGGAATTTCCAATTGCGGAGGAGGAGATAGCCAGCATGATGGAATCCATACATTTTATGTTGGCAAAAACTGTAAGGTACGTTACATTGAAAAACATTACGGAGAAGGCAGCGGAAGCGGTAAGAGGATTATGAATCCCGAAACCATCATCCATCTGGGAGAAAATTCCACTATGGAGTTAGAAACGGCACAGATTGCAGGGGTGGATGATACCAAGCGAATCACAACTGCGGATTTGGATGCAGGTGCAACTTTAGTTATTCACGATAAAATCATGACGACCAATGACCAATATGCTTATGCGGAAATTATGGTGGATATGAATGGAGACGGAAGTAATTGTGATATTATCAGCCGTGGTGTTGCAAAGAATGAAAGCCGACAGAAGATAAAATTAGGCATTAATGGAAAGGCAGCCTGTAAGGGGCATGCGGAATGTGACAGTATTATTATGGATCAGGCAAAGATTTTAGCAATCCCTCAATTGAACGCTGAAAATGTCGATGCTTCTTTGGTTCATGAAGCTGCAATCGGAAAGATTGCCGGGGAACAGCTGTTAAAACTTATGACCTTAGGTTTGACAGAACATGAGGCGGAGGAAAAAATCATTCAGGGATTTTTAAAATAAAAAATACCAGAAAGGAAGGATGAAAATGAAAAATTTCACGTATTGTACGCCGACAAAATTGATTTTTGGAAAAGATGTGATTCAAAAACTGCCATCGGTATTGGAACCATTCGGAAAAAAGGTGTTATTGACCTATGGTGGAGGAAGCATCAAAAAGATTGGATTATATGATGAGGTGAAACGGCTGCTTGCTGATTTTGAAATTTACGAGCTTTCCGGTATTGAGCCGAATCCAAAATATGATCCAAGTGTTTTGGACGGTGTCAGGATTTGTAAGGAACAAAAAATAGATGTTGTTCTTGCTGTTGGAGGCGGAAGCGTTTTGGACTGCTCAAAGGCAATCTGTGCCGGTGCGTTGTATGACGGAGATCCATGGGATTTGATTTCATATCAGGTGAAGGCAAAGGATGCATTGCCGTTGGTAGATGTATTGACACTTGCGGCTACCGGTTCGGAATATGACTGCGGTGGTGTAATTTCCAGAACGGAAACAAATGATAAAATCGGTTATATGGATAATTTGTTATTCCCGGTTGCTTCTATTCTGGATCCAAGATATACATTTTCCGTGTCAAAGAAACAAACGGCTGCCGGTAGTGCGGATGCAATTAACCATATTATGGAACAGTATTTTTGCGGTGAGCATACAGAACTGACAGATGGTTTTTGTGAATCTGCCATTAAAAGTATCATTAGAAATGCGACCATTGCGTTAAAAGAGCCGAATAATTATGATGCAAGAAGTGAATTGATGGTAAACTGTTCTTTGGCTTGTAACGGTATTTTATCAATCGGTAACAGTCCGTCCGGATGGCCTTGTCATGGTATGGAACATGCATTGAGTGCGTATTATGATATTACACATGGAGAGGGCCTTGCGATTTTAACTCCAAGATGGATGGAACATATCTTAAATGAAAATACAATAGAGCGGTTTGTAAGTTTTGGTACGCATATATTCGGTATTGATGAAACCTTGGATGCGAATGAAATTGCACAGAAAACAATTCAGGCAACCTATCAGATGTTTGAGGGATTTGGAATTCCAATGCATTTAAAGGATGTAGGAATTGATGAATCCAGATTGTCGGAAATGGCACATCATATTGCGGTAAATGAAGGTTTGGAAAATGCATGGGCACCTTTAACGGAAGAAGATATTTTAGAAATCTTAAAGAAGTCACTTTAGGGTTGAAAAAAGAACGGTTGATGGAAACCGTTCTTTTTTTATGGAAAAATTGCTATATCTGATTTTATTCGGTTGCTGTTTTTGCACGACTCCATGGACCGTGACGGTAAAACAGAATGGATATAATTGTGGCAACACACCAGCCGATTGGCCATGCACACCAGATACCGGTCTCCCCTAGAGGTGTTTTGGATAAGATAAATGCCAAAAGGACACGCAAAATCAAATCGGTAAAGGTTGCAATCATGAAGTTCTTCATCAATCCCGCACCTCTTAAAATACCGTCTGCCACTAATTTTGCAGAGACAACAAAGTAAAAAGGAGAAAGGATTCTCAAATAAATGATACCGGTATGCATTGCTAATTGTGTAGGATTATCCATAAACAGTTTCAGGACAATGTTTCCTCCGAAGAAGTAAAGAAGGAAAAGCGGGAGACTTAACATCCATACCATTTTGATTCCGACATGGAAACCTTCCCGGATTCTTGATAATTTCTTTGCTCCAAGATTTTGTGCGGTATAGTTTGAAATACCGTTTCCAAGGGTGGTGAAAGAAGTAATAACCAGGTTGTTTAGTTTGACGGCAGCGGAATATCCTGCCATGACCGGAGCACCGAATCCGTTGATGATACTCTGGATAATAATATTTCCGAAAGAAATAAAGCTTTGCTGTAAGGTACTTGGGATTGCAATTACAACAATCTGTTTTAGAAGCTGCCAGTCAAACAGCGGAGCCTTTTCATTTCCTTCGATTTTATGTAAACGACAAAAGACAACCGTCATTGCTAGAATACAGCTGATTCCCTGACAGATAAAGGTTGCCCAGGCAACACCTGCAACTCCCATATGAAAGGCTTTTACAAACCAGATATCAACCGCAATGTTGGAAAGCGAAGATACTGCCAGAAAGTAAAACGGAGTTTTGGAATCACCGAGTGCGGAAAAGATACCGGTTGCAATGTTGTAAAAGAATACAAACGGTAGCCCCCATACATAAATATCCAGATAAAGTTTGGAATCTGCAAATACTTCTTCCGGTGTACGGATTAAATGCAAAAGTCCGCCGGAACAGGTAATACCGATTACCATTAATAACAGGCATATCAATGTACTGAAGATACATGCGGTGGAGATTGCGGTTTTGACACCCTTATTATCTTTTGCGCCAAATAGTCTTGATACAACAACGGAACAACCCATATTACAACCAAATGCAAATGCAATGAAAATCAAAGTGATTTCATAGCTGTTGCCAACAGCAGCAAGTGCATTTTCTCCTACGAATTTTCCGGCAACAAGACTATCTGCGATATTATATAACTGCTGGAAAATGATACTGCCAAACAGGGGCATGCAAAACTTCCATAGTACGGTTTGCGGATTGCCAACGGTCAGGTCTTTATTCATCTTTTGTGTCCTCCATTTCATGAATACTGTTTATAATCAGATTGACACAGGTATCAATGTCAAAACGGCTGCTTGATATCATCATGTCATAGCTTTCCGGGTGTCCCCAGGATGTATCGGAATAGAAATCAAAGAACTGTTTTCTCATCCGGTCAATATGCTTGATACGGTGAGCCGCCTTTTTTTCATCCAGTTCATTTCGCTTCATAACACGATTTATTTTATCCTGTTTGTCCGCATATATAAAAACAGAGAGTCTTTTTTCTTTCGGAAGAATGGATGAAGCACAACGACCGATAATAATACATGGACCTTTGTCGGCAACCTGTTTGATGACTTCTGCTTCGGCATTATAAGCAACCTGGCTTTCGGAATAGAAGGTATTACCGATTCCGGCAATATCCGCATATGGATTTCCGCTTAGAAACTGGATACTGTTGATTGGGGATTCCTCTGTCTTTGAGAGAAAATCTTCACTCAGTCCGGATTCTAAGGCTGCTTTTTTAATCAGTAATTTGTCGTAGCAGGGAATACCTAATTTTTCGGATAATTTTTCTCCGATTTCTCTGCCACCACTTCCATATTGTCTTCCAATACAGATAATTGGTTTCATAATAAACACTTCCTTTGTATAGTTGTTTTTTGACATCGTTCGTATTATAATCCGAGATAAGATATATGTAAAATATCAATTATGTAAGTTAGATATATTATTATCATATGTTAATGTTATTGTATGGGTACGCTGTAAACATTTTGTTATTTGTGAGTTATTGTCAGGAACAAAGACAGCATGTTTTTGTTTTATGGATACGGACAGGAGGAAGAATGAATATAAGTTATGATTATTACAGAGTTTTTTATTATGTAGCCAAATACAAAAGTTTTACGGGAGCGGCGAAGGCACTTTTGAACAATCAGCCGAATATTACGCGTATGATGAAGAAGTTAGAGGAGGAGCTTGGTTGTACGTTATTTATCAGACAACGGCATGGCGTTACGTTAACGCCGGAGGGAAAAAAATTATATGCACATATTTCCATTGCATTTGAACATATATTAAGTGGGGAACAGGAAATTGTAAGAGACAAAGGTCTTCAGTCCGGTGTGATTACGGTAGCTGCCAGTGAAATTGCATTGCATTGTATTTTGCTTCCGGTGCTGAAAAATTTCAGAAAGGATTATCCGGGTGTCCGAATCCGGATATTAAATTATTCGACGCCACAGGCGATTGATGCGTTAAAAAAAGGATTGACGGATTTTGCCATTGTTACAGAACCGTTTGACCTTCCGGCAGGTCTTTCTTCCAAAGTCCTGCGGAGTATTCAGGAAGTTCCGGTTTGCAGCAGCGCGTTTTCTCTTACCACCGGAGCCTTGCTTACAGAAAAACAGATGAAAAAATATCCGTTGATTGGTCTTGGAGAAGGAACCAGTTCATTTACATTCTATTCGGAATTTTTTAATGAACTGGGTTTATCGTTTTCTCCTGATGTAGAGGCTGCGACGGCAGACCAGATTTTACCCATGATAAAATCGGATCTGGGGATTGGATTTGTACCGCTTGATTTCCTTGAAAAGGAAAATATGGAACATCTGATTATACTCGATATGTTATCAAAGGTTCCCAAACGAAATATCTGTATGTTAAAACAAAAACAAACCATGTTAAGTATTGCCGCCGCAGAGTTGGAAAAGCTGCTGGAAAACTAAGACGTTTCTTCATGTAAATGAGATATATCTCGCTTTTGTAAAATATCATCCTATTCGGAATTTATCAAGAGAGGGGATGAGGCATTCCTAGATTGACGCAGGAAAATGGACGAATTATAATAACTGGTAAATGTTAAAGAGAGGATGATGAAAAAGATACAGAAGCAAAATAGGATATAAATAACAGAAGGAGCTTTTTGATGAAAATACGTGTAGCAACGGTGGAAGATGCGAAAGATTTGTTAAAGATTTACGGTTATTATGTGGAAAATACGGCAATTACTTATGAGTATGAAGTGCCATCGGTTGAGGAATTTCAGAACCGGATTTGTCAGATTACGAAAAAATATCCATATCTGATTGCAGAGGATGAGACTGGGATTTTGGGATATGCATATGCAAGTGCGTATCATGAAAGACCTGCTTATGGATGGAATGCGGAAATGACGATTTATTTAAATCCGGACAGACGTGGAAATAAAATAGGACAGGTATTATATACAAAATTAGAAGAAATCTTAACCGAACAAGGATTTGTCAATCTGATTGCGCTGATTACGCCACCGGGAATCAATGCGGATGAAAAGGTTTACAACAGTATGCATTTTCATGAAAAAATGGGATATCTTCTGGCGGGAAGAATAAAAAAATCCGGTTATAAATTTCATCGGTGGTATGATACGATAACAATGACAAAGCAAATCAGGGAGGTAGATGAGCATATGGGAGCAACAAAACGGTTTGATGAAGTAAGAGAACAATTTTGTTTATAAAATGCTTGCAAAAAATATCTTATTGGTATATAATCCTAATAAGGAAATATTCCTATGGCATACAAATTAAAAAAAGGAAATTTCAAAGATATTTAATTTATTTAAGGAGGAATTCAACATGGCTGAGAACAAATATGCAGGAACACAGACAGAGAAAAATTTACAGGAGGCATTTGCAGGAGAATCACAGGCACGGAATAAGTACACTTATTTCGCTTCCGTAGCAAAGAAGGAAGGCTATGAGCAGATGGCAGCCATTTTCTTAAAGACTGCCGATAATGAGAAAGAACATGCAAAGATGTGGTTTAAGGAATTGGCAGGTATCGGTGATACAAAGGCAAATCTTGCAGCAGCCGCAGAAGGCGAAAACTTTGAGTGGACAGATATGTATGAGGATTTTGCAAAGACCGCAGAGGAGGAAGGCTTCCCTGCATTGGCAGCAAAATTCAGAGCAGTTGGTGCAATTGAGAAACAGCATGAGGAAAGATATCGTGCATTGTTAAAGAACATTGAGACTGCACAGGTATTTGAAAAGAGTGAAGTAAAGGTTTGGGAATGCCGTAACTGTGGACATATTGTAGTAGGAACCAAGGCACCTGAGGTATGTCCGGTATGTAATCATCCACAAAGTTACTTTGAAGTTCATGAGGAAAATTATTAAAATAAAATTTGTTTTTCTTCCGGTAGGCAATTGCCTGCCGGATTTTTTTGTGGGAAATATAGAAATTAACGGATAATTGATATATGATAGAGGATGTGTTTATAAAGATATAAGCTAAGAGAGTAATCTGCCCGATAGATGCGGATATCGGAATAGTACGGGGATGGTACGGATGAAATGAAAAACAGGAATTTAACGGAAGGTTCTTATTTGAGATTGGGAGAACCCTTACGGTGGAACCGGCTTGGCGAGATTATCAGAAATGATGTGTTTACCGGATTGCAGCAATCGGTAATGAACTTTGGAATTTTGAAGATTCAAGGTCTGGTAAATAGTTTCGGTGCGGTTGTAATGGCGGCATTTGCGGCGGCGGTAAAGATTGATACACTTGCCTATATGCCTGCACAGGAATTTGGAAATGCATATTCGTTATTTATATCTCAAAATTACGGCGCCCAAAAGAGGGAACGGATTAAAAAGGGAACAAAGCTTGCAACCTGTGTATCAGTGGTCTTTTGTGTGGTCGTATCGGTTTTTATTTTTCTGACGGCAAAAGGTCTTATGAAATTGTTTGTGGATTCGACGGAAACATCCATTATAGAAGCCGGTGTGAAGTATTTAAGGATTGAAGGAAGTAACAAGAGTAGTTCTGTCTTATCTGCTTGCACCGAATACTGCGTTGGGGGTACAGGCAATCTGGTGGTCAATTCCGATTGGATGGATATTAGCGGACATCGTTGGAATGATTTTACAAAAAGAGGAAATAAAAAATGGAAAGAAATCTTACAACAGGTAGTGTGGTGAAAAATGTATTGTCATTTTTACACAATATCATATCCATTTCGCTGGTGCGTGTGCCGGGCGCTTATCTGGCTTCGAAGTTATTCCCGGCAACATTATTTCCAATGGGAATTACAACTGTTATGGGGTCTTTCCTATCCATTATAATCTGTGTGATTGCGTATATAATGATAAACAGGCGGAAGGATATCAGGTACAATATCTGAAGGTTTTATCTGTGATAATCCGTGCAAAAATGAGACCCAGAGGAAGTGCCAGGATAATAAGCAGAGCAGATGCAAGCCATGAAGCGGCACTTGTTAAGTTCATTATGCCAAGATTATAAAATCCTTTATATAGATATAAACCGGGAACCATAATGACGATAGAAGGAACGGTAATGGATATTCTTGGATATCCGGATTTGCCTTTTAATAAAGATGCCAGAATCCCGGCAAGAAAGGCACCTAAAAATGCACAAACGGCTGGAGGCAGAGAAAAAATATCGATGAATTCCAAACGGATTGTATTTGAAATTGCTCCGATGATTCCTGCGGATATGGCAAGCGGAATCGGGCTGTTAAACATAATGGAAAATCCGAATACACCTAAAAAACTACTTAATAGGCGAAGAAAAATCCATTGCCATAACGCCAGATGAATGGGTAAAAAGGAAACCGGTTTTAATCCAAGAAATATTGCAAGAATCCATGCAGTCATGGTTGCAACTGTTATAATGAGCATTGAATAAATAAGTCGTTCCGTGCCGGAACGCATGTCCAGTTTTGCAAGGTCGATTCCGCTGGTAATAAAAGGAAATCCCGGAATAATGAAAAGCATAGAACAAATATAGCCGGCTTCGTGGAGCAGATTTACGGAGAAAATAATTTCCAGTATTTTTAACAGGAGAGTATAAGTAAGACAGGAAATGGTCACAGAAGATGTAATACATAAAAATAAAGTCAGATGGTGTCTGGAAAGCTGGCATCTTACATAATTTCCGATTCCGGCTCCTACAAATGCACATAACATTTCAACAATACCACCTCCAAGAAGAAAGGTAAATGCACTGCAGGCTAGTGCTGCAGAGAGTGCAAGTGCAAGAGGGGAGTATAATCCATGGATTCTTTCTATTTCATCCAATTCTGAGTGTATAACATCACAACTTTGTGTAATATGTTTTGTTTTAAAATCGGACACAAAATTTTCTAATCGGTTTAGCTGGGAAGTATTCACACCGGTATTGGTCAGGCAAAGGGATTGGCTAAAGCTATTGTTTCCATCCAAACAGGTATAGTTGATTGACATTAAACCGATGTCTACAGTACAAGTTATATGCATAAGTTCGGACAATTCATTCATGGAACTGCGGACACGCCATGCTCCGGTTCCACATGAAAGCATCATAATACCGAGTCTTCCTATGACGGATGCTTTTTCCGCCAGACAAGCTTTACTGATAGGTGTTTGACTGGTTGTATCACTGTACTCATGCCAATGTATTTTCATGTGGTTTCTTTTTGTAATTGTTTGATTGCTGACTGCATTTGGATGTTGTCTTCCGTTTTTGTTATTTTTCATGATAATACCCTCTTTCCTGTTAATGGATCCGGTATATCCAATAAGGCCATAATTATTGCCATTCTGATATAGACTCCGTTTTGAACCTGATCAAAATAAGCAGCTCTTTTATCGTTATCTACTTCAAGAGCAATTTCATCAACTCTTGGAAGGGGATGTAAAATCGGCATATCTGAAGAGGCAAGCTTAAGCTTTTCTTCGGTCAATATATAGCTCCCTTTTAGACGGATATAATCTTCTTCGTTGAAAAAACGTTCTTTCTGTACCCGTGTCATATATAATACATCTAATTTTGGAAGGGTATTTTCCAGATTGGTTACTTCATAATATTTTGTATTTGCCGGTTTTAAAGTGTCCTTTATCAGATAATTTGGTACTTTCAGTTCCTCGGGAGAAATAAAATAAAATGTATTATCCGGATATTGGACAAGGGCATTAACAAGTGAATGAACGGTACGTCCAAATTTTAAATCACCACAAAAACCAATCGTTAAATGCTCTAATCGTTTAACTTTTTGACGGATTGTCAGCATATCAATCAATGTTTGGGTTGGATGATTGTGACTTCCGTCACCGGCATTTATAATTGGTACTTTCGAATATAGGGAGGCTTGAAATGGAGCACCTTCTTTTGGATGACGCATGGCAATGATATCAGCATAGCAGCTTACTACACGGGATGTATCAGCAATCGTTTCTCCTTTGGTTGCACTGGATTGATCGGCACTGGAAAAACCTAAGGTCTGACCGCCCAAACTTAGCATGGCGGATTCAAAGGAAAGTCGTGTTCTGGTACTGGGTTCGTAAAAAAGTGTTGCAAGTTTTTTTCCGGTAGCAACATGAGAATATGCAGGCTTATTTGCTGATATACAATCTGCCAGATTTAAAATCCGTGTGCTTTCCTCTTTTGTAAAATCCTGTGGATTAATTAGGTGTCTCATGGTTTGTCTCCTTTTCATTGCTTTTTTTTGCCGAGTCTATTATACTGAGTAGTTAGAAATGTGTAAAAACTATTATTGATATAGTTGATATCAGCTTTTGATATATCAGGAGAGCGGTATATGAATATAAATTTTGAGTATTACAGAGTGTTTTATTATGTGGCAAAGTATCGTAACTTTACAAAGGCAGCACATGCATTAGGCAGTAGTCAGCCCAATGTTACAAGGGCGATGAATTGTCTGGAAAGCGCGACACAATGTACATTGTTTATCCGAACAAATCGAGGGGTACGTCTGACACCGGAGGGAGAACGTTTATACACAAGAGTTGCCGCGGCAATATCGTTGCTTCAAATGGCGGAGGATGAGATGACGGAGAGTGCTAAGTTGGAGCATGGAAGTATTGTTATCGGTGCCAGTGAGACTGCGCTTGGTATTTATTTACTGGATAAACTGAAACGGTTTCATATGGAATATCCGGGAATTCGGATTAAATTGTATAATCATTCTACCCCGCAGGCTGTACAATCGGTCAAAAGCGGTGAAGTTGATTTTGCAGTGGTAACAACACCAACAAAAGTATCTGAGCCATTGAAAGAGGTAGAATTGGAAACTTTTCGGGAAGTGTTAGTAGGTGGAAAAACGTTTAAAGGATTGGCAACAAAAAGAATCGGGTTGGAGAAAATTCAAACGTATCCATTTATTTGTCTGGGAAAAGAAACGATGACATACCAGTTTTATAATCAGATTTTTGGAACAAAGGGTGTGGAATTGAAACCGGATACAGAGGTTGCTACGACAGACCAGATTCTTGCATTGGTTAAGCATGAATTAGGATTGGGATTTCTTCCGGAACCGATGGCAAAAAGAGAGATTGGAGAACACAGGATTATTCAAATCCCTTTAAAAGACAAAATTCCGGAACGGAAGGTTTGTATGATTTATGATGTAAAAAGACCAATGGGTGTGGCGGCACAAAAATTAAAGAAAATTTTAATGGAAGATAAACAGGAGGACAGATAAGAAAATGACACTCCAGCAATTAAAATATATCGTGACAGTGGCAGAAACGGGAACAATTACGGAAGCAGCAAACCGGTTATATATTTCACAGCCAAGTCTTACAAACGCAATTCGTGAATTGGAAAAGGAAATGAATATTGTTATTTTTAACCGGACGAATAAAGGAATCAGTCTTTCCAAGGAGGGGTATCTGAAAAAGATTGCATCGGAGGAAAACGGACGTATTATGTATATTACAATCACGGATGCAGGAGAGGAATTATCCGAGAAATATAACAGACAATTTTTTGGCAGTTTGTCAGAATCGTTAGGAGATATTTCAGATGCGGATTGTACCATTCGTACAATTGAAAAAATATACGAAATTATGTGTGAAAGGAAGGGTCGTTTTGAATAATACAAAATCGGATTTGCGGCACCCGTGGCGACGATATTCGGAATTTTGTTAAATATTGGATTTTTTATTTGGATGAATCGAAAACAGTCTGATTAAGCAATTGCAAAAAGGTTACTATGAAAAAAAGGCTATTTGTGAAAGTTACTCACAAATAGCCTTTTTTGTGAGATGGGTGATGAGTGACGATGGCGCCAATGTGACGTTTTATCTATCAGTCAAATGAAAAGCAATATAAATTTATCGAATAACAATAAATTTATATTGACATTCATATATTTGAGTGATAAAGTAATACCATCAGAAAGAAAAGAGGTAATTTGGATATGGAGAAAAAAGAGATAAAAGAATTACGGGAACGTAAGCTTAGTCTGACAAAGGGAACAAAATATCTGTTGGATTTTATGTTCTACAGCGGGATTCTGGTTACGGTGAGTCTTCCGTTTAGTATGAAGTACATAGGACGATATTTGGAGGATGTGAGACAGAATTATATTTCCGTTGTTGTTATTTTTGCAATTATGGGAATTCTTGCATTGCTTCTGCTCAATGAATTACGAAAAATGTTTCGTACCGTACTTAACGAAAATTGTTTCGTCCTTGAGAATGTGGCAAGTCTTCGCAGGATGGGAGATATCAGTTTCTTTATCGCGGCTATGAGTGTTGTCCGCTGTGTCGTTTATCTGACAGTTTCCATGCTTGTTATTATACTGGTATTTCTGATTGCGGGAATGTTCAGTAAAGTCCTGGCAATGGTATTTGAGGAAGCGGTCCGCTATAAGGAAGAAAATGACCTGACAATCTAAAGGAAGGTAAAGGACCGATAAAATATAGAAAAGAGGAAAAATTATGGCAATCATTGTAAATTTGGATGTGATGATGGCAAAACGCAAAATCGGTTTGACCGAGCTGGCAAACCGGGTTGATTTAACCCAGGCAAATCTATCCATTTTAAAAAATAATAAAGCAAAGGCAATTCGTTTTTCAACTTTAGAGGCAATCTGTGAGGCATTGGATTGCCAGCCGGGGGATATTTTAGAATATGAAAAAACTCAGAATCCGGAAGATGATCGGAAGGAAGAAAAAGGGGGAGGACAATAATGCAGGATAATTTACAAACACAACCGGCACAACCGATGCAGCCAATGCAACCGGTACAACCGACGGAAACACCGGAAACAAAGTGTATGAGGGAAAAGTTTGGTTTCTTTGGATTGGCAACACTGATTTATGCGATATTTTATGCTTTTTGCATGATTCATAATGATGCCGGAATTGCATTTTTATTCTTTTTAGCGGCAACCGTGGTTTATTTCGGTTTAACATTGTTTCAATTAAAGGTAACATTTAAGAAACGAAATATTTTTTATATTATCAGTATTTTGTTACTGGGTGTATCGACAATCTGCACCGACAGCTGGGTAATCATTCATCTCAATAAACTGGCAATTCTTTTGCTTGTAATGTGCCTGCTGTTAAATCAGTATTTTGATACTGCAAAATGGAATCTTTTAAAATTCACAGGCAGTATCTGCCAGTTAGTGGCCATGAGTTTTGGACAGCTTGGCAGACCATTCGCAGATGGGATTACATATTTTAAAGAAAAAGGAAAACTGAATAAAAAGGTGCTTTATGCGCTACTTGGTGTATTGATTGCAATTCCGATATTGGCGGTTGCTACCAGTCTGTTAAGTTCTGCGGATGCCTTGTTTTGGCATCTGACGGATTCGCTGTGGCGGGGAATTTATTTAGATGATATATTGAATCTGGCAGTAAGGGTATGCTTTTTATTCTTTGCTTCCTATACGTTGACTGCTTATCTTTGTAAACACAGCATCAGAGAGGAAGTCAGGGATTTAAGAAAGGGAGAGCCGGTTTTGGCAATTACCGTGATGTCTTTGTTATCCGTTTTGTATCTCGTTTTCTCCGCTATTCAGATTTGGGCTCTGTTTTTGGGAAAAATGCAGCTGCCTGAAGGTTATACTTATGCAGCTTATGCAAGAGAAGGATTTTTCCAACTGCTGACGGTCAGTATTTTGAATTTGTTTTTGGTATTAATCTGTTTGAGTTTCTTCCGAAGCAGTAAGGTTTTAAAAGTTGTTATGACGATTATGTCTTTGTGCACACTGGTCATGTGTGCTTCCAGTATGATGCGTATGATTATTTATATCCGGTATTATTACCTGACTATTTTGAGGGTGTTTGTAATCTGGACATTGGTGGCAGTATTCGTTTTGTTTATCGGTGTACTGATTTCCATTTACAGGGAATCTTTTCCACTGTTTCGTTATGGAGTTGTAACGATAACACTTTTGTATCTTGCCCTGTCATTCAGTCATCCGGATTATATTGTGGCTCGAGTGAACCTTGCTAATGCACCGGGGATTGATGGAGAAGGATGGAGTGAATCGGAAGAACAGGATTATGGTGAAAACTTCTTTTCCGGACCATTTTTCCTTGGAAGGGAATATGATGATTATTTTTATCTTGAGCAATTGAATACCGATGCAGCACCTGCCGTGATACCTTACATGAAAAGTTTAAATTATGATTTATCGGCATATGATCAGTTGGAGCCTGTAATCAGTAGGTATTCGTATTCGGAAGATGAAATGACAGTGGATGAACAGAAACGGTTTGGCTATTATTATCTTCAAGGGAATAAGGAGGCAATCGAAAGTATGTCGCTGCGAACCTTTAATGTTTCCAGATATATGGCAGGAAAACTGATAAAGGATTGTGATGGAAGGATGGAAAAATAATGCAGAGTGTGATAAGATACCTTGGCGTAACATAAAGATAAATTATATGGAGGTATCGTTTTGAAGGAGAGAGAAAAGTTTGGCTCACGCTTAGGTTTTATTCTTGTGTCAGCCGGATGTGCAGTAGGACTTGGAAATGTATGGAAATTTCCGTATATATGCGGTTTGAACGGTGGAGCGGCGTTTGTGGTTATCTACCTGATATTTTTGGCAATTCTTGGTTTTCCTATTGTGTGTGCAGAGTTTACGATTGGACGCGGAAGCGGAAAAGGTGCGGCAAAAGCATTTGAAGTGTTGGAACCGGAAGGTAGCAAGTGGCATTATTTTAAATGGGTATCCGTTGTCGGAAGTTACATATTAATGGCATTTTATACAATGGTAGCCGGATGGATGCTTTATTATGCATGGAAGGAAATGAGAGGTTCTCTTGCAGGACTTGACCCGGATCAGATTAGTACGGAGTTTGGAAATATGCTTCAAAGTCCTTCCACTATGATTTTATGGATGATTGTGGCAATTTTGTTATCCTTTGGTGTGTGTGCACTTGGATTGCAAAACGGAATTGAGAAGATAACAAAGGTTATGATGTTATTACTTATTATTTTGATTATTGTATTGGCAGTTCATTCTCTGGTTCTTCCAAATGCTTCAGAGGGTGTAAAGTTTTATATGGTTCCCAATCTTGATACCATTAAGGCAAGGGGATTGGGACCGGTTATATTTGATGCTATGACACATGCATTCTTTACCTTAAGTGTCGGTATCGGTGCGATGGAAATATTCGGAAGTTATATGAAGAAGGAAAGAACTGTCGGTGGTGAAGCGGTTAATATCGTTGTGTTGGATACATTTGTTGCATTGATGGCAGGATTTATTATCATACCGGCATGCTTTGCATACGGAGTACAGCCGGATGCGGGACCATCCTTATTATTTAAGACATTACCGAATGTATTTAATCATATGGCTGGTGGAAGAATCTGGGGAACCGCATTCTTTGTATTCATGTCTTTTGCGGCACTTTCGACGGTGATTGCGGTATTTGAGAATATTATATCGTTTTATATTGACTTAAAAGGGTATTCCAGAAAGAAAGTGGTTCTTTGGAATATTATATTTATGACTGTATTGTCGATTCCTGCAGTATTGGGATTTAATATGCTTTCCGGTTTTGAACCATTAGGTCCGGGAAGCAGTATTATGGATTTGGAGGATTTCCTTGTTTCATATAATCTGTTACCGCTTGGCAGTATGATATTTGTGTTATTCTGTACAAAAAAGAATGGATGGGGATGGGAAGAATTTCGCAAGGAAGCAAATGAAGGAGAGGGAATCAAGTTTCCGAACGGTCTTCGATTCTATATGAGTTATATTCTTCCTGCCATTATCGTGGTTGTATATCTGAAGGGATATTATGATACTTTCGTAAAACTTGGTACATCTTATCTCGTTGGATGGATGATTTTTGCTTGTGTATTATTGTGTGCGATATTCAGCATTGTAAATTATAAAAATAAAAAAAAGATTGATTCATAAAATAACATATGGTAGAATACGCTATATAAAAGGGAGTAGCTAGCCGTTTAATTTGGTTCACTTCTTCGTCAGGACAGTTATTGAAACATATAACTCGGAAAGTGATGAAATAGCGAGACTTTTACTGTTTACGCAGTAGGAGTCTCTTTTTTTATACCCTACTGCAAAATATCTATCATAACGAGGAAAGAGAGGTAAAATTATGTTTTTACAGATTGTTATTTTGTTGGTAGGTTTTTTATTTCTGGTAAAAGGTGCCGATTGGTTTGTGGAAGGGGCTGCCAGTATCGCGAAGAAGCTTGGAATCCCCCAGTTGATCATTGGACTTACGATTGTTGCAATGGGAACCAGTATGCCGGAAGCAGCAGTCAGTATCACGGCGGCGATGAATCAAAATGCCGGTATTACCATTGGTAATATTGTGGGAAGCAATATATTGAATATATTGATAATTCTTGGACTTACTGCACTCATTACCAATGTGGCGATTCAAAAATCCACATTTCATTATGAAATCCCATTTATGCTGATTGTTACCGTAGTGTTAATAATATTTGGAATCACAGGAGGAACGGTAACATTTGTGGAGGGTGTAATTTTCTGGATTATGTTCTTATTCTACCTTGGGTATCTTTTTGTAATGGCAAGAAAGGATAATTCCGAGGATGCAGAAGGAGTAAAGGCTTATCCCGTATGGAAATGTATCCTGTTCATGCTTGTCGGTGGAGTTTTGGTAATAAAGGGAAGTGATTTTGCGGTAAGCGGTGCTTCGGAAATTGCCCGCTATTTTGGTATGAGCGAACGTTTTATCGGACTGACCATTGTGGCACTTGGAACTTCTCTTCCGGAACTTGTAACATCCGTGACCGCAGCTAGAAGAGGCAACGCAGGAATTGCAATCGGAAATATTGTAGGAAGCAATATCTTTAATATTTTATTTGTAATCGGTACAGTTGCGCTTCTGTGTCCGGTACCATTTGAAAGTAAATTTATTATAGACGCGATTATCGCAATCTTTGCCGGTGTGCTTCTTTGGGTTGGTACATTTAAACATAAAGAATTAAGACGACCATGCGGTGTTGTGATGCTGTTGTGTTATGTAGCATATTTTGTGTATCTTTGCATTTTCTAAATGATTCTTTTCCAAACGCTTTCTTTCGCAGAGATGGTTCCTTACAAGGACCGTTTTCACTGTCTGCAACTCGTAGCGGTACTAAATTCGTGCGTTGCACTTATTAAGTACCGACGGTTGCAGATGTCCTTTTCAGGAATCCATCTTCTGCGAAAGAAAGCTGTTTTTCTGTTTCCTGCTTGCCGGATAACATATGAATTGATAGTATCAACTGACGTATGAAAAAACTTAGAAAGAAAAAAGACAATTTTATAGCTTAAGGGAGGAACATAATGAAAATAGAAACAGTAGGTGTACAGGATTAGCCGGTTATTATCATGCTTCCGGGTTCATTCTGCCCAAGTGAAGGTCTGGATTATCTGTATAAAAAATGAAGCCGCAGAGGTTGTTTCATATCTGAAGGAGAAAAATATCACTCAAATAAAAATGATATATGGTCAGTCAATGGGGGCAGAGATTAATTTGAGAAAGATAAACTGCCCTCTTGACAAAAGAGTTAGAATAGACTAACATAACGGTTGTTATGATAAAGAACAAAGAAGAAACCATTGAAAACATAAAACAGGCGGCATTAGAGGAGTTTTATCGGAAGGGATATGCCAAGGCAAGCCTTAGAACCATCTGCAACAGGGCAGGGGTTACGACAGGTGCCATGTATTTTTCTTTCGAGAATAAAGAAGCATTGTTCCGGGCAATTTTGCAGCCTCTTGTGGAACACTATGAAAAGCTGATCGAGAGATGTATGCAGATGGAACTGGAAGCTTCATCGGAAGGTGCGGATGTTGACGTGCTTCTTATGCAGTTTATTTTAAAGCATAAGAAGGAAGCCATCATTATTATGGAAAAGGCGCAGGGAAGCTGTTACGAGGGCTTCCGAAAGCGTATTGAGCAGATGATGGAACATTCTTTTAATGTGTATTATCAATACAAGCTGAAGGTGTTGCCGGATGAGGGATTGATCCGGATATTAGCAAAGCAGCGGTTAGACAGCTGTTTGGAAATTGTGAAAGAGGATTACGATATGGAATACAGTCTGTATCTGGTAAAACAGATTGGAATTTATGCCGAAGGCGGAACAGACAGATTAATAGAGAGTTTAGAAAAGCTTCACAGCAATTAGCTGTGGAGCTTTTTTTATAACATAACATTTTATAACAAACGTTACGTTGGAAAGGATGAGAAGAAATGAAAGAAAAAGTAAATGTGACAGGAGTACCGGAAACTATGATTCAGACCTTATATGCCAGAGCAAAAGAGTCTATGAAGGAAAATCCCCAAATCAGGGATGATAGGGCGGCAGAGATTGTGTCACAGTTAGATTATGATTTTTCAAATGCGGATAAGGATAATGCAATGTCTTACGGTGTCATTGCCAGAACCATTGTGTTGGATGAAATGGTAGAGCAGTATTTAAATGCTCATCCTAAAACGGTTGTTGTAAATATTGCCTGTGGTATGGACACAAGATGCTATCGTATGAAGGGAAAATATCTGCGTTGGTATAATATAGATTTACCGGAAACTATGGAGATTAGAAAACGTTTTTTAATAGAAGAGGGTCCGATTTATCAGATTGCAAAATCTGCAATGGATGCATCCTATACGGAGGATATTACCTATGATGGGGAGGAGGTTCTTGTTATCATGGAAGGTCTTTCCATGTATTTAAAGGAAGGAGATATGAAACAGATTTTTAGCATTATTGATGGGGCATTTCCGAAAGCAATGGTGTTGATCGAGGTAATGTCACCATTTGTTGTAAAGCATGTGAAAGAAAAGTCTATTGAAGGAAGTAATGCCAGGTTTACATGGGGAATCAAGAAGGGGCAGGAATTAGAGAAGATTGCTCCTGCGTTTACTTTCAAGAAAATGGTTAGTTTGGTGGAGGGAATGAAAAAATTCATGCCAATCTATCATGTGCTGGGAAAGATTCCTGCTGTCCGGAATTTCTCAAACCGGATTATCGTGATGGAGAAGTAATCGTCAGATTATGAAATACCTTGGGTCAAATATGGTAATAACAATCGTTGCATCTATTATGATTATGACTTTTGTACGGTGGTAATGAAGCTTTTTGGTAGCTACACAAACCACCGTACAGAAGTTAAGAAGTGAGAAGATATTAATCTTCTTTTTTCAATGTTCCAAGATATTTATCATTTGTATAAACAAATGGTCCGGCTTCTCCTTCTTCGCCAAAGTACTCCGGCCGTAATGACAAAATGTTAAGCAGTTCATCTATCGTATGCACTTTTGTTGCCTGATATGGCTGTTCAAAGGCAATTTTCTCGATAAATAAATAGTAGTCACTATACTTTATCAGGATTCCGGTATGACCAACAAAAACAACATCAGAATCAGGATCATATATTACAATGCTAAGAAGAGATATTTTATCGCTATCTATATGAAATCCATAATCATTCCAGCTATTAGAAAATGTTATTTCAGGGTGTTTGCTGTCTGTTACTTTTTTTTCGCCGTAGAGTGTTGTAAACATATCTTTTTTCTTTTTTATGATTTCATAGTTGTCTACATTATCTATCGCATCGGTATCAAACATTAAATAAGTACCCGTATACTTCTCTTCCGTTGATTCTGCCGTCAGCATCCCGTCTAATAGGAGGAATGCCACCATTCTACAGTCAGCATCTGAATAGTTATGATTCTGTTCCCAACCATCCATACATTTACCTGTATCGGCTTTTAACTTTAGGGGGTCAGACCAATTGTCCCCCAAATTAGCATTCTTTCCGGCGGAATCAGCAAAATCTGTTACCCAGTTCTGAAATATGTCTACATGGGAAGCACCCGCATCCTTTAATGCATTGCAGACATATTCAGAAGTGTTATTACCTCCCATATAAGTTGCAGCAGGTATCTTCTGTGTTGCCTGAGTATCTGCACAGGCACTCAGTATCAGAGATGAAAGCAAAACAACAGCACATATTTTAGAGAATAATGTAGTATTACTTTGTTTTTTCAACAGATATTACCTCTCCATCGAATGGGTCTACCTCTGAAAGTGTTCCTGTATATGTTACAGTTACAGTATCTCCGTTACTTACATTTTCTAAGCCCTTTGGTTTTTCATCGAAGGTAAAGCTATATGGGGTGTCACTGTTATCTGTAATGACAAACATGAAATCTTTAATGTCACTAATGGTTCCAACCATTTCTTTTTTTTCGGTTGCCTGTCCACAGCCACTCAATAAGCCCATACAAAAAATTACACTAAGTACAATTGTGATTAAAATTTTCTTCATCATAAATACACCTCATTTCTTCTTGTTTTTTTAAACATTTGCTATGAATATTGTCTGAATAGGTTACCATATTATTTAATATATAGCAATATTATGCCCCGCAATTTTAAGAAATATTTATATTATTCTTGCTTTTGTGCTCTGATGTACATTTTGCTGATTTTTTAAAACTGTAATTACCATCAGAAGCTCTGTGCAACGCACAGAGCTTTTGGTTCATAGACAACTTCTACAAGGGAGAAGATATTCTACTTATTCGTACTATCAGCATCGATTACGGATTGAATCTGCTTCATAAGAGCATCATAGTTAGCCTGGTCGTCAATTCCACCGAGCATCGGATCGCCTACGATATTGCCATTTCTGTCGACCAGAATTGTTGTAGGAAATGCCATAATGTTTGAAGCATATTTACCGGCATCCGAATCTGAGTCGATGGAAATGTTGCGGTATTTAGCACCCTGGCTTTCGAGGATGCTTGAGGCCTCTTTAATCGCAGTTTCATTTCCGTCGAAGGTTTCCGTGTTGATGCCGATAACCTCTCCGCCCATGGATTGAATCGTATCGTTTAATTCATTTAGCTTAGATAATTCTGCAACGCAAGGCTTGCAGCCGTTGAACCAGAAATTGATGACGGTTACTGCATTATTTGAAAAAAGACTTCCATCAACTTCATTTCCGTCAAAATCTTTTCCTGAGAAATTTTTGAAAGGAGATGCATCACTGTTAGAGTCCTCCTTTGTATCAGAGTTAGTGGATGCAGCATTTTTGTTCTCGATTTCAGCAATCTGTTTTTCGATATCACGGATTGTTTCGATATCATCGGTAAGAGTTTTCAGCTCTTCATCCGTAAAGGCAGATTTGTTTGATTCAACAACACCGGCAAGATAATCGGCATAATTTCCGCTTGGATCAGCCGAACTTTTATTCATCATGCCGAACGCTTTATTCCATACATCCTCATGCTCCGCAAAAATCTGATTTTCCTGCTGATATAAGTCGTTAAGCTTTGTATCTGTATCATTTGTGGATTGTTCGGTGTCGGATATGGTAGTTGTATTCCGGCTATCGTCCGTTTTTGCCTGTCCTGTTCCGGTACATGCAGTAAGTGATAATGTTGCACAAAGTGTAAGGATTGTGATAATACTTCTTTTTGTTTTCATGATAAAATACTCCTTTAAATATAAAATTTGATAATTGATTGTCAGCTATTGCTGATTGCTATTCTTTTTCTTACATGGTTTGTCCATGAATTGATAATGGATGGCGTTTTTGGGGCAGGATTTTATACAGGCGCCACATCGTATACATTCCGGATGATCAGGATTCTTCCGAACATTCACATCCATTTTACATGCTTTCAGGCATTGGTTACATCCCACGCATTTACTGTCTTCAACCTTGATATTGAGCAAGGCCACTTTATTAAATAAAGAATAGATTGCACCAAGGGGACAGATCCATTTACAGAAGGGTCTGTAAAATATAACGCTTAAGATTACGACGGTGATCAGGATAAGACATTTGAAAGAAAACAGCTTTCCCAATGCAGATCGTATAGCGGTATTTCCAAGTGACAGTGGTATGGCGCCTTCTAAAACACCTTGCGGACAAATATATTTGCAGAAGAACGGATCTCCCATGCCTATGGAGTTCGTTACAAGCATCGGAAGAAGTATAACGAAAACCAGAAGGATGATATATTTCAGGTATCTTAGAGGTTTGAGTCTGGCTGTGGAGAATTTTTTTCCCGGAATTTTATGCAGTAAATCCTGAAACCATCCAAACGGACACAAGAAACCACATATAAATCTGCCCAGTATTACCCCAAGTAAAATGAAAAATCCGGTTACATAGTATGAAAACTTAAACCGGGAGGAACCGACTACCGCCTGAAAAGCCCCGATTGGACACGACCCTGTGGCAGCGGGACAGGAATAACAGTTTAATCCCGGTACACAGATGGTTTTGGCATTGCCCTGATATATTTTCCCTTTCCATAAATTGGGAATGTGAATGTTGGTAAGCAGTGTGGCAGCTGCTTGTATCCATCCACGTATTTTAGCTATTTTTTTTGATCGTATATTTGTCTTTTTATCCAATTCCTACACACTCCAGACATAATTTAATTGCTTTGCTAAGCACCGTTGCAGCTTCGCCCCGGAGCATGCCGTAACTGATCATAATGATACCTGCGATCAGTAAAGCAGATTGCGATATTTTTTTACGTTTCAAATTTTTGTTGCTCCTTTCGTTTATTGTATTGATTGACCGGTTGACTTTGGTATTATACAATAGCTGATGTAAAATTATTGTTAAGAAGCAGGAGAAATTATTTTGAGATTATTAATTGTTGAAGATGAAAAAAATTTATGTGATACCGTTGCAAAGAGCCTATATGATAAAGGGTATGAGGTGGATACCTGTTATGACGGAGATGAAGCACTTGAATATATTCTGGCGGAGGACTACGATCTGATTGTTCTTGATCTGAATCTGCCCGGCATGGATGGTATGGATATTTTGAAGGAACTCAGACAGAAAGATGAGGATACGAAGGTTCTTATATTATCTGCAAGAAGTCAGATTGCAGATAAGGTTGAGGGGTTGGATGCCGGAGCAAATGATTATATGGAAAAGCCATTTCATCTGCAGGAGCTGGAGGCACGTATCCGAAGTCTTACGCGACGTAAATTTGTACAGCAGGATGTTTGCCTGAAGGCTGGAGATATCCGGTTTGATACGAGAAAGCGCGAGGCATATGTAAAAGAACAAAGGGTTCATCTGACCAGAAAAGAAAATGGAATTTTAGAATATCTGCTGCTTAATCAGGGCAGACCGGTAAGTCAGGAAGAGTTGATGGAACATGTATGGGACGCATCTGTGGATAGTCTGAGTGGAGCAATCAGGGTGCATATGTCTTCCCTCAGAAGGAAGCTTAAGGCGGTGCTGGGATATGATCCGATTTTGAACAAGGTAGGCGAAGGATATAAGATACGAGAGGAGTCTGATCAATGAGAACAATGTCACTTCAGTGGAGACTTACGATTATAACTACATTAGTGATTGCTGTTATATGTGGATGTCTTACGATATTTGTTTATAAGAATGGAATCTATTATATGGACTCTCTGCAGAATGCCGTGGATGCACAGAGCGGGCAGGAGAATGAGGAGGAATCGGAGGAAATCTATATTAGTATTCCGGATGATAAGTGGGATGAATTTGCAAATGATTTTTCAATTCAGGTGTACAATAATAAGGCTGATTATAGGAAAAACAGTTTGATTTTCTCCACGGTATTGGCACTGCTTGGAGGTGTTGTTACATATTTTATAAGTGGGCAGGCGCTTAAACCGCTTAGAAAATTCTCTGATATTATTGAGGAAGTACAGGTGCAAAACCTATCCGATTCAAGGATAGAGGAAAGCAGGGTCAGGGAACTGAATCAACTAAGTGTTTCCTATAATAAGATGTTAGAACGTCTTTCGGAAGCATTTGAGACGCAGAGACAATTTACTGCGAATGCAGCGCATGAACTACGCACACCATTAGCATTAATGCAGGTACAATTGGATCTGTATCATTCTACCGGACATCCGGGCAATGATGAATGTGCAGAGCAAACGATAACAATGGCAACGGAACAGAATGAACGTCTCAGTAAAATGGTGAAGACGCTTCTTGATATGAGTGAGCTTCAGACCATCGTGCGTGATGAAACAATCATGATTGCCGCACTTGTGGAAGAGGTTCTGGCTGATTTGGAACCGCTTGCACTGGAAAAGAATATAAAACTGATTGGAAAATGCACGGATATAACTATGGTAGGAAGTGATATCCTTATCTACAGACTGGTATATAATCTTGTTGAGAATGCCATAAAATATAACCATTCCGATGGACAAGTTATCGTGACGGCAGAACGGAAAGAAAAGCACGTGCATCTTTTAGTAGAGGATACGGGAAATGGCATCCCGAAAGAACTTAGGGAGCGGGTGTTTGAACCATTCTTTCGCGTAGATAAATCCAGAAGCCGGGAACTGGGTGGTGTCGGTCTTGGACTTGCACTGGTTCATGAAATTGTGAGAACACATGATGGCAGCATTACAGTTAGAGACAATCCGTCAGGGGGAACGATTTTTGAAGTGATTTTCTGATTTTCCGGATATATAAAAATGTTGACACACACATTTTTATTTGATATTATCTGTCAAGTAACTTGATATTTCATGAGGGAGTAGTTAGCGCGAAAGTGTGGTTTGTCAACACACTGATTATATAGAGTGTAATTATAATCTGGTAAATCTTAAATAATGAGACTCATGTATATTAATTAATAGCCGGTGTATAATACACAGGTGAGTTGTTTGATATACATGGGTCTTTTTTCTGCTGAAAACATAATCGCGGATGTTTTAGCTGTTGCAACTATTGTGGATAGAGAAAAGGAGAAAAATATGGAAAAATTCATTAACAATGCCCCATTTGTTCTTGTACTTGTATTTCTTGTAATAGGTTTTGTGCTGCTGATTAAAGGTGCGGACTTTTTTGTGGAGGGAAGTTCGAGTGTAGCAAAACGATTGCATGTTCCGTCCATAATCATCGGACTTACAATTGTTGCAATGGGTACATCGCTTCCGGAGACAGCAGTCAGTGTATCAGCATCCATTGCCGGCAATAATGAGCTTGCAGTCAGCAATGTTGTAGGTTCTAATATATTTAATCTGATGGTTGTGATTGGCGTGTGTGCAATGATTGCCACAGTAAATGTTGCAAAGGAAACAATAAAGAGAGATATTCCGTTTTCCCTTATCTGTGCCGGATTGTTATTGATTTTCGGAATTGTCGGATTTGGGGATAAAGCGGGCATGATACTTGGACGTTTGGATGGTGTAATATTCCTTTGTGCCTTTGCCGGATATATTTTTTATATGGTTAAGATTGCATTAAAGGCAAGTAAAGAGGGCAGAAAAGTAGAAGGTGGTTCGGAAGAAGAAATCAAACTGATTTCAGTGCCGCTTAGTATTTTGTTTATTATCGGTGGAGCCGTTGCGATTGCGGTCGGCGGAGATGTCACGGTTGATGCGGCATCCAGAATCGCAAGTGACCTTGGAATGAGTCAGACATTAATTGGACTTACAATTGTTTCAATCGGAACATCACTTCCGGAGCTTGTAACCTCTATTGTTGCAGCTAGAAAAAATGAAGTTGATATGGCGCTTGGTAATGCGATTGGTTCCAATATATTTAATATATTGATGGTACTTGGTATTGCGTCAGCAATCAGCCCAATCACTATTATTACAGAAAATATTATTGACTTGTGCGTATTAATTGCATTTACCGTGTGTGTATGGATATTTGCGTCATCCAGAAGAAAGGTTGGAAGACCGGAAGGATTTATTATGGTTTTGCTTTACGCAATATATGCTGTTTATATCATAATAAGATAAATACTTAAAAAGATAAGCAGATTTATGGGAATTTATTCGATATTTGACAGAACCGTTGAAGAAAACGGACTTATGGAAACAACAGATGAATTACAGAAAGGGTTAATTACATTTAGTCCGCTTGAACAAGGACAGCTTACGGAGCGTTATCTGCATGGAATTCCGGAAGACAGCCGTATTCGTACGGATGGAAGATTTCTTAAAGCAAGTACGTTAGATGAACATAGACTTAAGCAAATCCGTAAACTAAATGACCTGGCGTTACAGCGTGGAGAGAAACTTGCGGATATGGCTCTGGGTTGGCTTTTACAACATAAGGAAGTTACGAGTGTCTTGATTGGAGCATCTAAGTCACAGCAGATTCTTGATAACGTAAAGGCAATTTCCTGTGCACCGTTTACTAATGAGGGAAAGCGTTAGCGCATCCCGAATTTAGTACCGCTGTGTGCGGATGAAGCGCAAGCGTGCTTGCGATATATATATTAAATGTGCACAAATGATAGAGGGAAAAAGATTCGCAATTACCGATTAATCATTTTTAGTATGTGGCTTGCTATATCGGAAATCACAGAGCTTGGCTCCTTCTGCAATGGTTCCGGTTCTTACTAATTTCATGTTCATAATATCTGCAAGTACATAGTCCATCCGGCACAGGTATGCGGCTAACTCCGGGCAACCTTCATCCTGACAAAGCTTGCAGATACCACATTCGTGATAATCGTAACCGAGGTCGTATTCGCCATTTCCCGGCAAAACATCAACCACCCAGTCATTTTCATATTTCCGTTTGTGACTGTCTGCGGACCATTGGAGTCTTGCAGGCATTTTCTTTGGGTCGAAGTAACTGTCTGCATCCCCCATTACCTTATGAAACAGTTTAGAGGCACATAGACCATCTCGGAATATTTCATAATTTTCTTCGGCAGATTTCCCTGTGCTGCGATTCAGAGCTATAAAATAAATTCCCATAATGTAGGAGCTTAATAGTTTGGAATTTCCGATATCTTTTGCCCGTTCCATGATCTGCTTATGTTCCTTTGCAATCTTTTTAGAAGTAGAGTTAGTAAATCCTTGTCTTTTCAATTCTCTTTTTACCGCGCTATGATAAAAATGATAGATTAATTTTGATCCGAATGTCTCTTTCATGTGTTGTCACCTCTTGTATGATTTTGGATTCCCAGCTCTGCCTCTAATCCATGAAGCAGAACATTCATTGCTTCTGTAAATGCTGTCTTCATTTCCTGTGTGATTCCGTTCTGACAGGAATCATCGGCAATCATTTCACAAACCATGGAAAATTCCGATGAAGAAAGCATATATATGGTTTTATCGGATAATTTTTTGGAAGCAATTCCTCTCCGGTATAGCTCCTCGTAATAGTTGGTTGCAAATTCTGTACATCGTTTTGTGTAAATCGTACGGAAATGATTCATATAGGTTCCGGAATCATTTTTAATAAGGATATGAAAAAGTTTCATATCCTCCTCTAACAGTTCAAGGGTTTGCAGGGAGATTCCGGAATACAGAACCTGTATTAATTCCTCATTTGACATAACGGAGAAGTCAACGTCCATCATGGACTTTGTAATGCTCATCAGCTTCCTGCCACTTGCCTGAAATAGTTCTCCAAACATTTCCTCTTTGCCGGAGAAATGCTTATATATGGCTCCGGCGGTGATGCCGGCTTTTGCTGCAATCTTTCGCATAGAGGCTTCCTGATATCCCACTTCTAAAAAGATATCCATTGCACTTTTTAATATGAGTTCTCTGGTTTCCTTTGTACTTTCCCGAATTGTGACCGCCTCCTTTATTAACATTTTAGATAAAATAAAGTGTGTATATTTTGGTAAACACTGTTTACTTTATAACATGACAACTATATAAAGTCAAGAAGGGGCTTAAAGGGTTAAATTATTGCGTTGTTATCTTGGTATTTTGCTTGAATATAGAAGAAAATGTATGTAATATATAGTTGGAATAGCCGTTGATTATCTGATAACTCCAGTTTTTTGAGACTGGATAAATCAGAATCTTTCTATGAAAAGGAGAACTTTATGAAGAGGATATTAGTGACAGGCGGAACAACTTTTGTAAGTAAATATGTGGCACAATATTTTGTAAATGCAGGTTATGAAGTATTTGTACTTAACAGAAATTCTAAGCCACAAGTTCCGGGCGTAAAACTCATTGAAGGTGATAGGCATAATTTAGGCGGTGTATTAAAGGATACATTCTTTGATGTTGTCGCTGATATAACGGCTTATAATGAGAATGATATAATTGATTTTGTTAAAGAATTGGGTTCTTTTGATCAGTATATCATGATTAGTTCAAGTGCTGTGTATCCGGAGTATGGTGTTCAGCCATTTCTGGAAGAATCAGAGAAATCCGAAAATAAATTTTGGGGTGCATACGGAACCGATAAAATAGTGGCTGAAAAGGCATTACTTGAGAGAGTGAAAGATGCATATATATTAAGACCGCCTTATTTATATGGACCAATGAATAATGTGTATAGAGAGGCTTTTGTATTTGATTGTGCCTTAGCAGACAGAAAGTTCTACTTACCAAAAGATGGCAGTATGAAGTTACAATTCTTCCATGTAAAAGATTTATGCAGGTTGATGGAGGTAATCATGAAAGAAAAGCCGGAAGAGCATATTTTAAATGTTGGAAATGTTGAATCGGTATCAATTAAAGATTGGGTGACAAAATGCTATGAAAGCTTAGGAAAGAAACCGGAATTTGTGAATGTCTATGAGGATATTGATCAGAGAAATTATTTTAGCTTTTATAACTATGAGTATTATTTAGATGTATCCCGTCAAAGCAAAATATATCCGGAAACCATGTCATTAGAGGAGGGATTGAAGGATACTGTTAAATGGTATTTGGAACATAGTACAGAGGTTAATAAAAAACCTTATTTTGAATATATAGATGAAAATTTAGTGGATGGTTAGGTTGAATAAAATTTTCGAAAACTATAGAAGTAGTTGTAAAAGTTGTCATTTCTTTGGAGAAATGCATAATATTATTGAATGAAGCTTTAAAGAAACACACATTTTGATTGATTTTTTGCAAATATAGAAGTTTACAATGGTGTAGATAGCTTGAAGATGAATTACAGGTTAATGCAGATACAGCATTTGATCTGATCGGTAATTTGGGAACATTGGATTATAAAACAGCAGACAGCAAAGAAGTGATTGCATCGTATGAACGGTAGAGTGATTGTAGAAGGTTATTATGGTTAGAGGTTCACTTTACGTTCACTTTACGATGGCTGTAAATGTGATTATACAATCTGCGGTGATGAAGACAAATATTGCTGTAAACACCCTGAATACAAGGATGAACAAGGGTATCGACGAATAAATAAAGGCTTTGGAATATGGAATCGTCCAGGAGAGGAATAACAGAAAATGGGATTACTGGATTTATTAAAAAAGAAGGAACAAAAGAAGAACATATTTGACATTCCATATGATTATGATGGATATGATTTCATGTATAAATGCGGCACGATGAATCCGGGTTTATATAGGGAAATTCATAAAATTATTACAAACGGCAAGTATGATTTAACGGAGCTTGCAGAATATAATCAATTATCAAAGGATTCAGATGAAGAGGATTTTATTATATTTTATGATAATTGGATAGAAAGCCTGACAGGAAAGGGATTCATGGTTCATTTGGACAATCAAGTGGATATTGATACATTTGTTAAGCAAATAAATGTTATATTAGAGCAATTAGATGTTGCCGGCAGAATGAATGAACATGCAGTTATAGACAGATATAATGAGGAATTAAAAAATTACTCAGTGAATGGAGAACTAATCCGGATAGGGTTTATTTATAATGTATTAGAAGCAAATATCGTTGCCGACGAACTTCGAAAAATTGGATATGAATTGATAAATTTTTTTAATGGCTGTGATAATTGTGATATGACAATCATTCCGGTTGGAAAGATTGAGAAAATGAAAGAGCTTGAGAATCAAATTTGCAGGGAATATAGTTCATAAAGAGAGGTGTATATGCTATGCCAGGTATACTCGTGGTTGAAGATGATGAAAATTTAAATCGAGGAATTACATTTTCACTGAAAAAATCCGGATATGAGGTTTTTTCAGCAGAATCAGTGAAAAAAGCGAAAAGAATTG
>CAKQYU010000011.1 GCA_934293575.1 uncultured Lachnospiraceae bacterium | reverse complement strand
AAATCACCATCTTTTTGTCATTTAATTCTTTTGAAGTGGTATCCTGCAACTTTAATACCGGAACCTTATATTCATAGAGTTCTTCTTTCTGGTCTTTGGAATGAAATTGTAAGGTCAGGGTGTATTCATCCGGTACATTTCCTTCGTAGTAAAGATAGATTACAACCGGTCTTGGAAATGGTAATACATAAGCTCCGTCCTTCGTGATACGGTTTCTTTGTGCATGATGGAAACCATATTCAAATACACGGAATACGATGGTACGGTCTTTTTCCATCTGGGCTTCCAAATGATAACTGTACTTTCCGTTAATGGTCAGTATCGTATCGGCCAGGATTCGCTTTAGTTTGTCATCTTCAAATTCAGTCCAGTTATAAGTGATGGTACTGTCCGGTGGATAATTGGTCTGAAACAGCGCGTTAATTAAGTTAGTAACGGCTACACTGGAAAGGGTTATGATTTTCTTGAATGTTTTGTCAAAGATCTGGTAGATATCTTCATCTTCCAATAAATGATCTGTTAGATTGTCTGTTAAATGGTCTGTCGTTGTACTGATTACATTTTCCTCCTTATGGTTATCCGTTGCAACGAAAATGTATGAATTCATCTAAGCTAAGTGTAGCAAAACTCCTGATAAAATACAATTAAACCCCAATGAAATATTCTAGAACTTTCGTGACAAAACGATGACAAATATTCCATAAATTTCTGACATATCTTTCATAAATATCTGACATTTCTTTCATAAACATCTGACATTTCTTTCATAAACATCTGACATTTCTTTCATAAACATCTGACAAAATTTCAATAAAATCTGTAGCAGACTATCAACAAAACCTTAGCATAGCTTTGACAAAATCTTTAACTACATATAATGCCAAACCGGAAGTTTCATCCTGCTTTGCCAAAACAACAACTTCATTTTCACCATCCGCATCCATATCTATTGAGGTAAAATTGTTGATTTCCTGTATGGAATATCCCGCCGTCTGTATAATTTTTAAAAATTGCTCTGATAAATGTACATCCTGTATATTTGGCGAAATACAAAATTGCTGCCAGTCAAACTTTCGGTATGATTAAGAAATAAATCCGACAGTTCTTTCGGTATTTTTTCCGGGTAGTCCGTTACCATTCTAACTGCTTCTACCGTTTCTGTCCGGTAGTCAAATGAACGGAGTGCTTGCTGTGTATTTGAACTATTTAATTTGTCTAAATCCATTTCCACAGTGTCATATATTTTTTCATATGATTGGTCTGTCAAATCCGTTTCGACCTCAATTGTATTATTCCCAACTTTATATGGGCTGTCGGTTAAATTCAGCTGAAGATATACGGTAACAAAAAGACAGCCTCCAAAAAATAATAAAATTAATGTCAATATACGTTTCTTAATCATAAAGTTCTCCATCCATTCAAGTCATTTATAGTTAATGATAAAATTTTTCTATATCATAAAACTATATATCAGATTTTTGAAGAATATCCCATCATTTATAGTTAGTGATAATATTTTTCTATATCATAAAACGCTTCCTGATAGTATCGGTTTTCTGTATCAACAGAAACATCCACATTCCATATTTCGTTTTCCTCATATACATTTATATTTATTTTAATATTGCATATTTCCCACCAATTTGTTTTAAATACGTGGATTTTAGGAGCAACATTTATTTCTTTGTTACTTATTGTCAAAGAATATTCATACATACCATGAATCAATCCTCGATTTTGAAAAGTCACACCAGAGGAATTTATTTCATATAATATTTTTTCCTCTTTATCCTTTCCTGTCACTCCATATATCCACATAACTAGTAAATTAACAGATTTGCTTTTCAATATTAGATACTGACTTGTTTTTATAAACCATCACAAACCCAATTATTAATATGACAAATAGAATAAATAATACTATCTTCAAAATATTTTGTTTCTTCACCGGCACTACTCCACTCTCGGTACTCTGATATCTACCCCCTTACCATCTAACATCAGACAGGCATCTGGTTTTTGAATAGAAGCCATTGCCTTTACAGGGAATATAGTCAAATATCCCTGTGGGCTTAATAAAATTCCATTACTAACACCCTTTAACAACTTGGTAAATTCATCCTGTCCTTTAAATTTATTAACATTTGCAGTAACAATATATGTAATACCATAATTAACAGATTTCTTGATACGGGTTGCAATTATACTTAAATCTGAACCTGCCAATTCACAAAAATCATCAATATCATCAATAACAACATAAAATGGTGCAAACTGTTCCATGATTTCTTCATAAGATTTACCATCCTGTGCAGAGACATCCAGTTGTCGTTCCCTCATCCGCACTTCATTTTGTAAATCATTTGCAAAATCTTCCAGTTGATCTAAATTTACAATATAATTTGTATCTTTCTGATAAGTATTTAATTTGCGGCTTCTTGAATCCACAAGATAAATGTCCCCATTTCCAATAATCTGATTTAAAATCAGTTTCAAAACATTGGTCTTTCCACTTCCATTATCTCCCAAAACCAGGAATGGACTATTTTGTTTCCTCATACCAACACTTAATACTTCTGTTTTTGTCAATCCCAATCCGATAACATTTGGTTCCGATGGATAAGTTAAAAATTGCTGTTCGCTCAATTCCTCCGGTAAGATTGGAATATGAGGTGCTTCCTCCTCCGGCAATACCTCTTTTATTTCTTTCACAAATTCCAGAAGGCGATTGCCATAATCCACTTCATTTTCAAAAGAAATCGGTGCATATAGCTGCAATACACTTACTTGTTCTCCCATTTTTACCATTGCGCGCCCTCTGATATCTGCTAAGGAATACTCGCCCCTTCCAACTAAGCTTTTTATTTCACTTTCATCATAATTAAATCCAGCAATCTTATTTTTAAAATTATTCATAGTTGCCATACGCACTGCATTCATCTGACTTGCTGTAACGACCACATAGATTCCTATACTGCTGCCTTCTCTGGTCAGTTTTGTGAAATACTGCTCCATTTCATAACCCATTTCTTTAATGGCATCATAATTATCAATACATATTACAATTGCCTGCAACGGATGTTTTGCGGTCTCATTATACACATAAAAATTCTGTGCCATTGCATCTGCCATTTTCTTTTTTCTGTCTTTAATTTCTGCCACCATTAATGTCTGGAATTTTGCAAATTTTTCTTCATCATCTAACATGATATACGCCGCCATATGCGGAAGCCTGCTTAAGGAAATCAATGCATTATTTCCAAAATCTAAAACATAAAAATGTAAATTAGAAACAGAATTTTTAACCGCAAGATTCAATATTACATTCGTTAAAAACATTGTCTTACCATATCCGCTTGATGCAATATACAAAACATTTCCCTGTCTTTGTAAATCAATACAATATTGCGTTTGTAGCTGTTGTTCCGGAATATCACACATTCCGATATCAATACTTAAATCCAGTTTATCCTTTGTCCGAATATTCATATTAGGGTTTACAATACAATCTGACAGAGACGGTAACCACGGACGAGCTACATCCCGACACTCCATTCTTTCATAAACATTTGCAATATACTCTACAACCGCATCCAATTGTGTTTTCGTTGACTTCTGTTCCTGTAAAGAGCCTCTCAAATCCTTATTAATTAACTCTCCCTGTCCCAATGCATTTACCAGATAAATTCTGTTATCCTGCGTTACTTCTTTTTCCGATTCTTCTATATACAATGCTCCTGACCATGCGGACTGGAATAGTTCATAAATTTCATTATTCCCTACCTGTAAATATGCCCGTCCAGCCTGTGTGATATTTGCAGCATCCGGTGTATGCAATACTTCCTTACTGTCAGCTTCGTTCTGAACTTTCAGACATAACTTAAATTTACTGTTTGACCATATCTGATCATCAACAATACCGGTCGGTTTTTGTGTCGCAAGAATTAAATGTACTCCAAGACTTCGACCTACTCTCGCAGTCGATACCAGTTCCTTCATAAATTCCGGTTGTTCCTTTTTTAATTCTGCAAATTCATCACTTATAATAAACAAATGTGGTATTGGTTCCTTTGCAACACCCTGTTTTACCAAATCCGTATATCCATTAATATGATTTACTCCATATTGTCCAAAAACAGCCTCTCTTCGTTTTAATTCTGCCTGAATGGATGCCAATGCACGCATACTCTCACTACCATCTAAATTGGTAATGGTTCCCAATAAATGCGGCAATTTCCGAAAAAGATTTGCCATTCCACCACCTTTATAATCAATCAGTAAAAATCCTACTTCGTGCGGATGAAAATTGACTGCCAGTGACAATATATAACTTTGTACTATTTCAGACTTACCGGAACCGGTTGTTCCGGCTACCAGACCATGCGGTCCATGAGCCTTCTCATGTAGGTTTAACTCCAGATAATCTCCTTCTGCTCTTGCTCCCAAAGGAACTGCTAATGTTTTTGAAGAATTATTTGCAACCCATCTGGATTCCACATTAAGTTCCTCCGGTTTCTGAATCCCATACATCTGAAAGAAACTAACCTGCTCCGGTATATGACTTGCAACTCCCTGTACATGTTCCAAAACACCAAGGTTTCTTGCCATGGTATCAAAGTCCACACCATCTGTGTGATATAACCGCAACCTTCTATCACATAATTCTTTCTCGTTCAACAGCAAGGTTCCTTCCTCTGAATTCTCTAATAACAAAACCGTTCCTATATTTTCCGGAAGGTTTGCACGCAAATGACTGGTATAAATTATTGAAAATCCTAAATCTTCCCACAAATCTCCATTCAGATACTCCATAATGGAATGATCCATAATTAATTTAGGTTCATCAATCCAGAAAACATAATGCGGTGTAAATCTTGATGACTTTTTCTCCTCTTCAAGACGTTGCTTTCTTTCTTTTATAATCTGCTGTACACTACCTAATACCTGATCCCTTATCTTCTCAGAATCCATAAGACCAAACACATTCAAACCCTGCAGCCTACTATGTGGTAACCATTTTAACCACTGGAATTCTTCCTGATCTGCCTCATTAAATAAAACCACAAATTGTACATCATGATAACTTTGCATAACGGAAAGTTGACTAAAATATAATTTCATTTGTTCATGAATCATACTTTTTTCTCCAACAATACCAAAATTTGCATTTTTTAAATCAATTATTTGAGGAATATCAATTTTCCCAAACTGTGCCTTTATATCCTTTACCATTTGTGCATATGTATTCTCATGTAGGGATAATTCATTTGTTTTATCTTCAATTTTAAATGTTGGTGTGTCAATATAATGTCCGATGGATAACGTCAGAAAATCTGCATCCATATTACTTCGTTCATAAATACGGCTACTATAATTTAATACCATCTGCTCTATCGTTTGAATGGATGGATAATTATATGCATACGTATCCTGTTCCGCTTTCCACTGCTTATAAATCTCTTTTTGTTTATCTAACAGATACCGATCATATACTTCTTTTTTCTTTTGTGCGTCCAGCTTGTCTTCTTTTTTATCCTGTAAAAATTTTACAACTGAAAAGATTGTACTCATTCCGGTAGCTGCTACTGACATTAAAACAAAAGCTCCTCTTTTTAACACCAGACTGACAACTACTGTAACTAAGACCATTGCAATGGGTGGAAGAATCGTCTGTAATAAATTCTTTTTACCTCCTTGCTTGTCCGTTGTATCAACATCTATTTTTATGGTTTTTTCTTCAATTCTTTTTATTAATCTTGGCGAACGTTTATAAAGTGGAAAATGTTCCGGTAATCGCTGACTTTCTGACTTTATCTGTAATAATTCGGTTTCATAGTGTTTTCCCCATATTCCCACTACATCTTTCCATATCTGAAGCTTAACAGAACCAATCAGTAAAACCGAACCATTCTGCATTTCATAATCACCGTTGGAAATTCTTTGTTGGTTGAGATACAATGCCATTTTATCAGCTGATGAAACTGATAAATTTAATCCATGAATATATATTTTAGCTATACAATCTTCTATTTGTATATCAGATTGTATCTGTCCTATAAACAAACTCTCTCCTCTTTCAAAAGTGATTCCTTCATCCGGCAAATAAAGAATTGACTGTTTTTCTCCATCCATCCATTCATAGGATGGTATCACTTCATTTTCCCTATAAATTTTTTTATTTTTTCGTTCATATAACGTATTTTTTATCATACATTTTTCAGCAATCGGATATTCGAAATACCCCATTTCCTCTTTTGTTAAAATATAATCCATGGTTTTTCCCCTTAATAGTTATTTTAATCTTTCATACTCGTGACAAGCATAGCTGTCTGTCATTCCTGATATATAGTCAACAATATTTCGAATTAATATTTTCTTTTTAATAAAATATTCACTATCTATGTTTTCACTCAACTCATGAATTTTATTAATTTCCTGTGTAACAACACTTATATTCCCATTTGCCCAATCAATTGCATTTCCTGCAACTTCCGGATTATCACATTTCAACTGATCAATGTATATTTTTCGCAACGTCCCTTTATGTAATAATCTCGGATTATTGTAATAGCTGCAAAATAAATCTTTTACAATTGTACTTCCATTATAATCAAATAAAGAAACCTCTGAATTAGCTATAACACGTTTATTCACAACCTTTTTCAATAAATCACATGCAAGTACACCTTCATTAGGTGACAAATTAATCAAACAACGATCAATATATTCTGTCTGTCTATTATATGCAGCTATTTGTGTTCTTGAGTACTGAATTACATCGTTAATAAAATAACCTACAATAACTGAAATGATTCTTGCTGCAAGTAATTCACCTTCATCTACCACCAATCTATTGTATTCATTAATTCGAGAACGTTCTTTCTCAATCAACTTCCTTATATTAGAAAATTTTTCAGACCCCAGCAATTCAATTAATTCATCTACCGTAATCAATCTTGATGAAATGGCATCATCAATATCATGTCCTCTCTGAGCAATCTCATCAGCAATTGCTACAACCTGTCCTTCCAAAGTACTAGATACAGGCTGTCCATCTTCCTCTAACTCTAAATGCAAATATTCAATTAACGATTCATCTATAAATTCATTTATTTCTGCATGTTTTAATCCTGTATGTTTTAGTATTCCCTCTAATGTCTGTACACTAATATCTAGTCCCGGATGCTCACAATACTTTTCTTCAATAAAAGATAACACCCGGACACTCTGATAATTATGCTTAAATCCACCTAATAGTGTCGGGGTAAATATTTTTTCATCAATTTTACAAATGTCTCTGGCTTCCTCTGATAAAATATTATATAAAGTTCTTTCTCCTTGATGTCCAAATGGTGTATGACCAATATCATGCCCCAGAGCAATTGCCTCAGTTAAATCTAAATTTAATCCCAAAGCAAATGCAATTGCCTTTGAAATTTGATTAACCTCAAGCGTATGTGTCATTCTTGTTCTATAATGATCGCCCTTTTCTGCGCTAAAAATCTGAGCTTTATCAACCAAACGTCGAAAAGCTTTACTATTAACAATTCTCTCCCTATCCCTTTGAAATTCATTTCGGTATTCTTGTTCTGCTAAAAAACCATATAAACGTATACACTGATTATTATGCTGTGCATATTTATGCATTTCATAATTAGACTCTAAATCTGTATAATTTTTTCTTATCGATCCATTCACAGTATTTAATAAAAGTTCTGCTATTAACTTACTAAGCATCTCTGACTCATTTATTAAAACATAACTTTTTTTAGAATAATCACTATCTAATTCCAATTCTAAATCATCCAATATATTTATAATCATTGGAGCTTTTTTTATACACCTTTTCATTTCATATACAATATCAACTTTTTCCATATTGGAAATTTGTTTCTTAATAATTGCCTCCCCAATATATATTCTATCAATTTGACAATCATCCGGTGAATCACCTCCATGATGACCTTGTTCATGATAAGAAATCAACATAATAAACATTTCTTCCTCATATAATGTACTCAAGCTTTTACTATCATTAGCACCTGCATGATAAGTACGTTCCTCTCCGTTACAAAAACTTTCATGTGCATACTTTTCAATTTCTTTATTATGCTCACTTTTATTAGAATCTAACTTATTTTTTATAATTATTATCTTTTTCATCACTTATCCTCCTGATAAGAAATTTTCACTTCATTTAAACCATATTCATTGCCTCGCAGGCTCATCCGGTATTCTCCTCTACCGTATTGCAATACCCATCCGTTTGAATTTTCATCTTCCTCATATTCCAAATTATCTTTTTCAGTTTTTTCTATAATCTCCTCCTTTAAATCACCTAATTGTATTCCATTTCCAAATTGAAAATCTTCCACTTTCTGTTCCGTTTTTTCCCGTTTAAATTCCACATAATCTATGTATTCAAATTGATTTTTTTCATTTATGTGATACTGTACATTTCCCCATTTATAATTTATTTGATAAAGATTATTGTCTTTGTTTAATACCTTCTCGTCTAAAAACACATTCTCCTGTATTGTTTCAACTGCACATGGCAAGGCTACATATCCACTTTCACCGGAAATCCAAGACCAATCTGGAGACTGCTGTTGTTGAAGAAATATTGAATATTCATCCATCCGCGGCAATACAAATACAAGGAAGATTAATATAGCAATAAGAACGGACAAAAATACAGCTTTCAAAAATGAAATCATCCCATTCTTTTTCGACTGTGTCACATTATCTTTTAGCAGATTATTATTGTTTTCCGTTTTACGTTTCCATTTACTTATGAATCCAAGTCCTTCTCCATATGGTTTTATCACTTCTTCTATAACATTATTTACAAGAGGATATGCGGATGTCTCAAGACCTTTTGTATATTGTTTTACTATCTCTTGATTCTGTTCCTTTATTCCGGCAATACACCTTAAAAAGTTCTCTGATACCACTGCATTTTTACAAGAACCATATGATTTGATTAATATTTCCAGTTCATTCTCCTCTATCGTATTTTCCTCAAAAATAATCTGTACCAGATAGTATTCCGAAAAATGTTTCATATCCTCATCTGATAATTCCTGTGAAACTGCCGTATACATATTTTGGGCTTCTGCGACTTCTCCCCTTAGCAGCAAAATAAGTATTTTATTTAATATTACCCATGCCCCATTTTCCTTATCCTTCTTATCCGGATATAACATTTCATTATCCAAATAACTTTCATATCCATCAATATTCATTTCATCATAAAACATGTGAAACAAAAACTTACGACATTGCTTTTTGGAATAAACTACATTGCTAATCCAAAGTATAATCATGGGAAGCAAACATAAAAGAAACGGCCAATAAATGGTATTATCATATATACAAAAAGCAGTATAAAAGAAACAAACTGCAAACAGGATATTGTAAAAATCCGTTCTCTGTTTTGTACTCCATATCTTTCCCTTATTTACTTTTCTTCCATCACCCAACAGATAAGCAATCGGATGCAAAAATCCGATTTTCATAGATGCTAAGAACCCATTTCCTATATATTCGTTTCTTCTAAAGACAATGATTCCAACAACGATTGATAAAATACAGTAAACAATAATTGCACCAATTCCAAAAGCTAGCTGCATATTAGTAAGATGATATGACCAATGATTTCGAAGTTGTTCTATCATATTAAAAAGTATTAAAATAATATATAAAAAATAAACAATATAACCTTTTCTGTCTTTTTTCATTTGTCCCCTCCTTCTTTTGTTAAGATACAATCTATTATTTCTTATTCAATCTCCGTTCCTCATTTAAGATACCTTTACCCTAATTTTTTTCCATTTTCATTCGGCATCCTCCTGATAAGAAATATTAAAAAGTACATCCTCTATATTGATATCACTTATTTCCCATATATAAATGGTTTCTTCTCCATTTTGTATTTCCTTCTTTATTTTGAGCGGTTTCCCTTCAATCGTTATATTCGAAGTGCTTTTATCAAATGTTGCTCCTATATACGTTATACCTTTTTTGTCAAAAAATTTTTTTCCATAAATATAATCTAATATTCTAACTATATATAGTTGATTTTCCTGTTCTTTATTTTGTTTGTTATAACTATCTTTGAAATCTTCTCCATAAATATAACCTAGTATTCTATTTATATATGGTTGATTTTCCTGTTCCTTATTTTGTTTGTTATAACTATCATTTTGTCCTTTATCTACTTTTACTTGATATATCATTTTATAGGAAGCATTTTTCTTTCCATCCACCTTCTGAAAAAAACAATAGTCAATATAATTTTTATAATTAACCATAATCAAGTCATACTCTGCAACCTTTCCCTGATATAATATATTTACCTCACTTTCAGAAGACAGATGGCGTTTTGCATATATTTCCTGAAAACTGTTTCCGTAACTAGCTGCCTTATTCGATAAAACTGACACAGCAATAACACAACAAATACCAACTACACAAGCAATCATTTTATACATTTCGTGAAAATAATAGGAATCTCTTTTGTATGTATTCACATCTCCTTTTGCGTCGAAGGGCAGTTGTTCTATCATATTTTTCGCTAACGAAACATACTTTGTATTTCCCCCAAATCTTCTGGTAATTTCAAGATTATAAAATGCCTGTTGGTATTCTTTTAATTGGAAATAACATTTTCCCCGGAAAAAGGCTATCCATACCTGATCATACACATTTTTAATTTCTTTATTTTCCAGTACTTCAAGTGCCTTATTCCAATTTTTATCTGAATAACAGTCAGCAAACATAACTGCTATATAATCATTACTGCTCTTATCCAAATCCCTAACGAAAGGTACCAGTTCTTTTATCTTTTCCCTTGTTTCTTCGTAACCGTCTACATCAATCTGAAAATACAGTTTTCTTATTTGGAACTTTAATTTTAAATCTTCCGGCATTTCAGAATATAAATCATTTAGTTCATCCATTATCTTCTGACATTTATCCTCATAGCCCAACAGAATATACAATGATAATAAGAGTAATTTATTTTTAATGGAACGAATACCTTTCCCTTTAAAAATTTCTACTAATAATCGTCTGGACTCAAAATTACATCTGCCAAACATTTCCCACTTCATCCAAATGCCATATCCAATCAACATAATAATTAACAAAACCAGTGACATTATTGTATAAACTTGTTTATATACAATATCTTCATCTACTGTTACAAAATAAATGATTGAAAAAAAACCAGAAAATAAAACAAATTCATAACCCAACATTGCCCTATTAAAAATATGTTTATTCATTGTTAAGCCTCCTCACATTCCTTTTTATTCATTTCATCAAATATTTTTGATATACCTGTAACAAGACCAAGTCCTGCAACCGCCATCTCCATACCAGCTAATACCATTATATACACTTCTACCATTACCATAAGCATCACTAATGCTGAATTTAGATATATTCCATTTTCATGTCTAATTTTACTTTTTCCCTTTATATCATCACTAAATCCATATATCACAAAACTTTCTGTTGGTATAGGATTTAAATTTAATTTAATTCCATTTCCTTTTATATTATCTTTATTACCACTTCCCCATTCTAATTCAACACCTAACATTCCAAAACTATAATTTATATTAGTGATATCCCCCTTTTTATTGGTCCATTCTAAACCTCCGCCAATAGAAACACCATTAGATAAATTTGTACTAATATTTCTATTTTCTCTTAAACCAAACTTATTTAGAGAATAATTTAAAGAATATCCTACAGGTATTCCATTTGTATTTGTTATATTTATCAAATCACCTCCACAACTATCTGATACGACAGTTTTATGATAAGCACCAACTAATACGTTCTTTAAATCTACACGTCCTTCAGTATTCGTCGTAGTACCAACGTACTTTGTTATCTCATCAATAAAACCATTAGAATTTGCGTTTGCTAATAAGCTAATATTACCCTTCATCATCGGACTACAGGTTGGCATAACCATACCCGGAAATCTACCATCCATATCTACATACACCATCGGATTACCCCAACAATATCCATAAGAATTCAAACTAACCGGCATAGCAGCAAAACCCTTTACTTTGTCCTCGCTCACAAACCGTCCAACACTTGCATCATATCTTCTTGCCTGTGCATAATACAGACCACCTGCTTCTTCTTTCTGATATCCGGTATAACCAAAAGGTTGGAATCCATCATCCCCTATAAATTGTCTGATTTTGCCAAATTCTTCATAACCATAAGTAGCCTTGCTTCTGCCTTCCGCATCCAAAAGATGTATTGGACTGCCCAAATCATCCTGCAAATAGTAAATGTCCTCGCCTTCTTCTTTCATAGAAACAACATTTGCATCCCAATAAAAGCTTTGTTCTCTATGATTTGACTTATCCTTATAACCTAACAGGTCATAATATGGTCTTGTAATATCCAGTGTATATTGAATATCCTTTTCCGGATTATTAGGAAGAACATCTTCATACAAATTTCCCGGTTCTTCCATTCGATACACTTTCTGGCCAATTCGTTTACCTAATGCATTGTATTGATAGCTCGCATATTTTCCATCTGCTAATTCATATGAACTTATCATTTGATTTGCTGCATTAAATTGAAACTGTTTTAGAATTTCTTCTCCTTGAAAAACAGTTGTCAGATTCCCACGCTTATCATAATAATAATTCTGCTTTACACCATTGGTCTCGCTAATCAAAAGCTGATTATTTTCATTATACTGATAAATTGTATTCGTATGCTGTTCATAATTATCCATTTGGCTTCGATTACCAAAAGAGTCGTAGGTGTAATTACGTAACTGTTGTCCATCCTTCCAGACACCGACAAGTTGATTTAATGCATCATATTCATAAGTATAATGTCCACTGCCTTGCTCCATTTGTGAACGTTGTTTCCAGATATCTGTTTTATTTCCTGCCGCATCATATTGATATCGATAATTTTCTTCGACATTCTCACCCACATGACGAATTGCTTCAATCTGTCCTGTCGGATTATATCGATAACTTGTCCTTACTCCATTTGGAAATAGTTTTTCCTGTAATCTTCCAACTGTATCATAGGTATAGGTAATATCCCCTTTTTCCATATGCAAAACTTCCAGCTGTCCCTGTGAATTATATTGATATCCGGCATAACTACCATCCGGATACTGCAAACCGGTTCTTTCATTCATACTTCCCCATTCATACCGGGTCGTATTTCCGTCTGCATCTGTAACAGCCTTCACTCTTCCAAGGACATCTCTTTGTATCTGTATCGTTCCGGTTATATCCTTCACTTCTTCTAACTGCTTCAAGGCATTGTACTGGTATGTTACACTGGTTCCATCTCCATATAAAATATCTTTTAACAGTCCGTCTGCATGATATGTGAATTTCGTCTGATAACCTTCTCTGTCTGTCTTTCTTATTAAATGGTTTCCGATATCATAATCAAACTGTTCCATATCACCCAATGGATTAATGACCTTCATAACATTACCGGATACATCCCATTCGTACTGCGTTCTTTGAATTGTTTTCTGCTGTTCTCCTGTTCGTTCTACCTGAACCAAATGTCCCATTTTATCATATGTATAGTTCGTAATATGCCCCAGCGCATCCATTACTGATTTTAGATTTCCGTTTGGAGTATAAGTATATCGGGTCGTATTCCCCCTTCCATCCGTTACCTCTGTAATATTTCCCACGCTATCATAAGCATATCTGATATTCGCACCATCCGGATTTATAACCTGTATCCTTCGATTCAATGCATCATAGAAAAACTGCACAACTTCTCCCATTGCATTTTTTATTTCTGTACAGTTTCCATTACCATCATAACAATAACTTACTGTTCCTCCATTCCGACTAGTGTATTCCTTTCTATATCCTGCCTCGTATCGCATAATTTCCATACTTCCATCCGGATATTGAATTCTTGTCAGATTTCCCATGCAATCATATGCATAGGTTGTATTGTTACCTAATGCATCTATCTTAACCGTACATCTATTATTATCATCATATTTGTATTGATTTGTATTTCCTAACGCATCTGTAACTTCAATAAGATTTCCAAACATATCATATGTATAATCCGTTGTTGATCCAGTCTCATCCTTTTCCTGTATCATTCGATTTGACGTATCATACAGATAATTTATCCGACCTCCATCCGGCTGTATTACCTCTACACAATTACCATTACCATCATAATGATACTGAATCGTTCCACCATTTTGTAATGTTGTCTGTTCTAATCGATCATTTCCATCATATTGATATACAATACTTCCTCCATCTGCCTGTATCACTCGATTTACGTGCCACATCGGATCATAAAATAACTTCGTTACATTTCCTTCTTTATCCATGCATTGACTTATCTTCCCCAGTTCATTGTAGGATGCCTGAATACTATAACCGTCATAATCTACAACCTTTGTAATCTTTCCACTTTGATTATATTCATAGATTCTTTTGTTTCCCAATGGATTTGTCGTTTCTATGATATGGTCATTTTCGTCATAGATATAGCTGGTCTCATTTCCGTTTCCATCTGTTGTACGAATCACACGGTTACATGCATCATATTGATATGTTGTAGTGGAACCATCTACATTCTGAAGTTTTTCAATATTCCCATGTGCATCATAAATAATATGAAGTTTTGTTCCATCCGGATTTGTTATGCAAATAGGTTGTCCATGTTCGTTGTAAGTATATTTATTTCCATTCCCATCTGCTCCAATACTTTCCATCAGATTACCGTTCCTATCATAATGATTTCTTACCCTTTCTTTTCCGTTTTCTTTTAAAACCAAAAGTTTATTATCTGCATTATAGGTACAAACTACCTTCACTCCCCCTGCTGTCGCATATTGCGTCAGATTTCCACGGTTATCATATGCATACTTCGTTACATTTCCATTCCGGTCAATGCTTTTTATTTTCTGATTTCTACGGTTATAGTCAAAATGTTCCCTTGTTCCATCCTCATATATAACATCTGTTGTCCGGTATGCCTCATCATGTATATAGGTAATCCGGCTTCCGTTTCGCTCCGTTAAGATCACCTGTCTGTTCTTATCATCATATTCATAGGACATAAAAGATCCGTCAGGAAATGTCTGTAATACCGTTCTTCCTTCCCGGTCATACTCATTCACAACACTGGAAATTCCTCTCCGGTTTACTACCTCTGATATATGCCCTTCCTCATCATAACCATATGATAATACCGTCCCATCCTCATACTGTACCTGATGCAACAATTCATCCTCATAGCTATAGTGAACCTGTCTTCCTGTATGGTCGGTAATCCGGTCTACCTTTCCCTGTCGATAGTGAATCTGTAATGTAATTCCATCCCCTTCTATCCAAACAACTCTACCATGAATATCATTTTCCATTGTTAGTTTATTAGCATTGGTATCTCGAATCTGTTTTAAATGTCCATACGCATTAAATCCATATATGTATCCCTGGAATACCTCATATTCATAGGCTATCTGCTTTTCCTCATCCCCTTTTTCTTTATTCGGATTTTCTGTCATCGCCCGCAAAGTTCCCGTATGCTGATATGTTGACGCATACAATCCCTTTCCTAACGGTCGAAAAACTTCGCTAGAGCCATCTCCTTTTTGCAAAATGATTTCTCCATCCGACCGCTGCCCAATATTCAAACGATAATCAAATCCATGACTCCATCGGTTTCCAAAACTGCCCTCCGCATGAGCCATCGCATTATAATATCTGGTAAATGTTATTGACATTCTTCCTTGTAACTGTAAATCTGTCTTATCATAGATAAAATTTCCTGTTGACAAATTCACCGGATCTTTACTGCAAACACACCAGTTTTGTGAAGCCAATACTGCATCCCTTGCCTGCTGGGCGTATTGATTACGATATGCATTCCACGCATCCTCTGTAACCTGTTTCCAATCCCGATTACCACTTACCTGATACCCGGAACCATTCCATGAATTATGAATACTTTGATATCCCTCTTTTACAGCATCCAGATATGAACCAGCTGTTAAAAATAAGGAATTGGTTGCCGCTTCTATGATATCAATCTGTTCTAATTTACTTTGCAGAATTCCTGCCGCACGATTTAGTTCCGTATTGGTACTTGTTAATCTTTGAATTGCCTTTTTAATCGGTCCAATATTAGAAATCTGTCTTGGCATACGATTGTAAATATTAATACAGGTTGTGTTGATTCCAATCGCAGTATTTATCACTCGCAATTGTTCTGCTAATTCATCTTCTACTAAATCTTCTTCACCAATCTGATTTACCATGGTCTGATAATCTGCCATTACCATGGCATATGCCGCTATTGTCCCTTGAATTACACTTATATAATCTCCAAGAACCGTCTTTAATCCACTCCATGCTGTTCCATCTAACTGTTCCTCCTGCATGAAATTCTGTATCTGAGGAATCAAATCCAACAATACCTCACTATTGGTATTTAACAGGTTGACAGCCTGTGCTGCCTGTACTTTCAATTCTCCCGGATGTATTTCTCTTCCCATAAATTATCCTCCAATCCTGTCATTAGAAATTCGACTTAATCGCATTATCCAATGCAGTAAACTCTAGTCCCAACTCACCAATATGTCCTGCCTCTCTTGTAAGATTATTCTGTAATAAATCCAACACATTAATACAATCCTCAGTTTTTTGAATACTGTTTTCCTTGACTGCTATATTCGTCTGCGTTGCACAGGATACTCTGGTATAATCCAACTGACCAAGATCTGCCTGTATCCCATCCTTCCGTTCAAAAGCAATCCTTTCATTACTTTTTATCATCTGTAACCTCCTTTGTTTTTTCCTCTAACCGGCTTATATTTTCCCGATATTCCCGATCCTCTATCTCTTTTATCTCAATAATATCTTTCATCTCCTCCTTCATATCATCTGCGATTCTCCCTATTGATGCCTTTACAGATGGATCCAGTGTCCGTGCATCAAATAATTGATTCATCAAATTTCTTTTTTGTGCATTCAGCTCCTCAACCTCATCTAAAAGCTTGCGAAATTGCTTATGGTTTTGTTGTAATTCTTCGTATTCTTCCTTCATTCTTCTCCTTTCGCTTATGTCAACTTTAAATGGTATTATCTAGTACTACTTTTGCTAGTCTTCGGGAACAGCGGATTCATCTAACACATCCAAAATGAATCGATCAACTTTCTTTTTAAAAAAATAAAAATCCTCCGGACTACATATTCCTAATGATGAACCTGCTCCATAATATTTTTCTACTGAACCATCCATATAAGCAACATAAATTACCCAATCAACTTCATCGGTACTTTCATAGTCCTTTGAAAATCCGGGACCATAATTGGCATCCCATTTTTTCACAAATTTATTCATAAATCCTCTAAATTCCTCAATCCGGTTGTCATCAAGATAACAAGTCGGCTCCTCCAACTCAATATATTCCGGCGGAATTCCCATATAACATTCTCCAGTTTCAAAATCAATACAAATTAATGTATACAAGTTAATATTTTTCGGATAGCAGACAACCACCTTCTGGATATAATTACAGTCTAAATCTACCAGATTATTGTCAACCTCCGCGATATCATTCCAACTTACTTCTTTATAAAATACAGCAATATCTCCATTTTTTTGTAATGGCTTAAAATTTATTGTATGACCTCTTTCGTCTACTTCTCTATTTTTTTTCTTATCCTCTTGCTGTATGTCTTCTGTATCTATGTCTTGTATTTTTACATTGCTATTCTTGTCACAAGCAACGCAAATCAAAATAAGAAATGTTAAAACAACAAAAAATCTTCTCATCATTGCATCTCCTTCATCATTTTATTTATACAATCATATGAGTTTGACAAATATTTTTTCCCATTTTTTATAGAATCCTGATTATCAATCATCTGCAAACCATAATATTCTGCATAACATTCTGTTGATGTTTTTACCCTGTCCCAATATCCCTCATCTTCATGACCATACGAACCATGTATTACAAAATTTGTACATCCACCATATATATCCGATGCTACATTGTTTTCAGAACCAGATAACTCCTCTTTATATAACCACTCAATTTCCTTTTGTAGTTCTGAAGCTGATGGAGATAAATTTACATTTGCATACTTGTTTCCAGCCATAATATTATTCAATACTTCATCTCTTAATTCTTTTTTGTTCTCTATTGTCAAATTAGAATATTCCTTCGCCGTCAACATACTATCTATTCTATTCCTTATATTATTTTCAACATCATATTTATTATATTGTTCCAACGTTTTTCCATCCAAATCTCTATAATTAGATGAATACCAACTTCCATTCCCCGAATAATAATCAATTGCATGTCCACATTCATGAAAAAAATAATAATATTTCCCTCTCAAATCTAGCTCTATATTGTCCTCATTAATATAAATTCCGTTACTATTTGGAACAAATTTTGCCAATACGTCATTATCAAAGGTTGTAGAAGAAATCTCATACTGTTCCAAATACTTAATCCATAAACTTCTATATGGTTCCCTCGCCATATATGCCCGATATTTTATTTCAATTGCCGTCTTCTCTTTTAACGGAGACAGGAATTGATTAATCTTTTTTACATCTGCCGGATGCGTACTCTCAAACTCGATTATTTTATATATTTTTTCTCTATCTTCCGGATGTTCCTCCAAATATTTCCGATACTCTTCAATAGAATTTATCCAGTTTTTTTTCTGAATGATATTATCTAAATCTGTCCACCAATCTTTATTAATTGACTTTATATTGATACACTGCCCCATATCATTACAAATTGCTTCCTTCATACTTTCCAACCCTTTGGAAAACACCTCTTTCAGCTCTTTTACATCATCATAAATCCCACTGGATGCTGATAAAAATTGTTCGCCCAAATCTATTTTTTCCTGCATTTTAATTTCCAAACCATAAAGTAATACACATAGACCTTTACAAGGCTTTAATATTTCTGACATGTGTTGAAGTTTCTCTCTTTTTATGCGGATTTGCGTCTGCTTTCTTACCCACTCTTCTCTGTTATATTCCGTCATTCCACCAAAATAGCTTTTCAATAATCTTTCATACTGTATATTTGCTTTTGTTTTATCATCTAACATGTAATACAAAGCCTTGGTCAAAGGAATCACCGTATAATTATAGTATTCTTTCATACTTGCATATGTACACCCCTCCAGCCATACAGAATCCACCATTTGCTGCATGCCATCCATAAGACTTGTTATATTATTCAGATTACCTTGTATAAATTTATTTTCATTTTCTAATTGAGCAATGGTATCACTTATTAAAATCCTCATACTTGTCCCCCTTCTTTATAGTCGGATATGTCTTCTTTCATCTGATTGATTTCATCAAAAGTTTTTCTGCCTTCACTATCAAATTCCGCTTTCCACTCGGCAATCCATCTCGTTAAGTAATTATCTCCATTTACCAAACCATAAATATCCTTTACCAGCGTATCAACCTCTCGTATTGTATTTAACAGAATTTCTTCCGCTTCTCCAGAACATATCATTTTCTTTTCTAAATCATTCACTATGCATATCCTCCTCCAATTGTCTCATCTAGTTCACTAAATACCTCTCCGAATTTCTGTATTTGGTTCGAATCCTCTATAGATTTATTTAAAAATTCCTCTGTTTTTGATTTAACATCTATATAAACATCTACACGTTCTAGTTCTACAAAAACTTCAGAATCCGATGTTACATAGACATCCCCCGAAAGATTTATCTGATTTATCTGATCCTTTAAATTCTGAGCAATTGTTTTTGCTTCTGCCAAATCACTTTTTATCATCAAATTCCCACCCTTCTACTGTAATTCTAATATATCTCCCGAGTATATTCCTGCCTGACGAAATGTCATCATCTGGTTCAAATATTCCTGTCTTCTTTTGGAATATACATATATATTGCCAACCTCACCGGATATATGTCCATTTTCCTTCAATACCTGTAAGACTGCATGTATTCTTTGATTCGGAAGAACTCTGATATCTATATCTTTTGACTTTTGTCTTATTGTTAATGTGTACATGTTTTCATCCCTATCTTGTTTGCTTTTCATATAGGGTGCCACAGGGTTTATCCTGTAACACCCCAGTCAATTAGCCGCGGTTAGCCGCACCTGCTGCCTGATCAAATTCATGATACTGAGTTGCATTCTTAACAACACCATTACCAATATCTTCAATCAGCTGTCTCATAGCCTCGAAGCTGGAAGCCATTTCTGCCACTCGTTCAGAAAATCCTTCATAACCGCTTCCCTGCCACAAACTAGGCAGTTGTTCATTCACAACATTGTTCAGCCATGTTTGTAAATCTGTTACATCCTGTGAACGAGCTGCAATTGCCTGTCCCTGTGCTGTAACCTCTTCAAAGTCCATCTGTAATGCCATAAGTAGTTCCTCCTTTCCTAAATCATTTATAACAAACAGTATTCTGTGTTTGTTCACTCTTTATCTTCATATTGTTGTGCTAATTTCTCAATTTGTGACTGTAAATCATTCAAACGGTTCTGTTTTTCCGAACCATCAATTGTAATATCATCTTCTACCTGTTCCTTTTCTTTCATATATGCATACAACAACAATTCATCATCCGATAGTTGCATTGCTAGATTTTCTGCCTGATCAATTTGTTTTCTTCCAAGACAAATCCAATAATCCATTTCCTTCTGATTAGAAGATAATGTAAGTTTGGATAATATATTTTCTTTCTGCTCTGTTGTAAGACTTTCACTTTGCACATATGCCCTCGCTAAAATGTATTTTTGTTCCAGCTCAATATTTTCAACCTCCAAATCCTTTAATGCCTCAATCAGTTTCAAATCATCATTTTCAATATATGCATTTCCGGCATCTCTTACCTTTTCTAAATACGGAATCTCATAAAAATACTGATACCCTCCATATATACCCAATCCAACAGTTGCCAGAAGCAACAGAACGCAAAGAAATTTGATTCTACGATATGTATTTTTCTTTACATAACAAAGTGCTTTTTTTCGATAGTCCAGAAGTTTTTCCTTCTCTTCTGTCAAATACTGCTTTACCTCTGACGTTGTATCTAAGTCATATAATTTCTTTATCTTTACATCCTTTTTCAGAAGATTATCTCCACCTTCCAGAAAATCCTGATATTGATATTGATCAGTCAATGAACATGCAACAAAAGCTTTATAACAATTCACAAATGGATCCATTTCCTGATGATAATCCCGTTTTTTGATAAAAATTCTTTCATTTTCATTGTAAAAAATATTTTCCGGTTCCAATGAAAATGATAATTTGTTATACTTTTCCTCAACATCAGCCAGCTGAATCAACAAACGATAAATCGTTAATTCATCCTCTTCCCGAATCTGTGTAAACGGATACATTCCCTCCAGATTGTAATGAACCAAAATTGTTTCCTTCTCCTCTTCCCACTCAAATGGTACAAAACATTCTCCTGCTGCCATCAAGCGATTCCAATCATAACTATCCTTTGCTTCCATTTCAGATTTTTTGTATTCTTCTGTTAAAATGTTGTTTTCAACTTCTTCCATTCGTTTTTCTTCCACCTGTTTCTTCATATACGCTCTCCCTTTTCCTTCATTCTTTGTTGTCTTTTTCTTATATAGGAACCCATGAACATCAGAAAAAGTAAAATAACAAACCCCATTCCAATGCCTATATATCTTTGACCGGTTCCATCTGTCTGAACATCCTGTTTGATAACCTGCTGTTTTTCCTCTAAAAATAACTGCCCGGTTATATCATCCGTTGTCTGATTCAATATCATTTTCTTTTGAAAAATCTCTGTCTGAAGCCTCTTCTCCTGTTCTTTTTGCTTATTATTCTTCTTTGCTATTGTTTCCCCATAATCATTGGTAAAAACCGGAATATGATTCAAATCGGACAATGAGGAATAGTTGTCAATCTGATTTTCCAAAACATCCGGATTAATATTTATATCTGAACGCGCCATATTCAACCCCTCCTATAAATTCCATATCCAATACCAATCACCACTCCTCCTGCTATAATCCATATCCATATCGGTATTTCCGTTTTCTTTTCATCTGTCTTAGAAACAGAACCAGAAACTTGTACCTCGGATAATTCGGTTGGATCTGCAATAAATTCATACGCCTTAGCATATTCAAGCTTTCCAATTCTGGTATACGGCAGTTTCAATGTAAAATCCTGTAATAATTCCTGATTTGTCTCATAAGTATCTGATTTCACCTGTTTGGCTTCCTCCAAACCACTTTCCAATTTTTCCTGTGAAGTTTCATTTGCGCTGGTAATTGCTTCCATTACATTACTCATGTTTTCTGACGCATTCATTGTCACATCTGTTACATACGACATATTCTGGGAATAATCTTCATTAATTTTTTTCTGCAATTCAGAACCATTTTGATTCAGTAATAAAAAAGACTGATTGATTTCCTGCTGATTAATATACTGATAAGGATTAAACTGTCCACTTGCTGTTATATATGTTTCCATGCCCTTCTTTTGTGTCTCGTATTTTTCCACCAGCTTTGCCTTTTCGGATTCCGATTGATTTTCCATAACATCAATAAAATTTTCCTGCAAAATATCTTTAATTTCATTCTCCCCCAATACAGATAATTTCACAGATTCCGCATCACTTCTTAAAAGGTCACTTAAGGAAACCTCTAAATTTTCCTCCTTATCTCCTCCCAGTGTTGCTTCTGTAAGTGCATCATCAAAATCAGGGAACTGCTCATTAACAATCAATGAGATATCCGGTTGAACAAGATTTGTCCGAATAGACGCAGCAAGTGTTCCGCTTTCAACAAGTCCTGTATTTTCCGATAATTTTTTCAGTCCGGTCAGATAATCTCCGTCTCCGTTTTCATTCCATATCCTTGTATTTTCTTCTATGTACTGCTGATATTGTGTCTTAAATTCTTCCATATCATTTGAAGATTGCAGCATGGCGTCGATTGTTTTCACATAGTCCCCGGCTGCTAGTATTATTTTCTCATTACCTGTATAATACGAAATCTCACTGTCATTCACTTTAAGGGAATATGGACTACTACCCGATTCAATCGCATTCTTTTCATATTCTTCTGCTATCCGGGAGCTTAATTCTGTTTTTGCACTATTCAGATTTGAATTATATTCCTGTATCATGCGTCGTAATTGCCATCCTCTTAAATAAAAAGTTTCACTGATATTTCCCTGTTGGTCATTTAAAGAAGAATCATTCTGATTCACTAGTTCCAATATATTTTCTATCCCCTCCTCATAAATCAGATTGCCATTTTCATCCTTAGATATCGAAAAATTATTAATGTCATCTTCCATCCTCGTCCAGCTCTCAATCACGTCATTTCCCTGTTTTTGAAGCTGTTCCCAATCTTCTTCACTTAAACGGATATAGTATTCATACTGGCGGTTGATATCTTCCACTATTGTCCGGTCTTTATCCAAATATTCCTGTACATCTAAAGGAGCAACCTCGTTCTCAGCCGTCTGCAATTCCGGAATCGTAATTAATTCCGTCAAATCTGTTGCATGAATTGCTAATATAATATCCGTATCCTTCCGATCATTTTCCATAATGGTCTCTGCTCCGTCCTGTACAGAATGAAATTCTGATAAAATTCCATCAATATACATATAACTCATTCCATTATTCAAGATAGCATTAAGCGCCTCAACCTCCTCTAATGCCCCCACCTTACAATCTTTTGTAACAATATTACTTAATGCATATTGAATCTTGGCACGTTCAGGTGTATGATTAAGACTAACGACATGTTCGGAAAAATCAGAAGGTATAATTACATAAGCCGCATACTTTCCAGACTGCACACCTTCCTGTGCATCTTGGATTCCCGACATTACATAATGTCCGCTTATTGTATTCAGTATCCTTGCTGCATAATTTATCTGCTTACCATCTACTTCTACCCCCTGGTCAGAATTGACGATAGCAATATTTTGTGAATATACTTCTTCTGTTTTATTTTTTCCTTTTTCATATTGGCTACCGATTCCAATTCCAACAAAGAAAAGAATCAGTACACCAATAAATTTTACAAGATAGATTTTTGAAAATTGTATCCTTTTCATATACATTCATACCCTTCTATTTCATCTGACAAATTTCGATTATTTTCGACGCCCTTACTATAACATATTTTTTCCCGCTAAAACGCGAAGTGTAACAACTGGTCGTTTTATTGTAACAAGTGGTAAAAAAAGGATGATTTTTACCAAAAAAAGGATTTATTCGCACACAAATCACTCTGTAAAATATGGATAAAAATTGTAAAAAGTCCAAGGCATTCGCCTTGGACTCAGTGTGTAGACAATCTCTCGTTCCGGATTCTTTGGCAAGATAGATTCCGGCATATGCTCCTGATTTTCCATGGTATAGAGGGTCTGTCCTGTTCTTTTTCCAAAGGCATTATACTGATAGGCAGCCTGCTTTAATATGCCACCCTCTAACTGACTGGAGACAGTCATCCGGTTTGCCGCATCAAACTGAAACTGTTTCATCCGTTCCTCTCCCTGAAAGACTGCTGTCAGATTCCCCCTTTTATCATAATGATAATTCCGCTTTACACCATTGGTTTCCCTAATCAAAAGCTGATTATTTACATTATACTGATATACCGTATTTTTTTGATGCTCATAATCCTCCATCCGGCTTCGGTTTCCAAAGGCATCATAGGTATAATCTCGCAACCGGTTTCCATCCCTTATTACCCCGGTAAGCTGATTTAATGCGTCATATTCATATCTATAATGTCCGCTGTCTCCCTCTGCCCGGTTTTTTTAACAACTAAATTACTGTGTTGGCTTTCTACATATCCATACATACATATCAAACTTTTCACTTATTTTTTTCTTACAAAATATTTTTTCTCTATCATCATAAGTATCCATTTTTCTATTTGCTTCAACATTTTCGGATAGTCACCCTCTTGCAAAAAATAACCGGTTTTCTGCACCATATCATAGCCAGCAAACGGAATAACATATTCAAATGGTTTCATTTTCATAAAGTCACTATAATATCCTTCTGTTTCTTTCTTTGCAAGAAAGCGTAATTTAAACAATTTTTTTATCTTTCTATCTTCCTCAATCAATTCCATTTCCAAGTACTCATAATATTTTATATGTTTCATCAGATATTGTTTAAATTTATCTTCCTGTTTTTGTAATTCCAATATGAAATTTTCATAAAGCCCTAAAAAATCAACTTCATCATTAAACAATTGATTTGCATTTACCATGTTATCTTCTATAGTACAGAACTTTTTCCCATCCGTTGCCATCAAAATATAATACATATTATCTTTATGTTTAATTCCAACCATATCTTTTTTCAGAATTTCCTTTTCCTTTCCAAAAATATTTCTATAAATAAATTTATCTTCTGTTACCTCTAATTGCCTTACTTTACAATTTAAATAGATTGTACTTCCACATGCAAAAAAACCAAACAACAGATTGATGATGCACGCAATATTCGCACTTTGGGGATCAACCACCATATCAGCAGTATGAACATAATTTACAAGTGCTTCTACCGCAAATAAAATCAAAAAAAATCCCAATCCGCTCATTATCCCTAAAAATCTTACACTTTTTAAATTATGTTTAATTATCATTTTATTCTCCTCTTTCTACTCATCTTCTTCACAAGCACATTCATTTTCTTATTTCATATTAATTCATCTTGAAATAATAACCATAATCAATTGCACAATAAATGTTACCATTGAGAACGCAATACCTACTGAACACAGGATCATTAAAATTGTTTTATCAACCCGGTTATCTTCCTTCCAATATACTTTATCATTAATTAAAGAATATACTAAAGGTATTATGTTATCTCTTTTGTAATCCAAAATCCCTTTATCTGCTGTAATTAATTTCTCTCGCTTTATCATATTTTTATATCGAAATTCTATTTCAAAAATATATCGATTCGGTGTTCCAATAATCATTTTTTGACCTAACATTTTTCCAGTTATTTCTATCCCATTATTCAGATTTTTTTCATCCTTTAAAATACAACATATTATTATACCTAAAAATAAACTTACAAAAAAAGTTATAAAACATAAAACCATATTACCAATTCCTTTCATAATCAGACACTTGTATAATTCCAAGCATTGTTGTATTTGTTATTTATCCTACTTCACGGTCAATTTTCACATTCCAATCTACTTTCTCCTGAAAATTTTCTAACACATTACCTATTGTTTGAAATAAGTTATATGTATATATTTCTTTTGTATTACTTTCCATCATATGGATATCTACACCCGCTCCTCCTCCTAAACCTATTTGAAAGCCATCCATATCCCCTGACATATCCTCACTGATAAATCTTCCGGTATCAGCATCATATCTTCTTGCCTGTGCATAATACAGACCACATGCTTCTTCTTTCTGGTATCCGGTATAACCAAATGGCTGGAATCCTGCATCTCCGAAGAATTGTTTTACTTCACTAATCAGTTGCACGGAGTATCAAATGCAGCTACAACATCCCATTCGTCATCCAAATACGTTAAATACCAAAGAGATAACATTTGTTCTTCTCCCACAATTTTCCCATCTTTATCATACTGTGTTATCGTAGTTTCTACCCACATATGATAATATTTAATTTTTATAAATGTAATAAGATGAAAATCTACTTTTTGCGATTGTACATCCTTTGTTTGGAAATAATAATATCTGCTAAGAGCTCCCACATCTCCAATTTCCATTTTTGCATCCTGTTCAGTACCTGTATAATTTGCTACCTTCATTGCTCTGACTACTATTGTGATAGTTTCTTATCTACAGACATCTCCAATCTATCTTTCGTATTTCCAGCAAAATATATTGTTCCATCTTTATCTATTCTGCTAACTAGATTTTTCTCTTCTATCCAGCTAAACTATTAACAACTTCCCCATATTTTCCTTTATATAGCACCTGTTTTCTTCCATTTTCCATGTTATATTCTATTATGTAATATTTGAAATTCGTTGGAATAATGGATTCTTTACTGTCCATATATACAAAGCATTTGTTATCCTCTGATATAACAATTTGATTATTGCCCAAACTTTTCAAATCACAAAGTTTTTCTTTTTTATCCGAATTAAAATCATACTTCCATATTTCATCCTTCTCTTTATGTACATAAACGATAAATGCATCCCCCTTTGCAAGTGAAAATGTACCTATTCCCGAACAGATTTCCTCTGTCTGCTCTGTAGAAAAATCATAAAACATTAATTTTCCGGCAGTCGAATAATATAATCCTGTTTCTTTTTCATTTAGTGCTAACGATGAAAGATATGTCTCCTCTATTATTGATAATTCATCCTGGTTTGCGTCATAACATACCAATTTATCATTATAAGAAAAATAAAATTTATCTTTATCTTCAGACATTTGAATGCAGCCCTCAAATCCTGCCCATTCACTTTCATTTTTGCAAAGGGCTTTTTCAATCCTATCCAAACTTAAAATTTCCTGCATTTCTCCATTATTAACATTATAAATTACAATTCCCTCAAACCCCTTCTGATTTAAACACAATCCTTTTACACCGACGATATTCTCTCCGTATTTATAAGTATTATTTAATATCTGATGGTCAATACATTCTATTTTCGTATCATGATATAAATAGACAGAACCTCCCGTCACATATCCATTTTCATCGGAATCATACTCCGTCCAATACAATTCTTCCGTATGGAAATCATGTTGAAAGAAATTCCCCATAAATCCACCTAACACAAATATCATCAAAACGCTTAATACTTTTTGCGTCATCTCTACCTTTCCTCCTTCTTCCCTACATTTACAAAACCTTTTTACTCTGTTTTCTTCCTGTTTTTTCTGGTTTTCCCGATCCATATAATTGCGTAAATAGCCTCCCACATATTCTTCACATCCTATTCATCATCCATTACCGAATCATACAATGTGCTCATTTCATTGAGAAAATCCTCAAAATCATTTGGAACTCTTCCACATCCTCTATATACTTCCATTTTCCCGTATTCATCCACTAATATAATTTGGTAAGTATATTCGGTATCAACTTCAGATGTAGCAATATCCCTTACCTCCACGTCGTCATCATATTCATATTTCCAGTCATGTCCGTATATATGATTTTTTAATATATTTTTTATTTCATTCATATTATCCTGTGATATAGAATCTGTCGGACCTTCGTCATAATACCACCATACCGAATCTCTGTAGAATCCGCCTTCATCAAAGTTAACAGCCATTCCTAATTCGACATTCGTCATATCTGCATATGGAGTACTGACACAAATATATAACCTTTGTATTCTATCTATATTTACCGGTTCTTTATTATAATGTCCCTTGTTATACTCTTCCCAGATTTCTTCCCATGTCCGGTTAACCAACTCACCTTCCTCATTCGGATCCGGTAAGACCTTAAATGGATGGGATTCCTCACTTTCTCTCCATTCCCTTTTTTCTATCTCATTTACTTTTTCTTTATTAATTTCCAATACTTCTTCTTTATTAATTTCCAAATTACCTGTAATATTTTGTGTTTGCTTTGAAGTAATCTTCTTATATACGAAACCTCCAGCTATTACACAAATGATAAGGAAAATGACCATTACAAATACACATCGTTTTTTCATAGGCACTACTCCTTCATTTTGCACAATTTTCCGAACCCTGCAATGCTACAGCAAATTATTACCGGTATAGTCAAGAAAAATAATAAATATTCCATTTTTAATTTCCAATCTGCTCCAGCGCTAAAAAAATTATTTGCCGGCCAGAAAAAAAGACTAAAATATCCACCCAGAATTACATTAATTCCCCATTTTTTTGCTTGTATTTGTAATCTTCTACAACTTACAGTCCACATCAATAGTAGTAGTACTAATGATAACAGGCATATTAAGCAAATTGCCGTCCTTTTCCCAACATATGGTGTAAACAAACCATATTCATCTAAAAAAACTGCATACATTCGTTCTATACATAAAAAACAAATCATTCCCTCTATTACACATATCCATTTCTTTATCACACACAGGCATATCATAACCGACATACCAATGACACAAAACAAATATACACCTCCGACAACAGCTGCAATTGCATCTAAATAAAATATGCATACAACACATCCCAGCCAACTCAAAAAAGTTCCGGATAATAAAAATCCAAAAAAAGTTTTTCTTTCTATTTTTAATAATTTCTGACTTCCATACCATAAAAGAAACAATAACATTGTTGACAAACTAATATTAAGAATAGCTTCCCAAAACAATTTTATGAATAAATTTGTTCGTATAACCATAAATATTCCTAAATTAAATAAAAGATAAACACACCCCAAAATCACACATATTAGTTTTTTTATCCTGTTCATAAATATATCCTCCCCTTTTGCATAATTATCCATTACTGCAATTCCAATGTATCTCCCGAATAAATTCCTGCCTGACGAAATGTCATCATCTGATTCAAATATTCCTGCCTTCTTTCGGAATATACATATATCTTGTCAACTTCTCCTGATATATGCCTATTTTCTTTTAACACCTGTAAAACAGCATGTATTCTTTGATTTGGAAGAACCTTGATATCTATCTCTTTTGATTTTTGTCTTATTGTAAGTGTGTACATTTTTTCATCCCTATCTTGTTCTTATTTCATATACTGATTGAATCTTCATCCAATTCGGTGTATGATTATCATACATTCATACCTTTCTATTTTATCTGACAAATTTCGATTATTATCAACTCCCTTACTATAACATATTTTTTCCCGCTAAAACGCGAAGTGTAACAACTGGTCGTTTTATTGTAACAAGTGGTAAAAATTTGACTTGATTTACCCTAAAATTGGTGTTGACACGCAAAAAATTCGTCTATAAAATACGGATAAATAGATTATGAATTGATATCAGATTGGAGTAAAAAATGGAAATTGAACGAAAATTTTTAGTTGATGAAAATCATCTTCCGGAGAATCTTTCAGGGTATCCTCACCATGAATTGGAACAGGCATATATTATTACCGAACCTGTTCTTAGAATACGAAAAAAAAATCAGGACTATATCCTGACATACAAAGGTCCCGGACTTATGAAACGGGAAGAAGTCGAATTCCCTCTATCCGGTGAAGCATATGAAAAATTACTTGCCAAAACGGATGGCAATATTATTACAAAAACACGTTATGAAATACCGGAAAAACAAAATCTTACAATCGAATTAGATGTTTTTCACGGTGTCTTTCAGGGATTATTCCTTGCAGAAGTAGAATTTTCATCCGAGGCAGATGCCCTTTCTTACCTTCCTCCAAAGTGGTTTGGAAGAGAGGTTACGAAAACTCATACATTCCACAATTCAAATCTCAGTCAGATGAAAGAAGAAGACATTTCAAAGCTTCTGCAATCAATCTAATCTTTTTATCGGTAATAATACCCTTTGCAAGATGAAAAGGGCAACCATAAACTGGAATACATTTCCCGCAACAATAAATACTGCATTTCCGATTCCACAGGTAATGGAATATACGATTGTTCCGATTGCCTGTGCGAACATGGAAGCTTTGTATGCCTTTCCAAAGCTTACCGGTCTCATCAGCAGATTGGAATATAGCAGCATAAACAGCGCATAGCCCAAACCGATCAGAAGGTATTTCGCAAATTCCACAAAATACATGGTAATAACCATAATTCCAATTCCCAGATAAAAATATCCCACATGATTTACCAGAAGCTGATTATTCAATACAAAATCCTTCCAGTCGGAAAATTTAATTTCTGAGCATTTCTGTCCGGTTGCCATATATTTATTATATACCAGCATATTACTTCCACTTACCATAACCGCTTCTATGACATCATCCGGAATATCCTTCTCACTGAATTTCTTTTCATCGGTATCTACCAGCAAATAAACGCCGTTTATCTCATCCTTTTGTTCTACCCGCTTATCTATGGATAGTTCTCCATTTTCAATGGAAAAGGTCGGGATTTCTTTTGTGAGTATTTTTTCAAAGCCACCCATTCCGGCTACCATAGCAAGTGTCGGAATCAGATAGCGCACCATTGTAATCAACAGTATCAATACAAATAAAAACTGTACCAGTTTACTCTGTTTTTCCTTTAAAATCCTTCCATATTCTTTTGGTGAAAACATCGCAATTAAAAATCGATCTGCCAATTTGATTGTATTGTCTGTATTATTATTCGTTTCCATGATACCTCCGATTCTACAATGTAGTCTGTTCCTGTGTTGTTTCCATCAAATCATTCTCTAACATCGGCAGCACAATCGTGATTACCGTACCCTTTCCTTCATGGGAGATAATCTCGGTCTGTGCCTTGCACAACTGTTCTAGCTGTGACATCAGATAAAGAATTGATGTATTACTTGTCTGTTTCAAATTTTTCTTATCAAATCCAATTCCATCATCAATGATTTGAATTGCATAACCCTCTGCCCGCATATAGGTTCGTACCACAACATTTCCTTTGTTCTGTCTGCCGCCAACTCCATATTTCACTGCATTTTCCACCAACGGTTCAATACAATGTCTTGGTACAAAAAATTCCGTCACCTTACATTCTACCGCAAATTTTAGATTGTCATTTCTGGTTTTCTGTAATTGCAGATATGCCAGAATATGCTCCATTTCTTCGGAAAACGGAATAATTTCTCCCTGTTTTTCCAATGCCTTTAAATTACCCTTCATATATACGGAAATATAATAAATCATCTTATTACTGTTGGCTGATTTTGTTTTAATCAGACTCTGCAATGTATGAAAGGAAGCAAACAAAAGATTTGGATTCATCTGTTCAATTACCCGGTTTCTGATTGCAGCCTCATCATATGGAAGGTCTTCCTTTTCAGGTTCGACATAAACAGCACGTTTTATACTGACAGCCAGTAAAAATATCAGATACACCGTAATTGCTATCGGCAGGAATATCCTGTTGTAGGTAATGTCCTTTCCGACAATCGACATCATAATCTGAACAAGAAAACCGATAACCAGAATCAAGTTACCATACAATGCCAACCGGCACTCCTTCCGTTTCTGTTCCACAACCAGATAGCCAAACAAAACGGTATAAACCAAAACTGCCACAAGCAGAAGAATCACACTGATTCGATAAAGCCATCCAATCGATACCAGATGAAAAATCAACAATACCATCACACTAATATCATAGACAAATGCAACAATCACACCGATATCAATACCGGATAATACTGTTTTTTGGTAGGTAAAACATCTTAACAGGCACAAATGCAATAACAATAACAAAATCATCCCACTCAGCCGTATAAAATAGGTTCCATAATTCCATCCGGTTAAAATCGGTAAAAGATTTCCCTGAACAATTGCCAGCAAACCAATCACCAGACTTTCCAGACTTCCGTATAACAATGGTTTCTTTGCATAACCTGTATTTTTTATCAGACACCAGACACCAAGCAATATCAACCCTGCAAGAATCAGACATCCGCCCCATATCATAAAGACTCCGTTGTCCTTTAACAACTGTCCGTAAAGGCTTGTCCGTGTTCCGACAAATACCTCCGGAATCGCTATCTCCTTGTCCTTTGTCTGCTGATATGTCAATGAAATACTCTTGTTATGATATTCCGGCAAAAGAGGGATAACATGATAGGCTTTAATTCCTTCTTCCTGCTTTTTGTTCTCATAAACCAACTGACCATCGATATATGCCTTTACACTCTGTCCATTCGTGGTAAACAATAAATAGAGCGGTTCATTGTTCATATCCGGAACCCGGTGGTAAAAAGTAAAACTTTCTCCGTCCTTTTCCGAATAGGATGCCGGAAAACTGACAATTTCGGTATCCGATTCCTTCTGATACAGCCATCCATCCGAAAAAGAATCCATAACAGGAATCACAGAGACTGTTTCCTGATTCCTTGGAATTACAGAATATCCAAACACAAAAAAGAATATGCCGCCAGCCACCAGAATTAACAATAAAATCCAATGTAATTGTTTATCCTGCAAACGCAACATATTCTTTCCTCCTTCTGTTTCATATCAGAATCCGTAACCAGACTCTAATTATATTAGATTATAATGTTTCATTGCGACAGCAATTCCATCCGCTGTTACATCCTCTGTCACAAATTCCACAACATCTTTTACCTGTGAAACCGCATTTCCCATTCCGATGGAATGTGGAACATACCGCAACATTTCCATGTCATTGATGGAATCCCCAAATGCATAACTGTTCTCATGGGAACACTTTAGATATTCTTCCAAAAAATGAATACCGGTCGCCTTCGATGTATGTCTGGGTACTGCTTCAATTACCTGTCCACCGTGCGGAATCAGATGGAAATCCGTCTCAAAGGTTTCATAAAATAACTTTTCATTGCACCCCGGTCTTAAATAAGTTGTAAACTTATCATACTGTATATCTGCATCCAGATAATTTCCAATCGGCATTTCTGAATTTTTCGAAAAATAATCAAAGATAAATTCCAGAAACTCGCCTTTTCCATGATTGCCGTCAACATATAACTGATTCTTTCCCTCAAACACAGTTTCCACGCCACATTCATGCAGCCTTCTTGCGTAAGTTACACAATCCTCCTGCTTCAGGCTTATGTGATATAGCGACTGACCTTCATATTCAATATAAGTACCACATCCGCAGACCATACCGTCGAATGGGAAATTTTTTAGCTGTTTATCCACTGCCGTCCGTACACGTCCGGTATTGATAAATATCTTGTGACCTTTATCCTTTGCCTTTAATAACACCTGTTTTGTACTCTCGGGAAAAGTATGCGAATCATCCAATGTAATCAATGTGCCATCAATGTCAAAAAAAAGTAGTGCGCACATAAGTTATCTCCCTTATCGTCATTAAATCTGCTTTAGTAAATTCACCATTTCGATTGCACCGAGTGCACAATCGTAACCCTTATTGCCTGCCTTTGTTCCGGCACGTTCGATTGCCTGTTCAATATTTTCTGTTGTAACAATACCAAACATTACAGGTACGCCGTAATTCATTGAAACCTGAGCAATTCCCTTTGATACCTCATTACATACATAGTCATAATGGCTGGTTGCACCACGAATTACCGTACCAAGACAGATAACCGCATCATACTTTCCGGACTCAGCCATCTTCTTTGCTACAACCGGAATTTCAAATGCACCCGGAACCCATGCCAATGTGATATTCTCTTCCGGAATATCATGACGGGTCAAACCATCCATTGCACCACCGATTAATTTTGAAACAATAAATTCATTAAATCTTGCAGCCACAATACCAATCTTCATATCATTTGCTACTAATTTTCCTTCTAATGTCTTCATATGATTCATCCTTTCTATCTTCCATGTCCTAAGACATATATTTATAACTTTGTTTTCCCATTTTATCCATTCATATTGCATAAAATAAGGTATACACCTGTAAGAGTATACCTTATTTTTTCTCATTTGAAAATATTTATTTCATTTTTACACGTCCCATTGGCGTCTTTTCACACAATTTTCATGAAATACGCTATCGGTTCTTAAAAACAAGCCAATGCAATTCAAGGGGAGGAGGAATTGCATTGGCTCATTAGGGGGAGCAAATCTATTATTTTAAAAGTTTAAATGTTATTTGATAACATCAATAAATCGCAGGAATGCCTGTTTTCCTTCTTCCGTACGCTTATAAACACCGGCACATTCCAATACTTTTACGAATACTTTACTGATTTCATCATGTAAAATATCCATTACATTTTCGGGAGTAATTTCATAATCTGCCTTCCAGCCATCTACCCAGTCGGCATGTTTTTCAATCAATTCATTCCCGCGGATATCCTCGTTTTTCAACAAAGCATCTGCAAGTACAGACATTTCTTTTTTCAATCTTGCAGGGAGAACCGCCAGTCCCATAACCTCAATCAAACCGATATTTTCTTTCTTAATATGATGTAAATCTGCTGACGGATGATACACACCCCAAGGACATTCTTCTGTTGTAATGTTATTACGAAGAACCAGATCCAGTTCATACAGATTTCCACGCATACGGGCAATTGGAGTAATGGTGTTATGCGGTGTATGTTCCGTCTGTGCATATATAAATGCATCCTCATCTGTGTAGCCTCTCCATGTTGTAAGAATATGGTCAGCAGCTTCCGTAACTGCATCGATATTCTTACCCTGAAGCCGTATTACCGACATCGGCCACTTGATAATTCCTGCGGTCACCGATTCATAACCCTTCATGGTAAACATCATTTCATACTCTGCCTTTGCCATCGCAAATGTATATCCGCCACCCTGAAAATGGTCATGACTTAAAATCGAGCCACCCACAATCGGAAGGTCTGCATTCGAACCAGCCGTATAATGCGGAAACTGTCCTACAAAATCTAACAGTTTCTTAACGGTTGCCTTGTCAATCTTCATCGGTGTATGTTCTGCATTAAATATGATGCAATGCTCGTTATAATACACATAAGGAGAATACTGTAAATAATATTGGTCTCCATCCAATGTAATCGGGATAATTCTGTGATTCTGTCTTGCCGGATGGGTAAAATGTCCTGCATACCCTTCATTTTCTTTACATAACAGACATGCCGGATAACCGGATTTTTTTGCCTGTCCCGCTTTTGCTATATCCCTTGGGTCCTTTTCCGGTTTTGACAGATTAATTGTAATATCAATCGGTCCGTATTCCGTCTGCGTTACCCATTTTTCATCCTTTGCAATCCGGTCTTTCCGGATATAATTCGTTGCAATACTAAACCGGTAATAATAATCGGTTGCCTCCTTTGGTGAATGTTGCAGCCTTTCGGCAAAATCTCGACGGACAATACTCGGTTGAGGAGTCAGACATCCCATAATCTTTGTATCAAACAAATCCTTTTCCGTAATCGTGTCTTCCTTCATAATTCCTTCCCGGTATGCATAATCCATCATATCCTCAAGAATTTCATTTACGGGACGAACCTTCCCGATTGTATCCGGTTCTTCATATTCCGAAAGTCCAAACAGCTCCAACAGACGATTTGTTACAAATACTTCATCATCCGCATCCACAAGCTGTTGCTCTTTACCATATTGAACCAATTCCTTTATCCAATTCGTAATCATGTTTTCCCTCCTATCCTTCTCTCCATATTTGAAAATTTATTTCTATGAAGGTGTTCTATTACTTTGATGTCACTTCATATCCATGCGGATGTGAGCTGTGCCATTTCCATGCTGTTTCAATAATGGTCTCCAATTCTGCATAGGCAGGCTTCCATCCAAGAACGGATTTTGCCTTTTCACTGGATGCAATTAAAGTCGACGGATCACCCGCTCTTCTTGGTTCTTCTTTTGCCGGTATCGGATGTCCGGTCACCTTTCTGGCAGTCTCCACAACCTCTTTTACCGTGAAACCGACTCCGTTTCCCAGATTAAAGATGTCACTCTTGCCGCCATCTGCCAGATATTTCATTGCTAAAATATGTGCCTGTGCCAGATCATTTACATGAATATAGTCACGCACGCATGTGCCATCCTTTGTATCATAATCATTTCCAAAGATCGAAATGTATTCCCGCTGATTATTCGGAACCTGTAAAATTAACGGAATTAAATGTGTTTCCGGATTGTGTGCTTCACCGATTTTTCCATTCGGATGTGCCCCACAGGCGTTGAAATAACGGAGTGATACAAAACGAAGATTATGCGCATTTGCAGTCCATTTAAACATCTTTTCCATGGAAAGTTTCGTTTCTCCGTAACAATTGGTTGGCAGGGTACGGTCATCTTCCCGGATTGGTATGTTTTCCGGCTCTCCGTAAGTTGCAGCCGTAGAGGAAAATACAATCTTGTCAATTCCATGTGCTACCATGCTTTCAAGCAATACTTCCGTTCCGCAAAGATTGTTATTATAATATTTTAATGGTTTCTGCATGCTTTCTCCAACCTGTGAACAAGCTGCAAAATGAATGACGCCATCAATTTGTTCTGTCTCAAAAACATGATCCATAAAAGCACGGTCCCGTATATCGCCTTCATAAAATTTGGCATCCGGATGAATTGCCTCCCGGAATCCGGTCAACAGATTATCAACAACGACAACCTCTTCTCCTGCCTGAATCAATTCATAAACTGTGTGGGAACCAATGTATCCCGCTCCGCCTAAAACTAAAATACGCATTTTCTTTTTCCTCCTCTTTTCTTTTATTCAACAACCTGCATTCCACCGTATTTACGGATTTTTAATACATTGCAGGAATCCTTTCCAAATACTGCTTCCATTACCTTCCGGTAAGTTTCTACTGCTTCGTTTTTCACAATTGCCTGAATTGTTCCCGCAAAGCCACCGCCATGTACCCGGGATACCCCTTTGCCGTCTGCCAGTGCAATTTCACTTGCTGCAAGTGCCAATGATACATTCTGATGTGTAATATCATGACAGGTATATACATTTTGCAGGAATTTATAAGATGAATTTCCGGATTCCTTTACAAGTGACAGGAACCGTTCCATTTCGGAATTTTTTAATGCCTGTACTTCTTCCTTCACACGCTCATTTTCACAGATAAAATGCAATGCACGAAGAACCGCACGGTCACCACAGGTTTCTCTCAGCTTTGAAATCGAACCGATTATATCCTCCGTTGTAAGTCCTACCAGTACCTCTTTTCCAAAGCAGGCAGCAATCTGTTTCATCTCCTGCGGAATAGCCGCATAATCCGGTGTCAGGTCTGCATGACTTCCTTTCGTGTCCGTAATACACAAACTGTAACCGTATTCATTCAAATCAAAGTCAATTTTTTCTACAAACGGTTTCTCAACGATTCCAAAATCCACATGTACAAGATTACCTACCGAACATGCCATCTGATCCATCAAGCCACATGGTTTTCCAAAATATACATTCTCTGCGTACTGACCGATAATTGCAATTGTTACACTGTCAATGGCTCCATCATTGTAAAGATAAGAAAGAATTGTTCCAATCAGGGTTTCAAATGCTGCCGAAGACGAAAGTCCCGCTCCAATCAACACGTCACTGGTAATGTAACCCTGAAAACCGCCTACTTCATATCCTCTTTCCTTTGCTCCCGCAAGAACACCCTTAATCAAAGATTTGGTTGATTCCTTCTCCTCTTCCTTAAGGGATAAATCTTCTGTTGAAATTACAATCTCATCATATCCGTCCGATACAATCCTAACGACCGGTTCCTCTAACTTTTTAATAACCGCAATAGCATCTAAATTAATGGATGCCGCCAAAATCTCACCATGCTGATGATCCGTGTGATTTCCACCGATTTCACTTCTGCCCGGTGCACTGAAAATACAGACTTCATCCTCTCCATATAAATCCTCATATTTTGAAATTGCTTCTATATAACGATTGGTCTGGTAATCAAGACGGTCTGCGTCTACATAAATGTCAAGCAGCTTATCTCTTAACACACCGTTTTTCAGTTGTTCTTTTATTTTTCCTGTCTGCATTGTATATCTCCTTCCTAACTAAAATTGTCTCTCTGATGTTTATATACTAAAAATACCACTTGTTTAGTAAATTGTCAATATATTTTTACTATTTATTTACTAAATTTTTCTCGACATTTTTTAGATTCTATGATATGATACGTTAAGTAAACAAATTGTTATCAGGAGGATAAGATGGCAACGATTCGAGATATAGCAAAGGAAGCCGGAATATCAGCAGGTGCAGTTTCCAGAATCTTAAATAACGATACGACCCTAAGTGTTGCACCGGAAACCCGGCAGCTTGTGTTTGACATTGCAAAGAAACTGAATTATAAAAAATCCCCAAAAAACACAAAAAGCAAAAAGGCTGCATTTACATTAGGGATTGTGCAGTGGTTCAGTGCCGAAGAGGAATTAAAAGATAACTATTATCTTCTTGCGAGGCAGGGAATTGAAGATTTCTGTATCCAGAATTCCATTGCAATCATAAGAGTTTTTCGTGGAGAATCCGATACGAAAGAACGGTTAGAACAGGTAGACGGTTTGATTTGTATCGGTAAATTTTCAAAAAAAGAAATTCAGGAATTTATCGGCATCAGTAAGAATATCGTATTTTTGGATATGCCGGTAGAAGAATTTCATATCACATCCCTGTCGATGGATTTTGAACAGGCTGTCTATTGTGCATTGGACTACCTTACACAGCTTGGACATCAAAGTATTGGATTTTTGGGTGGTCTTGAATATGTCGGTAACCACGAACCAATCGAAGATGCCCGTGCCACATCCTATAAAAATTATATGAAACACCGCCATATGGACTACGAAACTTACTACAAGGAAGGAAATTTTACCTCCCAGTCGGGATATGAAATGATGAGTGAATTATTGGAATCCGACCATGTTCCAACAGCTGTTTTTGCTGCCAGTGACGCCATTGCCTTTGGTGCCATGCGGGCAATCCGGGAACATGGATTACAGATTCCTCATGATATTTCAATTATTGGATTTAATGATGAGGAAACCTGTTCTTACATGAATCCGCCGCTTACTACGATTCACGCCCCGGCATATGATATGGGGCAGCACGGAGCCAACCTTGTATATGTGGCATCGAATTTAAGCATTCATACGCCGCTAAAGGTTAAAATTCCATGTGAGCTTGTAATCAGAGAAAGCTGCGCAGACATAAATTCCTAATCCATCCGAATGGAAAAGCAAAGCCACAAATCAATATTTTTTGAGGAAGTGTTCCCGATTGGGATATACTTCCCGAAAGGCTTCAACTGCGGCTTTTTGTAACACGGAAAATTCTTTGTCCATCTTTAGAATGTGTGGAGCCGTATATACAACCACACTTAATTGTTCCGCAATTTTTTTTGCCACACTTTCATCGGACAACTGTCCCATACCAAAGATAACCGAAGTAAATCCCCTGCCATTGGCACTGATGTCAATGTACTTTAAACAGGCTTGCTTCAATTCGCAAAAGGTAATCTCCCGTTCCGCTTCCTGCTTCTTATCATAATCAAAAAGATTCAATCCATGGATTGCCTCAAGTGCAAGTTTTTTCTTTTTCCCACCGATATCAACGTTCCCGCTTTCTGCAATATACTTCAAATTCATAAAATATCCAACATAAGCATCATTTCTGGGTTTTCGTTTTCCATACCTTGCAATCCATAATTTTTCCCGAATCTGATCTTCCTCCGTTAACGGCTCATGCATGCTTTCCTTTAACAAGTTCTGTCTTTTTTCGGGGTTCATTTCCGAATAATATAATTCCATTTCCTGTTCCATTCCTGTAATTCCCATCCTTCAAAATCTTATTCGACATGGATTATCCACCCTTATTTTTCTTTCAGATAATCCTCTACATTTGATGCATCCACCTTCTGATAAGGTAAAAATATATACCGCTCATCCTCAAAATTATATTGTGTCAGACTGTTTCCCCAGAATAAATCCTTTGCCAGATTTGCAATCTGTTCCGCCTGTCCTTCCTTGTCATTATAAACCGTTCCCTGAATTGTACCCTGCTGTACCGCAGTTAATACATGGTCAAGTCCATCAATTCCAAATATAACCGGACGATTGTCCTCTCCATAGGAAAGCTTGTCATAGGCATCCACAGCACCGGCAGCCATTTCATCATTATTCGATAATACCAGTTCAATATCATCTCCATACTGATTAATCAACTGTGTCATTTTATTTTCCGCCTGTGCACGATTCCAGTCTGCAAATTGATAGCTTAATTTTTCCAGTTTGATGCCGTTTTCCATCAAGGTCTTTACCGCACTATCCGTCCGGATAATCGCATCCTGATGTCCGGTTTCTCCCTCTAACAACACATACTGAATTTTTCCATCCTGATTCCGGTCAACCGACTTATCCGAACGGATAACCTCGGCTGCAATTTCTCCCTGCATTACACCGGACTGATTTGCATCACCGCCGACATAATATAGTTTATCCCATTGCATCAAATCCTGCTGCACCGGCTCCCGGTTAAAGAATATAATCGGAATGTTTTCTTTTTTTGCCATCTCAATAATCTGGGACGGCTCAGTTCGATCCACCAAATCAATGCAAAGCACATCGCAGCCGGCATCAATAATTTCTTCTACTGCATCATCCTGTGCAGACTGGTCATTCTTTCCGTCTCTTACCGTCATAATAATTTTAAAATTATTCGATTCCATTTGTTCAAAATTTTCCTTCAGACAATCCGATAATGCATTGATATACGGATCATCCTGCGTGTACAAAACCACACCCACCCGCATTGTTGTACGGGTGGAAGTCTCCTGCTTCTTACAACCGGACAATACAATCATCATAGCAATTAATATAAGCACTAATTTTCTTTTAAAACACTTCATTTTTACCTCCGGTTTTACCCTCTACTCATATGTGGACAAGAACTGTTGGGTTTCTTCCTTAAAAATATCATCTTTTTGTATCAATTTATGCTCAACCGTTCCGTTTTTCATGGTATAAAAACGATGTTTCAACGTTTGCGATATTTCCATAACACTGTTATATCCCATATCATAAGCATCTACCATTACAAGACTTTCCACTATCTGATCATCCAAATAATAAACACATTTTATGCTGTTACCAATTCCATATAAACCGGTCTGTATATCCGGATTTTCTTTATAGCTCGTACCAACCTGTTCCAATGCTTCTGTCTCTAAAACAAACAGATAATCCACCGATACCTGATGTTCTACCATAGTTGTCACATCTTCATTATATGTCTTATAAATATCAAAGGCTATCTTACAATCCGAATCCGAAAGTGCATCTAACAGACCCTCTCTTCTTTTTTTCGTACAATCCATTTTCTTTGTGCCATTGATGATTCCAACGGACACTTTGGATGCCTCATCTGCATGATTCTTAAGAAAGCTTTCCCCTAATTCATATCCCATGGCATAATCATCCGGCAGTATCTGTGCAATATCCGCATCCGGTTTTTCAGTCACACCGTTTGCAACAAGTAATACCGGTTTTTGTTTCTGAATCTCATACAACATATCGCTCACATCATCACCCGGCGCAGCCTGTACAATAAATGCATCGACCTGGTTATCTAACTGTTCATAAATCAGATTTTTCTCTTCCTCTGCATTCTCAATCTCATCCGTATTACAGATAATCAAATGGATATTTTTCATATCTGCCGCCTGTTTTAACCCATTGATAAATGAATCCCATTTCTCGTCACCGGAGTTTTCAACAATGACGGCAACTCTTTTTTGTGGTTTATTATCCGAAAAAATATTTCTTACAAAAAATACAACCAATAATCCCAGACAGATTTCCGCAAACAGGAAGGTTATTCTATTCTTTTTCATACCCCTTATCCTTTCCAGATTTTTGACTGTTCCAGTTCATCACAGTTTTCTTTTGTGTATGGAATTGCCGGCAAATGAATCGTTACCGTTGTTCCCTCATCCGCCTCGCTTTCAACGATTAATCCGTATTCCGTTCCAAACATCAACTGAATTCTTGTATGCACATTGATAAGACCAACGCCGGAACCGTGCTTTGGTACTTTCTGGTTATCCGTAAGAATATTGTCAACATCTTCTTGCCGCATACCCATACCATTATCCTCTACCGAAAGATAAATACTGTTATCTTCCATTCTGCCTCTGATTATAATTCTTGCATCATCATCTTCGTCCATATCACAGACACCGTAATAAATAGCATTTTCCAAAATCGGCTGTAATATCAGTTTTACTGTGCAATACTGATAAATATCCTCATCCACCTGATATTCAATCGCAAATCTGTCCTTATACCGATACTTCTGAATATTCATATAACTTCGGCAATGCTGCACTTCATCCTCAATACTGATAATCGTCTTACCCTTTGACAAACTGATTCGGAAAAGCTTTGCCAGTTCCGATATCATAAATACGGCATCTTCATTTTTGTTGCCTTCTATCATCCAGGTAATCGACTCCAATGTATTATAAAGGAAATGTGGATTAATCTGACTTTGTAATGCATCCAGCTCACTTTTTCGCCGTTCATTCTGCTGCTCTACAATTTCTTTCATCAGATGTTCAATCTGTTCGTAGGACTTTTGAACGGAATTTCCGAGATGTCGGATTTCGGAAGAACCACCAATATAAATACTCGGCTTTTCTCCTGCCTCATATGCCTTTACCGAAGCATCCAGTTTTAATATCGGACTAGATATCTTTCTTGTAATAACCTTATTCACAAATAAAATCATCATAATCAGCAAAATAACAATGGTTATGATATAATACCGGAATCTGCGCAGATTATTCGTCTTCATACTCTGTGGAACCACACCTACCATTTTCCATCCGGTATAAGCAATTGTATTCACAATGATGGTTTGTTTGTTGCCGTCCGCATCCAATTCGTTGCTGTAAATTCCATCTTCATAATCTGCAATGGCATCGGTATTTTCTTCAAATAATCCGCGGCTGATTTCCATGGAACGCGGATGATATATAATATTTCCATCCCCATCACACAAATAATAATATCGCTCACTACTTTCGTGATTAATCGTATCAAAGATTTCCGAAATATCGGAATACTTCATATCTACCAGCAGTACACCACTTCCGGGATTTTCTCCATCTATGACATCAACGGAACGGCTTAGGGAAATTACCCTGTGATACCGGTAGGAATCATCATGGAAAAGGTTCTGGATATGAGGTGTTGAAAAATGCATATTCTCAATTTCTCCGACCGCTTCCTGGTACCACTCCTGACCGGGTACATCCACATCCTCCTTTTGTAAGGTGACCGGTTCCGCAACAATTAATTTGCCCTTGTCATCATATAATGCAATACTTTGTATTTTGTCCTTATTTAATTCATAGAGCAAACCCAGTTCCTGATTAAATTCCTGACTGGATACATCCATCTCCTGAATGACATTATAATTTATGGTATTGGATACCTGCCGCATATTTCGTAAATTATATTCCAGGTCATCCACCGTACTTTTTACCAGCATCTGCGTGTCCTGCACCTCCGTCTGCCGGATTGTCAGCTCGTACCGGTTATAAAGCAGTAAACCCATGGTAATTGATGTCACAACCGTAAGCACCGTAAGTACGGTCATAATCATGGACTGAATATCAAATTCTTTGTTTATAATTCTACTGATCATAAATTATTTCCTTGTATGTTCCAAACGATATTTTGACGGTGACATACCAAATTTTCTTTTAAATACATAACTGAAATAATTGGCATCCACATATCCCACATGTTCCGCGATTTCATAACTCTTCTCACTGGTTTCCAAAATCAGATGCAATGCCCGTTCCATTCTGTAATCCGTCAGATATGTAATAAAGGATTGTCCGACCTCTTTCTTAAATACAGAAGAAAAATAGGAATTGGATACTCCAACCTTGGAACAGACCATATCCAGTGATAAATCCGGATCCGCATAATTATCCCGTACCATATTCTTTGCCTCGGTAATCAGATACCGAAGAGAAGTAGTTCTGGCATTCTTCAACTCTTCACTGATGGATAACGCCACATGAATAATCCAGTTTGTCAAAGTCTGGTCATCCATTTGCGGAACAGCTTCATATGGATTCTTAATATCTCCGATATGGTTTTCAAACTGCAAATAATTATTTCCACAGAAACGATACAAATGACCGACAATTTCCATCGTTGCAAAATTATACTGATTCACTGTTTTTGCCATTTCCCGTAACTGCTTTACCATCGTAACCACTGCCCGTTCTATATCTTCACGGACACCCAAATGAATTGCCTTAAATAAATCATTCATCTGGATATCTTCTAACTGCATGGATAATTCCTGTCCTTTCGGTGCAATATCCCCGATGTTAATGGAACGCCCCGTTCCATAGATTACCCGGTAAGAAATTGCTTCTCTGGCACCTTCATAAGAAAGATTGATTCCATGAAAATCATTACACGCCTTGCCGATTCCCGCTGTTACCACCGCACCAAGGAAACGGTCTGCCCATCTGCAAAACCAGTCACAATCGTCTGTCAATTGGGAAATGCTTTCTTCCGATGGCAATTCCACCAGCATCACCACATTGCTTAAATATGTGAATGCTTTACATTTCCACCGGTCTTTAAATTTTTCACCTGCTTCTCTTTGCAGGGACATGGTAAGAAGTAATGGTGCCATCCCCTCCGGAACCCTGCTCTCCGAAACATGAAATACCACACTGCAATAATACGGACCATTCACGGTAATCTGGTATGCATCCATATATTTATCCACTTCTCCGTCCTGTACCCTTCCTTCAATCAGGGAACAGAAAAAGTTGGTCTGCAACAGTTCCAACGATTCCATATAATATTGCTGAAGCTTCTGGACATTTAATTTTTCATCTCTTTCTTTATCCAGATTCTGTTTCAATCGCATCATACAATCCGACAGTTCATTGGAATTTACCGGTTTTAAAACATATTCTTCCACCTCAAGATGGACAGCCTCTTTTGCATATTCAAACTCATCAAATCCGGTCAGAATCATAATCCGGACACTTGGGTTATCCTCTTTTAATCTACGGGCCAACTCCAACCCATCCATGTAAGGCATCTTGATATCGGTAATTACAACGTCCGGCTGTGTTTTTTCCGCAACCTCAAGTGCCTTCACACCATTTTGTGCTTTTCCGATCACTTCAAATCCCAGACGTTCCCAGTCAATTTTATGTTCAATGACATTCATAACTTCTTCCTCATCATCTACAAGAAGCACTTTATAGGTCAGCATGTTTTCCCTCCTTTCCATCATTTATTATCTAGGCATTTGCGAAACGCTTATAATATATAACATTTGTAAGTTTTTACAATTACCAAAACACAGGATATTTGAAGCTCGCTGGTTCTTAACGAGCATTTATGCGAGTTTAGTACCATTGCGAGCGGATGAAGCGCAAGCGAGCCTGTGTTGGTAATGTAAATAACTTACAAAGAAGAATCTATTGCAACGTTTCGCAATTACCTAATTTATTATCTTTTCACATTGATGTTATTATAACTTATATTTGAAAAAAAGGCACGAATTTACATGAAATAAATCCGTGCCCTATTATCGTTTTGAAAGAAATTATTTCTTCTTTACATATTTCAAACAGTCAAGTGTTACAGCTGCAAGAATGATAATACCTTCAAAAATAAACTGAAGGTTTGTATCAATACCAAGAATGGTAAGCGAATAAGTAAGCGATGTGAAAATCAAAACACCGGTTACAACTCCGGAAATCTTACCAATACCACCTGTGAAGGATACGCCACCTACAACGCAGGCTGCAATAGCATCCATATCCCATCCTTGTCCGTAAGCTGCACTACCGGAACCAATCATTCGGTTACACTCTAACCATGAACCAAATCCGTAAAGGATACCGGCAAGGATAAATGCACAAAGTGTTACTTTGAATACGGAAATACCGGATACTGCTGCTGCTTCCGGATTACCGCCGACTGCATATAAGTTCTTACCAAATGTTGTCTTGTTCCAGATAAACCATACTACAACAATCGCTACAACAGCCCAAAGAATAATGGTTGGGAAGTTACCGATTCTTGGGATAAACATATTCGGAATTGAAGCATCAATTGCACCGAATGATACACCCTTTGTTGCATATGTAACCAAACCAAATATAATCAACATATTCGCCATGGTCGATATAAACGGATGCATTTTAAACTTCGCCATAAAGAAACCGGCTATTGCTGAAAACAGAGTTGTCAAAACAACACATGCAAGTAATGCAAGAATGGCACGTCCTGCTGCCGGAATGGAAGTAAAGTCAAAGATATGACCAAATACGGCACCTGTATTAATACCATTGTGCATAACCAGGGTTGCTGTAACCATACCCATACCAACCATACGACCTACGGACAAATCGGTACCTGTTAACAAAATCAATCCTGCAACACCCAATGCAAGGAACATACGAGGTGAAGCCTGCTGTAAAATATTTAAAATGTTAGTCAGTGTCAATAACTGTGTATGTTTTACCATTGGAGTAATGATACATAAAGCAATGAAAATTAAAATAATAACGATATACAATCCATTCTTGTATAAGAACTGGGATGTATTAAAGGTGTATTTATAATTTTCAATATTCTGTGCCTGCTTCTGTGCAAATGTAAATTTAGACATACGAAGCAAATCAATCAAATGATATTTGTGCGCATATGCATCATGTTTTCTGTCTTTGATTTCCTGCAATTTTGACTCATGTGTCATATCTGCATCAAAGATACGGTTTTTGTAAACATATTTTTCATCTTTGATTTCCTGTTTATCGGTCAAACTTACAACCAGTTTTTCATGTTCTTCCTTAAGGTCTTCACAAACCTTTTTGTACTCTGCCTTTGCCTGTTCTTTTTGGGCATCGCAGCTTGCTGCAACCTTCTGATAATACTCCTTATCATAATGTTCAGCCAGATATTTCTCTGCATCCGCAATCAATCCTGCAATCTTACCCTTGTTTGCATTCTCAACTGCCTTTGCCTTTTCCAGTGCCTTCTTATCTTCTTCAATAATCTTTGCACGTTCTTCTTTTGTATAATTTTTGTCAACCTTTGCAAGCGACATATGCGTTTTTAAACTCTGAACTTTATCTGAACCATCCACACGTAATGCATCGATTTGTTCCTGTATTTTACCTACATATTCATCAATCGGTTTTAAGAGCTTTGCTTCCTCTTCTACCGAAAGAATTCTTGAATCTTTTGCCATAGTCCATGCTCCTTTCTATTACAAATACTTCGCACTAAGTCTTAATAATTCTTCCTGATTTGTTTCTTTTGTATTTACAATACCGGATAAATGTCCGTTTGACATGACACCGATACGGTTTGTAATACCAAGAATTTCAGGCATTTCCGAAGAAACCACAATAATTGTTTTTCCCTGCTTTGCCATCTGAATAATCAATTCGTAAATTTCATATTTGGCACCAACATCAATACCTCTGGTCGGATCATCCATCATGAAGATGTTCGGTGAACGCTCTAACCATTTACCAAAGATAACTTTTTGCTGATTACCACCGGAAAGATTCGCAATCATATCGTCCGGTCCCATACATTTTGTATGCATAACCCGAATCTCTTCCGCTGTTGCCCGAACCATTTCATCATTTGACAATGCAATTCCCGACTTATACTGCTTCATATTTGCAATTGTTGTATTAAATGTAATATCTGCCTTTAAGAACAAGCCGTCTGCCTTACGCTCCTCTGTAATCAATGCAAATCCATGATCCATTGCATCTTTCGGAGAATGGAAGTTCATCAGCCTTCCATTGTAATAGACACGTCCTGCAGCTCTGGTTCGTATACCAAAGATTGTTTCCAAAAGCTCCGTACGTCCGGCACCAACCAGACCATATAATCCAAAGATTTCACCTTTTCGAACATCAAAGGTAATATCCTGTAACTTCGGTGCATACTTTGTTGACAAATGTTCTACCGATAATACAACCTCACCCGGTTTATTATCAACCGGTGGGAAACGATTATCCAAAGACCGTCCAACCATAGCGGAAATCAACTCATTCATGTTTGTATCGCTGCTATCCTTTGTCATAACAAGGGTACCGTCCCGAAGCACAGAAATTTGGTCACATATTTCAAAAATTTCATCCATCTTATGAGAAATATAAATTAATGAAATTCCCTGTGACCGTAACTGGCGCATCATTTTAAATAACTTTTCAACCTCAGGTGCTGTCAGTGAAGATGTTGGTTCATCTAATACAATCACCTTGGAATTATAAGAAATTGCTTTTGCAATTTCACACATCTGTCGTTCAGATACCGACATATTTTTCATTGGTTTTGTCAGATTAACCGTAATACCAAGTTTACGGAACAGGTCTGACGCTTCTTTTTTCATACGTCCTTCATCAATCATTCCCAAGGAATTTTTAGGATATCGACCAAGGAATAAATTATCGATTACGCTTCTTTCAAGACATTGGTTCAGTTCCTGATGCACCATGGCTACTCCATTTTCCAATGCATCCTTCGGACCGGAAAAGTTAATTTCTTTTCCATCCAAAACAATTGTACCTTCATCCTTTTGATATGTACCAAACAGACATTTCATCATGGTAGACTTTCCGGCACCATTTTCACCCATAAGTCCCATGATTGAGCCTTTTTTAACATCCAGATTGATATGATTTAAAACCTTATTTCTTCCAAATGACTTGCTCATACCGCGAATCGATAAGATGTAATCTTTCTTATCTTCTGCCATATCGTTACTCCTTTTAGAAAAGGAAGGGTATCAGGAGTTCCTGACACCCCTCCGGGTCTACACTATATCAGTTTCTATTCTTATCTTACTGTTCAAGAATAGATGTGTATGATGAAGCATTATCTGTCTTAACCATGTTGATTGCAAATGCATCATACTCTCCTGGGTTTCCAAGACGGTTTGTGATGTTTGACTCTGTCTGACCATCACCACCGATGTAATCAACCTTTAAGTTTAATAAATCATCATAGTTCTCAAGAAGTGGCTGATAAGTTGAGCTTAAGAAGTTATCAGAAGCATTGTAAATGTTCAACCAAACTTTCTTTTCCGGACTCTTGCTTGAATCAAGCTGATTTGAAACCTTGTCATAAATCTTTGTTGAGTCTGTGAAATCTTTGTAGTTATCTTCTGTTACAGCTACATTTAATGCATAGTAAGATCTTTCTTCTTCGCTGTATCTGTAATCAACACCTTCCTCTAACTGGTTACCAGCTTCATCTGCTGTACCGATACCGGTATCTACGTCTACACCGTCTAATGCGTTACGAAGAACTCTTAATGTAAGGTAAGCCTGAACGTCTGCATGCTGTGAAATTGTTCCGCCATATCCTTCAGCGATTGCTGCTACAGCATCACTGTTTGCATCGTAACCGAATGTAGGAACCTTGTTATCCTTTGCCCATGCATTGAACATTGACATTCCCATACCATCATTGTTTGAAACAACGATATCAATTTCATCACCAAATGATGCTGACCATGTACCGATTGCATTACCGGCTGTAGCTGCATCCCATGTAGCTCCTGCTGAGTTCTTCATTTCCTGTGATGCCAACTCACGAACTGTGTAAGTCTTTCCACCGGCTTCAATTGTTGCATCCTGTACAACAGTTGCTGTTCCGTCTGTGTTTGTTCCTGCAGGACTTGCATCTACGGCTCCGTCTGTCTCAATGCCGGTTCCAAGTGCGGAACGAACACCACGTGTACGTGCGATTGAATCATTATGTCCGATATCACCGATTGCTAATACATAACCGATTACTCCATCACCATTCCGGTCAATCTCATCTGCATGAGCTGTGATGTAGTCAAGAACCATCTGTCCCTGAAGTTCTGCACCCTGATTTGCATCAAATCCTACATAGTAAGTGTCATCATTGAAGTTCATTGCAGTCATATCAATCTCTCCGGTCGAGCTGTTTGATGGCTGACGATTGAACCATACAAGTGGCTTTGTGCTGTTTGCACCTCCTGATGAACCTGAGCTTGAACCTGAGCCAGATCCTGAACCACAACCTACAAGTGAAACTGAAAGTGCTGCTACTGCAAGCATTGCTAATAATTTGTGTTTTCTCATATTTTTTTCCTCCTATGAAAATTATTTTTCCGTCTCTTTGACTGTATTCATTATATTTTTATTGCAAAAGAAAAAACATAGAAAATTTTTTTATAAACCGTGAAAATTTTGTGCATTTTCAAATTTATGATAAAATTTTTCTATGTTTTTCTTATTTTTTATTATGCAATTTTACTTGTATGGTTCTGTTTTATAACAAATACCTGTGCAATCTGTCTATATATTTGCCATAAATGTCAGAACCAGCCATGCAACCGCACTGATACTTCCGATAACCGTTACCAGAATCAAGGTAATCGTAACAGGAATATACTTCTTATCCTTTATGGATAAAATCATTAAAGAAATCACATCCATTGCAAAGAAGAACTGCATAATTCCTCCGATTACCGACAAAACGGTTCCATGTGCCTTTTCTTTTTTCGCCTTTATGATATATGCAAGTGAAAAGACCGTACCTCCCACCAGATAAATCCAGCCAAAAAAACATAAAACTCCAATTATTACGGGTGACAGGAATACCATAAATACAACCGGCGTAAACATCATCAGTGCAAATAGCGCTACATTGATTCCTCCCACAATATAAAATGGTATCAGGACATATTTAACAATCAATGCTCCCCGGAGTAACACATCCCGGCTTAATTCATTGAAATTTTTCTTTATATAAATCACATTGATTACCGCCAAAGCAACCGGTATAAACAAAATTACATATGCCAGTCCTTTCAGGAAATCCGGTAAAAATGTAACAACCGCATAAAACAATGCCGGCGCCGCATATACCAAAACCGTATATAAAACGGCAAATATTGTAATGTTTCTCTCTTTCATCCTTTGTCTCTCCCCTTAATATCAAAACCTTAATAATTTAAGATATGTCCCATCTTTTCCTGTTTGGTTTTTAAATAGAACGCATCATATTTTCCCGGTTCCATAATGATTGGCACACGTTCCACGATGGATAAACCATAGCCTTCCAGACCATATACCTTTAACGGATTGTTTGTCATCAAACGAAGCTGTTTTACTCCAAGGTCAACCAATATCTGTGTACCAATGGTATAATCTCTTGCATCCTCAGGGAAACCAAGCTTTAAATTAGCCTCTACGGTATCTAATCCCTGATCCTGGAGCTGATAAGCTCGAATCTTATTAATCAATCCAATTCCTCTGCCTTCCTGACGAAGATAGAGCAATACACCTCTGCCTTCTTTTGCAATCATCTTCATCGCTGCATCATACTGCTGACCACAGTCACATCTTGCAGAACCCAATGCATCACCGGTCAGACATTCCGAATGTACTCTGCACAATACCGGCTTTCCGTCCGTAACATCTCCCTTTACCAAGGCAACATGATGTTCTCCATTTAATTTATTGATATAACCGTAGATTGTAAATTCACCGTATCTGGTCGGCATTTTGGCACTGGCAACACATTCTACGAATACCTCATGCTCCTTCCGGTACTGAATTAAATCTTTGATTGTTCCAATCTTCAAATTATGTTTCTTTGCAAATGCAAGCAAATCTTCCTTTCTTGCCATCATTCCATCATCACGCATAATTTCACAGCATAAACCAACCGGTTTCAATCCGGCAAGTTTACATAAGTCTACCGTTGCCTCTGTATGACCATCCCGCTCAATCACGCCACCCGGTCTTGCCTCAAGCGGAAACATATGTCCCGGTCTTCTGAAATCCTCCGGCTTTGCATCCTCTTCCACAAATTTTCTTGCAGTGATTCCTCTTTCATATGCGGAAATCCCGGTTGTCGTACTGACATGGTCAACGGATACCGAAAATGCGGTGCAATGATTGTCGGTATTGGTAATACACATCTGTGGCAGATTTAATTTATCTGTGTAAGATGCGTCCATCGGCATACAGATCAATCCCTTTGCATAGCTTGCCATAAAATTGACATTTTCTGTTGTTGCAAATTCAGCCGCACAGATGACGTCTCCTTCATTTTCGCGGTTTTCATCATCCAATATGACGATTATCTTTCCTGCCTTTAAATCTTCTACCAGTTCCTGTGTTGTATTAAATTCTGACATCTTTCTTCCTCCTGATAATAATTTTCTTTACATAAATCCATTTTGCGATAAAAATTCCATGGAAATGCCCTGACTGCTTTCGTCCTTTGAATCCTCATCCCCATTATCAAAATGCATAAGCTTATCAATATATTTTCCCACAATATCATTTTCCAGATTTACCGTATCTCCGGCTTTTTTCATCAACAATGTGGTATTTGCCGCTGTATGCGGAATTAAAGACACCTTAAAGCACCGGCTATCCACATATGCCACCGTTAACGAAATTCCGTCAATGGTAATGGAACCCTTTTCAATGATATATTTTAATATTTTCGCCGGGGTGGCAATGGTTACCCAGACCGCATTATCTTCCCGGACAAAGCTTTCAATCGTACCGGTTCCGTCAATATGTCCGCTTACAATATGACCTCCGAAACGACCGTTTGCAGCCATGGCACGTTCCATATTGACCTTGCTTCCCTTTGACAGACTTCCCAAAGAAGACCGGCGGAGTGTCTCTGCCATTACATCTACCGTAAATGTATTTGCCGTCTTTTCCGTAACCGTAAGGCAGACTCCATTTACTGCAATGGAATCCCCGATATGCATATCTTCAAATATCAGTTTTCCCTGTAAGGTCAATTGAGAAGACTTTACGCCCTTGCTTATCGAAACTACTGTTCCCAATTCTTCAACAATCCCTGTAAACATTTCTTTTCTCCTTCAAATCCTTCTACCTGTTCTATACCTCATAATCAAGGCAGCTGCGAATACCGGTATATGGACGAACCTTTCCATCCGCTACCGCTACATGAGCAGGATGGGTGGCATATCCTTTTAAAGCTTCCTCACTTTCAAAACTGCTTTCCAACATCAAATCCGCATTGGAAGAAGGCAGTCCATTTATATGAACCTTAATTTCCAGCAAACCGGGAATCTTACCGGCAAGTCCTTCTAAACCTTCCTTAATCCCTGCTTTTACCGTTTCCTTTTCTGCTTCCGATAAATCTTCCTTCAACGTCCAGATAATCATATGTTTAATCATATTGTCACTCCTTTTTTATATATTCATTTTATTTTTGCAATTATAGTTCATAAGTCAGCAGGATGTCCTCTCCAACCGGTTGTGCCGATACGAATTTTGCCTGCAATGCATCCGTGGCAAGTTCTACACCCGGACCGCCTACCGGAGTAAAGAAACCAACTCCACCAAATATCTTCGGTGCAACATATGCCTCAATCCGGTTTACAATTCCCTCCTGCAATGCAGAATAATTTAATGCGGAACCTCCTTCGATTAAAATACTGTCTATCTTTAATTTTCCAAGTTCAACCATCAAATCCTGCAAATCAATACGGTTGTCTTTTTCCTTTACCGTCAACACCTGAATTCCGTTTTTTTCAAGAAATCCTTTCTGTTCATTCCAGAAACGATTATATTCCGGATGCGGAGGTATGGTAGCCACAATCGTCGGGACTTCAAACGCTGTATCAACAATCTGACTTGATAGCGGAATCCTTAATTTGGTATCACAGATAATACGTGTCGGATTCACTCCGTTTTCCAGCCGGCAGGTCAACAACGGATCATCATTTAAAACGGTTCCGATTCCAACCATAATACCGGAAACGGCATTTCGTGTTTCATGTACCCGTAATCTTGACTGTTCCCCGGATACCCATCTTGAATGACCGGTATGGGTCGCGATTTTGCCATCAAGCGTCATCGCATATTTCATAATTACATAGGGCGTCTTTGTCGTTATATAATGAAAGAACACCGGATTTAGCGCATCACACTCTTCCTTTAAAAATTCTGTGATTACTTCAATTCCAGCCTCTCTTAACTGCAAAATCCCCTTTCCGGCAACCAGCTCATTCGGGTCATTCGAACCCACATAAACCGTTTTAATTCCATGTTCAATAATTGCCTGTGTGCAAGGAGGTTGTTTTCCCTGATGGCAGCAAGGTTCCAAAGTCACATACATGGTTGCACCCTTTGCATCTTCTGCTTTTTTTAAATTATGAAATGCGCTTCGTTCCGCATGCAGGTCTCCGTATTTTGCGTGATACCCCGCCGCTATAATCTCTCCGTCTTTAACGATTACGGCACCGACCAACGGATTGGGATTGACTCTTCCGATTCCATTCTTTGCCAGAGCAATTGCACGGCGCATATATTCCTCATTTTTCATAGATTACCTCTTATTGTAAAAAATCATAAAAAAAGCCCTGAAGTATTCTTACCTCAAGGCTTATTATTGCAATACCTGTTATTCCTATACACCGGATAAACCAGTTCTGTCTTCTTCCATCCAGACTATACTGTCGGCACCAGAATCTCACTGGTTCATGCCTTACGGCTCGCGGGCTTATGAATATCAATTCAAATACCGCCGGTGGAGAATTTCACTCCGCCCTGAAGCATTCCTTTATTCGGTTGTCATTGTAGCACCATGTATATAGTGTGTCAACTTCTATTTTTTGTCAGTGCATCCAGACGTCTTTGATATACACCGATATGTCCATGCGCCTTCAAAGCCTCCCGATAGGCAGCTATGGCGGAATCTGTATCATTCATTGCCTCATACAGTAAACCAAGCTCATAATGTCCCTCTTCACAGCCTGCATATCCGCAGCCTATGCAAAGATTCATGGAAACGGATTTTTTCAGACATTCCAGTGCTTTGTCATATTCCCCAAGTACCCGATAAAGCCGTCCCATCCGGATATATTCTCTTGGTGTCAGCATCTTCTCCTCGGGAATCATGGAACGGGTTACATATATTTCATATTCCGGAAGAATTTCTCCGTCTGCCAAAAAACAGGCTTCCACCAAAGAAGAACACCAGCCGCGCTTATTTTCCTCATCATCGGCTACCGCTTTCAGATATTGACGCTTTGCTTCTTCGTATTCCCCATTATAAACAAGAATCCGGGCATATTTCTCGTACAAATGGCAGTCATCCTCATGGATTGCTCTTGCAAATTCAAATGCATATCCTGCTTTGTCCAATTCGCCTTCCTCACCCATCAATTCCAACATCAGACCGGCATAGGAATATTTTTCATCCTCATCGGTTCCATGATCCAAATAGTCTTTCAATACCTGATATGCTGCGTCACTCCGGTTACTTCTTCCATATGCCAATGCCAGTTCATACCGGAGACTATAATCTGCTTCATCTCCGTAATCCTTAAGTAACTTTTCTAAAATAGCAATTCCCTTATCATATTGCCCCATACAGATATAACTTCTGCTCTGCCACCGTAATGCTTCTAATTTCTGCTCCGTTTCACTCTCATCAAGCAGTTGTATCGTGTCATTAAATTTGGAAATTGCCGCCTCATACTGACCGGTCAGCTGATAAACTTTACCCATCTGCATATGGCAAAATACCCGGTCAGGGTCTAAGGTTAGTGCTTTTTGGTAATCCTCCAATGCATGCTCATAATCTGCTATGGTATGATATGTGCCACCTCTGTTGGAATAATAAAATGCATGTGGCATCCGTTCAATCTGTCTGGTATATTCTTCAATAGCTGTCGGATAATCTTCCATTTCCCGATAAGCATATGCCAATAATCCATGGATATTTTCACGATCCGGGAACATTTTTTCTACCTTTTGGTATGTGGCAAGCATATCCTCAAGCCTTCCGGTTTCCTCATAACAGTCTGCAAGTAAAATCATTGCCTTACCGATATCACTGAAATCCGAAGTCTCTTTTTTGTAGTTTTGAATCAGTTCTTCGAGAACGGAAACCGCCTGTTTCCATTCCTTCTGGTGGAAAAGACAAACCGCCTCATAGTACTTCATGCTGTCACTACCCGGATCTATCTGACGATAATCTTCAATCTCCTGCAATGCATCCTCATATTGCGAAACCTCCAAAAACACCTCAATTGCTACCACATAGGCATCCATTGCATACCGGTCCTCATTTTTGGCACGCTGGCAGGCATTGAGTGCATCCTGCAAATAATCCATCTTCTGGCAGGACTTTGCCATATACAGATGAAATGTACATGCCTCCTGGTTACCCATCGGATGCTTTAGCGCCTCTTCACATACAACAATACATTCTACATACTGTTCCTTTTCGTATAAAAGAGCCGCCTTTATATGATTTGCTTCCGCCTTTAAATCATCTGACAAATCCTTCGGAACGGATTCTTCCATAAACTGTTCTACCCCATTGTAATCCCGCATCTTTATCATACATTTTGCAATCAGGATACAAATTCGCGGATACCGTTTTTTCCACTTATCCGTCTCTTCACTTTCCATTTCTTTTTCAAAGAACGTTTCCAGCAATTGTTTGCATTTGGATAAACTCATGCAGGCATCTTCGGCTTTGCCAAGGGTAAAATAAATTCTTCCAAGCAGATCATAATAGGAAATGCTTTTCTCCGGTGCCGGTGTAAAGGATAACAGCATGGAAAGTGCTTCCTCGTCCCGGCTTACCATATAATAAGAATCTGCCAGTAAATATTTTATCTTATCCGACTGCGGTTTTTCCGATAGTTCTTTTGTTCTTATCTCAATCAGTTTGTGTTCAGCTTCTACCATTCCACGGTAGGCACGCTCCATTACCTGTGGTTCATACATCAGCCTGCGATATTCTTTTCCCGCAGCTTCATAATCCCCCAGCAGAAAATGGATATCCGCCAACTCAATCTGTGCCGAAATATATTCCGGATATTGCCCTAAGATATCTTCATATATCCGTTCCGCCTTTTTGTATTCTTTGATAATCCCATCTGCCTTCGCTTCGTATTCATATAACAATACAGAATCCGGATATTTTTCTCTTAACTGCTGCATTTCGTCAAGGATTTCCTTTTTGCGTTCTCCTTTTTCGTTACCGTCATTTTCTTCGTGTTGTTCCAATAACTGAAGCTTTGCACAGATCTCTAACGCATACGGAAACGGATGATATGCGGGCATATCCTTTAATTCCGTTATAAGATTTAACGTTTCTTCAAATTTATCTTCATTATATACGTTTCTTATCTGCGCCCATTTTTCCATATAGGTATCCACACAGGAAGTATCTCCTTCAAACAAGGAATACGCATCCCATGCCTTACCTCTGTATTTATTATAGGTTAAAATATAATCCAGAAAATTCACAGGAAAATATCTGCTTAATTCGCTCTTTCGCTGACGAAGTCCAAAACGTTCATCTATATAAGCAAAAACATCCTCCGGAAGATGAAAATGCGACATCAGATAAACCAGCAACTCATTTAAAGCGCCGTCTTCTTCGTCTAAATACATAAAGTCTTCCTGAGAAAACAACCACTTCCACTCATTGACATCCATTCTTTTTTCGTAATTTTGATACAATGCATCGATTTCTTTTGTCAGCCTGCTTTCTTCTACCTTCTCTGATGCTTCCTCATCTTCCCGCTGGCAAAATTCAAGTGCCTGTTCATAAGCCGTTCTTAACTGCTTAAATCCTTCCGCATCATCTTCCGGATTGGTCTGTCTTAACAATTGCCGGTATGCATTTTTAATTATTTCCTCATCCTTAGTCGGCGAAATCCCTAAAATCTCCCATATATTCATATAAGCTTCTCCTCTTACCGATTTCGTCTTGTCCAAATGCTATCCCATCTGACGACAAATCCGGTTTCTCTGCCAGTTTCTTTGCCACATTCTTCAATGAAATATTAATTTTAAATATATCATTTTCATATTCCTTCATCAACCTAATTCTTTTTTCCAGCGTAACATATTGGCTGATAAAATAGATAAACAAATTATAGGAATTGAAAGAAAGCGTCCGGATAAGTATTATACCAACAATGTATAGAAATGTTCAAACAGGCTGATTTACTAGTGGATTTTCATGATATATTTTCTTTGTTGGTGATTATGTAGAGTAACCCTAGAATAACAGTAAAAATGTTCCCGCCACAATAAGCACCAATCCGGTGCCTGATTTGGCAGATAATTTTTCATGAAATACAAGATAAGAAAATGCAATGGTTACCAAAATACTCAATTTGTCAATCGGAACAACCACACTTGCCGGACCGTCTTGTAATGCCCGGTAATAACAAAGCCAGGATGCTCCGGTTGCAAATCCGGATAAAATCAAAAAAATCCAGCTTTTTTTATCAATCTCCCGAACCGTCTTCTGTTTTCCTGTCACGAACACTACAATCCATGCCATAATCAGAACTACAATTGTACGGATTGCCGTTCCTAAATTGGAATTCACATCCTGCATTCCGATTTTCCCAAGAATCGATGTCAGACTGGCAAATACAGCAGAGCCGAATGCGTAAATCATCCAGGCTCCCTTTTTTTCTGTCTGTGGTTCTTCTGTTTCCTTTTTCTGTATCATCAGATATGTTCCGATTCCAATACAGACCATAGAAACGACCTTTAACCCGGTAAGGGATTCCTTTAATAAGATAAATGCCAATAACATGGTAAAAATGGTACTTGACTTATCAATCGGGGTAACCTTATTCACATCCCCAATCTGCAATGCCCTGAAATAACATAACCAGGATGCTCCGGTAGAACATCCGGATAACACAAGAAACAATATCGTCTTTCCGCCAAGTGTCCCAATCTCATTCTGAGCCCCCACAAGAAAAACCATAATCCATGAAAAAATCAATACCACATTGGTTCTTAATGCAGTTGCCACATTGGAATCCGTATTTTTGATTCCGCATTTTGCCAAAATTGCTGTAAGTCCGGCGAATAATGCCGAGCAAAAGGCAAATATAAGCCACATGTCATTCATCCTTCTTTCATTTGCTTTTTATCTCCTGCAAACTGTAAAAGAATCACCATACCGATTACATATACGGAAATTGCAATCACATCACAAGGTCTGCCTCTTGCAATCAGATTCTCATCTCCCTGTATCAACTATTCTTTCCCTTATCTTAACGGATAGCCATCTCAAACAAACAGTATGCAGAATTTTCACGTCGGTTGTCCTTCTAAGGCTTCTGTTTTATGAAAGCTTTGAAAATACCATAATTACCAGACCTAAAATCACAAGAATCACACCCGTAACACGGTTTAATGTTTTCGGGGTTGCACGATTTGCAAAGACGGCAGCAATTCTCGCCCATAATAATGTAAATACAACACACAAAAGTAATATCGACACATCCGGCATTCCCCCGATTGTAAAATGAGAAACCGCTCCGGTTAATGCGGTAAATGTCATAATAAATACACTCGTTCCAACGGCTGTTTTTAATTCATATCCCAACACAGATGTCAAAATCAAAAGCATCATCATGCCACCGCCGGCACCAACAAATCCACAGATAAATCCAATAATAACACCACATAAAATCGACTGTAGCATACGTTTTTTCGCAGATACCTGCTCCATTGCCTCCTTGGTTGTCATAACCGGTTTTAAAATAAATTTAATACCCAGTAAAAAGGTCATAAATACCGAAAAATTGCCCATGGTAGTTGATGGAACCATACTTGAAATATAGCTGCCCACTACCGTAAACAATAAGACACTGATCATCATGATAATTCCGTTTTTGATATCCAGATTTTTATTTTTCCCATAGGTATAAGCGGAAACCGCACTTGCCAATACATCCGATGATAAGGCAATTCCCACCGCCATATATGGCTCCATTCCCAAAAATGTAATCAGCATCGGACTGATAACCGCGGCGGCACTCATTCCCGCAAATCCGGTACCAAGACCTGCTCCCATTCCCGCAAAAAAGGTTACCAATATTGTAATTAAAAGTTTCATTCCATCCACATCCTTTGCTAAAAAAAGAGACTTCACCCTGTCTGCAATGAAGTCCCTCTCATATATGTTTATAAATTTCCCCGAAATCTTATATTAATCCTGAATTTCTCCATTTTTATGACGTGTAAAGAAATCCCTTGTTTCCTTTACTACAACACCGTTCAAAGCAAAAATTGCTATCATATTCGGAATTGCCATCAATCCGTTAAAGATATCCGCAATTGTCCATACAGCACTTACTGTCATATACGGTCCGATAAATACTGCCAATATGTATAACCAACGATAAGTAAGAATGGTTTTCTTACTGCCCTTTGATAAATATTCCAGACAACGCTCTGAATAATAATCCCATCCGAGAATGGTTGTAAACGCAAAGAATACCAGACAAAGCATCAATAAAAATGCTGCCACATGACCGGAAATCGGTAATCCCTGCTGGAATGCATAGGTTGTAACCTGAACACCCTCTAAGCCTTCCTGCTGCCATGCACCGGTTAATACAATTGATAAACCTGTCATGGTACAGATTACAACCGTATCAATAAATGTTCCTGTCATAGATACAAGGCCCTGTCTTACCGGTTCTTTTGTCTTTGCTGCTGCTGCCGCAATCGGAGCCGAACCAAGACCTGCTTCATTTGAGAAGATACCTCTTGCAACACCCTTTTGCATTGCCACAATCATCGTTCCAACAATACCACCGGTAACAGCCTTCGGATTAAATGCACCCTTTACAATCACTACAACTGCATCCGGAATTTCTCTGAAGTTAAAAATCAAAAGTGCAACACAGATTACTACATAGATAATTGCCATAAACGGTACGATAATCTGTGATACCTTAGCAATTCTCTGAATACCACCAATCAATACCAAAGCAACACATACGCTTAATATCAGGGAAGCAATTACAACTGTCCATGAATATTCACCAACATGCGGAATTGTTACCGTCCAGCTTCCATTCGGGTCAAAGAATCCCTTAACCGCAGATGAAATACCATTTACCTGGGAAAATGTTCCGATTCCCATTAAACCAACACAGATTCCGAAAAAGGCAAATAATTTAGCAAGCCATTTCCATTTTTCACCCATTCCTTTTTCGATGTAATAAAAAGGTCCGCCTAAAGCATGATTTTCAGAATCTACCACTCTGTATTTAACAGCAAGTAAGCCTTCTGCATACTTTGTTGCCATTCCAAGTAAGGCTGCAACCTCCATCCAGAACAAAGCACCGGGACCACCTGCACCAATCGCAGTTGCAACTCCGACAATATTACCGGTTCCGATTGTAGCCGATAATGCCGTACACAAGGCACCAAAAGAGGTTACTTCTCCTTCGCCGCCTTCTTCATTCTTAACCATCCACCTTAAAGCCAAGGGAAGCTTACGGAATTGTAAAAGTCCCAGACGAATTGTAAGTAGCAGTCCCCCGGCAAGAATCAATACCATAAGGGGCGGTCCCCAAACAAAATCGTCAATCATTCCCAACAGCTTGTTAAAACTTTCCCACATAATTTTCCTCCTGTTTCTGTCTTTCCTCAATTTTACTCAACTTCCATATCCTACCATAAATGAAATAAAATAGAAAGAGTAAGATGGAAAATACCCCATGGAATCTGAAATAACAACAGGATAATTATACCGCCCACAACCATTCTTATGAACATTTTTATAACCAATTTCATAGAGTTTCCTATGTTATTGGCTCTGGCATCCTCTATATTACCAATCCGGCACCAACGTACTTTCTGACAGTTCGGGCAATAAATTTTTCTTGCATAATATTGATATTTAGGTACATTAACAAAAGCTCCATGTGTTCTCTTTGTCTTTGTTGTAGATTTCTGTTTGTAAAAAATACCTCTTAAGTCATTCCCTTTTGCATCAAATTCCAATTGACATCGGCTACAGGAAACATGATATAAAAACGGAGTATCCCGATAGGATTTCTCTATATCCGCAAGCAGCCAAATCACACATCCGATTACCCATAGCAAAAGAAAAACACCCATTCCAATGATACAAATCAATTCCATTGTATTTCTATCCATATCAGGCCTCCCTCCTATCCGGCAACTGTTATAGTCTTCAAGATTACTTCTCAGCGTTCTTATATGCTAATTCATATAAGACTTCCTGTGAATTCAGCTTTTCTTCATTGATATTCTGCTCGATGTAAGTACCCTTTTCGGTCAGCAGTTTTCCTTTTTCATCGTCCTTCAACATCGTTTCAAACATCCATTCCAAGTATTGTTTTAATCCTTCATCCAATACAGGTGCTGCCACCTCCACACGACGGATTGTATTTCTTGTCATAAAATCAGCGGATGCAATATATACTTTTTCCCGACCCTTTGTTCCAAACCAATAGATACGGGAATGTTCCAAAAAACGACCAACAATGCTGACTACCTTTATATTCTCGGTATATCCCTTTACACCCGGAATCAGACAGCAGATTCCTCTTATGACCATTTCAATCTTAACACCGGCTTTGCTTGCTTCAATCAACTTATTGATGATTACCTTGTCGGTAAGAGAATTTATCTTGATTCCGATATAACCTTCTTCACCATTTTTCACATGATTCATTTCTTCTTCAATCATATCAAGAACTTTATTTTGCAAGCATTTCGGTGCAACTAAAAGATAATCGGTATCCTCTACAAATTCACCCTTTAGCAAGGCTGCAAATACCTCTGCCGCCTCTTTTCCGATTTCCTGATTAGCGGTCATTAACGATAAATCCGTATATAAGGCCGAAGTCTTTTCATTGTAGTTACCGGTTCCGATCTGGGTTATGTATGAGATGCCATCCTCTGTTTTTCTGGAAATCAGGCAAAGCTTTGAGTGTACCTTATAGCCGCTCAGACCGTAAATAACACGGCATCCTGCTTCCTCTAATTTTCTCGAATATTCAATGTTGCTTTCTTCGTCAAATCTTGCACGAAGCTCTACAAGTACAACAACTTCTTTTCCGTTCTCCGCAGCCTCTACCAATGCATCTACAATCTGGCTCTTATCCGCAAGCCGGTACAATGTCATCTTGATTGACACCACTGTCTCGTCCTTTGCCGCTTCATTTAATAAATTAATAAATGTCTTAATATTTTCAAACGGATAAGACAGCAACACATCCTTTTTCATGAGCTGTGGCATCAGTTCTTTACGGTTATCTAACTGTGAAGTCATTCTCGGTGATCTTCTCTGATAGAATAATTCCTCCTGACCGGTTCCCTTCAAATAGCTTTGAATTGCAAATACAAACGACATATCAAGCGGAATGTTAGATAAAAAGACATGATTTTCTTCTACATGTATATCCTTACACAGAGCACGTATCATTTTCTTATTCAATTTTCTGGAAAGCTCCATTCGTACCGGATTCATACGTTTTCTCTGTTTTAACAGATTTTCCATTGCTTCTCTGTAATCTAAGTCCTCATCATATAAAGTTTCCGTATCAATATCCGCATTTCTGGTCACACGAATCAGTGATTTTTCCTGTACCTCATAATTTTTGAACATCTTCGGAAGAAAATGTAAAATCAATTCCTCCGACAACATAAATGTACCCTTTCTTGTCGGAATATCAATCAGACGTTTAAATACCATATTACTGCATGGGATAATTGCCGTTTTGGTCTTGCCACCCTTTGTTTTTAACAGGGCAACCGCATAGATTTCTTTATTTTTCAAAAAAGGAAACGGTTGTTGTTTGCTGATGATGTTGGCTGATAAGTAAGGTGCTATCTCATGATCAAAATAGGTCTCTAAAAGCTTTCCCTCCTGCGCCGACAATTTGTTAAAATTAATCAGACGGATTCCCTTTGGTTCCAGTTCCCCCATCAACTGTTCATAGATAACCGATTTTTTCTTATCCAGCTTCTTCGTTGCCTCTAAGATTGCAAGAACCTGTTCTTTGCTTGTCATATTGGTTTTGTTTTCCCGAATCACTTCACTGGATTCCATCTGATCCATCAACGTACCGACACGGACTCTGTAAAATTCATCCAAATTGGATTGATAAATCGATGCAAATGTCAGTCGTTCCGCCAAAGGCACTCTCGGATTGCCGGCTTCTTCCAACACTCTTTCATTAAACTTTAACCACGAAAGTTCACGGTTCATCATATAAGACGTATTGGTTTCTTTTTTCTTATCGTCCTTTTTCTTTCCCTCTTTTTTCATCTGTTCCATACCTGTCCTTTCAATATTATCCGCATTTGTTACATTGTTTCGCATCCGCATCCACAACCTTCGGATATATTTCCAACAATTAAATTTTATCAATGAAATCTTACCTCTGCTTTCCTGTCTTATTTCATTAACATTTTATGAATCTATCATTTCTTCTATTTTACTTCCACCTTACCTTGGTAAAACATTTGTAAATTTTATGTAATATTGTAATGAGGCTGCAATATGTACTAATTATAACTCCTTCTTCTCCATTATTCTACAGCTTATCAGAAAAGAAATGATGACTGCTGTTAACGTAATTCCTATACCAACAGCAATCATCCAGCCATCAGAAGCGGAATCCAGCCGATGCAGCATAGCATTTATTTTTTCATTTCCGATTAAATTACGAAGCAGATAAAAAAATAAAAGGATGGCACCAATACATCCAAGCAAAACAATCCGGCTTTTTTCCGCACCAAATCGTAATTGAACCGGTATCATTAAAGATATCATAAGAAAAATCACAGGCAAAAATACCGCAACCGTCAGAAGTTCCTCTTTCCATATAATTGCACCGTGCCGAACCAGCTTTGCCAGAAAATACAAAATATCCGCAACAATCCATGAGGACACCGCACCCAATATACAGAGCATATATTTTTCCTGTACATAAAGTTTACGATTTACGGGCAATGTCATAAGAAACTGGTATCCGTTTTCAACCTCATCATATGAAATGGTACTGATTAATACAGTGATTCCCAGAAACGGCAAATAACCCAATATAAATGTACTGCTTTGCGACAGACCCAACACAAAAGCCAGTGCAAAAATAAACAATGTACTTTTTCTTTGCCGCATTAACCGAATATCTTTTTCTAACAAACCTCTCATTACCGATATCCTCCTGTCATCATTAATATCAACTCATCAATTCCACCATTTTCAATCACAATCTTTGGATAATTTTCTCTATAAAATTGTTTGTCTTTTACCAGACACGCATAGCCGTATGATTCCTTCCGACTTTGCAGCACCGATTCTTTATCCAATTGCTCATACTGTGTTTCATCTAATTTTAACACTCCGTAGTTTTCCAATAAATTATCGATATCTTCATGCAGCAGTATTTTCCCATCATGAATCAGATAAATGTCATCACACAAACGTTCCAAATCCGAGGCAATATGTGAGGTAATCAGAATACTTCTGCTACTATCTTCTGCCATATAGGAACGCAACATATCCTGAACCCGGTTTCTGGCATCCACATCCAATCCGGCTGTCGGTTCATCCAAAATCAACAACTTTGCCTGATGTGTAATAGCAATCAACGTCTTTAACATCGCTCTCATTCCGGTTGAAAACTCTCCAATCCGTTTCTTCATCGGCAATTGTAATTCCCGGCATTTTTCCACAAAGAAATCCCGTTCAAAGGAATCATACAGTTTTTCAAGAATTTTCAAGATATCCGTTATCATTAACTGCGAACTAAATCCCGCTTCTGCCAGAGCAACTCCCAAATCCTGTTTTTCCTTTGGCGTCATATCTTCAACGTCCCGGTCAAGAATCCGGATCGTTCCGCCATCCCTTTTTGTAAGTCCCAATATCAATTTAATTGCAGTACTTTTTCCGGCACCGTTCTTTCCGACTAATCCGGTAATTCTTCCCTCCAAAATCTTTAATGTAACGTCAAACCGAAATGTTTCATAATCTTTCCTGACATTTTCTAATTGAACCATCTGCCTCTCCCTTCTATTCCTCTAAAAAAAGCTGAACAATTTCCATAATTTCATTCCTGTTAAGTCCTACCATTTTAGCCTTTTCGATTGCCTTTTCAAAATCAGTCTCAACCGCCTTTCTTCTTGCTTCCGTTGCCAGCTGTTTGTCAGAGGCTGTCACATACGTTCCCTTTCCGTGTACCGTTGTAACAAACCCTTCTTCTTCCAATTTGTCATAAGCCTTTTTGACCGTCAATGCACTGATACGAAGTTCTCCGGCAAGCACTCTTACCGAGGGAAGCACTTCCCCTTCCAAAATCTTCTGTTCAATAATCTCTGACTTTATCTGTTCCATCAGTTGCTCGTAAATCGGTACCATTGACGAGTGATTTAAAATTATATGCATATCATTTCTCCTTATTGATAAACAGTATATAACAGTGTGTATGTGTTGTCAACTGTTATACACTGTTTGTAGTGCATATAAAAAAAGACCGATGTATATTTCTATACATCAGCCTCAAAAAATCAGTATGCAATTAGCAGTATTTCCACTGTCCTGTTTCCAACTGTGTATCAATCATATGCTTATACAAGCCATTTTGTTGTTTTAATTCTTCCGGTGTACCCTGTTCGGCAACCACACCGTCCTTTAATACAACAATCTTGTCAACACCGTCAACGGTACGCATTCTATGTGCAATAATCAATACCGTCTTATTCTGAATCAGCTTGGAAATGGATTCCTGAATTACCGACTCATTATCGACATCCAAAGAAGCAGTTGCTTCATCCATTAAAACAATCGGCGTATCCTTTAAAAAAGCTCTGGCAATGGATATTCTCTGACGTTCTCCTCCTGATAATTCCGAACCGTTTTCTCCAATCATCGTATTCCATTGATTCGGAAGCTTTTCGACAAAATCGGTACAATTTGCAAGCTTTGCAGCCGCCATTACCTCTTCATCCGTAGCATCCTTTTTACCGATTCGGATGTTTTCCATAACCGTATTGTTAAAAAGTGTTACATCCTGAAAGACGATGGAATATAAGGATAACAGACTTTCCGGATCGATATCCGATACATTCATTCCGCCAACCGTAATCGCACCCTTCTGACAATCCCAGAATCTCGCAGCCAGACGGGAAACAGTTGTCTTTCCTCCGCCGGATGGTCCGATTAATGCGGTTACCCGGCCCTGCTTTGCGGTAAATGAAACATCCTTTAAAACCTGTTCTCCGCTTTCATAAGAAAATCCTACATGCTCAAAGGTAATATCGTATCCCTGATTTGTAAGCGCCTCATTTCCGGTCTGTTCCTCATGAGATAAGATTTCATCCATTCGCTCACAGGTAGTATCCAGACTGATAATAGCGGATAAATTCTGTAATGCAATCTGTAACGGTTCATACATTCTTGTTACAACCAGCAAGAACAGGAGGAAGGTCAACACCGTAATCTCACCTTTAACCAGTAATAAACTTCCAACCAAAGCAACGGTTCCGATTCCAAGTTTTAAAATCATCTGTGCACAACAGACATATGCCGCATTTTTAAACTCCAATACGATGGCATTTTTTTCTACATCCTTAATTTTCTTATTCAATCCCTCCATGTAGGTTTCCGTCATATTGTTGGAACGAAGGTCTCTAATGGTTTCCAATCCCTCCTGAATCCCATCTAAACAAGTCAGCTTATAAGACATTGTTTTTTTCTGAACATTCTTTAATCCTTTTCTGGAGGTTAATACAATGATAAATGCAATCGGCATTACCCAGATAGCTGCCAGTGCCATCTTCCAGTTAAAAAATAACAGACTGATTACAATAATCGTTGTGGATATCATGGAACCAATCAATTCCGGAATCCAGTGGGAACTGGCAGTTTCAATCAATGCACAATCCGACATAATAGAGTTTGTCAGGTCTGATAAATCCTTTTTCCCAAAGAAGGAAAGTGGAAGTCTTCTTAATTTCTCCGCAAGTGTTCTTCTACGAACACCGCTTTCTACGTAAGTAGAGAAAAAGGTTGCCTTATACTGAAAACAAGTTGTCAATGCAATCAGGAAAAATGCTGCAATAATTCCCGCCACAAAGAACCCGAGCTTATCCTTTGGTACTTTTCCCTCTAACAGATAAGAGGATAACTGATATAACAAACCAACCGGCGCCATCAAAACAAGATTCGCAAGCGTTACTGCCACAAATGCCCATATCATTTTCTTTGCGCCGTTTTCAGATAACGCATATTTATGCTTTAATTTTTCTATCATTCTTTTGCACCAGCCTTTCCTACCTGCCAATTTACAGACTTGTTATACTCATTCCACATATGGGTGTAAATTCCACCATCAGCAAGTAATTTCTCATGTGTTCCGGATTCTGCGATCAACCCATCCTTTAATACATAAATGCAATCTACATTGGTAATGGTTGATAACCGGTGTGCAATCATAATCACGGTTTTATCCTTTGAAAGCTTATCAAATGCAAGCTGAACAAGCTTCTCATTATCCGGGTCGGCAAATGCAGTCGCCTCATCTAAAATTAAAATCGGTGCATTCTTAAGAAATGCTCTGGCAATCGATAACCGCTGCATCTCACCACCGGATACATAAGTACCCTTAGAACCGATAATTGTATTGACGCCCTGCGGAAGCTTTTCAATAATATCGTTACACTGTGCATTTCCCAATGCAGCAAGAACTTCTTCATCGGTTGCATCCGGTCTTCCCATTCTTACATTTTCCAGAATACTGGTCTTTAACAGTTTACTGTCCTGAAATACATAGGATACCTGATTCATCAGTTCCTTTGTATCAATCTTACGGACATCTACGCCGCCAATCGATATACTGCCGTCCTTTACATCCCAGAATCTTGCAATCAAAGAAGCAAGTGTTGTCTTACCACCGCCGGACGGTCCAACAAATGCGACATGGTCACCGGCTTTGATATTTAACGATATTCCGTCAATGGCATTTTTCTTGGATTCATCATAAGAAAAGGATACATCCTTAAGACTTACCGAAGCATCCTTTATCTGTGCTCCACCTGTTACATTCGGCAATTCTTCTTTTCCCAAAATCTCGTCCATTCGGTTTAAAGCATCTTCCACAATCATCTGTGATTCGCCGGCATAAGCAACCTTCATCAAGGTTGTTGTAAGCACGGTTGTAATCAAAATGTAAAATACAAGGTTCAATATGAATTCGTCTGTAACGGTATTTCCACCCAATATGTAAGCCGCAAGAATCAATGCCGCAAAGATACCGTTTGAAAATACCGTATATCCGATCATCGGAATCATCATGGATTTGGTGTAATCCAAAGTCCATTTTTCATATTCATCAATTGCAGCCTTAAAACGCTTAAATGAGAAAATAGTCTGACCAAAGGTTTTTAACACCGGCACACCACGGACATATTCCACTGCCTCTGCCGACATGGTTTCCAGAGAATTCTGATACTGCTTCATATCCTCCGCCATCTTCGGTCCCATCATCATAGAACCCATAATCAAAAATGCAGCAACTACCGGTATTAAACTAATCAAGCCAAGTCTCCAATCAAATACCGCCATCATGACAAGCAATCCGATCGGTGTTGCTCTTGATATCACTTTATCCGGAAGATTATGTGCAAGGAAAGTCTCCGTTGCACCGGAAGAATCCATTACAATTTTACGAATCTTACCGGTTCCTTCTGCCTCGACATATCCAAGCGGAAGCTTCATAATATGCTCCATCATCTTAATACGCATATTTGTCTGCACACGAAATGCCGCTTTGTGGGAACACATCAATGCTCCGATATAGAAAACCATTGCCAGCAATGCAAATCCCACTGCCAGCCATCCATAAGATGTAATATGGGTTGCTTTTGAAAAATCCGGTCGTACTTCCAAAATCTCCTTGATAATACGCCAAACATAGAAAAATGGAATCAATGCTACCCATGCACTGATTGCTGCCAATACACAGGACAGGTATGAAAAATATTTATGATTTCCTGCCATATCCATTAGTCTTGACAATGCACTTTGTTTTTTGTCCTTCATGACAAATCCTCCTGTTCCTTTCTTTTGTGGTTAGTGGACACTAACCTGCGTTTTATTTTTTAGCAGTACCCTTTCATAAAGAAAAAATACTGCTTATTAACATTGTTATTCTTCTGTTCCCAAAATTGCCCGCCATCCGGCTTAATTAAATATCCGGATATTTTATCAGATCATACAGCTTCCCAGCCTGCCCCAAATCTCTTGTGCCGGCCAACTCCATACCAAGGTGCATATATTTATTACATTTTGACTTGGCATCTGTATCCAGAATTACCGGAATCTGTAACCGGTTTCCTTCCGCAAATGCCATTTCCATGACCTTACGCATATATCCCTGTCCCTGATATTCTTCCGGTACGCATACTAATCCAACAAATATATAAGGCTTTTTCTCCTTATCCATCCTGCTTTTTAAATCAGGACCGCCCTTTGATACCGTCTTAAAAAAACGAATCAATTCCGAAAAGCTCATGGATTGAAAAAAAGCCTTTACTAATTCAAGTCCTGCGGACATATTCATCTTCTGACCGGGAACCTTATAGGCAATATAGGCCTCCCCCTTCTCACCGGTCGTATGAAGAAGCCCACCTTTTACTGCCATACGGACATATCCGTTAATATATACTGCGGCTGCTTCCTGACTACGATAGCAGGATACCAGACCCTTCTCTTTCCCATAATCGTAATAGCCAAAAGCATGACCTATTTTATTAATTTTTTGTTCATCAAGCTCTGTCACACGCATATCCTAACTCCTTCTTGGTTTATATGAACCATATGTTAGTTTAAACTAACGCAAATGTCAACAAAATCTTTCCGAACTCCCATCCATCTTAATCGCTTCCCGCTCCGATTCCTTTGCTTCCAATACTACCGCATAAATCAAATAATCATCCCACAACACAAGGGAATCCTTCTCTGCCTCACTTAGATTGGAATAGTCATGAATGAAATTTTTCATTCCGTTTTCTAAGACAGGTAATCCACCTTTGTTTTACTGATTCTCTTTAGAAGTATATATCCAAGCAGACATACGATAAATAAAAAAAGAGTGACAAACCGGATTTACACTGGTTTGCCACTCTTTCAGCCACTCATTATAATTTGATTTATCGTTTACCACAATTCTGCTATATCACGAATGGAATCCTGCTCTGTAATCTCACGGATAACCCTGCATGGATTTCCGGCAGCTAAAGAATTAGCAGGAATATCTTTTGTCACAACACTTCCGGCGCCAATTACACAGCCCTCTCCGATTGTAACGCCTCCGGCAATTACAACATTACTGGCTATCCAGCAATTCGAGCCGATTGTAACCGGTCTTCCGTATTCATCATCCCCATGTGTTCCATCCTCTCTACGCTTCATATTCCGTTCCTGCCAGCGGAACGGATGCATCGGTGTTGCAATGGTACAATTCGGTCCAAAAAACACATTATCACCAATATGTACCGGGCAGATATCCAAGACCGTAAAATTAAAATTTGCATAACAGTTGACTCCCATTGTTGTGAATGTACCATAATCAAAATATATCGGACCCTGTAAGTAACAGCCTTCACCATGCTGTGGAATCAGTTCATCTATAATTTCTTTCCGTCTGTTCTCTTCCGTATCATATGTATCATTATACTGCTTCGATAACTTATGCGCTCTTTCTCTCAATGCAACCAATGTTTTATCATTCGCATCATAGATTTTTCCGGCTAACATTTTTTCCTGTTCAGTCATTTGTATATTACCTCCTGATTCGTATTATAAAAACATGTTACATAATGTCAATTATATTTTAACAATTACATTCCCGCAATGATAAGCAAAATAGAAAATAACATATATCCCACACCAAGGATCCCGATAATTTTCACTCCGCATTTCTTCAGAGGCATTAAAACCAGTGCTGCAACAACCGGATTTAAAAGCAGACATAATTTCGAAACTGCAAGTGCGCCTGTCACAATAGCGATTGCCACGATAATTACCGCACCAAGCCAAAGGGATACCCCTCCAAGAACCATCGGTGCCATCACAACCGGGTCAATTGCTTTTATAACCTCCACACAATCATCATCCGACATTTTCTTGTTTAATTTCTGATACAACAGTGGCTTCATGCAATAATATACATGACAGATTAATCCTGTAAAACATCCGATCAATGTATTGATTTTTAATGCAAGTGCCAATGACGCACTGTTCTTTGAAATCAAATCGGCAAGGAACCACATAACAACATAGGCACCGGGCTGACCCAGGAACGAAAGCCATGATGACAGGATAAAACGGTTTGGTGTTACATCTGCCCACCACCGATTCACTCCGGATACTGCAACTCCCTCACCGGGACCGGACTTGCCCGGTTTCACAAGCGGTACATCTGCCAAAGATGCCACGAAATTACTGATAATTCCGAATATTCCGACAACAACATATGTATTCATATCTATCTCCTCCTAAAATGGTTTTATTCATTTTCTTCTTTCCATTCCTTCAATGCCGCAGAAAGTTTTTTATCAATATCCTTTCTGGTTGCCTCACACTCATTCGGATAATCCTTTGCAGCCTTAAAGACAAAACGCAGTACCAGTTTCAATCCCACCGGCAATGCCATACGGAGCATAGATTCCGGTAATACAAAATGTGTACCATGTTCATACACCAGTGCCTCATACTGGCAGGTATGTGGTCTTTCTTCCAACCGTTGTTCCATACGGCGGATATATTTCGCAGTTTCCCAGAAGCAATCATCCTCTGCACCAATCAAAATCAGACGGCCTTTTATATTTTCTACTTTAATCATTTCCTCTTCCGTATGCTCTCTTGCTTTTTCAGCATCAATAAATAAGCATGTGCTGCGCTCAAAATCCCCGGAGCCTTTTGTCTCTTCTTCAATCTTTTGCCAATATACCGGATGTTCATATGCGAAAGGCATATAAGCAAGAGGCTCGCCCTTCCATGAAAGGGTTGATGCTCCCGGAATCGGCCACTCTTTACAGCCATCCTTCTCACCCTGTTCAAAGCCCTGCCATACAAAGTCACTTGGAGTCAGACCAACGGTCAATGTAATATCAGGAAAATAAGAACCTGCAACCAGAGAATCCATACCCGCTGTACTCATTCCCATAATTCCGATTTTCCGGTTTCCGTTATTCTTAAGCCATCCAATCGCTGTCTCAATTCTTTCCAATGGATAATTTACATGACTGTAATTTTTCTTTCCCGGTGACATGCAAAGAACATTTACACCATTTTTATGTAACCATTTTGCTCCGCACTTTGCCATATAATCGTTCGGATCATCCCCAAACAAACCAATCACAGCACAGTCGGAACTATTTGGATTTTCATAATAGGTTCCGTAAAACCCATCTTTTTCCGTTTCAAAAAATAATTTTTTCATAATAATTTCCTCCAGCAACACAACTATGAGAAACACACTTTTCGTAAATTAAACGGTATTCTGACAAGCTAAGAAATCAGAATTCCTTTTGTGATGTTTCATCATGCTTCTTTAAGTTAGCATGCACTAACCTCAATGTCAACCTTCCCATTCCGATAAATTCAAAGCAGACGATTCATTCTAATGAACAATTTATAGAAAAAAAAGAGACCCCATTCTTTCGAATGAAGTCTCATAACATTTGAACTCGGCAAATAATCCCCTCCGTTCTACCAATTCTTCCTTATCTTGCCTTATGCATCAAAATTTCCTACGCCGGAATCGCATTTCCCGTATATAACTGATAATACTTTCCTTTCTCCTCAATCAACTGATCATGGGTACCTCTTTCAATAATCCTTCCCTGTTCAAGAACCATGATACAATCGGAATTACGAACCGTAGAAAGACGATGTGCGATTACAAATGTGGTACGTCCCTGCATCAACCGATCCATACTTTCCTGAATGATTCGTTCTGTACGTGTATCAATGGAACTGGTTGCTTCATCTAAAATCAGCACCGGTGGGTCGGCTACTGCCGCCCGGGCGATTGCTAAAAGCTGTCTTTGTCCCTGACTTAAGTTTGCTCCATCCCCGGCAATCATAGTATCATATCCATCCGGAAGTCTGCGGATAAATCCATCGGCATTTGCCAGCTTTGCAGCGCTGATAATCTCTTCATCCGTAGCATCCAGCTTTCCGAAACGAATATTTTCTTTCACGGTTCCGGTAAATAAATGTGTATCCTGTAATACAATTCCAAGAGAATGACGTAAGTCATCCTTTTTAATTTTATTGATGTTAATTCCGTCATATCGAATCTTTCCGTCCTGAATATCGTAGAATCGATTAATCAGATTGGTAATGGTTGTCTTACCGGCTCCGGTAGAACCGACAAAGGCAATTTTTTGTCCCGGTTCTGCATACAGCTTCACATCATGCAGCACAATCTTGTCATCATTATAGCCAAAATCAACACCGTCAAAAACCACATTTCCCTGAAGCTCTACATAATCAACGGTGCCATCTGCCTGATGCACATGCTTCCACGCCCAGCGTCCGGTACGTTTTTCACTCTCAACTAAGGTTCCGTTTTCTTCTGTTACATTGACCAAAGTAACGTAACCATCATCCACTTCTACCTCTTCCCCTAACAGGGTAAAGATTCGTTCTGCTCCTGCAAGTGCCATTACAATGGCGTTCATCTGCTGGCTGACCTGATTAATCGGCATACTAAAGCTCTTGTTAAAGGTCAGAAAGCTTGCCAGTCCACCAAGGGTAAAACCACCTACATGATTCAGTGCAAGTACACCACCTACAATGGCACAGATTACATAACTGATATTTCCAATCTGTGCATTCAGCGGTCCCAGTAAATTGGCAAAGGTATTGGCACGGTCAGCACTTACAAACAGCGCTTCATTTAATTCTTTAAATTCCTTCTTGTTTTCCTCTTCATGACAGAATACCTTTACAACCTTCTGTCCGTTCATCATTTCCTCGATATAACCGTTTACCTTACCGAGATTTTTTTGCTGTTCCAAGAAATACTTACCACTTTGTCCGGCAGCTTTCTTGGTACCCCATATCATAATGGCAACCATAACAAGCGTTACAATTGTCAATGGAATATTCAAGATTAACATACTGATAAGTACACTGATAATCGTAAATCCACTGTTAATAATTTGTGGGATACTCTGACTGATCATCTGACGTAATGTATCAATATCATTGGTATAAATCGACATGATATCTCCATGGGCATGGGTATCAAAGTATTTGATTGGAAGCTTCTCCATATGCTCAAACAAATCATTTCTCAGGTTCATCAACGTTCCCTGTGTCACATTAATCATAATACGGTTATAGGCATAGGTTGCAACAACTCCGATTCCGTAAAATACGGCAACCCTTCCGATTGCATGGGCAAGGGGCGAAAAATTCGGTGTATCCGTAGATAATAAAAACGGTGTGATATATTTATCAATCAAATCCTTTGTAAACATCGTTCCCTGCACATTTGCAATGACTCCGACAAAAATAAGAACAAACACTATGATACAATGTAATTTATAATCCCGGAAAACATACTGCATCAGACGAGCCAAAAGCTTTCCCGGATTTTTCACTTTATTTTTACCTGTTGGTTTTCTCATAGGTCCCGGCATTATGCTTCACCTCCATTTTCATCAAAATCCCCTCCACCCTGGGTCTGGGATTCATATACTTCGCGATAAATCTCATTCGATTGAAGAAGTTCTTCATGGGTTCCAAAGCCGTGTATCTGGCCTTCCTCCATGACGATGATACGATCTGCATCCTGCACACTGGATACACGCTGTGCAATAATCAGCTTCGTTGTATCCGGAATCTCTTCCCGGAATGCGCGACGGATTCTGGCATCGGTAGCCGTATCAACTGCGCTTGTACTGTCATCTAAAATCAGAATTTTTGGTTTCTTTAACAATGCTCTGGCAATACATAATCTTTGCTTCTGCCCACCGGATACATTATTTCCACCCTGTTCAATATGGGTGTTATATTTATCCGGAAAACGTTCAATAAATTCATCTGCACAGGCAAGCCTACATGCCTCCATACATTCTTCATCCGTTGCATCTTTATTTCCCCAACGTAAGTTATCCAGAATACTTCCGGTAAACAATACATTGTTTTGCAACACAACGGATACCTGATTTCTTAGGGTTTCCAAATCGTATTCTTTTACATTTCTTCCACCAACCAGTATCTCTCCGGATGTCACATCATAAAGACGGCTGATCAGATTTACCAGACTTGTTTTTGCACTACCGGTTCCACCGATAATTCCGATAGTCTCTCCGGAATGAATGTCCAGATTAATATTTTTCAAAACCTTCTCTGCGCTATCCTGCTTATAGGAGAAGTTCACATTCTTAAATTGAATACTGCCATCTGCAACCTCATAAACCGGCTGCTCCGGATTTTGAATATCCGTTGTCTCATCCAATACCTCCGCAATACGGCGCATACTCGCCATACTCATGGAAATCATAACAAAAACCATAGAAAGCATCATCAGACTCATCAAAATATTCATGCAATAGGTCAGAAGGCTCATCAGTTCTCCTGTTGTCAGGGAACCAACAACAATCATCTTTGCTCCAAGCCAGCTAATTAAAATAATACAAGTATAAACCGTAAACATCATAATTGGTGAATTTAAGATTACATTACGTTCCGCTTTTACGAAAATATCATATATATTCCTACTTGCACGCTGAAACTTTGTGGTCTCCTCTTCTTCTCTTACATAAGCCTTCACAACACGAATTGCAGATACATTTTCCTGAACGGAGGCATTTAACGCATCATATTTTGGAAATGCCTGCTGAAAATATGCGGTTGCATGACGGATAATAAAGAACAAAATCGTTCCTAAAATAATAACCGCAACCAGATAAATGCTTGCCAGTCTGGCATTAATGGTAAATGCCATAACCATAGCACAAATCATACTTGCCGGCGCCCGCATCATCATTCGTAAAATCATCTGATAGGAATTCTGTACATTTGTAACATCCGTTGTCAGACGGGTAACCAGGCCTGCTGTACTGAAATGATCAATATTTGCAAAGGAATATGTCTGAATATGGTCAAACATAGTATTTCTTAAATTCTTTGCAAAGCCTGCGGAAGCCTTGGCTCCGTAACGTCCTCCCGCCATTCCCGCAATCAGACCTAAGGAAGCGGCAACAATCATAATGGCTCCAACCTTATAAATATGATGAATATCGCCAGTATTCACACCCTTGTCAATAATGGATGCCATCAAAAACGGAATCAATGTTTCAAATAGTACTTCCAGAATCATAAAAATCGGTGTTGCAATAGATGCCGCCTTATACTCTTTTACTTCTTTCAATAAAGTACGAATCATAGATTCTCTCCTTTCATCCTTTCAACATTTCGGTAAACCTTATCCACTACATTCATAAAAGACTGTAGTTCTTCATGGGAAATTCCTTTCATCAGATTATCATCTAAATCCATAAAAATCTCTCCCAATTTTTCATGGCTCACTCTTCCCTCTTCTGTCAATGTTACCTTTTTTAACCTGGCATCACTTTCAACAGAGGTTCTACAAACCTGTCCCTTCTTTTCTAATGCCTGAATAATATTGGTCACAGCCGAACGACAGATGCCAAAATATTTTTCAATATCCTTCTGATATGTCTCCTTTTCTTCATGCTCATACAGATATCTTAAAATCCATCCATGCATCAGGGTTACTTCATCTATACCTGCTGCCTTCACTCGTTTTTCCAGCAATTTTGATATAGAGCGATCCAGCTTGTGGATTTGATGACCTATGTAAATCCGTTCTTCACTCAACTGTAATTCCTCCTTCCATTTCTACTATGCAGGCACTCGCGAAACGCCCGTAATCTTCGGTCATTTGTGCAAACTTTAATATGATATATAAGCAGGCTCTTGTAGCACACCGGTACTTAACGAGAGAGAGCGTTAGCGAATCCCAAGTTTAGTACCGCTGTGTGCGGATGAAGCGCAAGCGCGCCTGCGTTATATATATTAAATGTGCACAAAAAAGAAAAAGCGTTTCGCTGCGCCCCTTTGTCTGCAAAAAAATAAACAGTTCACCTTTGAATTGTTCATCAATGAACTGTTTATTTGTAAACAAGTTTACGTCATTCAATTTTAAATGTCAACTGCCTTTTCATAAGCATATTGTCAGATGTAGCTTGTAATAATTCTCTTTAAAAATACATATCCTACCAGACATGAAATAACCTCAGTTATTGGAAATGCCCACCAGATCAGGGAAACTCCCATCTGAACCATGAGCTTATTTACCGGCACTTCCTTCATCCTATTACTTTCTGCCATCTTAACTTAATCCTCCTTTTTCTGCATAAAAAAAACGAGTAACAAAACTGGATTTACGCTAGTCTGCTACTCGTTCAAAGGTTATTATATTTTTCTTTTTTGAAAAAGTCAAAGGAAAATTTCTTGCATTTTCTCCTTTATCCCTACATTTCCACCAACAAACTTATATCCACAAGAAATATCTTTACGCTTCTTCAAAAAGATTAATGTATTTCCTGTCTGCCTCGCCCCTTGAACAACAAGACATGACTTCCCGTTTCTTCCAACTGACAAATCCATACATATCATAGCAAAAGAAAATGACAAAAATAATGGTAACCGAGATATACCGTGGTTCATGAATTGACGCCAGAATCCATAATATAATTAAAACAATATCATTCGTGGCATATCCCATTGCATAATAAGATGACCTTAGCATTGTCAATGATGCCGCAAAAAAACTGGTTGTCACGGATATTGTGCTAAATACAATATTGGGCGTATTTAGTACTCGTAAAATTTCAAAAAACAGTGCAGTAACAACAATACCACTGATTATCAGTAAAATTACATGTTTCTTTGTTAATTTTTGAATTTCAACTTCTTTCCCGCTGGCAGATGGGTTCTTTATCCATGTAATGGTTGACCATATTGCCATGGGCATTGTCATACCAAGATATGTAATCATTTCTCCCCAATATCGAAACTGCCATGAAATAATTCCATAAAGTATGCTGAATATTATCATTAAAATCTGAGACCAGACATTTCCCTTTGCAGCAAAAATTAAGGATGTCACACCTATACATGCAGCAATCAATGTCAGTACATCAAAGTCTCCGGACAAAACATTAGATGCAATCATGATAATCAGGGAACACATCCAAAATCCCCATTCTTTTTTGGTTAAATTGGTAAATGGATTACTCATAACAACTCTTAAACTCCTTTTTATTCTTATGCAAAAACAAAGTATTACAATAATCTTATTATACTTCGTCTTCATCCGGTTGAATCTCACATAGGAAAGGAGCCAACATCTATGATAAATGACATCACCAAGATGAAGACTCCTCTTATAATTTAGAAATTCAATTTTATAGTTTCATTGTGTATCTATGTTTTAATTTGCAATCATCCCACAACTGCTTACATCAGCTTACGGAACATCTCCTCAAACTGCTCTAAACTTGCCGGTCTAGGATTACCCGGTGCACATGCATCTGCTGCGGCTGATTCACACAAGAATGGAAGATCTTCTTCCTTCAGTTTCTCCAGCTTTGTCGGGATTCCAACATCGATAGACAACTGCTGAACCGCATCGATTGCAGCCTGTCTGTAGGTTGCCTGATCCATGCCTGTCGTATCAATTCCAAATGCTTCTGCTATAGATTTGTACTTTTCTCCTGTATATTCTTTATTGAACTCCATTACAATCGGAAGCATCATCGCGCAGGCTACACCATGAGGTGTATCATATACCGCACCAAGTGTATGTGCCATAGAATGTGCAATTCCAAGTCCTACATTGGAATATGCCATCGCTGTTACATACTGTGCAAGTGCCATGCCCTCACGACCATCCGGATCGTTCTCTACCGCTTTTCTCAAGTTTGCTGCAATCAGCTTGATTGCCTCTAAATCCAAGCAATCTGACAGTTCCCATGCTCCTGCGGTTGTATAACCTTCAATCGCATGTGTGAGTGCATCCATTCCTGTTGATGCAGTCAATCCCTTCGGCATTGATGCCATCATATCCGGATCAACCACTGCCACATCCGGGATATCATTCGGATCTACACATACAAATTTACGCTTCTTCTCTACATCCGTAATTACATAATTGATGGTTGACTCTGCGCCCGTACCACCGGTTGTAGGTACCGCAATTGTAAATACGGTTCTCTTCTTCGTTGGTGCAACGCCCTCCAAAGAACGAACATCTGCATATTCCGGATTGTTGATAATAATACCGATTGCTTTTCCTGTATCCATAGAGGAACCACCGCCAATGGTAATCATAAAATCCGCTTCCGAAGCCTTATACGCATCGACACCATGCAACACATTCTCAATAGTCGGGTTCGGCTTGATATCAGAATACAACTCATATTCTATGCCATTTTCCTTCAACAGATCGGTAACCTTTGCTGTCACGCCAAACTTCACCAGATCCGGATCAGACGCCACAAACGCCTTCTTAAATCCCTTTGATTTCACAATACCCGGAATCTCATTAATTGCGCCGTGTCCATGATAAGAAATTCCATTCAATACAAAACGATTCACTGCCATAATTCATTCTCCTTTCAACCACACAATTCCTGTCTGTATACAAAATTCATATATTATGTGAAATTTGTATAACAAATTGCTTAATCACAAAAATAATTGTAACATATTTAACAAATTATAGCAACCTCGATTACATCATAGTTTCCACTTAAAAGATATTTTGGTTAATAAATACCTAAATATCTTATAGACGTTTTAGCATTTTCATATCATATAAACATAAAAAGGCAGGCAGTCTGTTATATTACCACCTGCTTGTTACCTGCTCTAATAATATTTTTTTATATCATTAATCCGGCAAACATCGATTTATCGGTTAAGTTGGTTCCATTCTTCTCGTGTTATAGCATACGCGTATGAAATCTCATTCTTTGCATCGGGATACTCCTTTACCTTTTTCATTCCATTCGCAATCGCGGTAGAATATGATCCAACATTTGTATATTTCATATAGGAGTACAAACAATTATATTCCGTATTTTCGAATGCCCAGTCTCTAACCGCTCTTGCAGCTTCGCTCCCAAATCCTTTTCTCCAATATCTCTTATGAATGTGATATCCAATTTCCGGAAGCAATTCTCCATCGATACTTTGAATGGTCATCCCACAATCGCCAATAAATTTGCCATTTTCCTTTAAGATTACAGCCCATATACCAAAACCATATTTTTGATAATTCTGAATATTCCATTCAATCCAGTGCTTTGTCATCTCTTCGTCATAAGGTTTAGGATAATGCTGCATGGTTTCTGCATCGGACAGGATTTCAAACAGTACATCAATATCTGCCAAAGTATATTCCCTTAATAGTAACCGCGCTGTTTCAAGTACCACTATCATTCCTCCAATTTTATTTCGATTTATTCAACTATAGAAATTCGCAAGTATCACAATACATATTTTCAATCAAATTGCTTGTTATAACTCCAAGCTTTTCTCATCTAACAAGAAATCATATAGGCTAATAGTTAATATGCCATCATCATCATGCCAAGGTTTTACTACATCTTTTACGATGATTATCTTTTTAAAAGAATCTCCAACATTTATGAGCGATGCCTTTTCCTGTTTCCTTTTCTCCTCATCAGGAATACTAAACGCAGACTGAATATAATAACGTCTGCTTCCTTGGTTTGCTATAAAATCAATTTCCAATTGCTTCTTTTCCTGAACCCCGGCTTTCGTCCTTTTTCTTTTCATTACAACACCTACATCAACAGAAAAACCTCTGACTCTAAGTTCATTATAAATAATATTCTCCATAAGATGAGTCTCTTCAACCTGTCTGAATCCAAGCCTTGCATTTCTAAGACCAACATCTTCAAAATAATATTTTAAGGGAGTTCCTATATATTTTCTTCCTTTCACATCATATCGGTTTGCCTCTGATATAATAAACGCATCCTCTAAATATTCAATATAACTACGTACAGTGTTTAGGCTTATATTTGACTGAATAACACTGTTAAATGTAGCTACAATTTTTGATGGATTAGTAAGCGAACCTATTCCCGATGCTAAAACGTTAATTAAATCATTCAGTTCTTGTTTTTTTTCAATATGATTACGTTCAATAATGTCTTTTATATAAGTCTCTTCAAATAATCTGGTCAAATATTCCACTCTTTGTTCATCCGAATTCATTGTAACTGTTAATGGCAGTCCTCCAAATCTCACATAAGAACTCCAACCTTCATATTTATCACCATTAAAAACTGTCATGTATTCCCGAAAACTTACCGGATACACATGCACTTCGTCACCTCTACCTCTAAATTCAGTGATGATATCTTTAGACAGGAATTTTGAATTACTACCTGTTACATATACATCAACATTTCTTATATGAAGAAGAGAATTCAATACATCTTCAAATTGATCCAATAACTGAACTTCATCAAGAAAAATATAATAATCTTTACTGTCTATTAACTGAGATCTAATTTGCTCTAAAATCACATAGGGATTCCTATATTTTTTATTTTCTAAACGATCTAATTCTATAGAAATAATATGATCCTCATCTACACCTTCGGATAAAAGGTAATCCTTAAATATTGTAAATAATAAATATGACTTTCCTGACCGTCTTATCCCTGTAACCACTTTAATCATTCCGTTATGCATTCTATTTATTAACTTTTTGAGGTATATATCTCTTCTAATTTCCATTTCAGCCTCCAATTATGACATTTTAAGGATATCGTGCCCTCCTTTTTCATTCATTATACATCCATAGGTAGTAGTTCTCAAGTATCATTTTGACATTTTAAGGATATCGTGCCCTCTTTTTTCATTCAATGTGTCATTTCAGATAACCTTTTTCAAAATCCAATAATACTTCTTCCAGTTTCGAATCCAAAAATGGCAAATAATCTTGTTATAAGACCACCTGCCATTTACACTAATATTTATTATTATACAATAATTGCACTTTTCTCCAATATCAGCATTTTATATTATGTGCTTTTCTTCAAAATAATATATTTATTTTTGTACCTTTCTTCAATATTATATGTTTTAAATTAGAAATACATCATTTCTACATGCTCTACAAACTTGAATTTATCGCCATATTCCACTATTAAGTTATACTCGCTTATAAATAATTGGCTCGTCATATCCAAAAGTTTTCTTTCCATTAACTTCCATGCTTTCAGATACCTCCAGACAACTATCAGAAAACTTTTCCCAAAGCTTAAATGTCATTACCGGTGAAAACTGGCTTGTACTGCCTCCTTCCCAGATTCCATCCTTTTCATGATAGATTGCCGGGGTAAACTTTTCGGATTTTTTCAATTCGGTGTAATCAACATTTTTCATAGAACTATATGAAAATGTACTCTTATCTTCTCCTTTAGGTATTTCATAAGAATACAACATAATTCCATCTTCTTTCTCTGTAATAAGGAAAAGATGTGGGGAGGCATGGCGTTTCCCATTTATCTCATAGTAGCTTTCTTCAACAACAAATTTACCATTAAAATCTTTAGGAAGGTTCAAAATTTTTCCATTACAGATTGTATTAATGTGTTCTGCATAAGGATATATTTTTCCTTCTGTCTTCATCTTATCAAACTGCTCTTTGTTATTAAAGTGTCCCGTCATCATATCAACAAAATTATCGAGTTTCATAATTTTTCCCTCCAAATTCCGATTTCATAGTCGTTAAAATCAAAGTATTACAAACACTGCTACCAAACATGCAACTAATCCCATGAACCAAGGTAATATAAAAGATAGAAAATTTGCCTTATTTTTTCGAAGCAGAATCATTGCGGTTATCATTATGGCTAACCATGCGAACATAATAAAATATCCAAATGGTACAAAAGACATATCCTCTACATAATCTTTTGTGCCGGGAGAAGTTTCAGGAAAAGCAAACGCCCACCCCAGTAATGCTAAGTAACTACCAAGCGTTCCTTGCAGAAGCCCTAGTATTACCAAGCATATTTTTTTAATTACATTGTTCAAAATAAACACCTCCAAACAAAAGATAAACTGGAATTTGTGGGTGAGATTGAATATCTCTTTAATACTCAATTCCTTTTCGTCTTTACGCAAATGATGACTGCTACAATAATCATTGGAATCATACTGATAATACCAATATATGCTGGACCTAGAATTGCCATATTGGAATATTCAGGTTTTACCAGATATGCAAAGATGGTAAATGCATTGATAGCACCATGCATAAGGGATGGCAACCAAATGGTTTCTGTCTTTTCATATACATAATCAAGTAAAATACCCATCATAATAGTAGAGATACAGAATACGATTGGCCCAAGTACCGGTGCGCCGATATATTCTTTTCCATACTCATAACCGGCAAAAATCATGATCGGCCAGTGCCAAGCACCCCAGATTGCACCACCCACAATACGGCCTTTGGTGTCACCAAACTTTTTCTTCAAATACGGATACAGTGCACCTCGCCAACCAACCTCTTCGCCTAATGCGACAAACATATTCAGAAATGGTGCAATTGTCACAGCTTGAACAGACGTAATCAGCAGATACATTGGTATCGTGATACCCTGTGCCTCGAACTGTTCCAACGCTCCCGCTTCCTCTAAAAGACCTCTTAACGTCATAAATTCAGAGTCAAATGTATCCGGGAAAATCACAAAAAACAAGACCCCTCCAAGGATACTTAATAACGCCGGCATCCAAAGGGCAAAGAATACATAACGAAGTTTCCCTTTTAAATGTGGTACCCATCCCATACCTTTTAGCGGGATTCTGGCTACCAGTACACCAAGGAACGGCATAAACATGGTAATCATCACTATAACAGTAAACACTATCTGATTTCCATTATTACTAAAAACACTTGCTATCATTTCTAAAATCCAAGCTAGTCCAAATGCGACTGCCATGTATATCACAAATTGTTTCTTACTCAAATTAATTGTTTCCATTATGCATCCACCTCTTTTCTATATACTTCCAAACTCCAAATTTTCCTCCTACAACTAGGACAAGTTAACTTTCTCATCTTTGGATTATGATTTGCCAACAGAGTTTCCATTTTCCTTGGTTGAAATCTGGTATGGCATTCCGGACAAATATACTCTATCCGTTTGTACCAATAGTTTGCTAAAAAGACAGCACAAATAGTATCCACTGCCATAGTTACAAAAAATGGTATCCAAATTCCTTGTAATATACCAATAACAAAAGTTACAATTCCCGTGATTTCTACAGGAATTCCTACGATTATCATTTTTTTGTACATTTTCTTTCTTTTTTCTTTTTCTTCCATAATTGACGATATGTCATGAATTGTTTTTTGTGAGCCATCCTTGAAAGAAGTCAAAAGATTTCTTATATTTTTTATTTTTTCTAATTGCTCTGTTTTTTCCTTAATATCTGCCTGAAGGTTTTTATTCAGTTCATCAAGCAAAAGTTCAATTACTTTTTTAGACTCATCAGATTCCAATATTTCAGCAATATCTTTAATAGAGATATCTAAGTCTCTCAAAAAGCATATTGTTTCCAATGTAGCAACATCCTTTTCAGAGAACAGTCTTCGTCCTCCCTCTGTCAAATCCGTTGGCACAAGAATACCTCTTTCATCATAGTATTGAATGGTTCTTACTGAAACATTACACTTCTTTGCAAGTTCTCCTGTTGTATATAATGACATATCCTGCCTCCTTTCAAGGCCCATATTAGTATATAACGCTGCGTGACAAGCAATATATCACGCTGCGTTATTTTTTGATTTTTTCAAATAATCAGATTTTTATATCAAACCAGACAGCGAGAGAAATTCCGATTTTCTTGATTCTGCAAACTGGAATTTACTGTAATACCCAATCTTCTCTTTTTAGAATGTTTACCTCATTTTCTTCCGTTGTACCGAATGCTGTCTCATAGGTATCAAATCCATAGTGCTTGAAACCACTTTTTTCCTGAACTCTATGAGATTGCTCATTCCACAAGAAGTGACCACAGAAGATTATATCAAGATTAGCGTTCTCAAAGAGAAAACGAATTACTTCTTTCAACGCTTCCGGCATCAAACCTTGTCCCCAATATTCTTTGCTCAGAACATAGCCTATCTCACGGCATTTCTTATTTTCAAATTCCGGGAAGTGAGTTTCATTGTATTTTTCGATCCCAACAGAACCTATTACTTTGCCCTGATATTCGAGTGCAAATGTTTTCTTATGACTAATGAACATATCAAGAATAATCTTAGATTCTTCCTTGCTTTCATGAGGCTTCCAACCCGCCATTTGTCCGACTCCATCTACTGAAGCGTAGGAATAAAAGTCATCAAGGTCGGATTGCCGCCACGGGCGAATCAACAAACGCTCTGTTTTTAGGATAACATTACTTATATCTATTTCAGGATTCATAGTATTTTACTCCTCTAAATTCAAATAAACGCGTGCTTTTATAGCTCGCCTCTCAAACATGCTTCTATATCAGATGCCGTGTATAACACATCCGTTACAATTACCCTTTCGTCACGGATTGTGTAAAATACTGAATAATTATCGACGAGCATTCTACGCAACTCCATTCTCTTTTCCGGCTCAGAATCCATAATCCTAAATCGTTCCGGGAAAGTGTCTAATGTAAGTATTTCATCAGCAATGCGATTATATTGCTTCATTAATGCCTCTCTCTAAATGCCACAAACGCACTAGCTGCATCCTCAACATTTCCTTTCTCTATATCGGCATATCCTTTTTCTAACTTTTGATGAATCTGTGTAACAGACATCATATCTGCATTCACTGAATTAGCTGCTTTTGGTAATACAATAGAAAAGGGAATTCCTCCTACTAATGATATTTGTTTTAAATACATATCTATAGCAGTAGCCATTGGTATCCCTAATTGTGCCAATACACTTTCTGCATTTTCTTTTACATCTGGATTTACTCTTATATTTAATGTTGCTGTTTTTCCCATAGAATACACCTCCATCTTTCTTTTATTGTAACGTCTTTTGCGTTACAAGTCAATCTATGAAATATATTTTCGATGCGATAGCTTCACATTGTTTTGATTAACCATTGCATATCTGAGCGTTGTATCTATTTGCTCATGTCCCAGAATTTTCTGTACCTGTTCAATCGGCATACCTTTCTCAATTGCTCTGGTGGCCATAGTCCTTCTGAACTTATGTGGGTGTACCTTTTCTACACCTAACTTCTTCCCCATTTCTCGTCTTGTAGTTTCTGCATCTGCGATGCATTTAATACTTCTGCCATGTCATTGATGATGTCATAAATTTCTCTACCCATAAGAGCGCACTCCTTTTTGAAGGATTATATCGTGGAAAAATCAGCACATCAACAGAGCGTATTAGTGAAATTTATGCATTAATCTCTTTTTTTACGGATACTCTATTTAATCTCATTATTATGCCACCCAAAACAATAACAACGGCAGAATAACAAAATATGAATAGCGAGTCTGAAAAATGAAGTAATTCTAATTCATTCGCATATATTGCGCCATTCATTACTAAATGTAAAAGGATACTTATTCCGAGAATATAAATTCTATTATTCTTAAAAGCAATAAAATCTAAATTAGTTAATACAAGCAAAGCACCTAATCCTATCAATCTAAAAATGATAGCAACCATGCCACTTCCTAAACTTGTCATTACAAACACTACACTACCTATATCGAAAATCGTATGCAAGACTCCTCTTCCTAAGCCAAACCCCAAAGGTAAGATTTCCTTTTTATCTTTCTTATATATTTTTTTCATAATAATATAATAGCCACACTCTTCTGATACGCCTTGCACAGCACCCACAAGAATGCACAACAATACCAAATGACTATCAAAGAATGATTTTAACGAAGTATATACAAATAGTGCCTGTATTGGTTGAGGCAACAGTAATCCGAATACAATTAAACTAATCATTCCTGCAACAAAATATTTTATTTTCATTTTATCCCTCTTAATTTATTAAACTGGAATTTGTCAACCTCCCGGCTGAAGTCCATCAAATACATTATAAATCATCCCCCACTCATCATATTCCATATAATAATAGTGTTTTAAGTGGTCGGGCATTATCGGTCCATTATCTGTATATATGTAATATGCCACTCTGCCTTTTTCACCCTCTTTGATTTCTCCTAAATCAAATTCACCATATTTTTCTTCAATCATATGAATATTGCTATTCAAAATAACCCAATCATTATACTTGTAGTATGTACTATGAGAAGAACCATATAAAATTGACACTGTTAGTAAAACAAAATGAATGCATACTGCAATAATAACAGCTTTTCTGTTTTTCTTTTTTATCAACTTTATAATAAGGGAAATTACACAAACAATAATCCCGACAATTAGCAGAAGTATTACAAATAATATTCCTATATCAAAATACCACTGATTCAATTCTTAATTCCTCCGTAAACTTCCGATTTCTCTTTCTATTCAACTACACGCCAACTTCTTTAAAATTTTAACATTATATTTAAGCTCATTCAAAGAACTCAAATAAACACCCAAGTGGAATACCTCAAATTAAGTTTGTTTATTTGAAATTGCAATATAACTGCATATAGAAATCAGGAAACTTATACAGTACAAAACAACCGCTCCAAAACTAAACAATACTTCTCCCAAATAAGTTAGTCCTGGCATAAATCCATATCCAGGAAGATTATTATAGTAAATCATCAGTCCTATGGATATAAGCAGCGGAATTAGTTCTGCCGAAAACAATATCCGCCAATGTTTTTTTGTTTTCTTGCGAATGGTTATCACAAATAATATTATTTGAAATATTAAAATTACTATATATGTAATCAGTAGGAACAGTGCCATTACTATTTTCCTCCGTAAATTCCGATTTTCTTAATTCTACAAATTGTAATTTATCTTTCATAATCTTTGTGTAATTCTTGCTTTTTTACTATTCCATTTACACTTCTTATAAATTC
>CAKQYU010000010.1 GCA_934293575.1 uncultured Lachnospiraceae bacterium | reverse complement strand
TTTTAGTACATCCACGCTCTGAAACCCTTGATTTTCCTGCATTCCTACTTATCAATAGACTTCATCGTCGGGAACAACAAAACATCCCTGATTGCCGGACTGTCTGTCATCAACATACAAAGTCTGTCGATACCATATCCGATACCACCTGTTGGAGGCATACCGATTTCAAGTGCATTTAAGAAGTCTTCATCGCAATGTTCTGCCTCTTCGTCACCGGCTGCTGCATTTGCATCCTGTAACTCAAAACGCTGTCTCTGGTCGATTGGGTCATTCAGCTCAGAATATGCATTACACATTTCCCAACCGTTCATGAACATTTCAAAACGTTCTACATAATCCGGATTATCCGGCTTTTTCTTGGTAAGAGGTGAAATCTCAATCGGATGATCCATAACAAAGGTCGGCTGAATCAGATGTTCCTCAACATATTCTTCAAAGAACAGATTCAGGATATGACCCTTCTTATGCCACTCCTCATATTCGATGCCACGCTCTTTTGCAAGAGCCTTTGCCTCTTCATCTGTATGAATTTCATTGAAGTCAACATTGGCGTATTTCTTAACTGCATCCACCATTGTAATTCGTTCAAACGGCTTACCGAGATCCATTTCAATTCCCTGATAAGTAATGGTCGTTGTACCAAGTACTTCCTTTGCAATATAACGGTACATATTCTCTGTTAAATCCATCATTCCGTTATAGTCTGTATATGCCTGATATAATTCCATCAATGTAAATTCCGGATTGTGTCTGGTATCAAGACCTTCATTACGGAATACTCGTCCGATTTCATATACACGTTCCATACCGCCGACAATTAACCGTTTCAGGTATAATTCCAAAGAAATACGAAGCTTCAAATCCTCATCCAATGCATTGAAATGAGTTTCAAACGGACGGGCTGCAGCTCCTCCCGGATTGGCAACAAGCATCGGAGTTTCAACCTCCATGAATCCCTGTCCATCCAGGAACTTACGGATTGTACTGAGAATCTTTGAACGCTTAACAAATGTATCCTTTACTTCTGCATTCATAATCAGGTCCACATATCTTTGACGATAACGCATATCCGTATCTGTTAAACCATGATATTTTTCCGGTAAAATCTGTAAAGACTTCGATAACAAAGTAATCTTTTCTGCATGAATTGAAATTTCTCCGGTTCTTGTACGGAAAGCAAAACCACTGATTCCGTAGATATCTCCGATATCGGCCTTCTTGAAATCCTTGTAATCATCCTCGCCAACCGCATCTCTAGCCACATATACCTGGATATTTCCCTTCAAATCCTGAACATTACAAAATGAAGCCTTACCCATAACACGCTTGAACATCATACGTCCGGCAATCGTAACCGCAATCGGACTGGCATCCATGATTTCACGACGTTCATTATAATCATTCATCGTGATTTCTTTTGCCTGTGCCTCATCCAATCCTTCTACATTCGGAAGCGGACGATTTCCCAATAATTCTTCCTCATGTGCAGTATATAAATCCTTCACTTCATCTGTATGATGTGTTACATCAAACTTTGTTATCTGAAATGGGTCTTTTCCTTCCTGCTGCAAATTCTGTAACTTTTCTCTACGAACCTTTAACAACTGATTAATATCCTGCGAACTCTTATTCTGATTATTCTCTGCCACAATCATTCTCCTTTACCTGTTTTATCATTCAACATAGAAAAAGGAAACAGCCTGTGCCATCCCCTTTTCGTAGTTTTATTCTTCCTCATCTAAATTGATATCTAATATCTCAAACTGGAATGTACCATTTGGTGCTTCTACTGTAACAACATGTCCGACCTTTTCTCCCATCAATGCGGAGCCGATTGGAGATTCATTCGAAATCTTGTTATTCAAAATATCGGTCTCGGTAGAACCTACAAGTTTGAAATGTTCAACCATTCCTGACTGAAGATTCTTAACAGAAACGATACAACCTACATTAACTTTCTCTCTGTCTACCTCGTCTGTATATACGACCTCAACATTTTTAAGAATTGCCTCTAATTCCTCAATTCTTGCTTCTATATCCTTTTGCTCATCCTTTGCTGCATCGTACTCTGCATTCTCGGATAAGTCACCTTGTTCTCTTGCTTCTTTAATCTTCTGTGCAACTTCTTTTCGTTTTACAACACGCAATTCCTGTAATTCGTCTTCTAATTTCTTAAGACCCTTGTCAGTCAAAATATTCTTTTTCTCTGCCATCTTTGCACCCTTCCATCCTATTAAATTATACGATGACCGACCATCGCATTAGTTTCTATATTATACCTTAGTAAATTATACCTGTCAACTCATGAAACCGGCTGACTTACACGAAGAAAAGAAGCTGCCACAATATTATGAAAGCGGCAACTTCTTTCCTGTATCTATCTGATTTTATTTTTCTGTAGCAGCCTCTGTTGTGGCATCCTTGCTGTCAGATTTTTCTGTTGTATCTTTACTATCTTTACTATCCTTGCTATCTGACTTCTTCTCTTCTGTTGTAGTCTCTTCCTCTGTTGTGGTCTTTTCCTCACTTGCGTCTGTAGCTTCTTCTGTACTTGCATCTTCCTCGGTAGAATCAACCTGTACTGCATTCTCCATAAGGAAATCTCTTACCTTCTGCGAAAGAATCGATACCTCAAAGTAGTCATCCCCAAAGTAATCATACACCTCATCCTTTGTCTTTACAGAATAAGTTGTCATATATTCCTCAACCATGGCATCGGTCTCTTCGCTTGAAACGGTAATTCCTTCCTTATCAGCGATACAATATAATACCATAACCTGATCCAAATATTTCTTTACATACTGTGTGATACCTTCTTTTAATTCATCCTCTGAAGAATAACCGTTTGCAGCTAATACATCATCATAAGAATAGCCGTATGATTTGTAAGATTCTGCGGTCTGCTTAAATGTATCAAACTCCTTATCAATCAATTCATTTACTTCATCTTCGTCATAACCGGTAATCTTTGAATTCTCTACAACCTTATTAAACACATCAGCCTGTGCCTGCTGTTCCGCAGAAGACTTATTGGAATCTTCTAAACTCTTACGAACAGATGCTTTATAATCTTCTACATTGTCATAATCCGTATTGTCTGCAACAACCTTATCTGTTAATTCCGGTGTATTCTTTACACTGATGGAATTAATTTTTACCTTAAAGTTAACATCCTGACCGGCAAGGTCCTCATTTTGTGGATACTCCTCCGGGAAAGTTAAATCCAATGAAACCTCATCACCGATTTCATGACCAATCAACCCATCTTCAAATCCATCAATAAAACTTCCGGAACCGATTACCAAATCATATCCCTCACTGGAACCGCCTTCAAATTCTTCTCCGTCTTTTGTTCCGGTAAAATCTATATTTACGGTATCTCCATCCTCAACGGCACGGTCTGTGACCTCTTCTGTCTCAGCAAGCCCATCTAAGAATGAATCAATCTGCTGATTAACCTGATCATCTGTCACTTCTGCCACATCCATTGTATATTCAATTCCCTTGTAATCACCAAGTTCAACATACTTACTATACTTCTTTGCTTTTTCATTGCTACCACAACCTGTCAGCGAAAGCATCATAACACCAGCTAATACTACAGCACCAATTTGTTTTTTCATTTTTCATTTCCCTTCTTATACCTTATATTGTAAAGATAAATCTCGCACTTATCTACTTATTATAAATGCAATTTCTACACCTTTTCATTTATACCATAAAAATCCGTAAAAAGAAAGGGATTTTATAAAAGTTCACAGAATTACCATGATTCCCTGTATTTATAAGGAAAACTCATCATTATTCTTTTTTATACAATATATTGTTGCAATATCAGTTTACAAACAACATATAGGGTGTTATAATAGGATTGTTTTTGAACATAATACAAGATATTGTATCATTAATACAAACAAATCATAATTTATAATTGAAAGTGGAAGTTCCTTAAAAAGTGCTTCCATTCTTTATGTATTTTATTAAAGGAGTTACAAATGAAAGTTATTAAGAGGGATGGAACAACAGTTTCTTATGATCGCAACAAAATCAAGCGGGCAATCCAGAAAGCAAATGCCGAAGTTGAGCCTGCGGAAAAGGTAACCGATGACACGATTGAATACATCATTTCCTGCATAGAAACCAAAAACCGTGCAAGAATGTTAGTAGAGGATATTCAGGATATTATTGAGCAAAAACTCATGGACGAGAAAAAATTTGTTCTTGCAAAGACCTACATCATTTATCGTTATTCAAGAGAATTGGTTCGTAAGGCAAACACAACAGACGATTCCATTCTCAGTCTGATACAAAACCGTAACAAGGACGTTATGGAAGAAAATTCCAACAAAAATGCAACCGTTGCCTCCACACAGCGTGACTTGATTGCCGGGGAGGTTTCAAAGGATTTAACCAAACGTGTTTTACTTCCGGAAAAAATCTCCAAGGCACATGAAGAAGGTATCCTGCATTTCCACGATGCGGACTATTTTTTACAGCCAATCTTCAACTGCTGTCTGATTAATATCGGAGATATGTTAAACAACGGTACCGTAATGAACGGCAAATTAATCGAAAGTCCGAAAAGCTTTCAGGTTGCCTGTACGGTTATGACACAGGTAATTGCAGCCGTTGCTTCCAGCCAATACGGCGGTCAGTCGGTAGATGTCAGACATTTAGGTAAATTTTTGCGTAAATCCTATAACAAATTTAAGACAAAAATGACTGCGGAATATGGGGATACCGTACCGGAAGATGTCATTGAAAAAATGGTGCAGAACCGGTTGCAGGACGAATTACGTTCCGGAGTCCAGACCATTCAGTACCAGATTAATACATTGATGACAACAAACGGACAGTCTCCGTTTGTAACCCTATTCTTAAATCTGGATAAGGACGATGAATACATTGAAGAAAATGCCATGATTATCGAAGAAATCCTTCGTCAACGTTTAGAAGGAATCAAAAACGAAAAGGGTGTCTATATCACTCCGGCATTTCCAAAACTGATTTATGTATTGGATGAACACAACTGTTTAAAAGGCGGAAAGTACGATTATATTACCGAATTGGCAGTAAAATGTTCTGCCAAAAGATTATATCCGGACTATATTTCCGCAAAGAAAATGCGTGAAAATTATGAAGGCAATGTATTCTCATGTATGGGATGCCGAAGCTTCTTAACACCATGGAAAGACGAAAACGGGGAATACAAGTTTGAAGGACGATTTAATCAGGGTGTTGTCAGCTTAAATCTTCCTCAGATTGGTATTATTGCAGAGGGAAATGAAGAGAAATTCTGGTCATTATTGGAAGAACGTCTGCAGCTTTGCTATGAAGCTTTGATGTGCCGCCACAACGCTCTTATGGGTGTTACCTCAGATGTCAGCCCGGTACATTGGCAGTATGGTGCAATTGCCCGATTAGAAAAAGGACAGCCGATTGACGAACTGCTCTTAAACGGTTATTCCACCATTTCCTTGGGATATATTGGTTTATACGAAGTAACCAAGTTAATGAAGGGATGCAGCCACACCGACCCGGTTGGACAGGAATTTGCCCTTCGTGTTATGAATCGTCTTCGTGCGGCAACCGACCGTTGGAAGGCAGAGACCGGCATCGGATTCGGTTTATACGGAAGTCCGGCAGAATCCTTATGCTATCGTTTTGCAAGAATCGATTTGGAGCGTTTCGGAAGCATTCCCGATGTTACTGACAAAGGTTACTATACAAACTCTTACCATGTTGATGTCAGAGAAAACATTGATGCCTTTAGCAAGTTCCGTTTTGAAAGTCAGTTCCAGAAGATTTCATCGGGTGGAGCAATTTCTTACGTTGAAATTCCGAATATGCGTAACAACTTAGATGCGTTAGCTGAGGTTGTCCGCTTTATTTACGATAACATTCAGTATGCGGAATTTAACACCAAATCGGACTACTGTCACGAATGTGGCTACGATGGCGAGATTATGATTAATGACGATAATGAATGGGAATGTCCGCAATGCGGAAACAAAGATCATGCCAAAATGAATGTAACCAGAAGAACCTGCGGATATTTAGGTGAGAATTTCTGGAATGTCGGCAAAACAAAAGAAATTAAAGCAAGAGTTCTTCATCTCTAGAAGGGATATGTAATTATGAATTATGCAACAATCAAAAAACACGATATAGCCAACGGACCGGGAGTTCGTGTCAGCCTGTTTGTAAGCGGCTGTACACATCACTGTCCGGGATGCTTCAATCCGGAAACCTGGGATTTTAACTATGGTCAAGAATTAAACAGTGATGTCATTAATGAAATCCTTCAGGCATTGGAACCATCCTACATCCACGGATTTTCACTTTTAGGCGGAGAACCGTTTGAATACAAAAACCAGCAGGGTTTGTTACCCCTGTTAAAAGAAATCAAAACAAGATTTCCAAATAAAGATATCTGGTGTTACACCGGCTATAGCTTCGACAGTGATATATTGGAAAAAATGATGGTAACATGGCCGGAGACAAAGGAAATGTTATCCTATATTGACATTTTGGTGGATGGAGAATTTGTTGAGGACAAGAAGGATTTATCCCTTCGTTTCCGGGGTTCTTCCAACCAGCGGATTATTGATGTCAAACAGTCATTAGCAAGCCAGACCATTGTCCATTGGGATGATAGTCATGATTTTTCAATCTATTAAGATGAATTCGCAACGACAAATCAGAACGAAAGATGAGGAACCCGATACATGATAAAAGCAAATGTACCAATCAAAAAATTAAATCCGGATGCCGTAATTCCAACTTACGGTTCCCAATATGCAGCAGGTGCGGATTTATATGCCTGCATTGATTTTAATATTTCATTTCAACCGGGAGAAACCAAATTCATCCCAACCGGTCTTGCAATGGAAATTCCGGTCGGCTATGCCGGATTAATCTATGCCAGAAGCGGTCTGGCATGTAAAAAGGGACTTGCTCCCGCTAATAAAGTTGGTGTTATTGATGCAGACTACCGTGGCGAAATCATGGTTGCCCTTCATAATCACAGCAAGGAACCCGTTACAATTGAACCCAAGGAACGAATTGCACAACTTGTCATTACCCCTTATTTAACCGCTGTGTTTGAAGAAGCAGACGAATTAAACGATACCGTTCGCGGAGAAGGTGGTTTTGGTTCAACCGGAACCAAATAAACATACATGACAAATCATATTCAAAATAAAAAGTTCCGTTTCCTGTTATCATCCTTAACAGAAAACGGAACTTTTATTATGTTCTCTTTATAGCTTTATCAATTTATAAATTTAATCAAATATGATTCTTCCCGCTGCACACGGTGTACGATATCCAACATTCGATACAATGATACCGGTTCGACTGCTACTTGCATGAACAACCTGTCCACCACCGATATACATGGTTACATGACCGATTCCACCACTGCTATCCTTATAGAATAACAAATCACCCGGTTGGATTGAGTTCAAATCCACATGCTGCAATGCATTGCACTGAGCTGCCGCTGTTCTTGGAATACCGTATCCAAAATGCTCATAAATACGCATGGTAAATCCGGAACAATCAATACCTCCGGTTAAGTTTGTACCACCATACACATATGGATAACCAACAAACTGTAATGCATAATTTACAACATTCTGTCTCTTTGTACTGGTCATCTCTGCAAGACGGGCACGCTCTGCCTCTTCTTCCTGTCTACGGATTTCTTCCTCTTCCGCAACCGATAACGCATGTGAAAATCCATATGAAATATCCACATATTCAGAAGATACATAACCTTCTATATCGGAATCGACCTTGATGTATGTCCAATTCGGATCATCACTCTGTTCCGATACCACTTCATAAGATTCTCCCTCCGGAATCAAGGTCAGACATTCAGAGTTTTCATCCTCCTGTGCTCTTACATATAATGTTGTTGTTGTAACCGTTGCAACCTTTGGACAAGTTGCTTCGGCATAAGCACCGGCAGTATCTCCAAATAAAAGGAAATCATTACGGACATAACCAACCGTAATACCGGACTCTATCTTTGTCCATTCATCACCTTTTTCCACAACATTCGCAATACCGTGAACAGGAAGACTTCCTGCACGTTCCGAGTCTTCATTCGGTTCTGTCCGGACATTTACCGCTTCATCTACATAAGCGAGACACTTTCCTTCAAATTCAGGATATCGACATGTATTACTATCATCCGACTGTGCCTGCACATCTTCTTCTTTTACTTCTTCAATATCTAAATTACTCACATAATTATCCAAAGCATAGGTTACACCTACATTTGAATCATCTAAAATTGCACCATTACTAACAAAGGACGGTACCATTATGCCAACCATTCCCATTGCCAACAGGGTCATACCCGGAATGAGTTTCTTCATTGTTGCCTCCTTTTCTTTACTATACAATCATCATCTTCTCAAGAATTAACTATAACAAACCTTCCTGCTCTGTGTCAACCAAAAGAGCCTTAAATATTACAAAATTGTTACAAAAATATAAAATACACCAACGCACTGCATTGATGTATTTTAATTTTATAAACGAATATCTATATTCTGTCCCACCATCGGATTCACAGAACGTTCCAACATCTGTGTTAATGCTTCGCCGGATGCCTGATCTGCATCCAATGCCTTATTCAACATAGCCATGCCGACTGCCGACTGTGTATTGGCATTTGCGAGAACCGTTGTGGATAAACCCAAACCCTGAATTTCCATTCTCATCTTCTCCTTATATTACATTTATATAACACCCATAAATTGTTTACATAACGTATATAATGATTATAATCCAAATCACTGTAAAAAGTCAATAGATAGTTTACATAATTTTATCTGTTTTTTGTCTGCAAAGACGCATTCCCAAAGGAATAAATACAATTGATAAAACTACAAGTCCGATTACAAATGCTCCCCCCATTGAATCTTCATTCAAAAACGCAATCCGGCTTCCGTAATACATAATAAACACGGCTACTGCATTATTTAGAAAATGCAGAATCGAACCGGTTACCAGACTTTCTGTTTTCTCTCTCAGATAAAACAAGCCACAACCCAAAATTGCCGTCGGTATCAATTTAATCAGACTCATATGGCTGATACCAAACAAAAGAGAGACCACAAGCATTGCATTTACGAATTTCATTTTGCTGCGAAATGCTGTGTATAAATATCCTCTGAATAAAATCTCCTCGCAGATAGCCGGAACCAAAGCAATCAGCAGCAAACCAACACCAAACGGCAAACCGTTTAGTATCGTCATATATTCCTCGTTTAAGGTATCATTCTGACTTGGAAATACCATTGCAAGAAGATTACTGATTAACAAAGACAAACTTCCGATTCCCAAGTATAAAAAAAACGATGCAAGAATTTGTCGGACACTTGGCATCCGCAATCCAAAAATCTCTTTTTTATTGCCTTTGATATAAATGCAGGCTAAAATCGGTAGTCCACCAATAAAAATCTGCGGAACGATTACACCAAGTATCGGATTTTTAAGGCTTGCCATTCCACCGATATAAACCATCAATAAAAGTGCAACAACCAGAATCAACATTCCTTCCTGTATAGTCGGCAGACTTCCCTTTTTAATATTCTTCCGTCTTTCAAACAACCGAATTCCACTTGCCGACTCTCCAAACAAAATCGATTCACTGTTATAAACCTTTGCCAAAAACCAGACTGCAAGAAAGGCGTAGATTGTATTACTAAGCAGCACAATCAAGATAACCGGTATATCATACTTAAAAATCAATAGATTCTTCATCAACAGACAGATATTGGCAACCGGTATCAATGCCGTTTTCATATCCAGTTCGATATTCGGAATAAATCCAATATATCCGGTCAGCATGACAATTAAGGTAAGCGGCGTTACATAATTATTTGCCTCTTTAAAACTTTTTGCAAATGCACAGACACACATAACCAATGCACTCATAAACAAAGCAAACGCAATGATACATACAATACTGATCATTGCCGCCGGCAAAAATCCCGACAAATGAAAGGTTCCCATGCCTTCTGCCAGTGACTGGATGGTCGTATACAGATAAACCGCAATTCCTCCCATCGAAAGCACATTGATAAACACAGATACGACCGCAATCGTTGCAACGGACAAAAATTTACTCATAATCAGTTCCATATTCCCGATTGGGAGCGTCAAAAGTGTTTCCAATGTTCCTCTTTCTTTTTCTCCTGCGGTTGCATCAATTGCCGGATACATTGCACCCATTAAAATCGCCGTAATCATCAAAAACGGAATGATTCCACCTAAAATACTGCCCAAAGAACTTTCATTGCTGGAATGGTCCTTATAGTTTGCCGCAATCGGATGCAGGGTAGCTTTCACATCATATCCTTTGTCTTTTGCATTCTGCTCCGCAATATAATTACTGTAAGAATCAATCTCTTCCTTCAGATAAGTAGATGCATTATTGGAATTTGTAATTGCCGACAGATAATGAATTTCATAAATTATCTGACCATCTTTTTCCTTCCTTGTCAGATAGGCATCGATGGTTTCGTCATTCAGTTCCTTTTGGGGATCATCGGATTGAACCTCCTTGAATACGTAATCAAGCCGGTCATCATCACCTTTTATCCAGTCATTTAATGCCTCTCTGTCTTCCTTTGCCACGTCCTGATAAGCAATCAGATAGGTATGTTCCTGCTGTGAAGTGGAAATCATGGTAATAATCTGCATTGCAATCACAAAAATTAACGGATATAGAATAATCGGCAGTACTACCATTGTCAAAACCGTCTTTTTATCCCGTAAAACATCCATAATTTCTTTTTTGTAGAGGGTTTTTAATTGTTTATAATTCATCTTCCTTCCCTCCCTGCATAAATGCAAAAAAAGTATCCCGCAGATTATTGGTGTTCGTTTGTTCCCGTAATTGTGCCGGAGTTCCTTCCGCTATAATCCTGCCCTGATTCATCATCAGGATACGATCACACAAGGCATCCGCTTCTTCCATATAATGTGTGGAATATAAAACACTCTTTCCGCGCTTCTTTTCCTGCTTCATAAAATCAATGATTGCCTTGGAACTGATAATATCCAATCCCAAAGTCGGCTCATCAAAAATATAAATATCCGGATCATGCATCAGACATCTTGCAATGGAAGTCCGTTGTTTTTGTCCGGTTGATAATTTTTCAATCCGGTTATCGATAAACTCTCCCATCTGCAGTATGTCTTCTATCTCCGTAATCCGTTCTGCAATTTCTTCCTTGGAAAATCCATACAACTGTCCAAAAACAGACAACAGTTCACGAACCGTAAATCTTCCGTATAGTTTTGTATTTTCCGACAAATATCCTATATGCTTTTTCTTATCCTCCGGATTCGTCTTTTCGTTTCCCTGTGCGTCATAAACCAACACTTCGCCGGAGCTTGGCTGCATAAGAGAACCCAGCATACGCAGCAAAGTGGTCTTACCCGCACCGTTCGGTCCTAAAATTCCAAGAATTTCTCCTTCTTTTGTTGAAAAATTAACATGGTCAACCGCCAGAAATTCTTCCTTCTGTCCCTTTTTTTTCGTCCGGACAAATTGCTTTGATAAATCCTTTACTTCAATCAATTCAATTCTCCTTTACTGGAATAATGCAATTACCGCCATCACCAGGCAATAAACCCATCCTATAATCAGACATATTGTAACCGGTTTTACATCCTTTTCCGTTGTATTCTTCTTTAATAACGTCTGTAACCGAATGTCTCTTCCGTTTATCTTTGCAATCGCACACAGCAGCAATATCGTCAGAACCAGTCCTCCAATCGCCATCGGTCCCCATGCACACATGGAAACCAGAATCTGCTGTTTACTTGCTCCCTGTGACATAATCGATTCTATATCTACATTTCCACCTGCATCCAGATATGTATCCGCATACTCCTGTGAAAATTTACTAAGGAACTCCAGTAACTTTGGTAACACATATAAATATAATGTATTAAAACCATTAAATATCATATGGAGTACCATGGAAGATGCCAAAGAACCGGTTGCCTCAACCAACAATGCAAATACAACACCCAAATAGATGGCATACATAATCTGGTTAAAATTCATATGCATCAAGCCAAATGATAACGCACTGATTACAATACCTGTCATAATAGAACGTTTCCGGAATGCCTGATATACAATTCCACGGTAAATGGTTTCTTCAATAAATCCCGGTAAAAATCCAATTACGACAATCCCTAACCATACCGGTATATTTTCCGATATGTCTAAAATTGCCGTACTGATTTCATTTTTGGAAAACAACTGGCTTACCAGATTTAAGAAGGTAGCCATCGGCGAAGCCGTAATCAAAACAAGCAATGAGAGAAAAAACGAAGAGATTTTATATTTTTGCAGATGCAAATCTCTCGTAAATTTCTTTCCAACGCATAACAAAAAAATCAAAGCACCAAAAAGCAGATATCCCTGTGTCATCAAAATTGATAACAGATATACGCTTACATTGGGAAACAACTCATGTACCTTACCCAGCAAAACCGATAACGGTATCTGAAAAATCAACAACAAAAGAAAGAATATTCCTGCCCGTACCATATCATCTTTCGCATCACTGGTTTCCTTTACATCTTCTGTTATTATCTGCTGATTATCCATCATTTTCTCCAATCTTTTATTTGCGTAAAGCAATTGCTTCCATCTCGATTAAAACATCCTTTGGCAGCCTTGCTACCTCTACACAGGAACGTGCAGGAAAATCACCTGTAAAATAAGTTGCATAAATTTCATTTAAAGCTGCAAAGTCATTCATATCTTTAATAAATACAGTTGTCTTAACAACTTCATCACAACCGGAACCCGCTGCCTCTAATAAAGCTTTCATACTGTCAAATACACGGGTTGCCTGAACCTTAATATCTCCCTCTACCACATTGCCGGTTTCCGGATTGATCGGAACAACACCTGATGTATATACCATGTTGTCTACAACAACTGCCTGTGAATATGGTCCGATTGCTGCCGGTGCCTTTTGTGTACTGATAATTTTTTTCATTTTCATGTCCTCCTAAAAATATATTTCCTTGCGGCATTATTTTGCCACTATCGTTTTCTCTGTAATCTCTATTCTGCCTTCCTTTAACAGACGTCCTACTGCACGCTTAAATGCATTCTTACTAAGTCCCATCTCCCGCTCAATCACTGCCGGAGATGCCTTGTCATTAAACGGCAACACCCCGTCATAATCAAGAATTGCCTGATAGACCATTTCACTGTCTTCCTCCATCTGCTGATATGCCGGTCTTCCCATCGACAAGTTTAATTTGCCATCCGGGCGAACCTCACTGACATATAAGTCAAGCCGGTCACCGATAAAGACTTTTCTGTGAAGCTGTTGCTTGGGAATCAATCCCTGATAACAGTTATCAACTGCAACAAATGCTCCGAAGTTGTCATTAATCTGATATACATATGCCTTCACTTCATCCCCTTTTTTGTATGGAGAATCGGTTTTTAAATGTTCATAAATCCGCATGGATACACATGGTCTTCCACTCTTATCCAGATACATATAAACCAGATATTCCCTGCCCTCGCGAACCTTTCCTACCATTTCCTTAAACGGTAATAAAATATCACGTTCCAGTCCAAAATCCATAAATGCTCCGATTGCTCCGGTACTGACACATTTTAATAATGCTACCTCACCTAATGTAATAAGGGGCTTATTTACCGTTGCAATCGGACGGTCTTTGGAATCCAGATACACAAATACCTCAATGCTTCCACCGGCCTTCAATCCTTCCGGAACCTGTTTTCTCGGCAGTAAAACCGCCTCTTTATCCGTCTCATCCGTACCGAGATATATACCAAAATCTTTACTGCGGATTACTTTTAATGTCTGCCATTTTCCAATCTCTGCCATAGTTTCTCCTTGTCTTTTTTCCACTTTTCGACACCCCTGTGCCAAACCTATTGCACCATTATAATACACTTATAAAAAAAATTGAATATTTTTTTAAATTTTACTTGATTTTTAATTCGAAATGTGTATAATAATGTTTTGTGAGCGGCAAAACCGAATATCACATTGGGGTATCGCCAAATGGTAAGGCAACGGACTCTGACTCCGTCATTTCAAGGTTCGAATCCTTGTACCCCAGTTTAAGAACCGATAATATTTATCGGTTCTTTTTTTATTCTTCCATTCTTAATTTTGCTTCTTCTCTCAACTGTTCCTGCAGCCATTCCGGTTTTCTTACTTTTACCTCCGGTCCGAATCCACGAATCCAGCGGATAACATCCCCGGCAATCACAGATTTTTGATAGAAATGCAATCCATCTTCTTTTTCTTCCATCCGCAATGCCTTCGGTGCTTCGTATTCCTTTACATAACGAATCATATCTCCGGTAAATATCAATTCCAGTTCTTCTTCCTTCTTACCGGATAGTTTGGAAAGAGATTCCTTCTTCTCTTCCACTACGGTTTCTTTGTATTTTTCATCAGACACGGCAATGGAATGGATTCTTGACAACCGGAATCTTCTTACCTCTTTTCTCAGTTCACAATATCCTTCCACACAAAGATATCCGTCCAATACCAGCATCCGATACGGATGAATGATACGATTGGTTGTTTCATCACTTGAGAAACTGTAATATGCAATTTCCGTTTTATTGTGATTTTCAATGGCATTCTGCAATGTCCGCTCCACCTTGGAATCCACCTGATCCATAAAGGCAACATTCATCCCTACCTGCGCAAACTGTCCGCAGAGTGTATCAAATTGCTTCTTATTAAAAGTCGTAGATGTTCCCACCATTTTTTCAATCAGGGCAATTACATGACTTCCCATATTATAATGTGCATATCCTTTTAACATCTCCTTTGCAAATGCAAGCGATGCCAGATCCTCGATTGTCAGATCCACATTACGCAATGTATATTTGTTCGCATAATAATAGGTTTTCCCATTCCGTTCTTCTTCACAAATTCCGTAATTTAAGGAAAGTTCATCAATATCTCTTGTAATGGTTCGTTTGGATACATCAATATCCCATCCCTTTAACCGGTTTTGAATATCCTCCGCCTGATATCCATTGGGATTTTCCGAAAGCAGCGATAAAATATAAATTTGACGGTCAACTTTATTCACATCATTTGTTTTTTCATTTCCCATAATTATCTCCTTATCCATCTCATTTTCTTTTTAAAGGAAGCCTGACTCCAGATATTTTTCCGGATTTGTTTTAAAATTTTCCGGATATGCATACAAATCTCTTCCGAAATAACCTCATTACTGTAGCTGACTCGTTCCATTTCTTTTGCAAGAGACACAATCTCCTCATCCGTATAGCCCCGCTCCTGCATATAGATAAGCTGTTCCTTATGACTTTTACATGCGTTAAACTGCATATCACACATTCGTAAAATATCACACAAATCCGCATAGACTGCAATCAATGCCTCCCGTGCATTCTTTTGATGACATTTCCTGTATCGTTTGATTTTGCGGATAACAATCCGTAAAACGGCAATAACGATTAAGATGCCAATTATTGCAATCACATAATAAACAAGTCCCTTATATTCAGAAAGATTTAATTTCCCAAGTCCGTTCTGATTGGTATTGCCAACATTCATCTGGGAATTTTGCAGCATCTGTGAAAATGCGCTCCAGAAATCATCTTCATCCACTGTTTCATTGCTACCCGGTGTCACCTCAACCGGTCTCCATCCAAATCCGTCTACATAGATTTCCACCCATGCATGTGCCATAGCATCCGTAACTTCCACCTCCAATACGGTAGAATCACCAATCGTAGAATATCCTTTAAAATAATCTTCATATTTTAAGTCCTTTTTTTCATCGGAAGCCAATGCACTTTCAAAAGAAAACGCATATCCCTCTACATAGCGTGCAGGGATTCCCATCTGACGAAACATCAGCGTTGCGGCAGAAGCAAAATGTGCACAGTACCCTTTTCGGTTTTGCGTCAGAAAATAGTTAATAAAGTCCTCACCCTCCGGTGTTGACCCCGGTTTTAAGGTGTATGGAATGTTTTCATCAAAATATGTCTGAACCGTTTCTACGATTTCTCCTACCGTCATATCGGAACGAAGTCCTGCCTTTTGACATTCGTTGGAAATCACGGTCCGGTTCTTCTGCGGTACATCCAAAAATATGTCATTTACCTCAGATAGATCCATATCCTCCGGCATCCGGTCATACAAGTCCCGATCCGGTTCCTGCTTTGGGTAATATTCATAATCAACCGTCTGATTCATCGAAATTCCACGCTGGGATTCAAACTGTGCATCCGCATACTGACTGTAATCATCCAACATCGTGTAATACGGATAATAAAGATAGGCAGGATTTGCTCCCACATTTCGAATCGTCATTTTTCCCATTGCACCGTAACCGCTCATTGTGGATTCCCGCATCAGCTTAGTTGCCTCTTTTTTCATGCTTTCTTCCATAAACAGATCCGTTACAAATTCCTTATCCGTCATCCCCTGATATTTACCTGCTATCGGTGTAACGGAACGGATATCCGACCACTCATTATCGCCATACAATCCACCGGTATAACCTTTTAAATAAATGGCATCTGCACTATATGGTGCGTAATCTACAATTAAATCCGTCTGATAATCTGCCCTTACATTGGAAATACCTCCAAGTTTACCTTCCGCAAGTCCACCGGTAGAAGCATAACGGTTATACAATCCGGAAAAACCTAACAGAAGGAAATTGCCAATCGAATCCTCCGTTTTTTCATGCAGGGTATCCTTTTTAAACTGCTCCTCAAATCTTCCGGCAGGGAACACATTTCCAACCACAATAACCAGGCAGAATACAAAAACGAGCAAATACAAGATTACCTGTCCAAAGCTTTTTGCATCCTGTGTATAAGTAATCCGGTTCTTATGTACACCCTTTACATGGAAGGATATATTTTTGGCTCCGTTCATGAAATGTCCGTTTGCCTTAAATATCAAAACGGCAAGATATCCGGCAACCAGACAGATACTGTAACTGAAATCCGGTGTCAGCTTCATATATAGAGGAATCAGCAGCAATGGAAATGTCAGACCAACCGACCAGATTACACTCATGGAAGAACTAATCCAGATATTTAACAGGATAATCATTACCATTCCGATAAAAATTGCCAAAACCGCAACCGTCTGATATTCATTTGAAATGGAAACATCATATTGTCTTACACCGGATAATCCAAAAAATCCCTGTGCATAGGAAAGCACCTGATTTACCACACTATACAGACCGGAATTCGCATACAATCGAAAAATGCCTATCATTCCGACAAATATAATAAAAAACAGGATGTAACCGATATCTCTGTATAACAACCTATTGGTTGCATAAAGAAAAGAAAAGTAAAAGGCCATCAATAAGAAGAAAAAGATTACCAGCATGACATTATAAGAAACCGCAAAGGAAGATAAAAAAGAACCGATGCTTCCAAATGCAAGCAAAAAGACAATACAGCCACGCAAAAAGCAGTTAAGTACAATTCTTCCGCTGTTCATATCCGCTTTTTTCAAATAAATTCCATTTGCCAAGATGGTATCATCCTTATGAAGTTCTTCCTTTCTGCGTTTTCTGTGAAACATTCCAATACCTCTTTTCTATTCCCTGCTTCTTAACTGAGCAAGAACATTCCCGGGAAGTTGAATTACATCCTGTGATGCAGCTTCTGCATTCCCATATCCGATATACAGATACGTTCCTGCTGTATATTGCTTTAAAAACAACTCCTCAATCAATCCGATTTCTTTGTAGGAATGGTCATATAACATCATTTCAAATGCCGTCTTGCGTTCCGCTTCGTTTCCGATTACCATTTCCCGGATTCCACCAAAATTCACGCTGTAATAATAAAACGAAAAGGCATAATTTAATTTCACAAATGCCTTTGTAATACTGTCTGTCAGTTCCAAAATCTTTTCCAGACACATGGCATCATCATTTACCAGGTCTACCAAAACACTTAACTGCAACGCGGAAACACTAATCCGCTCTTTTACCATAAGCTGGTCTTTTTTTACGGATAATTTCCAATGAATATTTTGTAATTTGTCACCCGGAATATACTCTCTTATTCCGCTTACCTCAGAAAAATCATATCCCTTTTTCTGGCTTTCCATTGCTTCCGATACACCAAGCTGATATATCATGCCCGCCTCCTGATTTCTTTCCTGTCCATCCGGTAAAATCAGGCATTCCTTTTCTTTATCCAGCGGTATTTCTACCTCATACAGTCCAAACAAATCCCTCAGCCGAAGTTTCTCTACCGTAACGGCAAACCGTCCGCAGTATTCCATCTGTATATGATATGTCGCATGGGTATCTCCTTTCCGGCGAACCGGAAGATTCAACTGATGTTCCGAAACCTCTGCATAAAAACGGTTTTCTATCAATACGGTCAATGTTGCATTTAATACCGGATATATGGTTTGGTTATGCAGGATAAAACGGACATCAAATTCCTCTGCTTTTTTCATCGGCTCATAGGGAACCTCTATATCACAACCAATCTGTTTTTCAACCATTCTTACCGCATGAACAGACCAGATTGGAAGAATAACTAACGCAATCAATATCAAAAAATTAATATAACTATGGAAGAATATCATCATATAGATATCAAAACACAATACAATGATATAACGAAGCCTGTTTCTTATCTGCCGCACATCTCTTCCTCCTCCCAAATCTTATATTCAAACCTTCTACGTTCTCGGAACCTTTACTCCATTCCACAATTGTGTCAATGCATCCTTTACCGTCTTTCCTTCTGCCCTTGCCTTGGTACTCAACTTCACACGATGCCCCAATACATCAAACAGCACTGCCCGGATATCTTCGGGTGTCACGTAATCCCTGTTATCCAACACCGCCATTGCCTTTGCCATCCGCAACAAAGCAATACTTCCTCTCGGACTGGCTCCCATGGAAAATAACGGATTGATTCTCGTCTCCTCTGTCAATGTAACAATATATTCATAGATAGAATCATGCACAAACATATCATTGGTCTGTTTTTGAAGCTGCTCAAATTCTTCCTGACTAATCTTTTCCTGTAACGAAGCAACCGGCTTACTTGCATTTTCTTTTAGTATATCAACCGCCGCATCATGAGACGGATACCCCATGGAAATACAGATCATAAAACGATCCAACTGGGATTCCGGCAACATCTGCGTTCCGGAAGAACCCAAAGGATTTTCCGTTGCAATTACCGTAAACGGACTAGGCAACGGTCTTGTCACTCCGTCTACCGTAACATTTCCCTCCTCCATAACTTCCAATAAAGCGGACTGGGTTTTCGGAGATGTCCGGTTAATTTCATCTGCCAGAAAAAGATTGCAGCATACCGCACCCGCCTGATATTCAAACTGTTTCGTATCCTGATTATACATAGAAAAACCGACAATATCACTTGGCAGTACATCCGGTGTAAACTGTACACGCTTATAGCTTAATGACATCGTCTTTGCAATTGACATTGCCAGTGTTGTCTTTCCCACTCCCGGAATATCCTCCAGCAAAATATGTCCACCCGCAAGCATTGCCGCCAACACCTTATCAATTACCATATCCTTTCCCTTGATAGCTCTTTTTATTTCTTTTTTTACATCATCCATTTGATTACCCATAACATCCTCCTCTATCTTGTATGTTTATTTACATACATGGCCTTGTATTTTGAATAAACGATTGTCTGATCCTTATATAAACTGTAATATCCGGATACTGCATAGCTGATTGATACGGCAATCAAATAATATGCAACTCCTTGAAATCCAAACAACTCAAATGCAATCAATATTGACGTAATCGGGCAGTTTGTTACTCCACAAAATACCGCCACCATACCTGCCGCCGCGCACAAAGACGGTGACAATCCAAGAAAAATTCCAAGTTCACATCCAAGCGCAGCACCAATTGTAAAGGACGGAACGATTTCTCCACCCTTAAAGCCTGCCTTCATCGTCAGAACGGTTAATAGCATTTTCCAGAAAAATGCAAAATAATTGACCTCTCCTTCTTCAATCGCCCTTGTAATAATTCCTATACCGGCTCCCATGTAATCCGTTGTATGAAGCATGACAGTAATCAATATAATCAATACACTGACCACCAACACACGGACATAATGATTTTTCAACTGTTTATGGAATAGCTTACCGGTCTGTTTTAACCCTACACAAAATAATACACTGACTCCCGCGCAGGCCAACGCAATCAATCCCATCTTACATCCGGTTATAAGTGTAAGTTTGGGAATCTTTGTCACATGAAAGACCTCCGGATGGATTCCAAGTCCGGCTGCAAAATTTGTAGCAATCAAAGACGAAATCACACATGGCATCAACGCTGTATAATACATAACTCCGACACTGACAACTTCCATTGCAAAAATCGCAGCCGCCATCGGAGTTCCAAACAACGCCGCAAATGCGGCACTCATACCACACATGACAATCACATGCATGTCCTCGTCATCCAAATGTAAAATTCTTCCAAGCTGATTTCCAATACTTCCGCCTAACTGAATTGCCGCGCCCTCACGTCCGGCAGAACCTCCCACCAAATGTGTCAATGCAGTACAGAAAAAAATTAACGGTGCCGAGCGGAATGGAACCTCATCCTTCGCACGCACAGTTGAAAACACCTGATTGGTACCGCCATCATCCTTTCCAAAGCAGTGATATAAAAAAACAATCACAACACCTGCAAGCGGCAGGCAGAAAAATACCCATCCATGATGAACCCGGTAATCCGTCACAAAAGACAGTACAAAGGAAAACAGACTACTGATTCCTCCGACAATAATTCCCACTAAAAATGCAATCAGTATCCACTTTACAAAGCTTCCGGCATCCTTTTTAAATCTCCGTTTGTAATATGGGATAAATCCTTCTCCGTTATGATAATTTTTCCAGTCAACCATTGTCCTTACTCCTGTTCTCTTATTCCTGTGAAAGCTGTTTTATCTCTTCATAGGTATTTTTAAAGATATCCGCCTGAATAATATATAAATCATCAAAATCATCCGTCCGGACTGCCATATAGTCTCCGGCTCTTCCCAGATAGTATTCCTGCCCCTCTTCAGCAGGAAATATCTTTGTCCGCCGTTCGATCTGTCTGGCATAAATCTTTGCATCCGTTTTGGGATAACAGATTTTGGCATACTCATCTAACATCACATAGCTTCCGTCCGCTTCTAATTGTACCTCCGGCAAAAAGTCAAGCATCTGTTCAAAGATATCCAATGCCTCTGTCGTTGCTTCATAGGTTCTTTCAAACTTACTCCGATTGATATCGTAAATCTCGCCTCTTGAACCAATCATAATGTAAGTATCCTTATCCGACTGTATGGTAATACCGGATTCATTTTCCAAAGAACGCAGCTGAATCTTTTCATTCTCCGGTACAATATCCACCGTTTTTACATAAGCCCACGGTATTCTTTTTTTCTGATAACAGGTCATTTGCTTAATTTCTTCTTCATGCAGTTTTCCGTAACCTTCCGCATTAATCCAGTCACAGTTTTCAAAATAATCCCTGCATTTTGCAAACAGATATTCCATAACCTCTGTCATCTCAAAATATGATAGTTTAGCACCCAGATAAATATACGAAACCTTTCCGTATGCATAGTGTGCATTTCCCTTTACCAATCCAAAGTCCGATATAATGTAATCCAAAAATTCATATGCACGCACCCGCTTTTCATCGGAAAATGCAATAATTTGTACTTCCTCCTGAATATGACGTACCAATAATAAATAATGACAGTCAAAATGCAGCTGCAAAATCTTCGCAACTCCTAAACCATCCTCTTCCAAAAATCCATCTGCCAACTGACTGTCCAAAGGATCCACAATCCTGGCAATCAATACATTTCCTTTCCGGTATTGGTATGCACATTCGATTCCCGGAAGAAGTTCTTCTTCCTTCCATTGTTTCACATCATATTTTTCAATATCCATATTTTATCCTCAATCATTCTTATTTTGTTTCCATTATATCTTCCATAAACCGTCCAAAGCCTTCATTTACATGTGTAAAATGCAACGTCAGTTTATGTTTGCTCCGGTCAATTACTTTTGCATAGACTCCGGTAAATGCAGCCTTTCCTTCCGCAGTTGCCGCAAATATCTCCAAATCGGAAAATACCTCAATCTTCTTCCATTCATCCAGCAATTTAACAACTGCACGTTTCTTTGAAAACTGTAACAGTTTACTGGTAATCGAATACTCACTGATTCGTTTTCCCTCCACCAGATACAGGTTAAATATAACCTGTTCCTCGCAAGGAAACATTACATCAAAATCAACATTTTCAATATCACACTGGAATTCCCCGCGAATTCCGGTCACCTCACATACGGTTACCGGCTTATGCAATCCCTTCGCATTCACATCCATCCGGTTTGGAACAACCACTTCATCCAAAATATCTTCTACCGTCTCTTCCGATACCAGAATCTGTCCGCCGACACTGTAGCTTTGAATCCTTGAACATTCATTTACAACCTGTCCAATCACATTATAACGCATCATATCTTCACTTCCGACATTACCGACAAATGCCTCCCCACGGTGGATTCCGATTCCCATTTCCAACGGAGGATATCCTTTTTCCTCACAATATGCATTGGTCTGCCCCATGGCATTCTGCATTGTGATTGCTGCAGCCACCGCCTCTTTGCTTTGTTTCTCGGAAGGAACCGGTGCGCCGAATACCGCCAGAACCGCATCCCCTAAAAATTCAATAATGGTTCCGTGATACGAATTTATAATCTGTGACATCTTTCCAAAATAAAAGTTCAACAAATCGGTTACCGCCTCGGAACTTAATTTTTCCGCAAGGGAAGTAAATCCGCGCAAATCCGTCATTAAAACCGTTACTTCTTTTTTCTCTCCGCCGATATTGCCGCCTTCCGAACTTTCCAGTATCACATCAACAACCTGATCGGAAAAATATCTACCGAAAATCTGATACAACAGTTCATTACGCGCCTGTAACCGTTGATTTAACTGCCTAATCTGTTTTGCAGATTGCAGTTCACTAATCTGTTTTTGCAGCATCTTCTCATAATTTTTTGTAACCTCGTGCTGCCAGGCTGTCCGCTCTATACGAAGGATTCCGGTATGCGACAATGGTTTTCCGAGTACAACCATCGCACCCTTTTCATAACATTCCTCATCCACATCTTTACTCCGGGATTCTGCCATAAAAAAAAGAGGAACACTGGCAATACTTTTCTGTCTTTTTAAAAACGTAAGAATTGCAAAATCCTCTGAAACCGACATTTCATAATCCATAATAATTAAAGACGGAGTGGAAAAACGTGAGGAACCCTCTGAATCGGACGCAGCCCGTTCCACTGCACCAAACGAAAGCAGGCACACCGCTCTCATACTCCCTGTAGAGTTAATAGACCGTTGCGCCATTATCATATCTTCCCGATTATTTGTTATTACCCAGATTATCTTTTCCAAAATGTCACCCCATTATTTATCAAGTGTACCATGAACCATGCAAACTCATACTCTTACCGCTTCCGCTCCGGATTCCCTTTTTCCGCTTACACGCATCACAATACACCCCGGTACGAATCGGTGTTCCGCAACTTGCACATGGAACCGTAGCCAAGGAATTATCCGATATCTCCAGATATTCTTCCTGAAAAAAGTAATTGATTATCTTCCTCGGTACTCCGGTATTCTTCTCAATCACCAGCGCCGAAGCTGAACCTGCTTTATTCAAATAATTACGAATTGTCTGAAAATCATCATAATTATCTCTTCCACATTCCTCACAACGATATGTACCCAATGTAACATTATTTAATTTTTTGCTTCCACAGTACTGGCACTCTACCGGCACACGATTCACACGGAGCGCATTCGACTGTTGTTTTTTGGCTAACACACTGCCCTTTGCAGGATTAATGCTCATTTTTTTATTAATAACCACCTGTGTTTTATCATCGATGGTTTCTTTTACTTCCTTAGGTTTCGTTTCTGTTTTCTCTTCTTTTCTTTCTATGTCATCCCTCCGATATTCCTTATCCAAAATCAACAAACTCAGTTGTCCCTTTAGTTCTTCCATGGCATCTTTTTTATTGTCATGGTAGGAAATCATCTGGATATTATTCAGGTAAAAGCGGAATGCATCATTCAGTGGTGCCCCATCTAAAACAAACGGAATAATATTCCTTCTGTTCGTAATGGCATTGTCAATCTCCTTCTCAACCCATATTGAGTCCTGCGAAGTTTTAGAAAGCATCAGCAAAAACACCTCACAGTTTGCAATTGCTCTCGGAATCTCTCTTGCATAGCTTGAGCCTGCCGGAATATGCTCCGGTGCCTTCCAACAGGTAATCCCCATTGCCTCTAATTCATCCACTATATCATTCACAAATATCTTATCTCTTGAACTGTAACTGACAAATACAGTTTTCTTACTCATATGTTATCCTCCAACGTTACCAGACGGTAATCTACGGCTAAAATCCTATTATTAATAATACCAAATTTGTCAATATTTGCATAGTAAAAATTCCGTATTTACCTGCCTATCCGGTTATTTATTTAAAAAATAAATTCCCAGATTCAGATACCCGGCAAATGTAACCCACAGCAAATACGGAAGCATCAGATAACAGGCGGTTTTACTTAATTTTTTGTATTGGTGCATGGTCCGAAAAATCAAAATCCATAAAAGTACCAGCCACAAAAATGCAGCCAGATACCACTCAAACCGGAAAAATAAAATGGGCCAGAAAAAATTAACACCCAGTTGTATCAGATACAATTTCATTGATTTCTTTACATCCTCATCCTTTGCATCCATTTGATAAATCAGGTAAGATGCAATTCCCATCATCACATATAAAATGCTCCAGACAACCGGAAACAACCATCCCGGCGGAGATAATGGCGGCTTATTCATCATATAAAACTTTACCATTGCATCACTTGTAATATAGGCAGCTACACTTCCCACTGCCAATGGTAGCAAAATCGCAATTGCAAGTTCATCCTTTTTTATTTTCATATACGCAAATCCCGTCATCTGCCTTTAGGATAACTTATGCAACGCCTTCTTAAATTATTCAATTTTCCTGCAAAGCCTCATCAATGTAACGATAGTAATCCGTATCCACAATGCTCTCTGCCATACTGAATTTGTTCTTCACATAAGCGATATGGGAATCTAAATACTCCTTCGATACAGTTTCTCCGGAAACTGCCTCCGCCTTTCCCGTACCCGCATTATACCTGCAGGTATCCGTCAGGAAACTTCTGTCATTAAAAATAACAATTCCTTCACTGTCTGATAAAATATCCTGTCCCGCAAGCATTCTCGAATCATATGGAAGTCCCAAAAGATTCGATATCGTCGGCAGCACATCAATGCTGGAACAATATTTTTCCACTTCAACCGGTTCTTCCATGGAACCCGACCAGACAATCAGTGCATTTTTATACCAGTCAAAGGTTTCATCTAATTTTTCGCCCGCCAGTTCGTCTACCACTTCTTTATTGTCATACGGCACATGATCCGCAGTCAATACAATCACCGTATGGTCAGCAAGTCCCGTTTCTTCCAAATTCTCGACTAACTTTGTCATTGCCAGTTCCAATTCATCCTGACACGCAATATATGCCTTTGTTGTGTCGGAATAGTCCATATCCTTCACAAAATCCTCATGTCTTTTGGACATGGCATTGCCTGCAAAGCTGTATTCCACATGTCCGCTCACCGTAAGATAATAGGTATAAAACGGTTCATCCGTTGCGTAATCATCAAATGTTTTCTCCACTAAGCGCAAATCCGACTGCGGCCAAAGTGCTTTTCCGTTTGTTCCCAATTCCGGTTCATAACCTGTTCCAACCGCAATCCAGTCATCATAACCCAGCACCGGGCGGGATACATCCCTTTCATAGTAGGTATTTGAATTTGCATGGTACGCTGTGATTTTATAGTTTTGCTTTTCCAGTTGTTTTGAAAGCGTAAACATCATATCATTTTTATTCTTTCCAACCTTCTGCATACTCAGGTAACCACCGTTTTTCGGCATCAGTCCAGTCAAATCCGCAAACTCACCGCCTAAAGTAGAACCATACCATAAAGGTGTATAATAATTTTTAAAATGAAATCCTTCCTGTGTCAGCCGATACAGGGTAGGGGTACGTTCTTTATCAATACAGTATCCCGAAAAGCCCTCTGCCACAACAAATATCACATTGTATCCCTCAAACATTCCGGTATATTCATTTTTATCGGTCGGCTCCAATCCGGCAATATATGAATGTAACGCTGCCACACTTTCATTTTCTTCCGATTCTGCCAGCCGGTTTAAGTCAATATTCAAAACATTCGGTGAGGTATCGATGGATTCTTCCTCTTCGCTTAAGACATCCGCCTCCGTCACAGCCTCTGTTGTCGTTACCGTTTCCGTTGCAAACTGCACATTGTTTTTTTGTATTCCAAGGATATCCTTCATGCCTTCTCTGGTATCTAAGACCAATCCTTCCAAAACACCCAGTCTTGTTACCGTCATATCGACCGAAGTATAATTTTTGTATAAATCGTACGCAGAATATGCCACATCTGAATCTGTCTGCATCCACGCAAAATTAATCAAATAAATCAACACAATAGTCAATGCCAAAACTCCGTAAAACGGAACCGTATATCCGGAAAAATCCAGTTTTCGTATTCCCCAGAGAAAGAACACAACCAAAGGAAGTAAAAACAGAAAAATCACAAACCATTCTTTTTTTACTGCATTCCAGATAACATTTGTAAAGTCAAGTGCCTGTCCTGCCACATCCTTGGTTCCCCATAAAGATAAATACGTTGCAAACACACCGCTATAGATAATCTGGGCAATATAATAAATAGAAACAACGGTCAGTAAAAATCCCGTTACCGGCTTTGCAATTTTCCGCGGCAAAAGCCCGATTAAAAAAGCCGCAATTCCACCACCGGCTAATGCAAACAATGTTTTATATCCCAAATCAATATTCGGCGCACCAACCCTTACCAGATGAAATACAATTTCACAATATACAAAGAAAACAACAATATAAGAAAATCCGATATAAGAACGATATTTCTTATTTTCCTTTGCAACGTTATCGGACAGAAGTTGACCATAGTCAACTTCTGCCGTAACAGCCAGTTCTTTTTCTACCGGTATTTCTTTTTGAACCTTATCCGTTCTTTCTTTTTCCCTCTGTTGTTTTCTCTTTTTCCGAGATAATTTTTTCTTTTTTGTCATGTTTCATCCCTGTTATCCGATTCGTTTTTCAATTTCCTTAATGACGGTTTTTAATGCCTTAATTCTTGCATATTTTTTATCATTGGATTCTAAGATAAACCAAGGAGCAAAACCGGTATTTGTCTTTTGAAGCATTTCATCAACTGCCTGCTCATACAAATCCCATTTTTCACGATTCCGCCAGTCCTCATCCGTAATCTTCCACTGTTTTTCCGGCGTGTTCTGCCGCAGTTCAAACCGCTGCAACTGTGTATCCTTGTCAATCTGTACCCAGAACTTAATTACAATTGCTCCCCAATCGAATAATTCCTTTTCAAATTCATTTATTTCATTATAGGCTCTCTGCCAGTCATTCTCACTGCAAAAGCCCTCTAAGCGTTCAACCATAACTCTTCCGTACCATGTACGGTCAAAAATAGCGATGTGACCATCCTTTGGCAGACGGTTCCAGAAACGCCACAGATAGTGTCTTGCTTTTTCATGGGGTTCCGGACTTGCAATCGGATGCACCTCATAACCTCTCGGATCCAGTGCCGCTGCAATTCGTTTGATATTTCCGCCCTTACCGGCTGCATCCCAGCCTTCATACGCAATGATGACAGGGATTTTCTTTCTATACAATTTGTTATGCAGTTCCTGTAACCGCTCCTGACAGATTTTCAGTTCTTTCCGGTACTCATCCTCTGTCATTGTTTTTCCTTCAAAACTGATTTCCTTTAATTTTGGAATATCGTTTAACGGAAATGTGTTCTGTAAAATCGGACTTGCATGCTTAACGTTGGTCAATGCCACATCTATCCCTTTATTAAGCATTTCCAAAACCTGCAGCTGTGCCCATTTTTTATTAGTCGAATCAATTAAATACCACGGAGCCGTCGGAAGATTGGTATCGAATAAATATTGGTCATATACATCAATAAAATCATTGTAATGTTCGTTCTGCCAGATATCATCTTTACCAACTCTCCATGCTGTATTCTTATCTTTATTAAGACCCTCTAAGCGTTTTTTCTGTTCTTTCTTATCGATATAAAAGAAAAACTTCATAACCAGATAACCATTGTCGGTCAACTGTCTTTCAAACTGCCGGATACTCTGTATCCGGTTTTTGTAATCCTGCTCTTTTAATTTCCCATGAAGATAAGCCGATGTCACCTCATCCATCCAGCCGCCATCAAAGAAAGCAAATTTTCCCTCCTCCGGAATCTTTACAAAATGACGGTACAAAAAAGGCTTTCTTTTTTCCTCCTTTGTCGGTTTTTTCATCGTTTCCACTTTAAAGAAACGCGGATCCAGATTTTTGATTACCCTTCCTAACACACTACCCTTACCGGCAGCACCAAACCCCTCAAACAGTACTACCACCGGAAGCTTTTTTTCCTTTATCTGCATCTGTTTCGCCATTAAATCCGTTCGTGCCTGTAACAGACGCTCCTCTAATTCTTCCTCTCCCGGTATTTTTTCATGTTCCCAATTCTTTAACATAAAAAGCACCTCCCATTACTGCGTGAAAGAACGATATACGGATACATGGTCATAAATCGCTCTCCATGCCGAATTTGCATTTCCTGTTACACAAACATAATGTTTGCCGGTATCCGCTTCATAATAGCTTGCCGCACAAAATCCGGATTGATTCACAAAGCCGGTTTTTGCTCCGGTTACCTGACCATTCATTTCTTTGTCTTCTATTCTTCTCAAAAACCAATTGGAAATCTCCATTCCGTCCGGCATATCCAAATCCGGATATTTGATTTCCGTATGATAAATTCTTGTCGACAATACGTCCTTTAACAACGGATCCTGCATTGCAACACTTAAGATAACCGCCATATCCGTCATTGTACAGTTTAAGTTTTCATCATATTTTCCGACCGGATTTGTAAAATGTGCGGTATCGGATAAACCAAGTTTTTCAACGTTCTTGTTCATCTGTTCCACAAATGCTTCTTCGGAACCGGCACAATAGATGGCTAGTCCCATCGCCGCATCCGCTCCGGAACACACAATGGTTCCATATAACATATCCCTTACCGTAACTTCATCTCCCGGCAGGAAGCCAACGCAGCTAAGTCCCGAACTTTGTGCCTCATTTATAATATCCGACGTAATGGTAAACGTATCCTCTAATTTGTCTTCCGTAATATAATCTCTTGCGGTAAGCACGGTCAGAATTTTTGTCATGGATGCCGGAGGCACCACCTTTTCACTGTCTCTTTCCGCTACAATCTCACCGGTGTCCGCATCCACCAATACCATATAGGTGCTGGTAAGCATGGATGTTTCTTCCGGCACTCCCGGTGAGGTCTGATTCAGCGAACCATCTACTGATTCTAACGAAACCGTCACCAGTGACCATGGATCGTATGTCGTATCCGTTTCTCCGGCATCTGTCTGTGTCACATTAAACACGGACAAATCCGCTGCCGGAATCGAGATCGTCTGATCTGTCTTTTGCGGTGTCATAATCGTTGCCCGTTCAACCAGACTTTTACTTTCTTCGCTCTCTGTCGTTGCCTGTGTGGTTGCCGGTGCACTGACTGCTTTTGTCACCTCCGGGGTTTTACTTTTTTTATTCATTTTTTTTAACAGGAAAAATCCGCTGCCAAATACCAATGCCACTGCCGCACAAACCGATACGATTCTTATGACATTCTGTCTGTAAAGACGTCGTTTCTTTTTATGGCTCCGTATCTGCCGCTGCCTGTAGGGCGGTGTTTCCCGATAAAAAGTATTCTCCTCGGTCATATCCATCCTATCGGAAGTATTCATCTCTTCAGGGATACCCATCTCTCCGGAAATATTCATCCCTTCGGAAGCTGTTCTTTCTTCCGGGATTATCATTTTCTCCTGTTCGTTTGCATCATCCCCATATAATGATTCAAACTCATCTAATGCATTTTGTAACTCCTCATCCATTGTGCTTCTCCCATATTATTTTAATAATATTTTTTCACTGATACGTTCAAAAAATTTTGTACGATATAAAATACCTATCTCTATTATACTAAAAAAATGCGCAATGAAAAGACTTACTACAACACCATTTGAACGAAGCAGGTATTCCGCCTTAAACCCATATAGGGAAAGCAGAGCTGTCGAAACCAGAACCAGTCCTAAAATCGGCAGCATTTCTCCTACTTTTTTCACTGCGCATATAAAATCGGAACCGGAAGCATCAAAATATACAAATCTTCCAATTACCATAGTGATAAAATAACCAAGAATCGTATCATAATTATTATTCTGGTCTATAAATTTAATGTAAACGAAAATAACAAGCATATACAACATGCCAAGCATACGTAAATATCCTCTGTCTTCTTTATTAATTCTTTCAAGCGGAACAAAATGATGATCAATAGCATTATTGAACAATATACTGATTACAATAAATCCTAACAGAATATATCCCTCATACTGAACCCAGAACTGCCAAACTTTCTCCGATACCTCAAAGTAATTATGGTCTATCAGAAAATATAATCCGGTAAAAAACAAAATACAGGTAGAAGAAAACATCAATTCATAATATTCTTCTTTCATGACACCAAACTTCTGCAGAAAAACTTTGGATTCCATTTTTCCATTTCCCTGCATTTCCTTCTTCTTTGTCACAAACAACAAAATAAAATGAATCACCACTACGATAAAAAAGGATGCAATCAGAAAGCATCCCATATTCTTTAAATTCAAATAATGTTTTATATAGTCAATTAATGTCATTTTTCGTACCTCCTGTCAAATCCATAAAATTATACTTACTTTCCATAGGATAAAATATAATTGTGAAATTCCGGTGACACATCATCCATATGAATATTATATAGCCAAATCAGATAATTTTCCCGAAAAATCTCTTTCGGGTCTCCGTACTTATCCAGATAACCATCCTTAAAACAGGCTACCCGATCCGATATGCAGCCTGCCAGTTCAACTTCATGCAGCGACATAATAACAGTCAGACCTTCCTTTACCGCCAGATTTTTTAATATCGATAAAAATTCTACCTTGTGGCGGATATCCAGATAAGAGGTCGGCTCATCCAATATCAGAATGTCCGGTTGTTGTGCCAGCGCTCTTGCAAGTAAAACTCTCTGTTTCTGTCCGTCACTTAATTTATCAAAGTCCCGGTCCTTCCACTGTGACACTCCAACCTTTTCCATGGTATCCCACACAATCTTATGGTCTTCTTCCCCCAACAGTCCAAACCTTCCGGTGTAAGGATATCGTCCCATCTCAACTACATTTTCCACGGTCATCATATCCACCTTCAGCGGTGTTGTCAACAACACCGACATCTGTTTTGCCAAATCCGGCAGCCGAATTTCATTTAAGTTTTTGTCCTCTAAAAAAACACATCCGGCAATCGGTTCCAGCTGTCCGATGACAGTTTTCAAAAATGTTGTTTTCCCTGCGCCGTTAGGACCTATCAAAGTCACAATCTGACCGCGGTCAATTTTTAATTCTACATCTGTAAGGACGGGCTTTCCATCATATCCGGTTGTCAGTTTCTTTGTCTGTAAATAATACTCCTTCATCAGAAATCCGCCTTTCTTTTGTTCTTAACCATAATGAAAATTACAATCGGTGCTCCAAATACAGCCGTCATACTGCTTACGGATATCTCCGTCGGAGCAAATAAAATCCGGCTTAACAAATCACAAAACAGACAAAATATTCCGCCTCCAAGAAAACTTGCCGGTATTAAAACAATCGGCTTTGAGGTCTTTAGTAACTGTTTTACCAGATGCGGAACCGCTATTCCCACAAAAGAAATCGGGCCTGCAAAGGCTGTTACACACGCCGATAATATACTGGAACTGATTACCAGCAAAATCCGGAATCCTCTGATTGGGACCCCTAAATTTCTTGCATAAGCTTCTCCAAGCTGGTACGCACTGATTGGCTTTGATAAAAAGAAAACAAATATTGATGTTACTCCTATCACCAACAAAATGACAACTACGTTATTCCATGTAATTCCGGAAAAGCTTCCAAGTGACCAATTATGCAGGTTGACGATATTGGAATCATCCGCAAATGTAATTATGAAATCCGTAATTGCCGAACAGATATAACCTATCATAACACCTGCAATAATCAACATGGACATTTTTTGAACCTGTTTCGATAACAGCAGTACAAATCCCATCGCCAGCATGGAACCTAAAAATGCGGCACCAATCAAGCCGAAGGAATGAAGGGATATTCCGTATTTAATTGCAAAAATCATGAAAAATGCAACCACCATTTTGGCTCCGGATGAAATTCCCAAAACAAATGGCCCTGCTATCGGATTATGAAAAAAGGTCTGCAACAAATAACCGGAAAGTGCAAGACCTCCGCCCAAAAAAAGTGCTGCTACCGCCCGTGGGAACCGAATCTGCATAATAATAACCGAATTGGTATCATGCATACCCTTATTGCTTATTATTCGTAAAATATCCAAAAAGGACACATCGGTACTGCCCATTCCGATATTTAAAAATAACAATGCAATCATAACCGCTGTCAAAATGACAAATCCCATTCCGATTCGTATTCTGTTGTATTGATTTCTTTTCTCTTCTGTCATAATTCTCTCTTTATTTTAAAGGATAAAAATAGTTCCATTCTTCCTGTTTTTCATCTTTACCTTCCAGCAACTGGCGAAGTTCCGATACAATAACATCTGCATCCATTGTTGACTGATACAGGCTTTTTTCCGAGCAATAGACATGCCCCTCTTTTACGGCTTTCATATCCTTTAACAACTCATTTTTCTGCAAAAATGTTTTTTCATCCATAATTGTATCATCAATTGTTCCGTTATAAATGATATAATCCGCATCCTTTGCCAACGAATAAAAATCTTCCACACTCATCGTCACGGTAGATGCCGTCTGCGTATCCGCTGCAAGCTTTTTATCCTTTGCAAATACATATGAGCCTCCGGCAGCCTCTATCATTTTGACCATGTAATCATTTCCCTTCCGAACCTTGATATCTCCGTTGGAAGAAATATAAAAATATGCTACGGTTACCGTTTGGGATTCCTTTACCGAATCTTCTGTCTCCTGATATGCTTCCCGCATCTGTTCAAACACCTTATCCGCCATTTCCTCTTTGCCAAGCAAGACACCATATAATTTAATCCATTCCGCCCTTGCAAGCGGAGATTCTTCATAACTGGAATAATCAACCAATACCGGAATTTTGAAAGACTCCAGTTTTTCCTTTACCTCCGGTGTATGATAAATCATCGTATTTTCAATGGCAAGGTCACAGCCGGTCTTTAATATTTGTTCATAATCCGGTGCAGAGTATTTTCCGGCATATAGAATATCTCCATTTTTCATATATTCCTTTGCTTCTTCGATATACCAGTCCGATTCTTTTGTCCCGCTGAATGAAATCGTATCCATCGCATCCATATGGACAAACATATCCATAACCTGTGACGCTACAAGATATATCTGTTTGGGATTTGATATCACCACTGTATCCTCCGGAATATCATCATACACGTTTTTTCCATCCGGAACAACCAAAAAACGTTCCTTCTGTTTCGTTATAATGAATGGATATTCGTCTCCTTTTTCATCCACATAGGTCTGAATGGAAAACTGTTTTGCATAGGCAAGCGGTTTTTCCGCCTTCCACGTCAGATGACTTCCAAGTGTTTTCGGAATTTCAAATGAAACCTCCTTTGTATCCTGTACATCCCAATTTCCATATTTGACAAGCGCAAAAATGCCACCGGCTGCGATTAACACAATACCGATTCCAAGAATTTGTCTGCCTTTTCCCCGCCTTATACCGTAAACACACATAAGAACCAGCAAGACAGCGATTGCCGCAACGGATAACATCCATATCCAAACCCTATTTTCACCGGATGTTTTCCTGATACTGCTTTCATCAAAAGATAACATATATTCAATCTCATGCGGTTTGCTCATTGCGGTGGTATCTGCCACAACCTGTAACGGCTCATCCAAGCCTTCTACCGGAATTTCAAATACAGAATTGCCATCCTGATTGACCGGCATATATTTTTCATCCTTCACAATCATGTAATCATAGTTCGGACTGCTCCATTCTATTCTTATGACTGCCTGCCTATCTTTCACGCTTAAAAGAGCAGGGGAAGCCACAGATGCTCTGCCGCTTCCCCCTTCTATAGAAACTGCTATTTCATATTCTCCATCCTCTAATGTAAGCTGTGATGCATAACACATATTTGCACTTAGAAAAAATAAGAATATCAATCCAATTTTCCATATCATTTGTTTCATCATTTTCATCTGCCTATTCCACCTTTACCGGATTGGAAACCGTTACCTTATGATCATACCATTTTTGTTTGGTTCCAATCAGCGCAAGATCAAATTCCTCATCTAATACCGGCACCGGTACATCAAAAGCATTTACATCCTCTGTTGTACCATCAGAATAAGTAACACTCTCCACTGTCGGTTGTAAAAGAACCGCATCATCTTTTTGTGCATCCTCAGCCAGACCCGGATATAAGTTCACAATATTTTTTGATGTCAATACAATATGAACGGTCATCTGACCATCCTTTACAGTCAGTTCTGCCTTTCCGTCTTTTGTCTCATTTACATGAAACATACTACTGTCCGTTGTAAAATCAACCGTATAAACGCCATCCTCAAGTTCTGATTTTTCTGACTCTGTCTCTTCCTTAGCTGTATCAGCCTCTGTCACTACCTCTGTTGTGTTGTTTTCATTATCGGTTTGATTCCCACAACCGGTCAACATACCTGTCAATGTCAAAGCAACACACAAACAGGAAATCCATAACTTTTTCATCTGCTTACTCCAATCTATTTATTTAATTCATCGATTGCAGCACCGGTATGGTCTACATAAATTTTCTGGATATCTGCGATACCACCTAAACCTGCAATCTGTGTATCAATACTGTCAAAGTTACCGGAAGCTTCAAACATACTCTTCCATGAGTCATCATCATCGCCTGCCATATCATTATTTGCATGGTCTCCGGCAACAACCATTAACGGTCTTAAAATAACCTTCTTATATCCTGCTTCCTTTACTGCTTCAATTACATTTTCACAAGCAGTTTCTTCCGGTTCACCCTCTACCGTTCCGATAAATACATTCTTGTAACCTAACTGCTCCATCTGTGTCTGCATCTGGCTATAAGATATCTTAGCGGTATGAGATGTTCCGTGTCCCATGAACACAAATGCAACACCATCCTCGGCAGCGGCATCCAAACTGTCATAAGATGCGGTTGCAACAGCCTCATTTACAATTGCTTTGGCAGTTGCTTCCTTATCACCGTTAATGACATCCACGTCATCACCGACTTCACCCAATAACGGTTCTGCTACTTTAACATTTTCAAACTTGTCCTTATAGTTATCTACTGCTTCGCAAAGCTCATCATACTCTGCACCATGCATTAAATGTGTAGGCTGAATCACCAGGTTCTTGACACCGTTATCCACGGCACGTTCTAACGCCTGATCCATGTTATCAATCTTTTCATCATCTCTTGCCTGTACATGGTTAATAATAATCTGTGCTGTAAATGCACGTCTTACAGACCAATCCGGATAAGCTTCCTGTAAAGCCTTTTCAATTCCTCCGATATCGTTAATACGACTATCATTAAATGAAGTACCGAAACTTACAACGAGTAATTCATTTTCACCGATTTCATCCTCATTTAACGGGTCGTCCTTTGAAGCGTCACCGGTATCTCTTCCAAAGTAATCCGGATCCGCATTCTCTCCTTCTACCAATTCTTTCTGTGCATCTGTCAATGCATCCCAGGCTTCTTTTGCTTCCTTACACTGCTCATCTGTCTGGTCAGTTCTTTCCTGCACATAAATATCATCAATTAATTTTGCAACATTGTCTGCAACTGCTTTATCTGACAATTCCTGTTCCCCTTCTGTTGTTTCTGACACCTGTTCGGTTACCTGTGTTGATTCATCGGATGTCACTACCTGTGTGTTTCCGCATCCGGATGCCATTGCACAAACCATAAGACTTGCACAAACAAATAAAGTTCTTCTTTTCATTTTCGTTCTCCTTTGTCATATATATTTCCATCTATAAAAAAACTTCCGACTCATTTAGTCCGAAGTAAATATATGCATCAAAAGAAAACGAAATCCGAATTTCGTCCATTTTCTTTATCTTAACTGCAAGTCAATTCCTCGTGACTTATTGAGTCAAATCATCAGGCAGGTCTCCTGGCTCGCAGCTTTTCATAAAAACCGCCTTCCCGTTTCCAGTGGCTTAGGTTTTACCTGTTGGTTTTTATATAACTACTTACAGTGACGAGATCGCACGGGGTTTTCACCTGTTTCCCTTTTCACCAGAACAAGTTATCTTTTCTGACACCTGATCATCCTTTTATATGCTTTCATATAGAACGTAGATATCATAGCATATCCCTTGTAAATGTCAACCGATATCATCCTTTTCCCAATGTTTTCTGTAATTCCGGTTCCGATATTGTAACGGTGTCATTCCGGTCTGTGTCTTAAACACCTGTGCAAAATGACTGCCCGAAGCAAATGCCAGATACTGCGCAATCTCAGCACAATTGGAATCCGTATAGCTTAACAGATTCTTGGCTTCGTTAATTTTTTGCTGACGGATATAAGCTGCCATATTTTTTCCGGTTTCTTCTAAAAACAATTTGCTCAAATAAGTAATATTAAGTCCTACATAATCCGCTACATCCTGTATGTGGATATTCTCATGCAGATGATCGTATATATAATCCAACGCACGTTTACAGTGTACCGAATGGTTATCAACGATTTTTAATTTTTTCATTCGTTTGGCAAACGAAACCGTCATTTCCTTTTGCACCTCAATCACTGCCGCTACCGATTTTTGAATATCGGTCTGATTGATATAAAGATCGCTCAAATGATAAGCGTCCTTTTCGTCCATCCCGCCTTCGATACAAAAACGGGTAATCATTGCAATGGATACAACTACATGATATTTGACGCTTTGCAGATGATTTTTTGACAATTCGCCACGCTCCGGCAATTCTATCATTTTCCAGTCATCATCCCCTCTTTTTTGCAGTTCCTCCACATTTCCGGACTTAATCAAATCATAAAATGCCAACTCCTCATCATAGGTCGGATGAAACAACTCCTGTTCCCTTCTTAAAAAGCGTTCCTTTGTCAAACGGTCTGAATAATCCATTTTTTCTCCTTCACAACATAATTTTTACAAATATAACAGTTTTATTATATCTTTTCTATAAAAAAATGTCTATACTCAACCTATCAAAGCAAAACGGAAATAAAATTTTTATTACTTAGGAGGCTTAACTATGAAAGTATTTGAAGGTTATGAAAAAGGCATCAATCTTGGCGGCTGGTTATCGCAAAATGACAGTTCCACAAAAGAGCATTTTGAAAGCTTTATTACAGAAAATGACATTAAGGAAATTGCATCCTGGGGACTTGACCATGTACGGGTTCCGGTTGACTATGTTGTAATCGAAGAAGAGGACGGTACACCAAAGGAAGACGGATTTGCTTATATTACAAATTGTATCAACTGGTGTAAAAAATATGGTTTGCATATGATAATTGATCTTCACAAAACCTACGGTTATACATTTGACCCATTAGACGATGCGGATAAAGAAATCTTTTTCCACGATGAAGCATTACAGAATCGTTTTATAAAGACATGGGAGGAAATTGCTGCCCGCTACGGAAAATATCATGACATGGTTGCATTTGAATTGTTAAATGAAATCGTAAGTCCGAACGTGGTTGAAGAATGGAATGCAATTGTAAAAAAAGTTGTTCCTGCCATCCGAAAAATTGCACCGGATAATTATATTGTTTTCGGTGGTGTCTGCTATAACAACGTAACAAGCGTTCCGGGACTGATTGAACCGTTTGCAGATAAATTGGTCTATACCTTCCACTGCTATGATCCACTTATCTTTACACACCAAAAAGCATACTGGGTACAGGGAATGACCAAGGACTTTGATATGGCTTATCCGGATACCGTGGATGCTTACCGTGAAAAGAGTGCCGCATTTTCGATGGAATTAGTCGGTGCTATCAATGAACACGGCATTACAAATATCGGTCCGGAAATGTTTGAAGCATTATTCCTTCCTGCAATTCAAACTGCAAAGGAACGGAACATTCCGCTTTACTGTGGGGAATACGGCGTCATCGATCAGGCACCGCTTCCGGATACCGTGCGCTGGCTTGCCGATATCAACCGGATATTTAGAAAATATAACATCGGTCGTGCATTATGGACTTATAAAAATAAGGATTTTGGAATTATCGATCCACATTACTCCGATATTAAGGATGAAATGATTCAACTCCTTTAATATATTATTACTCAATAAAAAGAGGCAATGAACAAAACATTGCCTCTTTTTACTATTCCAGTCCTCTTATGTAATCGTTAATCTCCAAAACGGACGCACCAATTGTCACATATGGAAACTTCACAAAATCCTTCTTTTCCGTTGTGCCGGTTAAAACCGCCGCAAAATCGACTCCTGCACCTTCTGCGGTTTTGGCATCCACTAAACTGTCTCCGACATACAATATCTCTGACTTATCAAATCCCCATTCACGGATTGCCAGATTAACACCTTCCGGATCCGGTTTTTTCTTTGTTACACTATCCCCTCCGATAATCAGATCCAATAACGGCAGGGCATCATACTTATTAAAAATCTCCACGATTCTTCGCTGATACTTGGTGGTCACAACTCCTACTTTATAAGAATCCTGCTTTAATCCCTGTAAAACCTGTAATACACCATCATATAAATGCGTAGAAACAGTGATTACCTCATCTGCTTTTTCAACGAAATATTTTACATATTCTTCCGCTTCCTCCTTCGTTCCCTCCGGTTGCAGCGTCAGAAATGATTCCTGCAAGGTCAATCCAATCGTTTTTTTAATCTGTTCAATCGGCTTTTCTTCATATCCCAATTGTTTCAGTGCATAATTCGAGCTTTCCACAATACCAACGGTTGAATCGCCCAATGTATAATCGAAATCAAACAATATCCCTTTTTTCATGATATATGTCCTCCTGCTATTCTTTTCGACATTATACCACAAAATCATATGAGGACATAAACAAAAATCAATCCTCTTCCTGTCTGCTGGTTCTTAAAGAATAGATTACCCACTCTGCAATGTTGGTTGCGTGATCTCCGATTCGTTCAAAATATTTTGCAACCATCAACAAATCGGTTGCCTCCTCACCGTTTTTCGGGTTATCCAAAATCAACTGTATAATATCCTGTTTAACCTCGTGGAACAGATTATCCACAATGTCATCATGTTCAATTACTTCCTGTGCCTTTTCTCTGTCCCGCTCCACATAAGCCTCAATACTGTGATTTAACATAATTACGGTTTCCGCAGCCATCTTATTAATATGATCGAAATTTGCAACGGAATTATCCTTACCTAAAAAAATGGTCATTTCCGAAATATCAGCCGCATGGTCTCCGATTCGTTCCATATCCGTTACCATCTTCATTGCCGCTGTAATGGTTCGCAGATCTCTTGCCACCGGCTGTTGCTGAATCAACAAATTAAAACAGATATTTTCAATTTTTTTCTGTGCATGGTCAACCAAGGAATCCCCATCCATAATATTTTTTGCAAGCTCCGCATCCTGATTTGTCAATGCTTCTACCGCCTTTGCAATGGACTGTTCAATCATAACACCCATCTGAATCATTTCTTTATTTAATTCTGCTAATTGCTCGTCAAATTTACTTCTCATAAATACCTCCATCAACCAAATCGTCCGGTAATATAGTCCTCTGTTCTCTTATCCTGTGGATATGCAAAAAGAGATTTTGTTTCTCCAAACTCCACCATCTCTCCTACAAGGAAAAATGCAGTATAATCCGATACACGAACTGCCTGCTGCATATTATGTGTTACTACAACAACGGTGTATTTTTTCTTTAACTCTTCCATTAAATCTTCAATCTTGATTGTAGAAATCGGGTCCAAGGCAGAAGTCGGTTCATCCATCAATAACACCTCCGGCTGCACTGCCAAAGCTCTTGCGATACAAATTCTTTGCTGCTGTCCTCCGGATAATCCAAGTGCTGATTTTTTTAATCTGTCCTTACACTCATCCCATATTGCCGCTCCTTGCAGACTTTCCTCTACAATCTGGTCAAGCTTTCTTTTATCGTGGATTCCATGTACTCTCGGTCCGTATGCAATGTTATCATAAATGCTCATCGGAAACGGATTCGGTTGCTGGAATACCATACCAACCTTCTTACGAAGCATGGTAATATCGATATTTTTTCCGTAAATATCCTCTCCATCCATCTCTACCTTTCCGGTTATCTTTACATTATCCACCAAATCATTCATACGATTTAACGTCTTTAAAAATGTTGATTTACCACATCCCGACGGACCGATAAATGCTGTAATGGCATTTTCAGAAATCTTCATCTGTATATCTTTTAATGCATGATTTTCGCCATAGTATAAATTCAAATCCTGCACGGCTATCTTTGTTTTGTTCATCCCTTTTTATCCTTTCTGCTTACGTCAAAATGCTTTGTTAAAGCCTTTGTTCCAAGATTAATCAATAACACAATAATCAAAAGTACTACCGCAATACCAAATGCCGTATCAAAATCACCTTCACTGGTAGCCGATAAATACATCTGAATCGTAAGCGTTCCACCCGATTGAAATGGTTTGTCTAATAACTGGTAAAATCCCTGCGGAAGAAGCTTTGCACTACCTGCCGTAAACAACAATGCCGCAGATTCACCCACAATTCTTCCGATTGCCAAAATAACACCGGTAATGATTCCCGGCATTGCACTTGGAATTAAAATGGTCCGTATCATATGCCATTTTCCGGAACCCAATCCAAATGCTCCGTTCCGGTAACTTGCAGGAACGGTCTTTAATGCCTCCTGTGTATTACGGGTAATCAATGGCAGTACCATCAAAATCAATGTCAGTGAACCGGTCAGTAACGAATATCCAAGTCCAAGTTTTTCTCCGAAAAACATCATTCCAAACAATCCGAAAATAATAGACGGAATTCCAGATAATGTTTCCGTTGCATATTCAATCAGGGTTACAAATCTTCCGGGTTTTGCATATTCATTCAGATAAATTGCAGAACCGACACCAATCGGTGTGGCAATAATCATTGTGATCAAAATAATAATCAACGTATTTACAATATTACCGGCAATACCAATCGTTCCGTTTAACACACTCGTTACCGATGTTAAAAACGACCAGTTTACATTCCGGATTCCCTTTATGAATACATACACAATAATTCCTACCAAAAGCAGAACGGAAATAGAGGCGCATAAATAAATCAGAAAATAAACCAATGCATCCTTTATTTTTCTATTCATTGTCATGACTGTGCTACCTCCTTCTTTCTTGCCCGTAATAAGATTAAGTTAACAACCATAATGAAGATATACAATACAAGTCCTACCGTAAACAGTACCTGCCGGTGCAAACCCTGTGCATAACCCATTTCACTTACAATCTGTGTGGTCAAAGTTCTGACGGAATTAAACGGAAGCGGAAGATTTACCGTACCGCCGGCAACCATATTAATTGCCATTGCCTCTCCTAACGCACGTCCGATTCCCAATACAACTCCGGTTAAAATTCCGGATTTGGCTGCCGGAATAACAACATGAAAAATTGTCTGTATCTTTGTTGCACCAAGTGCTAACGATGCGGAACGCAAATCTTTTGCCACCGCACTTAACGATGATGTACTGACACTGATGACCGTCGGAAGAATCATAATCGCAAGTACGATTACCGCAGACAACATATTCGCTCCACCCGTAAACTGATGGGATGGATCATCGGCATATATCATCTTTTCAATTTTGTACATCCATGGATTTAACACCAACATACCAATCAATCCGTAAATAACGGATGGAATAGCTGCTAATAACTCAACCGCACCACGTACAACACCGCCAATTCTTTTCCCTGCAATTTCCGATAAAAAGACCGCAGTCAACAAACCGATTGGAACACCAATCAAAACGGATACACCCGTTCCAACAATGGAAGCAAAAATGATATAACTAATACCATAAGAGGGTTCACTTGCAGTCGGCATCCATTTATTACTCAGTATCAAATCGGAAACCCCGACTTCCTTTAAAGCCGGGGCTCCTTTTATGAACATATAAATGGTAATGGAACATACTGCAAAGATTGCAATTACCGCACTGATAAAAAATATACCTTTTGCTATCATCTCTATCATTGCTTTTTTGTTCATAAAGCCACTCCTATTCCGGAATAATAAGTCCAACCTGACTGATTACACTCTTTCCTTCATCCGATTTGATATAATCAAACCATGACTGTACTAATGCATCCTGCTCTGAGATTTCACCCTTTGTAGCCATTACAAACGGTCTTGATAATAAGTAATCACCGGCTAAAATCTTTTCTTCTGTAGGCTCAACACCATCAATTGCTACTGCTGTAACCGTATCATCTACAACATCCAAAGATACATAACCAATTGCACCCGGAGTAGATGCTACTTTCGCAAGAACAGCACCGGTTGAATCAAGTTCCTGTGCATATTTGCACTCATCCTTTGTTTCAAGAATCTCTTCAAATGCATCTCTTGTTCCGGAACCGGCCTCTCTACCGATTACTACAATTGCTTCTTCCTTACCGCCAAGGTCTTTCCAGTTTGTAATTTCACCGCGGTAAATTTTTGCCAAATCCTCTGCTGAGATATCGCTTACCGTATTATCCTTATCTGTAATAACTGCAATACCATCGATTGCCACTACATTTTCAACTGCTCCGGTTGATAATTCTTCTTCCTTTAAATGTCTTGAAGCATTACCGATGTTAACGCTGCCGGATGCCAATGACTCCAATCCTGCTCCGGAACCGGTATATTCAACTGTAACTGTCACACCCGGATTCTTCTGCATATAACTTTCTGACATTGCCTCACATAATTTTTCCATTGAAGTAGAACCTGCAAGTGTAATGGTTCCGCTTAAATTCTCTGCCTGTGTTTCTGTCTGTGTATCGTTTGTAGTACTGTCTGTTGTCTTGGCTGTATCCTGACTGTTGCCACATCCCGTTACTGCAAATGCCATCATACCGGCTGCGCAAATCATTGTTAATAATCTCTTTTTCATTCTTTCTTCCTCTTTTCTTCTCTTTTTCTTTTAACACTAAGCGCTTTTGTTTACTGCTTCATCATATGGATTTTATGTAAAATTAAAAATCATCCTGACGTAAAGATTTTGTAAAACTTATGAAAACTCATGTTGATACAAATAACAGGTTGAGCCAAAACAACCGATTAGCATCATCGGATACCCGATAAAACATAGCATTTCATCTATCTTGGGAAACCATATTTTTCCCAATACAAGCCAGACAAAAAATCCGGGTAAAGCCGTTATCAAAATCATGCTTCCAATAAATAAAGCTGTCTTTGTTTCTTTTTGCATTTTCAGTTCTGCAATTACATTCCACATCGGTTTCATATCTTTCACCTCCGGATTAAAAGTAACTCCCACATGTAAATTTCATAAGCAAAAACAAGTAAAAAATATGTAAAAAAAGCATACGGGGTTCCTTTCAAAAAAATATCCCCGCATATCGTTGTTATCCGATATGCGGGGACCGAAGTTTTTCATACTGTTATAATTGCTTTATATCTTCTACCGTAAAATCCTGTTCTTCTATTGTCTTTTTAATTAATTCCGTATCGACAGGTGCATATAAATCAACCGCTGCCTTTTTCTTCTTTAAATTTACCTTTGCCACTACTCCGTCTAATTCATCAAGACATCGTTCAATCCGGTTTTTACAGTTATCACAATGCATTCCGCCAATCGTTATCTCCAGACGGGATTGTACTGTTCCATCTATTTTTTTTCGAACCGGCTTTTCCTTCGGTCCTCCACAACAGGAGCCCTCTCCCTTTAAATGGACAATCGAACTGTGAATCGCAGGAATTAATATAAGGATTAAAATAATGATAATAGCAACTGATGATGTATTCATATAGAAACCTCCTTTATCATTTTTTTATTATTATACAATAGTTAGTCTCGTCTAACAATAGTCTGCAAAAGGAATTTTAATAAAACAAAATATTTAACAAAAAAGCCATATTCCTATAAGAAATTTATACCTTTGTAAACTACTATTTACGAACACCCTTAAGAATATGTAAATCCATCACAAATACACTTCATGAGGAGGCTTGAAATGAACGAAAAGAAACAAAACTGGGTCATGGATATGACCGAAGGAAATATAACAAAAATCTTATTGCAATTTACGGTTCCCCTTTTAATCGGAAATTTATTCCAGCAGGTTTATAATATTGTCGACTCCGTTGTAGTCGGACGTTATTTGGGGGCAAAAGCATTAGGCGGTGTCGGTTCCGTAGGCATGATCAGTTTTTTATTTTTCTCATTATGCTTAGGACTTTCCAACGGTATCGGTGTCAATATCGCAAATGCCTATGGTAATAAAGAATACGAAAAATTAAAACAAATGATAGCAAATGCCTTCTATATTATGGTGGCTGCCGGTATTTTAATGAGTATCCTCGGCTTTTGCTTTGCCAAGCCTATCCTGCTGATTATGAATACACCGTTTGAAAATTTCCATTATGCATATACCTATATGAAAATTACTTGCGGACTCACAATCACCGTAGCACTGTACAACGGAATCTCTTCTATATTACGTGCGCTGGGTGATTCCAAAACTCCTCTGATTTTTTTAGCGGTATCTTCCGTTTTAAATGTTGTTTTGGATATCATCTTTGTTATCCACTGTAATTACGGAGTCGCCGGTGCGGCCTATGCCACAGTCATCAGCCAGTTGTTATCGGCTATCGGTTCCATTGTATTTGCCGTGCGAAAAAATCCGTATTTTTCTTTGAAAAAGGAACATTTCATCCTTTCAAAAGAATTGATTACGGAAAACTTAAAAATTGGAATTCCGATGTCCATCCAGACGGCGCTGATATCCATTTCCTGCGCTCTGTTGCAGACCTTAATCAATGGATTTGGAACCTCGGTTATGGCAGCCTATACGGCAACCGGTAAAATAGAAAATGTTATTTTTCAGCCATTTAACTCCCTTGGTGCCGCAGTTTCTACTTTTGCCGGTCAGAATCTGGGTGCCGGTAACTATGACAGAATCAAAAAAGCAGCTTGGAAGTCCGAACTTATGGTTCTTGCCTTCAGCGCTGCCTTATTTGTGATTATTTTATTTTTCAATGAAGAAATTATCCATCTTTTCGTGGAAGACAGTGAAGTTATCGCTATCGGAGCAAAAGGATTGCTTATAACGGGAAGTGCCTATTTTGCCCTCGGTTCCATCTATATCTTCCGTGGTATCTTAAACGGAATGAAGGACGTTACCTTCTCCATGATCAACGGTGGTTTGGAAGTCGGTGGACGGGTTGTCTTTGCACTTATATTAATGTATATGACTTCCATCGGTTATCTTGGCATCTGGTACACCAATATTTTAACCTGGATTCTCATCGCCGGCAGTGCCATGATCCGATTTATCTACTTCATCCGGCGTGCACATAGCGCCTAACTGTTCATCATTATAGTACTTTTGATAATGTCCGGGAGACTCCCGATACTCCTTCCGGAACGCGGCAGTAAATGCACTTTGAGAGGAAAAGCCCAGCGAATAAGCAATGTCGGATAAAGAATGATTGGAATTTTCCAACATATTCTTTGCCGTCTCTAACTTTGTTTTCAAAATATATTTTTTCACGGTGGTTCCGATTTCCTTCTGGAACAACTTGGAAAAATAACTTGGATTTAAGTTTTCAAGCCGGGCTAATTCCTCCATTGTAATCGATTCATCCAAATGGTCATAGATGTAATTAATACTGTGTCTTACATATCTTGAAATATTTTCTTTTTTATAAATGCGACGCATACGCTGTGCAAAATCAATCTGCATTTCTTCCATCAGATCAATGACTTCCTCCGGTGTCTTTGCTTCATCTGCACGCTGAATGTAAATGTCTGCCAAAGTATAAGATTCATCATGCGGCATACCCGCTCCGATACAAAGTCTTGCAATAACTCCGGTCGCCACCACCAGATGATAGATATTATTCCGAACCGGATTTTTGGACAATACACCTTTGCCCTGATAAAAATTCTTACGGGTCTCCTTAAAGTTCTCAATTACCTTTTCAACCTCTCCGTTCTTGATATCATCATAACGGGAAAGTTCATGATGTATATCCGTCCGTCGAAAATTCTCTTCTCTTTGAACATACAACCGGTAATTCAATTCCTTGTTCGTGTTCATTTTATTTCCCCCTTTGTATTTGTCACATTTATCTCAATACCTGAATCTGGCAGGACTCCATTGTAAGAAGTGCAGCTTCATGTGTCTTTTTTGTTACTCCCGCACAACAGTTTGCATCAACAAAAACGTCCGCCTCCGGATACATAGCTTTCAAGATTAATGCATTGGATACAACACAGATATCCGTACAAACACCGATTAATTCAATCCGTAACCCATTGCCATCCTCTGTATCACTCTGAATTGTCTGTTTCCAATCCATATATCCAAATGTCGGCTTATCAATATAGGTAATCGGTTTTTCCATCCCCTCCGTCAGTGTTTTACATATCTGCCAGCCTTCCGTATCGCAGATACAGTGCGGAACCGGCAAATGTTTTCCTTCATTTGTATCCATATATTTCGCATCATGTGTATCTCTTGTGAAAATAATTTCATTTCCATCCTTTTCATACTGCATGATTTTTTTCTTTATCGGTTCTAATATTGCCTGTGCCTCCTTAGTGCCTAAAGAACCGGTTACAAAGTCATTTTGCATATCTACCACAATTAAAATTTTACGCATCTTTTCCTCCACTTCCCTATTCCGCTTTTTCATAGATTTTTATTCTATATCGTGTTTGTCGCTTTCATATAAATATGCAGCAATTCCAAAAATTCTGTTTCAATATCCGAAGGGGGCCGATATTCACAGGAAAATGAACGTACCAGTTTCGTATAATCTTCATTCAAATCCTCTGCCATCAGTTCGTGAAACTCCTTCGACATCATAAGGTCATCAATCTCAAAAATGATTTGCCGTTGTTGTTCATCGGGAGCCGTTTCCATCCACTTTTGCCATATCGCTTCCTGCAATCTTTTTTCCGCTTCCAAATACTCTGACAGATATTGTTTCATCGGTCTTGTAATATCACACAAATAAGCTTCGCTTGCATCATGAAGCAGACAGCCCAAAACAACCGCATCCGATTCCTTTCTGGCAACTGCCTCTTTTGCACAGGCAATGGAATGTTGTGCCACACTGTAAAATATTCTGGTATGTCCGTTTGCCCGGCACATCAAAGACAATGCATGTGCGATATCTCTTTCATCTATCAAATCTTCTTCCGGCATAATCGGATCAAAATGCCTGCCGCTTACCGTAGTAATAAAACTCATAGTCATCCCTTCCAAATCCATACATCGGTATTCTAGTTATCTTCATAGCCATTCGGATTCTTTGTCTGCCATCTCCACGAATCTGCACACATTTCTTCTATTCCGTATTGCGCCTCCCAGCCCAATTCCTTCTTAGCCAGGGATGCATCCGAATAACAGGTTGCAATATCTCCCGGCCGTCTTTCCTTTATCTGATATGGAATTTCCTTTCCACATGCTTTACGAAATGCCCCAATCACATCCAGAACGCTGTAGCCTTTCCCTGTACCGAGATTGTATATCTTTACACCCGGATTTTCTTTGATTTTATTGATTGCCTTAACGTGTCCCTTTGCAAGATCCACCACATGGATGTAATCCCTGACTCCGGTTCCGTCCGGTGTATCATAGTCATTGCCAAACACACCGACATACTCTAATTTTCCGATTGCAACCTGTGCAACATACGGAAGTAAATTATTCGGTATTCCCTTCGGATCTTCTCCAATCAATCCGCTCTTGTGTGCTCCAATCGGATTAAAATACCGAAGCAGCATAACATTCCATTCCGGGTCTGCCGTATGGATATCCGTTAATATCTGTTCTAACATATGCTTTGTCCAGCCATACGGATTGGTACAGACACCCTTCGGACATTCCTCCGTTATCGGAATAAATGCGGGATTTCCGTATACCGTTGCAGAAGAAGAAAAAATGATGTTCTTACAACCGTTTTCACGCATAACTTTGCACAGGTTTAATGTCCCACTGATATTATTTTCATAGTATTCCAATGGTTTTAAAACTGACTCCCCTACTGCCTTAAGACCTGCAAAATGAATGACAACCTCCGGTTTTTCCGTTGCAAAGATTTGGGTTAGACCTTCATAGTCCCGGATATCCGTATTATAAAATGTCAAATCCTGACCGGTAATTTCCTTGATTCTATCAACAACCTTTTCACTTGCATTATACAGATTATCGACAATAACAACTTCGTATCCTTCCGATAACAACTCTACACAGGTATGACTACCAATATATCCCGCTCCGCCTGTAACTAATACTTTCATATGTGACCTCCTGTTATTCCTGACAATTATTCCAAAAATATATTCTATATATTAAATATGTTTTATTATAATACATCTACTATGATAATTAAAAGACCTACATGGAATCATTTTCATTTTTTTGTGATTAAACTTGTCATTTTATAGCATTTACGTTATTATTATCTAGGTTAAATGTAAAAATGAAAAACCGGATTACAATAGAAATTTATATTTTCAAATTTCTAATGATTATAAAAGAAAAGAGGATAAAGAAATGGACAAAGTTATTTTAGCTTATTCAGGCGGACTTGATACCACAGCCGTTATTCCATGGTTAAAAGAAACCTATGGATATGAGGTTGTATGTTGTTGTATCGACTGCGGACAGGGAGAAGAGCTTGACGGTTTGGAAGAACGTGCACGTCTTTCCGGTGCATCAAAGCTCTATATTGAGGACGTAGTAGACGACCTTTGCGAAAATTATATTATGCCTTGCGTACAGGCAGGTGCTGTTTATGAGCACAAATACCTTATGGGAACTGCTATGGCAAGACCTACCATTGCAGCAAAATTAGTTGAGATTGCAAGAAAAGAAAATGCAGTTGCTATCTGCCACGGTGCAACCGGTAAAGGAAATGACCAGATTCGTTTTGAGTTAGGTATCAAGGCATTGGCTCCTGACATTAAAGTAATTGCTCCATGGAGAGATGACAGATGGCAGATGGATTCCCGTGAAGCTGAGATTGAATACTGTAAAGCTCATGGTATCGATCTTCCTTTCGGAACTGACCAGTCATACAGCCGTGACCGTAACATCTGGCACATCAGCCATGAGGGATTGGAATTAGAGGATCCTTCACAGGCACCAAATTATGACCATATGCTTGTCCTTGGTGTTACTCCGGAAAAGGCACCGGATGAAGATGTTGAAATCTCACTTACTTTTGAAAAGGGTGTTCCAACCGCTTTAAACGGAAAGAAAATGAAAGTTGCCGATATTATCCGTGAACTTAACACAATCGGTGGAAAACATGGTATCGGTATTGTAGATATCGTTGAAAACCGTGTAGTTGGTATGAAGAGCCGTGGTGTATATGAAACACCGGGTGGAACAATTCTTATGGAAGCACATCAGCAGCTTGAGGAATTGGTTCTTGACCGTGATACGATTGCACTTAAGTTAGAACTTGGCAGCAAGTTAGCAAGTATTGTATATGAAGGAAAATGGTTCACTCCTGTTCGTGAAGCTATCTCAGCATTTGTAGATGTGACACAGCAGTATGTTACCGGTGAAGTTAAGCTTCGTCTTTACAAAGGTAATATCATTAAGAACGGAACAACTTCTCCGTACTCATTATACAGTGAGTCTCTTGCTTCCTTTACAACCGGCGATATGTATGATCATCATGATGCAGAAGGTTTCATCACATTATGGGGACTTCCATTGAAAGTTCGTGCAATGAGAATGAACGAATTGAAAAAGGATAACAAGAAGTAATTTTGTAATCATTATACACAACAAAGAAAGCCATGTTCGCAAAGGAACATGGCTTTTTATATTGCTTTTTCGTACTTTTTACTTTAACAATTCACGAATCATATCGGCATCATAGGTTACACATACCATTTTCTCTGCCTCAATACGATATAACGCATTGGCTGCAATATGTTCTGCCGCCTGCTCAATATCACGGATTCCGGAAGTCCCCTTAAAGATATCTATAATGGCATCCAATGCTTCCTCCGTAATCACAATCTCTTCCTCACGCAAACCGATACGCTTCAATACCTTTGGCATCGCAAATTTTGTAAAAATAACTCTCTTTTCTTCCAAACTGTAATCCGGCAATTCGATTACCGCAAATCTTGACATCAACGGTGCACTGATTGCACTCTTATCATTTGCTGTCGCAATCGGATAGACACCGGTGGTCGGAATATTACACTCTACATAATTATCGGTAAATCCAAGATTATCCAAAAGCGTCAATAATACATCCGCCGGATTTCCGTTACCTTTACCGGATGATGCCTTATCCAGCTCATTGATGATAAATAACAGATTAGAGCTTTCCGCATTGGCAAATGCCTCCATAATCAGACCCGGCTTTGCATTTGCATAAATTCTCGAACTTCCGGTAAGCTGTTCCGGATCGTTAATGGAGCTCATTTCCAATGTAGTCCACGGCAGTTTCAAAATCTTGGCAACCGCATATGCAATCTGTGATTTTCCGGTACCCGCAGGACCAATTAACAAGATACCATATGCCGGCAATGTATGGGTTCGGTTAATCTGAATGATTGTTTCAATAATACGTTGTTTTACATTATCCAAACCATATAATTCTTCATCTAAAATACGTCTTGCCTCTACCGGATCGATTGGTTGGAAATCCGTGTTTTTCCATTGAATATTCAACATAATAGAAAGTGCCCGCTGTGCATGGCGTCTTTCTTCCGGCGTAACCTCGGCAGACTTGGCAACCGCCAGATTCCTTCTTGCCCAGAGACGGATATTATCCGGCAGGGTGCTTCCCGCACACATCAGATAATCCGTAATACTCTGGATACTTGTAAGCTTCATACTGTCGGAATCTTCTATCTCATCGATATCAACTGCTTCCTTCGACGGTGCATCGCTTTGCAGCAACCGGTCAATCATAAACTGTAAAAATCCATTTTCCCCGGAAATCTTGGTTCCTCTCATGGATACTCCGGTCTCAAATATCTTATAAACCGCATATCCGGATGGTGTATCCGCACCGGAAAGACGTACCATAATATGATTTTCTCCAAGCCACTTGATCAGTTTTTCAAATCTTGCATCAATTTGTAAAATATCATGTGATGTCTTTTCTTCTTCATGAACAAATGCCGTTCCCTTCGTCGGTGCCGTAAACATTCCGGAAGAATGATGCACTAATTTTTTATTGCTGTTTTCCAATAACATAATCGGATGCTGTGCATCGGTGCTTCGCTCATTTGAATAGACTAATTCGTATGTTTTGTCAGCATCTACTGCATCCTTTTTTTCCTGATTAAAATCAAATACGGGCATGTTGTAACCTCACTTCTATGTAATATCTGATATATTATTTTAAATATTCAAAATGTACTTTCAAATATCTAAGATTTCTGTCTCATTCTACACTAGGCGTCCGTATAATGTCAACATATGGGGGGATAGTGTTCCTTCCAGTAATTGCTGACACAATCCTCACCCGGACATGTTCTTTTCTGTGATGGTTTCCATGCTTGCAAAATGTATCGTTATCTTCTATTATCAAGATAGAGAAAATCGATAGCAAGTATCGTTGAGACAAAGGAGAAGAAACATGAACATGAAGTGTCCAAATTGTGGTGGTTTTCTTGTTTACGATATCGCATATAACAGGGTATCAAATCATGCGTAAATTCGTTAAGAATTTTTTCATTTCATGGGGAGTGTTAAGTTTCTTTTCAAACAAAAAATCTCACGAACCATTATGATGGATTCATCCCTCATATTACCTGTAATGGTGTAAGAATTTCTAGAAATTATCTCCGTTCCAACCCCAGTTTGCAACAGCCTGATACTTCACATATACATGATCCGGTGCAATATTAAGAACATCATTTAAAATAGTGCAAATCTCTCCGGTCAGTTTAGAAAATGCAGACGGATTTTCACTTCCATATACACTTACTTCCACCATTGCCATCGGCTGGTCATTCGAGCCACGAAAATATAACTTATACTCCGGTTCAAAACCCACCATAAGCCAGCTCTCTGACTTTCCCGGTATGGTTGCAATCGCCTGTCCCAATCTTGATTTTATTTCCTGCTCCTGTTCTTTCGTTACCGCTACACTGATTTTTGAATTAATAAATGGCATATGCTTGTCCTCCTGATTAAAATAATTTTGATATGTACTTATTCTACTTACTCAGTTTTCCCTGCGCAAGGTCTTTTTCTGTCATATACTGGGTAGAAAATGCCGCATTACACTCTGAAATTTCTTTTGTTCCATTGATATAATCTGCATATAAATCCCACAAATCCATGCCACCATCTGCGCCTAACCCATCATCATCCGGCAGCCACTGTTTAATCAATTCAATACGTTCTTCTTTTATTGTATCCTTAATTAAGGTTGATTTCATTCGTCCATCTCCTCCACTGCGTCATAATAATTATCCATACATTCGTTCTGACGGTTCGTTCGTGTTATATTCTCCAAATCCATCGGTTCATACAACATTTCCGGTTTGTAAAGTTTACCATCCATACCGATTACGGCTTCATTTCCTTCATTCAAATTTCTTGCATACATTAAAGAATCTTCCATAAATATTACTTTTTGATTATATTCACCGGACATATTCTGCTCCATACTTTGCAATAATACCCGCACCATCGGTATATAGCTATCCGATCTTTCTTCACATCCGTAATCATCTTCGTCAATTCTTATTATAATATATTTTTCTTTCCGCATCTTCATTTTCCTAAGTATATTCTATAGTAATTAAGTCACAGATATAGACAATCCAATGTCATTATACCGCCAACGAAAAATATACGCAAAGATTTTGTATGGAATTGTGCTTTGAGTTATTCCTTTTTTCTTTGATATCCAAAAATTAATTTCGGATTGGATTAGGATTGTGGTAGGAATAGATGATTTTAAAATAATCGTAATCGGATAATTTTTAGAAAGCAAATGCCGGGAATCTGTGTTGATACAGGTTCCCGGCTACCCTTTGATTTTTCTCTATTTTCTTCTTGCTATCATTTTTTACATTTTGTGGGATATCTGTTACTGTTATCTTCCGGTTCTACTCCCTTCAAGATATTCCTTCCTAAAACTACCACATAACATCATCCCTTCTGCTTTCGTGCTACTATAAGATATCTATGGATGGTTCCTTCCACCATTCCATTCTTATCAAGAATCTCTTGCATCCCCAAAAGCTTATCCAAACATTTTTCAACCGAAAATCCAGGAAATTCCCATTCTATAATATGAGCAAACCATACAAATGCTCCGATGTCATAGAACCGAATTGGTCTAAAGGTCTCATCCGCACGGATTATCTCAAATCCTGTTTTTTCGAATTTCTTTTTCTGAATCGATAGTTCCAGTTCAGGAAAGGGCAAAGGTACATCGGGCAAAACCATCCGCACAAGGTCTCTGTCATTTTTTCCTCCTACCTGCTGAGTAATGAATAATCCCTGCGGTTTGAGAATTCTTCCTACCTCTTCCGGGTCAAATCTTCCATGTCTGTTTATCAATATATCAAAAGAGTTGTCTGCAAAAGGAATCTTTGACTCATCATTGCATTGTCTGAAATCAATCCCCTGTGGTAATAACCGTTTCTTACATAATTCTACATTAGGCGGAAATCCCTCCGTTGCCGCTGTATTTCTATTGAGATGCCCCAGAGACAAAAGAAACTCACCACCACCTGTATCAAAGTCCAACAATTTCATATCATCCGTACGATATTCATCAATTATCTCTTTGTAATCCCATGGCAAATCCTCCTCCACATCACATCTACCATAAATGTGTGAAAAGTCCCATCCATGTATATGCGCTATCTTTTCCTCAGCTTCCCACTCTTTTTTTAATTCATTTATTCTATCTGTATTCATATCTGCTCCTTTTCAAATAAATTAATAATTATTATTTGTTCGGTGCAGCATGTGACAGCAATACAATTAATTCTATTAACCTCGGTACAACTTGCTGTCAATATTAACACTGCACCGAGTTGTTATCTCGCATTCTCATGATTACCTCCTCTTTTATGTAACCTCCATTTTCCGAATAATTACTACATAAATCATTATACTATACGTTGAAATCATGCACAATAACTCTTTCCGTCCATAACTTTCAATTTATTAAATCCTTATTCTTTTCCTAACATTCTTTATATGGATATTTTAACAGATATATCATATATTTTATCATTATCTATTGAGGAATTTGCTTTTTAAAATTTATTCTACTTAACAAAAAACCTATACCATTTATATCCTATATAAAAGAATGTCTCTCTTGCCACAAAAGGAATCTTTGTTTTTAGTGTTTTATATGCACTTGTGTCAGTTGGCGATGGTAACGAATCAATACCAACATCCTCCGAAAGCAGCATTGCCCTCTTCATATGTAACGGATCACTTACAATCAATGCCGATTTAAGATTTCTACGCTCCATCAATTCCTTTGCATTTTCTAAATTTTCCTGTGTAATTGTTGATGTTGTTTCTTCCAGCACTACCTCTTCCGGCACTCCACATTGAATTAGATAATTTTTAGCCACGGTTGCATCAGAAACAGAGTTTCCTTCTCCAATTCCACCGGTTGTAATAATAACTTTTACTTTTCCTCTATTATACAAATCCATAGCATGATTTAACCGTTGTTTATATACTTCGGAAACTTTATCATTTGAACATTCTGCTCCCAGCACAATAGCCACATCACTCATTTTCTCACTGTATTCCTTGCTATAGTTGCATATCGCTATTACATTAGCAGCTATATAAATCAGAACACACGCTATGATTCCTATTATTATTTTCTTTATATTATTTTTTATTTGGTTCATATTTTTACCTTTGTTTATTGAAAATGTCATACACTTTATATGTTCTGACCTATCCGCTCCACTAATGTAATATCCGCCGGCAGCCAATCAACAGAATCCAGTTCTTCTCTCGAAAGCCATCTGGCATCTTCATGTTCATTTAATTCAACATGATCCGATTGCAGCTTACACCAAAAGCAATCCATTAATAGATGAAACTTAGGATAATCATATTCTACAGTATCAAGTAAATCGCCAACTTCTTGGAAATATATAATTCCCATGTTAGGTTCTTGTATAAAATCACCGCCAAAAATTTCGTAATCATCGTAATTATAAGCCCCTACGGGATACTCGTATCCTCTGATTACAAATCTAATCTCATTTTGGCATTCATCACATATAATAAAATCCTCAATAATATATTCAATTTCGTCTCCCATACTACGTTCTTACGAACTTGCATTGGGTTCTAAAAAGTCTTTGGACACTACATGGACTTGTCCACACTTTTCGCACTGAATCTCTAAATCAGCACGCAAATTAATCATATATAAAAGACCTCCTATCAAAAAATATACCCTATCTACTTAAATATTTTCTATCTGTATTATATCCTTAGCACTTTGTTGAATTCCCTCAATCTCTATTTGTCTTGCTCTTTCACTTATAGCCCTATAATACATTTCCGCTTTCCTTCCACCTTGCTTAAAGAGCACTAACAAGCGTTCCTCTGGCCTTGTTATTGCAACATAATGAACTTCTGAGTTACTAAGTTCATTATTATAAATAAAATTATCAGAATTAATTATAACCTGATTATATTGCAGTCCTTTTGAAGAATGAATTGTCGTTGCTATTCTGTCATACAACTCTATATTAAAGCTCTTTTCATACTGGGTATCTTCAATTGTTTCCTTCAACTTTTGTATTTCACACTTCATCTTGTCTTCATCATAAGCTGCTAATATATATTGATAAAGTTTCTCAACACATTCCGTTGCCAAATTGGTCCACCCATTTTTATAGTATTCTTTTTTCAGAGTTTGTAATGTATTTTTTATAAAAACAATATCGTATGCATCTTGATTTGATATTTCATCATAAAAAGAATACTCACTATACCTTTTCTTATAAAAATAATTAGCAACACATCTTGCTACCCACACTTGTTCATTATCTAACTCCGGCTCATCTATAGGTGCTCTTGGTATATACACAAACTGCAACCCAGCTAATTTTTCAGCCCATTCTTTTGCCTCACTATTACTATAGACTAAAAAAGCACAATTTCCTTTTTGCATCAACCATTTTTCGATATATTGTATAAGCACACTATCTCCACTATAAATGCATCCTTTTACTTCTCCATTTAAAACACATTTATGATAATTCTCTCTTATATCATCTATAAAAATCGAAGCGTAGTTTTGGATTTGTTGATTAGATCTAAAATTATGCAATAATTTAAAATCTGTATAATTTTGACTTTGTAACAAGTTCTTAAATCCATCCGGATAACCTCCGCGCCACTCATATATAGATTGTTTCAGATCTCCCACTATAAAGAAGGGAATACACAATTCCTCATTAAGATACATAAAAAAATTATGCATATCTTTATCAGAATCCTGATACTCATCAACATATATTCTAAAATATCTATTATTCAAATATCTTTTCGCTGCGTGCGATTTCTTTAATATATGCAATGCTAACTTAAATGCAAAATTATAATGCGAATTAGTATATGTTCCAATCATTCCATCTTCTACAAATCGTGCTAACAAATCATTTCCTTTGTCACGCTTTTCTGCTGCAGAATAATCCGTTTTAATAATTTTTCCCTTAACCTGCGGATATACATCTTTCGAAAATGGTATAATCACTTCATTGAGTATAAATTTATCATTTGTCCCGACAAATCCTTGCTGTATTTCTCCTAACCTATCCATAAGTTCTTTGGCAGCTTTATTCGTAAATGTTATAGCAGCATAAGTCTGATAATTATCAACCTTCATTACATCATGCTTTATTCTTTCAACTGTCATATATGTCTTTCCAGTTCCAGCATCAGCTGCAATAACAATATTACCATCTGTCGTAAGTATTGATTCTCGAATTTTACTATCCCTTATTTCACTCATTGAACCAACTCCTTAATACACAAAAATTTGTCATCCTCAAATATCGCTCGAGAATCTGTTTTTGTTATTTTCTCACACAAAGCCACCATTCTATTCTGCTTTGCTTTTTGCAAATAATCAACGGCATCTAATCTCCCACCGGCTGATGAAACGTACCGTTCCATCGTACTTGGAATCACTTCATATAAATCATTTTCTAAATCGATTTGAGACAAGAAAATCCCCTTGTCCTTCAATTTTTCAATGGTTCGTGAAAACTCGTTGAAATAGTGCAGTTGATACTGTTTTCTTTCTGAATCAAATTGAGTCTTAGAAATAATAGTATTCAATGCTCTCTTATTCTTCTTACTTATACCAGCAAGCTTTGCACCTCTATTAATTCCAGCAAACTCAATCTTTCCGTCTGTTTCATAGTATTTCAAATCATTGTCGGTCTTAATCAAGCATTTTATCCCTAACTTATTTAAAATTTCATAATAAGTTTTAAATGCAACACCATCAACTTGTAAGATATATCTCCCTTTACATTCATACTTAGGTGCAAGATCTGTCAATACTCTCTCAAACAGAATTTTTTCAGATGGACCTTCGACTAATAACACCTTTTCAGCAAATATTGCTTCACTTAGTTCCGTGTTAAGCTTAGCTTTATTCTTTTTATACTCTTTAGGAACTATGTACTCAACAGATTTTCCATCAGCCTTTTCTGGGTTATATAATTTGACCAATGTAACATTATCCATCCTGCTAACTATTAAAGAAGAATGCGTTGTAATAAACATATGCCTAAACAGCCTATCTTCAAAAAGCTGAAACGATAATGAAATCTGCAAAGATCTGTGCAAGTGATTTTCCAATTCTTCAACCAGAAAAATATTTATTTTCTTCTTCTCACTTTCTCGACTTTCCATTCCTAAAATGGAATATTCAACTATCTTTTTTCTTCCATCTCCTGCCGTAGGATAGGTCTTACCATCTTCATAGGAGATATATGGAATTAATTTTGAATATATATTATCCATTTCAACTTCAGATTTTATCTTTATCTCAAGTCCCTCTTCTCGATAATGCTCATATTCTTTACTCAAATTATTTTGAAATTCATCTATTAATTTAATTCCCGATATAGTCGAATTCAAATTATCTATACATTCTCGTAAATCTGCTTTTTCAGACTCCTCTATACTTTTAGGATTTTGAAACAATGTTCTTGCATACCTTTTAAAAACTGCATCCAATTGTATAGAAGAGTCTATATAAATAACATTAAAAATATTGTCAACATCACATCTAAACTGCTGTGTCAATACCATTGGCTCCAAATCATCCAAATCATCTCCCCATGACATATGAATTTCTGAGAATAGATTTTCTGCATTATACTGAGTTTCCAATGAAATATACAACGTATCCTTTCCCGTTCCAATCACTTTAGCCTTGGCAAAAATTTTCTTTGTATCCTCATCATCTTCATCAGACACATTAATACCTAAAACTATTCTAATTTTCTTTGAGGTATCCTTTAAATGATAATCAGAATCAACAAAGCCATTCCTTCTACATTGAGGGTCTAATAACATCCTGATAGCTGACAACAAATTAGTTTTGCCAATATCATTAACACCAAACACAACATTCATATTACTTATTTCCAAATCAAGCTCTTCAAAGTTTCGATAGTTTTCAATAATTAATCTTGTCAACTTCATTACAAACCCTCCCTAGGCATAATAATTAATTATATCATTTTTATCGACGTTTTTCATCTAAAATCAAGGCAATAACTCATCCCTAAACTTCCACTTAATCTCAATCCTGTCCCTATCGTACACAACAATCTCCGCCACGAAAGCATCCACGATTTCCTTGTTCAGTTTCTGCAGTTTCATCTGTCCTTCCAGCATTTCAAAACCAGCCACTTCCGGCAGATCGACTTGAGCCATTTTGCTGACTGTTACCTTCTGCTTTCTGCTTTTCGATGTTCTCCTCCATTTGCACAAGTAACTGCTCGTAGGTTTTCTTCTGCTCCAGATAGGTCTCTCTGTCGGTCATGCCAAGCTTATAACTTTCATAAGCGTCACGCAAATCCTTATTGATGCGGTCATAGCTGTTCTCCATATCATGTAGATGCTTTTCTGCCAGTTTTAATCGCTGTGCCTGCTTCTCACGTTGCATATCCACAATCTTTCTGGAATCCACCCACATATCAATGAACAACTGCAGTGACCTCATCACCACCTCTTCCATAGTCGAATCGAGGACGCTTATATTGCACTTGCCATCTGCTTTATCAAGGTAATGCTTGGCACAGTAATACTTCAGGCGTCCGGAATAGGAATGTGACAAACGGTGCCCTCAGTTTCCGCATATCATTTTACCTATCAGACAGTGTGTTTCATGTTTTCGCTCAGCTCCGGCACATTTATTTCCTTTTCTCATGGCAGCCACGCCCGCCAGCTTCTTGGCAAAAATACCCTGCACCACGCCTGCCGCATACGCATCCGGCACCAGAAGATTTTTATTATTCTCTGCCTTTTTATATCCATAAGGCGCAAATGCTCCGATAAACTGCCCATTCATTCTTTTTATCTGCTGACTGGTACGAACCTTCAAGGAAGTATCATTGTTGTACTGCACATTCATCAGATTCTTAAAAGGAATGATGGTATGGGTTTCACCACGATTGGCCGTGAGACTGTCGTAGTTATCCGATACTGCAATAAAACGCACTCCGTATTCCTTGAACGTCTTTAAAATCAGCTCATCTGCACCGCTTCACTCTCTGGCAAGTCTGGATAAATCTTTTACAATAATACAATCCAATTGTCCGGCCTTCATGGCTTCCATCATTCGCTGGAACTCGGGCGTGTTAAAATTACTTCCGGTATAACCGTCATCAATAAATACATCCACAAGCTTTAAATCATCATGGGCATCAATAAATCCTTCCAGCAAAAGCTTCTGGTTGGAAATACTGTTACTCTCCTGCTTTTCCCATCCATCAATATCCTCATCTCCCTGGGACAATCTCAGATATATGGCGGTTCTATACACATCAATCTGTTTCTTACTCATTACAATTCCTCCTGTTGTTCTCTCATTATTTGTCTGTCACTATTGGTACTTAAGCGATGTCTTACGCTCTATATAGCAATTCATAATATCTGTAATACTGCAATTCCCGGCAAAGGTAGACTGCACAGTATATTTCCCATACCGTTTTACCTTTCCCTGCAAATTTGCCTCATGCTGCAAACTATCTGCTTCAACATGATTTATCTGTTCTGTCTGCTGCAAAATATACTCATCTCCCTTCCGTCCAAAATGAAAAACAGCTCAAAATATCATTTCACCAGCACTCCGGCTAAGACCTAAAAAGACCGCTCTCCATAGTTAACAAAGTCTGTTGCTACACTCATACACACGAAAGTACAACGAATAAAACAAAGCATGCATCAATGGTATCTTTGCATTGCTTGTCATTATTTACTTAGTCCTAACACGGAACGCATTGGTTCCGTCATCGTATGTAATGAGCTTTCGCTCACTTTGTTGACCATGGACAGCGGTCTGTATTTTTAGTGTCTTATAATCACTGATATTTCAAGCTGTCTATTGCCAACTATTAAATTTAATACTTACTCATTGGTCTTGCGATGGCTGGTCGCTCACAGTGTACTTAATAGATATCTGTGGCTGTATTTATTATTTTTATGTTCATTTTCTTTGCCACAATTCCATAGTACATCGCGACCATATGTTTGTCTACCACTTATTTCCAAAAATTATGACAAAATGCGATTTTCGTTATTTTTACTAGTCACAGGTGTGACACAAGCCCTGCTGAATCATCGGGCACCCACTATTACGCAGCTGTTTTTGTTGCATTTTCGCGTTCCAAATATGATAAAAACAATTCTTCCAAAGTCTTATCTTCGGCATAAGAGCAGGTGATATTTACTACAGCTCCCGTACCGGTTTTTATCTTCACCTTCTTATCTGTAAAATTCATTTTCTCGTCCATGCGTAACCTCCATTTTTATTTTTTCATTATCGTTGCCATAACAAAAAATCGTTACCCATAGCTCACTCACATAAACACACAAACTATGGATAACGATTTTGTTATCTACTGCAATCTTTTTATTATAATTTGAACCACTCTTCCTGTGGTTCCTATTAAGGTATACGCCAGTCTTCTTGCCCCCTCATCGCCCCGTATACATAAAGGTGCACTCACCTCCGGGAGCTACAGACGAGCCACTCAACTGTGTTCACGACGCCCTTCTCATAAGAGAAGCACTATCTCCCCTATCTGCCTTGCGGGGACCAAGACGAACCTCTCGCCCTTCATGGATTATTATCCTTACGCCACATACCTACTCCCGCATTTTCCAGACTTCCATCCAATCTCTCGACCTTCATCTCTCAATCCATCAGCCTACTAATATGATAACTGTGATTTTCATCCTGCGGGTATATGAACCGTAATTTTACTTAAATCTGTAACTGCTATTCAGTTGTCAAATTTCGATGGTTTTTCAAACCACACGCAAAGCATAATCCATAATTTACAAATTGTAAAGACACCATTCTGGTGTATTTTCATAAAAACAGGTCATTTTGTGACTTTTTGCTCTGCCCATGTATATCATACAGACCTTACGCATAATTGTACACATCCTGAAAAGACCTATTTTGTCAGTTTAGTATTCTTTGTTGTATGAATTTCTCTTTGCAGGATTATCATATCATGTTTTGCCAAGGTTGAAAATGGACAGGGCTGGTGTATTTTGATGGATTTGCACCAGAAATTGGTGCTTTATGGCATCTTTCTCAGAATCTATACCAACACCTAATCATATGCTTTTAGCTCTCCAATCAAATACCCATCAAATAAACCAATACCTCAAAAAGCGCGTAAAATAAGGGTTTTAGTTAATATAGTTTCTTCAAAATGAACATTCTATCAAATACCCATCAAATAAAATTTATGCCCAGTATGGTATATATCTTCTATTTTTCAGTGCTGCATTTTCATCAGACAACTTAATAAGCTCCGCATCCAGTGTAGCTTTAATAATTCTTGATACAATAGCCATATTCTTTGCATCAATACCGAATCGCTCTCTTAATACCGCATTCGCGACCTCTATTTCATTCACATAACAATAACATGTATACAAATAACAGGTTCTGATTTTATCCTCTTTCTTCCAATCATTCAGATTATCATACCAATATAGTTTCGTTCTGGTAAAATCATCTCCGGTTTCAACCTTTGGTGCCGGAATAGTCAAATCGCGCATCCCTTCTTCCATACGATCAAATCCGCTTCCTCGTTCCTCACAAATCCGAACAATTCTAAGGAATGATGCCATAGCCTCATTGCGAGAGTGAGGTACTGTATCAATAATACGATTAACTTCCACTAAAAGGCTTCCCGGATTCGATGCTTCCACTTTCGTGTCAAAAATCTCCATAACAGGACCACTTCCATGAGCAGTTAAATCCTGATGAATGATCATATTTCCAAGCATTTCTCTGATTGCTTTGCGTGGAAACATGATATGCTCCAATCTTCTTCCGCCATCGATTTCTTCCTCTTGTGGAATCAGCGTCATAATATAGTCTGTAATATCGTCAAATTGTATTGCATATCCTTTTGTAAAAACCTGCTCTCTTATGGCATTAGTTTTACCATTGCCCTTGTATTTAATTACACGAACCGCCTTTCTTTTCAAATGTGCAAAGGCAGTTAAATCCTTTGCCAAAAGTAATGCTCCCATATTAGTAATTGCATAATTCCCGTTATCCATCTCGCGAATAAATTCTTCATCGATCATGTTGTGAATAATGGCATCACGATTACTCGGTAAAGGTAATTTCATAAGTGTATAATATGCTGCACAGTCTAAGAGTTCCGTTACTTTAGATGCCGTAACATTCTCCATCGCCACTCTCAATTCAAATGGTTTCTGTTCGAAGGACAGCCAAAGTTTTCGTTCTTTCTCCGGATATTCTTTAAGCTTTTTCTTATATGAACCAACACGGATAAATTCAGTCCCCTTAAAGCTGGTAGGAGTATTCACTGCTGCCGGTATCTCCATAACAACAACTTTTCCTTTATCCGTATTCACTTCAATAAATCTAAAATCCACCCTTGGTTTTAATCCACCCGCCAGCCAATTCTCGATTTCTTCATTGCCTTTTTTGGCTTTTTTCGGCGAAAACGACGTTCCTTCAACCTCGTAAGTTTTATCATTAATTCCCCACAAAATATAAGCCTTTTCTTTATTACAAATAGTAGCCGAATTGCTTAACGCAGATATATATTCACCAATCAATTCCGGTTCATAATTATTCATTTTATATTCCAACCACTCGGTTTCTACCGGCAATTGGCGGAGTCTGTCAATTAAGCTGATATAATATTCTTGTTCTGAATTCATAAAAAACCTGCTTTCTACTATATATTTTCTAATACTTGATTTTTTGTTGCTCCGAACGCTTCATTTATACAATTTTGCTTCCATAAAACAAATAATATCTATACAGATAATTCTCTTACTATTTTGCGTTCATCAAACAGAATTTACTCATGCTTAACTATTCTCTTAGTCATTAATTTAAGAAGTTCTTTAGATACTCTCTCAAATTATCATCAACTGCATAAACATAAGTTCCATTTATACCACGTGTCATTAGTGTTAAATAAATATTCAAAAGATACTGCCTCATCGAAGCTTCTCCTTCAGATTTTGTGAAACTATCTCTTAATTCTTTTCTATTTACCTCAACACGTTTCTTCTCTAAATCATAATAAATCTCTTTGCCAAATATTACACCCGCATAATTCAAATCAAATCCTTGGCTTTTATGTATACTCAGAACCGTATTAGAATCCCCTTTCCTCTTGGTGTTATACCAATGGTAAGTTTTTCCTTCAATTATTATTTCTTCTTCAATTCCCCAACCTGGTCCACATACCACCGAGCTAAGACCTTCTTCATCATTTTTCTCATGAATTATCAAAAACAGTTCTTCTATATTATCAATAACCTTTGCTTGATAATTATCAATTTTTTTGTAATCTCTAATCGAAAAGCTTTCCTTTTCTAAAATATCCTTGACATAATCATAATATCCGTTACCGCCTTTACATCTCATCTGCGAAATAAGCTTATAATATGCAAACAAATGTGGTCTACATATTTCTTCAAATCGTATTTTGTCAATATCTGTTGCTCTTATAGATTGTAATTCATCATAAAATATAATTTGTAAGCGACTACTTCTGATTATCCAATCAAGTTCTGTGTATGCAGATACATCTCTCGTAAATTGTTCTAACATGAGAGACTGATTAATTTGATCAAACTTTTTATAAATATGAGCGCCAGGTAAATGATGCCTCCTATAAAGCCTATGTGCTTCATCAACAATAAGAACATCATAATAATCCTTCACAACATCTTCAGGCGCTAATATCATCTCTTCGGACAACCCATCAATTGAACGAAAAATTTTTTTCATTGTTTCACGCAATTCATGCATAGGAACAACAAATCCTATTTTTCTTATACCATTTATTTTTACTGAAAGTCTTCTTACTAAATCAGAAAACTCCACATCATCGATATACATCCACGTCTTTTTATTGCGTTTTATATCTACTAATAATTTCACAAGATAAACAGCCAAAATCGTTTTTCCGGTACCAGCTCCACCAATCACCTGTATCATAGATTTTTTTGTCGCGCAATTTATCGTATATATTTTTTTCAGTATCTCATATGTCGCGTTTTGTTGTTCATAATTCAAGGTCTTATATGGTGAAAACTTAAATAATTCCGAATTTTTAATATCAAGTAAACTTTTCTTCACAATGCCGCGCTTTAAAAGAATTTGCCAGATATCCTTAAAGTCATCTTCGTAAGCTTCTTTGTAAAAATAATTGTGATTAACAACTCCCGCATTTCCATTAACTAATTCTCTTGAGCCTTCCGATCCCATATACTTTATCAAAAAAGACTCCAAATCAAGAACAACTGACTTGTTAAAAGTCTTATTGCTAATCAAACAAATATCTGTAAAGTCATTAAACTCAATTTCTTGCAAATGTTGCTCCGTACGTCTCACCGCATCCAAGGTTTCTCCTACATACATACTTTTTGAATTATATATGATATATACACTAGGCCAATTTATGCCATAATGCCACTCTTTAATCTTAGATATAACATTTTTTTCATATGTGAAGTTAACAACCGATGTCACATTTTCACCTTCTTACTGTTTCTCATTTTTATCTAATACATTAGCAATCTTTTTCGCAATTGCTTTGGCCATAATTGGTGGAACTGCATTACCTACTTGTTGATATTGCTTATCCTTCGTTCCACAAAAGACAAACGAATCCGGGAAAGTCTGTAATCGCGCCGCTTCCCTAACGCTTATAGCCCTGTCCAATGTAGGATGAATCCACATGGACTTTCTCACATTAACTACTGTTCCACTAGGTTCATCATAATTTAATCTCAGATATATTGTATTTTGCGTCCTACTCACATCCGTATATGTATTAGATTTAAGAGCATCATTCAATGCATGAAAATTCTGTCCTTGCTTTAATGCCTTAAATCGTTCCATAGCTATGCTTGTTGTTTTTGTAACTATATGATTCTTTAATACAGTTGTATTTCTTAACTGCCTTCCTAATATACTTATTTCTTCAACGTTTCCGATGTTTGTGCCTTTATCTTCTTCTAACGAATATACCGGCTTGACATCTTCCAAATCTTCAATTGCATCTCGTACAGTTCTATATTGATCCTCATCAAAACTACCGATTGGTAACGCAATTTTATCAGAAATTTTCTTCTTTACACCTACTATTACAAATCTCATTCTCTTTTGAGGTGCTCCGTAGTCTGCAGCACATAGAACTTTGCTGTTTAAAACATAGCCATTATCGTCGGATTGCAAAATCGACGACAAATAATCATATACAGCATATGAACGAATGCAAGCAACAACATTTTTTCCGCCCAAATATTTCTCTACTACCAATTCATTATCAAGTATTTCTTTTGCTTTTCCAAGCATTCTTTGAATCATAATTGCTTGTTCTATATTAGCCAAAATCATGTTTGCTGTAACTTCTCCATTATAGTACTTCTTTATAATTTCGAATGCTTTATAACTCTCTTTTTCAATATAATCTCTATTGCCATTATCAATATACTCTTCTGAAAACTTCAACAGTTTTTTCTTATGCTTTTCTAAGGCTTTCACCAGTTTCTCCGAATTTTTACATGCTTTAAAAATAATATTCATTTCAAAATAATGCTCTTCTGGCCACAGGTATTGATTTATTTTAGCCTTATCACTTACTATCTCTAAGGCACCTTCAAACATATATTCTTCATCAAGCAATAATATTTCTGTTTCTTTTGTCGGAATATTATACTTAGCAACAATATTCTTATCTTTTTTATCTAAATAGAACCTGTGCACATCAGACTTAAGCATGCTTACATTTTCCATAACAAAGGCTTTTGGTTGCAATTCAACAATTGCACGTATATATTGCTTCACAAGCATATTATTTTGACTAATTGCATGATTACGCTGTCTATTGGCATTTGAAAATCCTTGACATGGCGGACCCCCAATAACAACATCAATTTTTCCATATTGTTTTTCTAATTCCTTGTAATCTGCTCCGCAAACATCTCCCCTAACATCCACTTTCGGATGATTTAAACGATATGTTTCCTGCATATTGGGATTATTTTCAAATGCTACCTTTATCTCAAACTTCTGTGTTTGCATAAAACCTAGACTCAATCCTCCAGCTCCCGCAAATAAATCGACTACTTTATACACATCTTTGCTCCTTTGGGTTATATTTTAAAACCTTCTTGTATTGCTCTCTCTAACAAATAAAGTAATTTTTTACTCTGAACAGAATTAGGAATTTTTGAAGGTATTTTACATGCTATTGATAGAGCAGCTACATCTGCAGTACTCACTAAATGGTTATTAACAGCAAACTCCGATATTTTTTTCCAATCATCTGCCGAATATTTTACTACCTCTACTTGTGCATTTATGTCATTTGTTATCCGTTGTTCTTTCTTAGCAAATTTTTCAGCTGTTTTTACTTCGTCAAGAGTCATCAAATAATTCTCTATATCCCTTGGCAATGAATAATTCATATTTTTCACAGCCTCCCAACACTCATTTCTTTTACACCATTGTGTAACATTTATTACTCTTCGATTGGGATCTGTTATCTTATAAAATACTTTTTCTGATATATCAATCAATATATTAGCAACAATTTCTGGTACTTCTTGTTTATTCCATATATATATTAAATCCAAATCCATTTCTTGAAACTGTTCCTTTAGCAATTTATGAAAAAGTGCGACTGTATAATAGATAACATTTGCACGATATCCCCCTTCATACCATCCTTGCTTTGGAATCTGTTTTTCCAACAACTGGAACATTAATAACAATGCTGCCGTTGCTTGAAAATATCTTTCATTAAACTGTGTATCATTTTTCTCCCATTCATCATTTATCCATTCTGCAAATGACGTAAAATTAGTTTGGGCACCTTTACTCACAGTTTGAGGATTTCCGCGCCAAGTATTTTGTACCTTTGCCAAATCAGTTTTCTTAATCACCTTGTTTTTAGGATGTTGCAATTCAAATTGTTTCTTTTTAGCAGGGGTCAGTCGCATTTGTTCCTGTAGATACTGACCTCTAGCACGTTCATAAAACCATTTTGTTTCATATTGTGCACCAGAACTTGCCGGTGCAAACATATGTCTTGAAATCTGCTCCATTCTTCGATGAAATGGATGCGAAGCAAAGAAATCTGCATCACTAACTTTATTCTGGCTATTAGATGATCTGGATATATTTCTAATCAACTCATCTGTTTCTTCCTGTGTTGTTTCATCTATAGCCGTAAGTTTCATTTGTACATAAATATTATCAAGTAGTGCCTTATCCTTGTATCTTGCATTCGATATGGATGCTGTTGTTTGACCGCCATTAATAATCTGAAAATCTCTCGCAAACTTTATGAATTTCCCCTGATTTGTTGATTCAATTTGCACATCCATAGCAGTTGCTGATATTCCATTATTAAATGCAAAAAACATTTCTGGTGAATTCAGAATTGTTGCTCTGATTTTCTTATTTACAGCTACTTTAGTTGATAAAAACGACCGGACATTTCCTTCTAGTAATTTACTGCCATATTTATCATAAATATCTGCCAATACCTTTCCCGGGATTACACCTAAATAGCTACTATACTGATCAGTCACAGCCGAACTAGCTTCCAAACATGGTATTCCACTTTCGCAGTATTCAGTAAAATCAATTTCTATAACTTGTCTTCCTTGTTCAGAACAACATACTCTAAACAGACGCTCTATATCCCAAATTTGCCCTTCAACAGGTATTCCGTTACAGTCTTCTATATCAATTGTTTTAATTGCAGAACTCATGTCTGCATCAGTAAAAATAAATAATCTATATTTTCTGACTTTATCCCGTGTTGAGCGGAGCATATCAACTAAATCTGAACATGGCGTGCTTATTTCTATCTCTTTATAAAGATCTGTATTTGTGGCAATATCAATAAAATATCGAAGCTGTTTGAACATTGTTTTGGCGCTAGTATTTGTTAATGTTCTGTCTTCTTCAATTCCAACATAATCCGCAACAATAAGATTCATTGTGTAATCAAACTCATCTAATACATAACCATCCACACGATACTTATGACTTCCTTTTTGACCTTTATAGAACGAAGGATAAAATTCTGGTATGACTTCCGTATCTATTAGATACTGTGCCATATTTTCTACAAATGACGCACAAGAGCCTTCTCCGGTAACCGAAGCCGCTACTTTCGCGCTTTCTAAAAAATCTTTTTTAAACTCTTGTGAATCCATAGACTACCTCCTGTATTTTTCTATTGCCGCCAAAGATAATTCATATTTGCATGATACAATTTCTGAAGAAACATTATTTCCAACTAATTTAGGGAATGAATCATTGACAATGTATTCTCTTTCTTCTATAAATCTAAATTGATTTTCCCGATATTCATTTTCATGATTTTTTCTATAACCATACTTATATAACTTTAAATCAAATCGGTCTAAATATCTTGCGTTATTTTCCAGTTTTGTTTTAATTTCACTTACAACATCTACCAGAGATATTCTATTATCTCCAGCAGTTGTACTTTCTAGGATATATACAACTAGATTTCCTTCCATCTCCTGCTGCAGTTGTTGTAAAGAAGATATATGTACGGTCTCTGAAGCCAAAGAAACACATTTTATTTCTGCCCATTCTGATTGAAACAAATAATCCTGATCACTACCATCTGGTCCAGCCCATGAATCTACAGCCGCCTCAGTTCCAATATCATCTATCATTTTTGACAAATAGATCAACTCTCCCAATAATCCTTTTTGCCTTTGAAATGACATTACACTCTTATTTTCATATTGTAAAAGTTTTTGCCATGTCATGTATCGATGTATCAATGAATTAAGAGCATTTTCTTCTTTTGAACTATAATCAATCATGTCCCAACATAATCGAAGAAATTCTTCTTCAAATGACGGATGAACCAACTGAAACTCCAATACCCACGATTGATTCTTAAGTTGAATATTAGAAACTTTTACAGCAAATGATGATGGGATGTTTTTTATTATTCCTGTATCCATAACGACAAAGCTTTTATAAGAACTTTGCGAATAACCAATTTGCAAATCCAACGGGTGTTCTATTCCCAATTTCAGAAAGCCATTACCTACAGCAGGCATATTATCCCATTTTTCTTTCAGCTCATCAAATTTCATTATCGTCATCCTCTTCACTAATATCCTCTACCGTAAAATAATTCTTCAACTCTGTTGTATTCACAATATAATTAGCACTCTTCTCTGCTTTTCCACCGGGAAATCCTAAACCAATTGCATAAAAATACTTTGGATATCCCTTTAATTTATCATTTGTGTTTTTTAACAAATGGATTAATATCAATGGATTTCTTCCAGAAATAAGATATGTTTTGTCGGTAGCTTTCCCTTTAGCTTCTTTTCTAAGATTTATTATAATATCTTTCTCAAGGCCTATCTTCGTACAACCACCTGCGCCCACTCTTACGTGTCTATCATTAACCTTTAACATTTTATCAAATGTACTATCACTAGTAATATTCCTTTTTTCTGCATGTAAGGAAATACTTTCTTCTTCGGTTAATTTCAATATATACTCTTCATCATCTGAACCAGTCGGAATCGCGAGATCCCACATTTCCAACGAATCGTCATTTTCTATAAACTCTGCTAAAGCAATTGATTGAAAATTCAGATTCCATGGATGCGACTTGTAACCTCTAATCAGATCAGCAATCTTATCTCTTGATACATCTTTCCATATATATGCTTTTGTAAAATCATCATAATACTTTTTAATTCTTTCTTCTGCATGAATAGACTTAATTGTACGTTCACATAATGTGTTGTTGTCTATAATAATATCAACATCGTTCCAAAGTCTTGCTGTTTCAATCATTCTCTTTGACAATGTTATGGGTACATTAACTGCTGTTCCACTTCTCATCTTATTTCTAGCAGTCACAATTAGTGCCCCCGGATCCTGTCTCACCTTTAATCCGAAATCTTCCGGTGTCATATTTTGTTTTGCCATATGTCTGAGTTCTTTCTTTAACTCATTAAAAGCATCTGTAATATATGCATACCAACCTACGGCATCTTCACCCATCCATATCTTAAATAAATCATCATAATTATTACGGTATCCAAACCAACGTCCCATCTGTAATAATGTATCATACATCATTGTATTTCTGTAAAAATAGCTTACACACAATCCTTCAAGTGTAAGACCTCTAGATAAGCTGTTACCGCCCACTGCTATTACTCGCATTCCAATTTCTTTATAATTATAATAATCCAAGCTTTTTGCACCAGTTTTTTGGTTAACCGGGCGCACTTCTATTCTTCTAACTGCTTTAAACAGATACTCTTTGAGCAAGCACTCCCACGTCAATCCTGCTACAGTTTCCAATTTATATTTATCCCAGATATAGTTTAGTTTTCGGATGTTGTTTATCTTCATAGCCTGTTGTACTGGTAATTGTGAGTAATTTTCTAAATCCGACTTGATTTGTCCCATATACTCTTCTATCAATTCAGCAGTTACATTTTGTACATTAGTAAAACGACTTACATTTACCATCATTGAACGATGTTGATTTGCATCATATCTGAAATCCGAAATAGCATTAACCAGACAAAAATATCCTATTGCCTCATACAATGACGGTGGCAAATCATATAATTCGTCAGCCAATTCTTTTTTATGTTTAAATACAAAAAAGTCTTCCTGCTCATCATTTTTTATTTCAATTATGGAACTTCCATATTCACCCTCTTGTCTTTCATTCCAATCATCTTCATTTCCATTACCAAAAATTTTGTCCGCACCAATATAGCTATCTGGAGTCGGCAATAATGTCAAAAAGTGTCTTGGAAATAAATCTTTAGCTGCGCCATCATCTGCAATCTGGGGATCAATAAAAATATTAGCAAACGGTGTCGCCGTTATTCCTAAATATGTAGCTTGCTTAAACGCTCTTAATATCTTATTTATTGCCGCATTTATTGCAGTTGGATCCATCTCATCTGAATTTGTATTTACCGATGCATTATCCGCCTCATCATCAATCAACAACATCGGTAAATTTAGCACATCTTCATCCTTTGTTAACCACTTAAACAAATTATTCAATACACTTTTATTCTTTTTCACAACAAATAAAGCTGTACCTTTTAAGTCATTCAAGTTAAGCCCATTAGATTTAATGACACTAGCATTAAAATCCGTCTGTACTGACGTAAAGCGTGTAATTCTTTTGTTTTGAGCAAATGGTGGTATTTTACCTACACCCACCAGAATATTTCTCATTGAACTATCTGCTTTTTTATCCAAAGAATATTTACTGTCAAGACCTACAAATTCCGCATCTAATCGCTCTTGAGTTTGTATTCTAAGGTTTTCCATCATTCCGGCTAATACAATGATTACTTTATATCCTGCATCTGTGGCCTTATTACATATTGCTGTATATGTAGCGGTTTTTCCCGATTGCACATCTCCAAGCAAAAGACCTCTTCTCTGAAACGGATTTTCACTCTTCGGGTTTCCCAAATCATCCATAACATCTTCTGTTGTATTATGCAGTCTTTCTACTACAGGTTTGCTCCATTTTTTTATGTTTGATAAGTAGTCCTTATATCTATTCCAAAAAAATCCATCATTAACACTTGCCTTATACCAACCATATTGGTGCGCACTATCTCTTTTTCTCAAAGTATCCGCATATCCAATGCTATGTAATATATTTTCCGGCAGGCGCTTCTTGATACTTTCAAATTCTTCATCAGTAACAGGATATAATGTTTTGAATACCTCACGTAATGCATCGGCTTCTGAATATATCTGGTCAACAGTAGGGAGCTTATTTGTAAACTTAGTTTCAATAATCTGTCGTATTTGATTAAACATAATTTCCATATTTTTTGTCATGATAGTATACCTTCTTTCAAAGCTTTATCTATTTCTTCAACATAATTGCAAAATGGTTCTGTCTTCTTTAGCATATCAATCATATCCGAATGCAAACTAGCTTCCGTCGTTTTCAATATTTCACGCAACATTATAATTATTTCTACACTATCTATATCTTTATCATTTTCGATTTTTTCATCATTTGTCAAATCCAAATATAATGAGTTAAGAGGTATATTTTCCTCTATCTGTTTCATCAATAATAACAATCTGCTTGCAATTTCAGTATTTTCATTCTGTATCTCAATAAGTAATGGGTAATCTCTATTAATTTCATACATAAAGCCGCCATTCCTTGTTCTATATCTATTCCAAACATGTACTACTGAATCATCCATTTCTCTTTTTCCTCTGTACGTCCATGTTCGCTTGCTTTTCTCCGCCAAACGCTCTATAACACTTTTAAGGTTATTTCGCACTTCCGCTGGTGGAATTGCAGAAGATTTTTTTATATCTAAGGTCCAAAGGTCATCTAAGTCATTGGGAATATCCACCCTTATCCTTGCTAACTTAGACATTTCACCCTGCCGCATCATTCGAAACCATGTCCCCCACACTAATAACCTTTTGTTTCTGTAGACATAAAATCCCTGATGCTTTCTAAGTCCTTCTTTTCCACCTAACATCTTTATTTCGTCGGATGTCATTTTAGAAATATGCGGTAAAATATAGGGTCTAACTTCAATATGTTTGCCGCGCACAACCAATATCTCATCATCCATCGCCTGAACACTTTTAGAGGACAAAAAAGGATCTATCGGTTCTATCTTAACATTGTTAATCTGTATTTCTATTTTCTTAAGACCCACCTCACCAGACAAATATCTATGATACACCAGTGACAAATGTTCTCTTACCACATCTATTTTTCTTCCTAATGCTTGTTCAAAGTTTATTTCTCCCGCTTTTAATCTATCTAAATTTTGCCATATAACCACTGTACCAGAATCATACTTTAACAATTCTTCAACATGTGGCAACTGCAATATTTCATCTTCATCCAAAATCAACAATGTCCATTTCCCAGTTTTTGCAACATAATCTATATCCCATCTTCTAGCTAATAAAACATCTTCTCTTTTTGTAACAACAGTAAGACTTCTACACTGTGATAATGATGCTGTTTTTAACCCCAAGCCGAATCTTCCTAAATCATCTTTACTACGTTCATCCATTGGATTTTTACTACCGTACTGCATTGCAGTAGTTATTTCCTCATCATCCATTCCACGCCCATTATCTAATATTGCCACATATTCCTTATCTACTGGAAAGAAAAACAAGTCAACTTTGCTTGCTCCCGCAGCAATACTATTATCAATAATATCCGCCACCGCAGCTTCCAATGAATATCCTATAGCTCTTGTTGATTCAATCAACGTTGGTGCATATGGTGGTAATTCTATTGGCTTCATAATTACAGACCTCCTTTAGTATTTTCTCAATAATAGCGCAAAACGTGTCCATTATTCAGTACTCTTTTATAGTACACTACTTATGATAACTTTTAATGTATTCCCGTATCCACAAACCAATTTCAACTGACGCCGTTTTCCCTTGTTCACGTAGCAAGGACATAAACTCTTCTTTTACACTAGGTTCAATTGATATTTCAATTTTGGCTGTTTTTATTCTTCCAGCAGGTCTCCCACCATTATTTTTTTTATTATTTGTCATGGCAATTCCCTCCGTCCTATCAAGAATATTATACATGGTTTTTATCATGGTGTAAACCTGTTTTTATCCTATTTCTTCCCCATTTTTGAATCACAAAAATAATGCTTAGGCACAGGGCACTCTATCGTGCCCTTTCTGCGCTATGCGCTGTAAAATAATAGTAGTTGCCTTAACGCCGGCCCGCGGAGAGTTACTGCTCTCAAATGTTCTGCCCTGCAGAAAACCTCCTTTCTCATTGCCTCAATAGAAGCTATGTATAACAACTGTCTTCACCTGACAGTTCAATCATCTGTGACACCGGAACTCGTAAAAATCACCACTTGTTCCTTCATAAATACCTGCATAAGAGATTGCAAAATATGTTCCCGTCTCCAAAGAGAGCATCTCTGCAATATAATCTGCAATTCCTTCCTCTGACACCAGCAATCTGCCGGATGTTGTAGATGCTTTGCTCAAATCTGTCTCCACAAAAACACTGTAATAGCTATTCTCCAGTCCATCATACGGGTACTCCTGGAATCAATTTCCCCAAGTTAAGTATTCCTTTTTCACCAAATTTGCCTATCAGTAAAACAAATCTGATAAAATCCCCCGGCTATACCGACGATTACCACTTCTTTTGCATACAGCCCACATTCAACTATATACACGTGGTCTCCAATCTTAAATCTGTTCTTCATTTTTTTCTCCTCTAACATAGTTAAATCTTGAAAATTCCATCTTTCGCGTTGCTTACAATCATATCCTGTGTAAATTTCTTAATGTCTAATATCCTCTTACATCTCTCGCACTTCATTACGAGATTAGTAGTTCCTCCATAGATTACTGTTGCAATCTCACCTATTTGTTCAGGAATCTGCTGATTAGTCTTCTTACACTTTTTAATTCCTTCAAGTATTTCATGAAAAAGATACTTAGTATCCCACACAAGATGACCTTCTTTCTTCTTCATTCCATTTTCAAAACGATATATTTCCTCCAGATTCAACTGACCATTCTCCAACGAGCCAAGAATATGTCTTCCACTGGAAGCTCCAATGTCTATTGCAAGATAATAGTTCATATGCACCCCTCTTTCTAAACTTTGTTCTTACTTTTTAATTTTTCTCTCCGTAAATTCTTCGCCAATATTAATTATCATTCTCTTTAATTTAAAATTTATCAAATTTAAGGCACAAAAATAAGGACACCTTTTGTTTAAAAAAGTGTCCTTATTTGCAATTCTTTTAAAATCATTTAGGTATTATGACTTTATTTAATTTTCATTTAGATTTTATGATTTTATTTTTATATTTAATCTTTAACGTTTTATTTATCTTTGCTTCTTTCATATATTCTTTGCGATTTTATTCATTTCTCCATACATCCAGCCATTTTTCCAAATAGTCAGTCCATACCTGCACTGACTCTTCTATACCCCATTTATTTTTGTCCATTGAAACCTTATTAGCCAATGATAAACCGTGGTCCCCTTTATCAAATATATGACTTTCAACAGGAATATTCTTTTCCTTTAAGCTATCAATTAACATTAATGTATTTTCATATGGTACGCAATTGTCTGTCTTTGTATGCCATACAAAACAGGCTGGCGTGTCTTTATTAATATTCTTCTCAATTGACAATTCATCTTTCAGCTCATCATATTTGTCTCCTAAAAGGCATTCAAATGAACCATTATGTGCAAACTCTCCTGACGTAATTACCGGATAACATAAAATCATTCTGTCCGGTCTAAGCTCTTCACTGCTAACGCCAAGCTTTTCTGCCACCCAGTTTTCATTCCACTTAATGCTATAACTTGCTGCTAAATGACCACCTGCTGAAAAGCCCATAACTGCAATTTTCTCTTTTATAATATTATACTGTTCGGCATTTTGATACAGGTAACTTACTACCTTTCCAAGTTGTAATAAAGCTATAGGATATCTGACAGGACTTACTGAGTATCTTAAAACTGCCACGTGATAACCCATTGATGCAAGCTTCATTGCAATTGGCTCTGCCTCTCTGTCAGACACCATTGAATAACCTCCGCCGGGACAAACAACAATAATTGGTCTTTTTTCATAATATAATTCCGGTGAACTGTCCAAAATGTATAATGTTAATTTTGCTTCATTTCCTTCTATATCTATTGTAATATCTTTGTTAATCATATTTTTCTCCTTTATGTAATCTATTAACACATAATATTTCTTACTAAATTTTATTAAATACTGTATACAAAAATATGGACATTTTTGTTTTAAAAAGTATCCTTATTTGCAATTTTATTAAATTCTTTGATTTATTTCTTATAGTTATCTCTGTACTGCTTTGGAGTTTTTCCGAATCTTGCCTTAAAAATTCTATGAAAATAGCTTAAATTGTCATAACCTATTGCAAGTCCAATATCTGCAATTGGTATGTTAGTCTGTGTCAGGTAATATACTGCCTGATTTAATCTTTTTCTTTGAACCAAATCCGTATAAGTACTTCCCGTCAGCTCCTTAATCTTCTTGCTAATCCAATACACATCATAATTAAGGTTCTTTGCCAAATTAGTCAGTTCACCATCTTTGTAATTCTCTTCTATGTATCTTAGAATTGTAATCAAAAGCTTTCTATCGTCGCTATTATTGCCCACCTCAACTCTGTCTGTATTGTTTAAAAGCTGAACAAAAAGAAGTCCCATTGTAATCTGATTTATGCTTCGCTTATTTAGGGAATCATTCTTTATGGTCCATATTAAATTTTCAATAAGATTCTGCACAGGCAAAACATCTGCAACTTTAAAATGAAGATAGCCTATATTGCCTTTTTTCCAACCAAAGATTCTATAATAAAATCTTTCAGTGAACTTTCTTCCATTTCAATCATATTAAGTGCCTTGTTAAAAAATTCCGGAAGTATTATAAAATTAACCGGAGAACCTATCACTCTTTGCAAGAGTTACAGCTATCCATATTTGAATATATTGAAGGATTTTACAACTCAAGAAGGCCTCACGGCTCTCTTGGGATGCTAACACCAAACGAAAAAGAAGAACTCTTCTGGAATCAGGCTTAATGCCTCGTTCCAGACAGATTTTTCTAATAATCGTGTCCACTTACTTGACTATAGTTCAGACAGCAATACAATTAATTCTATTAACCTCGGTACAACCTGCTGTCAATATTAACACTGCACCGAGTTGTTATCTCGCATTCTCATGATTACCTCCTCTTTTATGTAACCTCCATTTTCCGAATAATTACTACATAAATCATTATACTATACGTTGAAATCATGCACAATAACTCTTTCCGTCCATAACTTTCAATTTATTAAATCCTTATTCTTTTCCTAACATTCTTTATATGGATATTTTAACAGATATATCATATATTTTATCATTATCTATTGAGGAATTTGCTTTTTAAAATTTATTCTACTTAACAAAAAACCTATACCATTTATATCCTATATAAAAGAATGTCTCTCTTGCCACAAAAGGAATCTTTGTTTTTAGTGTTTTATATGCACTTGTGTCAGTTGGCGATGGTAACGAATCAATACCAACATCCTCCGAAAGCAGCATTGCCCTCTTCATATGTAACGGATCACTTACAATCAATGCCGATTTAAGATTTCTGCAATCCATCAATTCCTTTGCATTTTCTAAATTTTCCTGTGTAATTGTAGATGTTGTTTCTTCCAACACTACCTCTTCCGGCACTCCACATTGGATTAGATAATTTTTAGCCACGGTTGCATCAGCAACAGAGTTTCCTTCACCAATTCCACCGGTTGTAATAATAACTTTTACTTTTCCGCTATTATACAAATCCATAGCATGATTATAAGACGAAAAGACCTTTATATAGCACTTGGCTATATAAAGGTCTTTTCCTTCGTTATCTTCTCTATTTTATTCTCTCTCGCTCTCTCTTTTTGCCTTTACAATAAGACTGAGAGCAGACACGCCACTCATCTTACCGACTACGCTTCGCTTTGTCAAGTTGTTATGTGGTGTTTTTTGTTGGTTTTAATGGTAGAATTCAGTGAGTTTTGTCTGATTTCTACCTGTTACGTGAATTTTCGATATATTGTATTGTCATTTTATTGTCAAAAATTTTATCCTTTTCTACAAATAATAAAATTCCCATTCTTTTTTTACATCAGAATCGACCAATATTCCAATATCCTTATTATCATCACTAATCTCTTTAATAGTTTGTCTATTATATTGTAATTCTTTTATATTAAGTGCAATATATCGTTTTCCAGTGTTTGCATATATATAACCATTACATTTCAAATTTGAATTTTTACAATTTATACAGAGTATTCTTTTGTTGTATACAGCTATCGCATCATCAAATTTTTTCAATGAATTCGTCATATGTAAAATCTCAACAAATTCACTTATAAAAATGTCAGCAATCACACATCCTAACATTTTCATAAACGGAATTATATTTTCGGACAGATATCCGCTTGATAACCTCTCATCAACACTCCAACCATGTGCCACCTTATTTCTTTGTTCAACTAACTGCGTTAATTCTTCGAATAAAAATTTATCGTCATTTTTTCTATTATTAATTAACTTTCTTGCATCTTCAGTGCTTAATTCATATTTTTTTGATATATATTCAATATATTTATAATTGTTTAGAATCTGTATTCTACTATCTTTTAATCCTAATTCTTTAAAAAAATGTATTAACTGACCAATCCCCAAATTTCCACTATGTGTTAATAATAATTCCTTATTAAGCATATACATCTTTTCATCTGTCAAACACATATTCAAGTTACTAATTACACTCATCTGTGTAATATCCATATTCTGATATCTTTGAGGATTTGATAAAAATTCCCCACACTTTTGTATATGCTTATATCTTATCGATTCGGAAATTTCACTATAGCAGCTAGCTTTTTCCTTCCAAAAATCTAATAATGAACTCGAAATTTTATCAATATACGCTTCATAACAACCATATATACTAATAATTGTGGCATTATATGTTACTGGCGTGCTCATTATTTTCATAAATTTTTTCTTTACATTCTCTAAATCTATCGCTTGAATATTGGCTTTATTGCTACAAAGTTTTTCAAGCACTTCACCCTGTTCACTATTAAATACAATAAATTCCACCACTCCATCTAGGTTTTCTATAAATTTATCTCTTTCTTTTCTTATGCTATTCATATAATTATCCTTCAATTATATTTTCCAAAGCAGTCTTAAACAAATTTGTTCTTTCTACAATATCATTCCTAGACTGTTTTTTTCCGTTAAAAGCACTATCATTAGCAATGTAAAATTCTTCCATGTATTTTTTTATTTTTTCACAATCACAAAGCGCATCATCTTTAATCTCATATTCCGACAACGCCAACATCAAAGCATCATAAATCATCTTTTGTGGTTTAGACCATTTATACCCCCCTCTATACTCTTTATATTGACAAAATGCATATTTACCAAAAATCTTTTCAGCTTTTGAGACTGTATTACAAAAGAGTGCTTCAAACAACTCCTTTTTTGTACTATCTTCACTTAATATTTTATTTCCAGCCATTAAGCACGCATCCAAAAAATCACATAATTGACCGGAATATTCATCTATATGTCTCATTGCAAAAAATCTCAGCACCAGTTCTACATCATACATTCTCATATATAAATGATTAGAAGCTAATTCTTCTGTAACATCCAAAGAATCTATAACATCTAACGCTTCTAACTCCTGTACTTCATCATCTGTCTTAACATTCATAGGAATTCCCCACAATATCCTAAATGAATCTGTCTCCGCTAATTTTTTACACATTTCATTAAACATACCATCATATAATGCATTTCTAATTTCTTGCTCTTCAAGTTTTACCCCCCCAGTATTTAATCTTTCAAACACCATTCTTTTCATTTTTTGTTCTTGCGACACTGTCTTAGCGGACTCTTTCAATAGTGAAACCATAGAAATTTGTCGTCTATCAATTCCTTCTTTTACTTTTTGTGGTAATTGACTATACTTCTTCCCATTCAATTCAGACCATTCCGTTAAATCCTCCAATGCGTAAACATCATTATAAAAATCAATAATTGCGGATATTCTTTGCAGACCATCCATCACTTCATACTTTCCATACTCTATCTCATACATAAAAACAGGTGGAACCGGAATATTCATAATAAACGATTCAATCAATCTCGATCTTTTCTTATTATCCCACGTTATTCTTCTTTGATATATTGGCTTTCTATTGTATTTATCTCCCGCAAACACACCTGGCACTAAAGGAAGTTTTATCGAACCTTGTTCAGTTACTATTCTTGCTTCACCTAATTCATATTTTTCATTTATTTCTTCATCAGACAACATATTTTCACTATCATCCTTTTTCTTTAAAAAATCTTTTTCAAACTCTAACAATTGTATATTCATAGTATTCTCCTTACCTATTGTTTTATGCCATCATTCTTTTCTCAACCACATCCCGAACAACAACACATTCAATATCTTCTCTTTTTTCCAACTGTGCTTTCGCAAACTCAGCAATCGGTTCCGCAACAGCCAATGCCAAACGTACCGGCACTGCATTTCCAATCTGTTTATAAACTAAATCCAACTTTGCATTATCGTTTCTACTGCTTGTTCCCCTACTAAATTCATACCAATCCGGAAATGTCTGAATTCTTGCAATTTCCTTCACTGATAGGCGCCGATTATGTTCTTCTCCGTCACTAAAGATATATCTATCCTTACCAACATGTTCCATAGGTGCTCCTGCCGGATGTATTGGTGCTTGTCTTCCCGAAGCCTGAATCGTAAAACTTGGTTGTGACCAAAGTTTTTTTCGATTACGCGACATAAAAATAGTAGAGTACGAGCCTGTAAAATAATCTCCCGGATCATCCTCTAAATCACCAATTGCATCACGAAGTGTTACTACTTCTTTCAATCCATCAATGCCATACCCATGTGTAGGTTCCGGATGAACATATTCAAAGTCTATATCATTCCTGACACCAACCAAAATCACTCGTTCTCTTATCTGCGGCACACCATATTCTGCCGAGTTTAAAAGCTTGTGATATATTGTATATCCTGCTGCTGCAAAGTCCTGAACAATTTGCTTGAAAACCTCACCCTTTCCAAGAGTCATCATTCCTTTTACATTCTCGGCCACAAAAATTTTTGGTTTGCTCTGCATCAGACAACGAATAAAATGCAAGTATAAAAAGTTCCTCTTATCATCAACCAATCTTGGTCCAGCCTCCGAAAAGCCTGGGCAAGGGAAACCGCCTAATACAATATCCGCCTTGGGAAACTCCTTTATTTTTCTTATATCACTCTTATCCATGTATATATATTTACCTACATTCTGTGCATAGGTTTCTCTTGCTTCATCAAATATATCGTTTACATAAATCGTATTGAATACATTATTATTGATATTTTCATCAAAGACCTTTTTGTCGGCAAATGCTGCTTCCATGACTTCTTCGCCCATAACTGCTTTTAGGCCTGCTAATTCAAAGCCCAAATCTAGACCACCGCATCCCGAAAATAGCGACAGCAGGTTCCACTTATTTGGATCATAGTTGAGCTTATCAAACTCAATGTCTTCACTACAATCTGCAAATGCCTGTCTTTCTTCTTCAATTTTTTTATTTAGAAGTTCTTTTACTTCATCAACTTTATAATCTGGAGCGGGTTTAAATTTACCACGCCCTCTTTCCTCTAAAATAACAGCCATTTTACCACCTCTATACTATTTTATCGGTTCCCGAATTATCCTCATCAATATCATCTGTTGTTCTGATATTTAATTTCCGCATATAATGAATAAGTCTTTCAGCCACCTCATTACCTTTTACTATCAAAGGCTTGTCAAAAACAAGTTCGGGAACTAATCTGTTATCAAGTGCATCCCAATTTACTTGAACTGATAATGGTCTATTCCCATCCCATTTTTCAGCAAAAGTTCTGTAATTCAAAGCCTTACAAGCAAAATAAATATCCGGGTGCATCATTACATATTCTCTTATAGGAATCATTTTATCTATTACATCTTGCGCAGAATGAACATTCTCATCCATCAATATGTAGTTAGCCACACCACTATCTCTTATGAGCTGTCCACAAACGCTCGCATTTTTCTTATCTGTAGAAAGATTACTTCCTGCATAAACATCTACTACCTGTTCATCTGTAAGTAACATTTTCCCAGATAAGTCTCCACCACTTTTATTAAGCAACTCAAATTTCCATCCGAGGGTAATTGAACCCTTTTCAGTTCTTCTAAATCCATTTTTATAAATCAGCATTCGCTCATAAAATTTATCCTGAATAGCTGTAGTAGAGTGTTCTATAATATCTATCCAATCTTCACCAAATAATTGTTCTGCACGTTCTGCGCTCATCTTGTTTTCAATAAAATCCGCATTTTCTTTCTTATAAGAAATTTTTATTTCAACTTCCTCTTCACAAGATTCTGCCAATATATAAATATCCGTTTTCGGTTCACCTTTATGACATGTTGGTTTTCCAGATAACATTACTGTATATCCTTTCCCATTGAAGACAAATTCTGTCCCTTTTGACATAAATTCTAATATTCTTCTTTCCGCAGCACCAAAATCACCCATGGCAAACCTCCTAATACTGTTTTCTGCAAATTTCATCTTTCTCTATATTCACAAATGAATTAATGTGTAATTCCCCAATGTCAGTTGCATTTTTCCTTATAAAATCAAACAATTCCGGATAATTATCCAAATAATAATACATTTGAGGACATACAAAATTTGGGTTAAACTTACGAAGTATTTCTAACTCTATTTCCTTCGTCATCTGAAAAGACAACACCGGCATGGCATAAGTATGTCTTGTCAGGAAATCATCTATTCGTTCACACACTTCTTTGTCTGCTTTGTATTGTTCCTTCCATGTGTTAATATCAATTCTCTTACCTAAATGAATCCTTCCTACTATCATTTTCACAGGAGAACTAACATACATATATGCCATTATTTCTTCATTTGGAAATGTTCTTCTATACTCAAATAGCTTGCTACCATCCATAATTTTATTGTACCATTCTGGCTTGAAGCTCAATAACATTGTTCGCATAATAACTAACTTCCTTAATAAGTAATTAGAAAATTGTCTATCTAACAGCATTATACATATCATATATGTTCAATAATCAGGACTCATATTTCCAATATTACTTAAAATAGCATTCCCATTCATCGAAATAAAGACAAAAACCCAAGGTAATTTTACCACAACTCTCATGAAGTCTCCACATTAATTTTCTTTGTTTTTTGTGAATTTTTCACATCACCTTCCTCTCCCAACATCCTTTATCTTTTCCCCGATCCACTCCATAAACTTCTCCAGCAGATTAATCCCACCAATCACAAACTGTTTCATAAACTCATATACCTTTTCCAGCTTGTCCTTTAGGCTACGATTTTCCTCCCGAAGAATATGGTTCTGATACCTCAGTTCTATCACCTGCTCCTTCAGATAATCATCTCCATCGACCGCACCAAGCAGTTCCTTCTTAAGCCTTTCTGCCTCCTCCAGTTTAATCTGTGCCTGTTCCGTCTGCCATTTTGCGGTATCCGATATCATCATCCACTTGTCAGCCTCTTTTTGCGCCACATCAATTTCCTTCTTTTTATCTGTGAGCTTATCTACATTCTCATAATATTCCAGCCGTAATTCAGAATTCTTCAGACGTAAATCCGTTTCCTCTGACTGTAATTTCTGAGTTTCAGCCTTGGTATCATCCAACATCTTTTGAGCTTCGGATTGTTCTTTTCGAATACTAACACGCTTATTCTCAATTTCCTTTTCCAGAGATTCAATCCTCTCCTCTTTTAATTCAAGAACAACCTGTGCACCCTCAAGTTCCTCCTCAAGAGCAGCCAATTCCTTCACCCGCTCCTGCTTCTTATAATCCAATACGGATAAATGCGGATTGTGCATGTTTTTCTTCTTCCAGTCAATCCCGTATCGACGCATGATAAGAGCAATATCATCTTTCTCCGCCTCTGCCCATTGCTTCCATTCAGTGTTCCCTTTACCTTCACTTGCAAATCCTCTGGTAGCAAGTGCCGCCTTAAGACTCGTCTTAGTTTCCAGCCCTCTTTTACAACCGGATACCCATGGAACAAAATTCAGATGTAAATGCGGTGTTTCCTCATCCAGATGAATATAAGCACCTATCACATATAACTGCGGATTACGAAGCTGGAACATTTTTACATAATCCTTCAACACCCATGTTGCAACCTCAGCTGCCGAACTACCCACTCCGGTGTCATCCTTATTGCCAATCTGAACAATTACCTCATAAAATAATTTTTCCTACTTACTCTGGGATATCTTTTCATAATAGCTTTTAATCTGCCTGTCCTTGCGTTTCTGTTTTGCATTGTACTCGTCCAATGCATTATCAAACAATTTATGATAGACCTGCTTAATATCCTCGTGGATAAGTGTAATATTATTTTTGGTGCGGCTGGCATCCACATTGTCTGCAATAAAGCTTCTTGTGTTGTGTCCGATGGAACCCTTCCCATTCATAAAACTGATTGTTCTTTCCATTGTCAAAATCCTCCTCTTTCGTCATGTATGTAAACATTTCTTTCGTATCCGTAACGAGTGCCGGATACGGCACGAGATAGCAAATTTCTTTGGGAAGATTTTGTTACTTTTGTCAAAAGTAACGCAAAAGCACTTTTGACAGCTTCGCCATCAAAAATGCAGACCCGTAAGCGGGTTTTGCGCTCCTCGCCGGAGTGGCTGTACGGCTCTGCGAGCCGGATAAAGCTCCCTTGAGGGAGCTTATGAGCCGCAGATATACGGCATATCATTTACCATACACAACTCCTTTAATACCCATGCCGGCTCCTAATGAAAACAGTTCACCACATCATGCAGCACTACCTCTTCTGCTATCATTCTTGCCTGTGTTCGTAGTCGGTACATTTCCATAAAAGAATTTGCCTGTTTCGGTTTATGTTCGCTCAGCCATTCCTTTTCAATATCCTCCAGCAATTCATAAGCCACCTCATTTACCTCTGCTGCCTTATCATGTAATTCGCCAAACCGCACCAGACTTTTATATCGCTGTGGATACTCCGTCCGTATGTAATCAATCCACATGTAACCATATTTCCCATACATATTTACCGCATGATTTAATATGGCACTAAGCTGATTATGAATGGTTTTCAGATAGGTAGGGGAGAACAACTCCCCATTATCCTTTTTCAGCTTCATAATCTCATTTTGCCACTGGATGACATCCGAGGTTCGTATATCATCCAGTTTTCTTTTTCCGAAATAAGGCAGAATCTTTGTCTCAATAATGTGCTTCTTTGTCAGGAACGTATTGCGTTTTATTCTCGGCTCCAAATCCGTCAAATAAATATCCACAAAGCTTTGAAAGCTCATACTGATACTCTGATTCTCTTTCAGCTTGAAGTTCCGCTCCCATTCAAGGGCTTCGCTTTTCTTCGCAAAGCCCCTCTTGGTTTTCTGTTTCCTTGCTCCAGTCAAATCCTTATAATAGGTTCTCACCTCCCACATTCCAGTCTTATTATTCTTGACAACCGCCATCTATCCCACCTCCTTATCCGTAGATAGCCCGTAGATTCGTTTCATAAAATACTGTGTACTTACACGCCCTTTTATTGTCACGAATCCATCAGCCTCAAGTTCAGCATTCAGTCGCCGTATCAGCTTATATGCATAGGATAGTGATATGTCTAGCATTTCCATGACATCCTGCGCTGTTAAAAATCGTTTGTTCTCCATAAGCAAATGCCTCCTCTCTTTCGTTTCATTGCTCAGTTCATTTCTGAACGGTTTTGATGTGTTTTATATTAACAGTTCACTTTTGTACTGTCAATACTTTTTAGCAAAAAACATTTCACTTTTGTACTGTTGATGTTATAATCTATGTAAATGCATGATTTGTACCTCGTGTTTTCGTGCATGCTACAACACGCATTACACTTATAAGGAGCAGTTAAATGGGCGAAAAATTCACCAGCCGGGTAGGCTTTTTAATTAGGAATTTTAGAATTGCAGCGGAAATGACACAAAGGGAATTGGCAGATAAGTGCGGACTAAACGAATCCACAATTCGAAATTACGAGCTCGGAAACCGATATCCGGACGAAGCGACTTTACTCAATATCGCCAACAATCTAGGTGTCAGTTTCTATGCATTATCAGATCCGGATGTTGCCAATATCTTCAGTGCACTCCATGTTCTGTTTGACATTGAATGGGCATACGGACTACGCCCTACAATGAAAGACGGAGAAATATGCTTCAAATTTGAAGAACGGCTTCCAAGTGCCGGCCCCCGCCCGCAGGAAGACCTCGATAACTTCAAGAAGATGGTTGAGTATTGGGCTCGCCTGCGAGACAAGCTGGAGAATGGCGAAATAACCGAAACAGAATATTATCTCAAAGAGATAAAATTTCCGATGAATCCAATAGATCCAGATAAGGAATATACTGTTTCGTTGAATCTTGATGATGACGACCAACTACTGGTTCAGAATCTGAATGAAGATAAAAAGGCAGCAGAAACTGCCGAGTTACTAAAAGACTTGTTTCCGGATTTCTCTTATGTGAAGAGGAAGAGGAAACCGAAAGGACATAATTATGGATGAATTACAATATGATAGTTTTTACAAATTTCTCGTTTCACTAGGCATGCTACTGATTACTTTACCTGTTTTGGCATTCCTTTATGTACTTAATATGGACTGTAAACTCATAAGCCAAAGTGATTACGATAATCTGTCCCAAATTTCAATTCAAAGAATACAAAATAATGAGAATTTACTTGATTTTACAACTACAATTATGCCTGTAGCTTCTATTGTGCTTATCATAACAGGTCTAACCTTAATAATTATTGGATGTTGTAAATGGTATAGTATTCAAAAAGAACTTGACGAACAAATAAAATCCGATACAATTACTAAAAAGATTAATGCTACACAATTAAGTTCTTCAGAATCTGTTGAGAAAGCAGCTAATGAAATATATGCCGAGCAAAATGTTTCAACAAATGTTTCATCTGATAGAGTTGTAAAATACATGCAAATAGAGGATAAATGTTATAACTATTTTTCCAATAAGTTTTCTCACAGATATCTTCTCAAGCAGAACTTACGTATAGGCAGATTCGAATACGATATTATTGCTCTCTCAAAGCGTACTAAGAATGACTTAATTTTTGAAATCAAATATTGGACCGTTAATACCATTACAAATAATAGACTTGAACATTTGATAAGTAATGTTAAATCTATGTGTGATAACTATAAATCTATCACAAGCCACAACTGCGAGTCTGTGATAGTAATCGTCGCACCAAAAGAAAAAATAGAGAAAGTTAAAAGTGCTTGTCTCAACTACTTTAATAATTACAAAAATTCAATTTTAGAAAATGTAAATTTCGAATTCTTTGCTGAAGAAGATCTATAAAAGATTCTTAATCCCTTTAAGGATTATTTTCTCAATGATAAAGAAAAGCTATAGGAATAAAAAAGATTGGACTAATTCTTGTAAACCATCTCCAAAATCTAGTTTTTCAATATTATTGTCATTTGATTGTCACTGGGCAAAAAACGAGCCAAGAAATGCCGTAAATTCGACATTTCTTGGCTCATGTACATTACTCAAACTCGGCAATTTTTTGCTTTGACTTAAATTATTTTGGTTTACTGATTTTCTGTTGCCAAATCGTTGCCACTTCATTATAACATTCACACAATTTATTGCAAGGCATTGATTTATTGTTCATAGGATTCTTGCAATTCCTTAAATCCTTCCGAATTGTTTAAATACATCATTAAATCCTTTAGCAAAATCATATTGCATACATGTTCTCCTGTATTGGCTGAGTGCAATTGATGAGTCACTCCATGATATTGTCGCAAACTTTCATTTCCATCAACTACTAAAGATTCAATAATAAAATTATCCCTATAACGTTCTCCCGCTTCCCATGCAACCACCAAATCAATATCACTTGTATTTTTCAACCCGGAATCTATATCTTCAACAAGTCCGTCAACCGAAAATTTATATTCCAAAACCTGTGGTCCAGACACAATCTCCTCTTTGTCCTGCAGCATTTCATCAAGTACATCCTCCGAAACCCCCAATGGATTATGCGTCTTATCAAACAACTGCACATCTCTATTATTTGAAATCACAATTTTAAATAAACTATCATAAGTCGTCCGTTCATTAGTTGACATTATTCTAATCCCACGCACTACCCCACCTGCAATGAGCTGATTAAATAATGCAATAACATCCTGCTCACGAGTTGGCACTGATGTAATTGCAATTTTTTTAACTGGATCAAAGAAATTTGGATTTTCCAATTTCAATGGACATTCCTGTTCATGTTGAGTCATTTCATCTTTCCACTCAGAAAGAACCATTTGACGACGCAAATCAGGTGCGGCTCCTGTGTTCGCTTTAAAACAGGTTCTTACTTTCATTAAAGGTTTGTCCATAAGCTTACGGCTAAGCTCTTTTCCCAAATCTGTAATTTCCTTTTTAAATCCCTTTCTTCCCAAATCAGCAGAACAATTTTCAAAATGAACAACAATATTTGCTTGTTTCTGGCGTCCAATATTTTTCGTCAATGGAATTTGAATCAATTCCCCCTGTGGCATATTATTTGCAGCTAATTGAATTCCTCCATATAATACATGGCTACCTTTTCTAATTCCTATTGCCTTATCTATCTTATCCCATACAGATAAAGAATAAACATAGGCAAAAATCACTGTTACATTGTATTTTTTTACCAATTCTATTTCCTCTTTATCTAGAGGCAATTTTTCACATATTTCATCGCAATTCCACTTGTCATACACAGCATCTAAATTAGAAAATTTTGCTGGCATTTTACTTCCTGGAACAAAACTATTTTTCTTGTATAAATCATCCATTTTTGCATTAATATCGTCCACTTTTTGTACTTTGTTTAAAAATTCTATTACACTCAAATACTCCGGCGAATCTTTTTCAGCATGGGTCATCCTCTCTTTTTTATCTACAACTTCAATAACAACTTTTACATCTGACACTTTATTTATCTGTCCCAATCCAGTTTGAACCCTTAGCACCTTGAGCCAACTATCGGCATTATCTAGTCCCATCCACGAAAGGTCTTTAGGATAACTTTCAGAATCACATTGTATCGTCATAGAAGTTCCTCGGTCTATGGTATCAAACCATGAATCTTTTACATTTTCATTATCCTCTACCACCTTAGGATTGTCCGAAGGTGATGGATCATCCAACCAACTTCTTGCATCTTTCATCACTCCACCGGCTTTAAAATCTGGTGTTTTAGTATAGATTTGAATATAATTAAATCCATATGCTAAATAGGTTGTGCCAACTCCTTTATGTCCACGAAACCCATCCGGTTTAAAGGAAAAATTAGGTGCCAAAAATTTCATATATTCTGACTCTTTAAAACCAATACCATTATCTGTTACAGATATTGTATTTTTCATCAAATTAATAGTTATATGAATTTCTCCATCAAATTCTTCTTTTTCTTTACGCTTATCAATAGCATCTAAGCTATTTTGAATAAGTTCACAAAAGGGATCATACCAACCCACATATGAATTTAAAATATTTCGTATTTCTCTTTTTACCGAGCTAATCACAGCCTCCTCCGATCCTCCATATTTTGTTAATAACGGATCAAACGATGTCAATTTACCCATTTTATTTCATCTCCCTTATTTTATGTACTGTTTAAAAAATTATTCCTATTGTTTATATCGTATACTAGTATTTATATTACTCAAATGTACCAGAATTGCAATACTCAAAAATGTTCTGAAGTATTTTTTCAAGACTCTGGTGCTCTTGATTGCAACTTGTGACCCATTGTTTTGTTAGCAAATCAAAGCAAGCCTCCATTTTTGATTCATCTATAAATAATTCCAAACAGATTTTCTTTACATAATCTTTAGCATTACTATTATCAATTATTATATCATTTTGATCTAGCAATGTATTTTTCCGAACATTTACATCTGACAATACTATCGCTTCTGGAATCATTTTCTTTGGTAAAAAGTATAGGTGGCGTTCTGCATATTCCAAATATTCTTTATAAACTTGTAGCTTTTGATATTCGTCTCCACCATTTTGTTTATTACCATCAATTAATGGCTTTATAGCAGAATATGATGAAGTCAGATTTTTTATATATTTTTCAATTTTAACTACATCATCCATTTCTCCATTTGGTATTTTTGAATGTGCAAGTTCAACAGGTACAGCATTCCCAATTTGCTTAGCAATTTCACCCTGACTCCCTACGAATATATAATCATCACGAAATGTTTGTAAAGCAGCAGCCTCTCTCAATGAAATAGCCCTATTCTGTTCTGGATGCCCAAACCTTCCATTTGATATACTAATACATTTTGAAGACAAAGTAGGCGATATTCTATCCCAATACATCCTACCATAAACGTCTGTATGTCCCATAGTTCCCTGATGGCAAATTAACCACAATTCCTCAGACCAATCCGTTCTACTCCCTCCATCATGCGGTGTATTTATTATCCTTTGTAAATTAATCGTGGACAATCTTGCAGCTTTATGATTAGGAATCTCCACACATTCCTCTCCTGCTTCAATTGCTGGATAATTTTCTATCGTTTGCCTAACAGTAACAAATGGTAGCAGATTATCTCCATGTGTTAACGGAGGTATATGAGGATCAAACAATCTTGATGCAATTAATACAAACCGCTTCCTATTCTGTGGTACTCCATAATTTTTTGCGTTCACAACCGTATGAGCATATTTATAACCTTGATTATCCAAAGTTTCTAAAAATGTATTTAATATGTCAGTACTTCTTTGTTGAATTGTAGCTACATTTTCGATTAGAATATGTGCAGGATTTATTTCTCTCACTAGCCTACCAAATTCATTTAATAAATCAACTGATTGATGCTCATTGGGATCATTTGGATTTAACCTGCTAAAAGGTTGGCATGGTACACACCCTACCATTAATAACTCAGCTGTATCTGCTATTATAGGAAAGTCATGTAGCAACTGATTTCCAGTAAGATTCGTTATATCAAAATTTAGATAAGGAATGTGATTATTGTTTTCATAAGTCTCACGACAATGAGGATTGAAATCTAGTTTAGGTTGGAATCTTACGGAGCCTATCACTTATGTGCTAAGTATACCACCTATCATTATTCCTTTTATTATTAAAATGATTAAACCAGACTTATCTCTCAAAGTCTGGATTCATTCGTATGAAAATAAAGAGACTTATTCCTCAGCAAAAAGAATGCTGGAAACATATCAAGAAAAAGTAAAACAACAAGAAGCTTTAGTTAATAAGCTCACACTTGAACTAACCAAGTAGCCCCCCAAATTATTGTCATTTAATTGTCACCGAGCAAAAAACGAGCTAAGAAACGCCGTAAATTCGGCATTTCTTGGCTCGTGTATGTCACTGGGCAATGCCCCTCATCCTACTAAGGGCAAACTTATATATCCTCACACGATTAACATTCTCCATCTTTCTTTCCATCCTTCTCGCCATTTTCTCTCTTCGATTCAACATGCACACACGTCCTTAAAATCAAACAAATCCAACACTTATAAGACGAAAAGACCTTTATATAGCACTTGGCTATATAAAGGTCTTTTCCTTCGTTATCTTCTCTATTTTATTCTCTCTCGCTCTCTCTTTTTGCCTTTACAATAAGACTGAGAGCAGACACGCCACTCATCTTACCGACTACGCTTCGCTTGTCGCTAAGCCGAGTGTCATGCCTTCAAATAGCCATAAAGCAGAAAAATCACCACATAGCAAGCAAGCTTGCCAGTGGCACTTTTTCTGTTTTATGACTGCTCTCAGTCCATTTCCTATTCAAACTCGCAAAGTTTGGTTTGATTCTGGTTGTTTTAATATGGTTATCTATACTGTTTTGTATTGATAATATGTGTCTTTTCCACACATTATTTTTCGTTTCACATATTTTTAGTACCATTCCAGTACCATTGCATTTTTTCATTATTGTGTGCAGTTCTGGTGGTTTGCAGGTTGGTTTGCTATTCACAGAATAATATTCTGTCGGTTTGCTTGTCCACCTATGGAAATTATAATCTGCAACCGCTAATTCTGCAATAAGAAATTTTGTGGTACTAATGGATAGCATCATCCTTTTTCATATCATTCATCAATTTATCAAAATCACTTTCATATTATAGTTGGCAAAATAAACAGGATATTTTTGTTATGTAAACTAAAAAGGAAGTAGAGATTAAATCCCTACTTCCCAATCATACAGTTTTTCTTTATGATATTTCTGGATTTCTGTAACCATCTGATGTGATCACGCAGTTCTTCCCAGGAAACATCTTCCGGTGATTTGTGAAGAATATTTGTCAGATAATCCAGATAGGCACGAATGTAGGTACAATAGTTTCTTATTTTTTCTGAGAGAAAAAGTATCAAAAAGGTATCAAGACATAAAAAGACCTGAAATCATGTCTTTTTAACATGATTCCAAGCCTTGTAAAATATTTAGCATACTGTATTTTTCTATTCAGATACCATCTTAATTTGCACTATCTATGCTAACCGAAACAACAAAGTGCTTGACATTCACAAGTGTTTGCTGTTTACATGTCATTTTTTTGTTTTTTTAATTCTATACCCACCAGTACAACAGATAGCATAAACGCTGAAAAATCAG
>CAKQYU010000009.1 GCA_934293575.1 uncultured Lachnospiraceae bacterium | reverse complement strand
GTGAGATCATTGCCGTCTGCAATCCAAGAATTGACATCATGGCTGCTATAAAATTCAGCACCTTTGCCGCAGACAAAGATTCCTGCAATAACACGGAACACCACATAAAAAAAATTGACTGTCATTCCCTGATAAATATTGATACTACCGCGAAAAGCAGTGTCCGTCAGATAACGTCCCATAATTTTAGAAGCAGTCGCTTTTTGCATGATTTTACTGTTCCTGATATCCGATTTCATTCTCTTTATCATTTTGGGAAGTGCTGAAATCCATATTATAAGAGAATACGCCGACATACAGTAAACCAGATATGCCAGCGTACTTTTGGTATTTTGGATTTCAAAGATGAAAACAAGTGCGGCAAATGACATTGGCGGCATACAAAGTAAAATCCATCTGTTCGGCTGCAACACCTTCTTAAAAATCATCTTTGTCCGTTCCACAGCTTATTTCTCGCTGATTTCTTTTGCCAGTTCCATGATTTCAAAAGCATACTTTTGTTTTCCTTTTGCCAGCATTTTCCTGTAAACAGGATAGTTAATTCCCATTCCCATTAACCCGATAATTCCAATAATCACACCAAGCACAAACATTGTACTCGTTCCATTGCCAATTACATTCATAGAAAAACACATCCCTATACCCGTCACCAGAGCAGCGATAATTCCAAATGTATAGGCGAAAATGATAGCTGGAAGTTTTGCTTTCGTATCCAGTTTGCGAAGTGCGACAACCTTTGAGGTGTCTTTTGGTGCATACTCGTTAGCGAGCTGTTCTGCATAAATTTTATCTGTATTCATGGCTCATTGCCTCCTTTATTTGATGACTCTATGATATTATCAACGGGAGGAAAATTGAACAACACAAAGAGGATTTTGTGTTGAATTCAAAAACTCACAAATTCTGATTTCTCTTTCTACTCAACTACACGCCAACTTCTCTAAAATACTAACATAATATTTAAGCTCATTCAGGAACTCAAATAAACACACAAGTGAAATACCTCAAATTAAGTTTTTTTATTAGAAATTGCAATATAACTGCATATAGAAATCAGGAAACTTATACAGTACAAAACAACCGCTCCAAAACTAAACAATATTTCTCCCAAATAAGTTAGTCCTGGCATAAATCCATATCCAGGAAGATTATTATAGTAAATCATCAGTCCTATGGCTATAAGCAACGGAATTAGTTCTGCCGAAAACAATATCCGCCAAAGTTTTTTTGTTTTCTTGCGAATGGTTATTACAAATAATATTATTTGAAATATTAAAATTACTATATATGTAATCAGTAGGAACAGTGCCATTACTATTTTCCTCCGTAAATTTCAATTTATCCCGCACCCATTTCATTCATGCGGAATTTCCAGCATATCAAGTAATTTACAAAAGTGACCTGCCCATCCAGACACGTATCCACAAGCCAGCCATTTTCCCTTCTCCACTCGTAAAGTCCTTGTAAAATCTTTATTTCCAAAACAATTATTTAGATTTTACAAATACTCCTCGGCTCTGATCTCCCTCCGGATTTGCACCAAACTGATAATCATTTCCCGGTAAAATCGCATTTAACAAAATTCCGGCAATTGCTGCAATAGCAAGTGCTGTTAATGTAATAGAAGTCTCTCCGATGGTAAATGTAATACCATTGGAAAATCCGAGTCCGCATACAAAGATAACACCGGCAATAATCAAATTTCTGGATGCAGTCAAATCAACTGAATTCTCAACAATATTACGGACACCAATGGCAGATATCATACCATATAACATAAAGGATACACCACCGATAATAGCTGACGGCATGGTAGAAATAATAGCTGAAAACTTCGGAATAAAGGAAAGAATAATCGCAAATACCGCAGCCAGACGAACTACCATTGGGTCATATACTTTTGAAAGCTCCAATACACCTGTATTCTCACCATAGGTCGTATTGGCAGGTCCGCCGATAGCACCGGCAAATGCAGTTGCCAATCCATCACCAACCAATGTACGATGAAGTCCCGGATTCTCGATGAAATTCTGTCCAACTGTTGCAGAAATGGCTGACATATCACCTACATGCTCCATCATAGCAGCAATTGCAATCGGTGCCATGACAAGAATGGTTGTAATATCAAACTTACAAAGCTGGAACTGTGGAATTCCGAAAATGCCGGCAGACTTAACAGCTTCAAATGCAATGATTGCACTTCCATCCGGATTGGTAAGACCGGCTGCATTCATAATCACAGCTGCTATATATGCAATCACAACACCCATCAAAATCGGAATAATTTTAAACAAACCTTTTCCCCAGATATTAAATATAATGATTACCGCTAATGCAATAACTGCAAGATACCAGTTTGTGCTGGCATTGGAAATTGCAGAAGGTGCAAGAGAAAGTCCGATACAAATAATAATCGGTCCTGTTACAACCGGTGGAAGGAAACGCATTACACGTTTTACTCCGACCAATTTGATAATCAATGCCATCACAAGATATAAAACACCGGCTGCCACAACGCCACCACAGGCATATGCAACCTTGTCATTTGCTGCCATATTGGCAAACTTACCGGTATCAAGACTTGCGACGGTAGAAAATCCACCTAAAAATGCAAAGGATGAACCTAAAAATGCCGGCACCTTAAATTTGGAACACAAATGAAATAATAACGTACCAAATCCGGCACAAAACAGTGTTACTGATACTGTTAAACCTCTTGTAAGGGGTTCTCCACAAGCTTCCGCAAAATAACCAGACACTAAAATTGGAACCAAAATCGTAGCTCCAAACATTGCAAACATATGCTGCAATCCTAAAATTAAAACCTTGGGTAATCCAAGCTGTTTGGCGTCTCTAACAGCGCCGTCATTTAAGTTTTCCATACTTCTTCCTCTCTTTGTATTCATTATTTTAATCTACTTTATTATGCACGAATCACATAAAAAAAGCAACCAAACATTGTACGATTATAAAAAAAGACGGGATGCCCTATCCCATCTTTTTCTTATATTAAACACTCCATTAATACATCATATATTTCTTTTGCAACTGCTAATTTATATGCTAATCTTGTTGGCTGTGGTTCCAATTCAACATAATAAGATTCCATATTGCCCTCTATTCCCATTGCAAAATAAACCTGACCCGGAACGGATGAAGCCTGATTATCCGGGTCAACATTTCCCATTGTTCCGGTCACTCCGATTCCGATATCCGCCTGATATGCCTTTATGCAGGCTTTTGCCATCGCCTCTGCGGTTTCCTTGGAATACACTGTATACCGGTCAATGATTTCTTTCGCAACCCCCTGCATAATTTTTGCTTCATTACAGTAGGTAACAAAGGCACCCTTTAATACTGCGGAAGAACCTTCCGTATCCGTAATCAATGATGCAAGCTGCCCGGCGGTTGCCGATTCCATCGTAGTAATGGTCATATGCTTCTCAATTAAAAGTTTTGTCAGCTTCTCATAATCCTTTCGGATTTCTGATTCTATATATTTTTTTGACATATTTATTTCTGTCCTCCTGCATAGGCTATACTGCCTTTAAATCCTTTATTACGGTTTTAAATATTCACATTCCTTTCACGATTACTGCTGTTACTATTACCTGTATTATGAATATAACCGGTATCCCCACTACAAAATACCGGTGCTTTGTCTTATGCCGGAATACATACATTCCGGCAAATGCCCCGATGCTGCCACCGATTACTGCCAATCCCAGCAAGGTCGCTTCCCGGATACGCCATTTGTTATGCTTTGCCTTCCATTTGTCAATCCCATAGATTGCAAAGGTAAACAGGTTGATTACACATAAATATACAATAAATAAATTGTTATATAATAGATTCCAAATCATATTTATTCCTCAAGTACTTAACAGAATTATCTTATTTCCAAATCTTTTGTATTCCATATTAATGTCTGCTGTTATATATTACAAAAATTCTTATTCCAATCAAAATGTAAATCCTACCGAATCTGAAACGCTCTCTCTTCTTCCTCTACAGCCATGGAAGAAACTTCCACGTCATCAATATAGATGAAGCTTCCCTGCGCAATCCGGTCAAGGAATCCATTCACGAAATCCTTTTCTCCCTGCAATTCCAACTCAACTCTGCCATCATATAGGTTGGTCACATATCCGGTTATTCCCAACGAATTTGCCAGATGATAAGCCCGGTATCGAAATCCGACTCCCTGTACACTTCCACTGACGTAATAATGTTTTCTTATTTTCATATTCTATCCTCATAAATGCATGCTCATCCTATAAGATTTCTTATTCCGATTGAAAATAATCTCATATCTGTATAGTCAGCTTACAACAAATAACGTTCCACAACCTCTAACAGACCGTCTTCATCATTTGTCTTTGATGTAATCACATCCGCAACCTCTTTGACTGCATCCTGTGCATTTGCCATGGCTACGCCGATTCCGGCATACTGAATCATGGACATATCATTAAATCCATCACCACAGGCAATGGAATTCTTCTTATCCACTCCGATAATTTGAAATAATCGGTCAAGGGAAGCTGCCTTATCCACACCTAACGGCATTGCTTCAATAAAGAACGGTTCTGAACGATAAATGCTTAATTGATCTTTGTAAAGAGCTGCCAATTCCTGTTCCAATTGAGGTGCCACGTCTACATTTGCAGTAAATAAACATTTATTTACATCAAAATCCACATAGGCAATCATATCATCTACATGCTTTAATTCCAGATGATTTAGTCTTGCTTCAAACTCCATATGTTCATCTAATCTGGTTCCATACAAAAGGTAATTTTTTTCGTATGTCATAAAGCCCATATCGTGAGAAAGAGCATATTCATAAAGAGGCTTCATACATTCCTTTGGAAACATCTGCTGATATACGACTTCCTTTGTCTTTACATTTGTAATTCTGGCACCGTTAAAATTCAATACATAACCACCAAATTTTTCCAACTGTAAAGCATCCGATACCCATTTGACACCATGCGTCGGTCTGCCGGATGCAATCATAATTGTATGACCTGCCTCCTGAACCTTAAGCATCGCCTCTAACGTCTTTGGCGTAATCTCCTTTTTGCTGTTTGTTAATGTACCGTCAATATCTAAAATTAAAACCTTTTTATCCATGTTCCTATCCTCTTTTGTTATTTTCCGTTATACCTTTAACGACCTTTTCTTTGAGCCGCTTCCTTACAACTGAAGTAATTCATCTAATATCGCCTTAGCAACCTCATCCTTTGAAAGAATCGGAAGTTCTTTTACTTCATCCTTTTTAATCAATGTTACTACATTAGTATCAGTTCCAAATCCGGCTCCAGCCACCTTTAAATTATTAGCAACAATCATGTCTGCATTTTTTGCCGTTAATTTCTTTGTGGCATTTTCTAACATATCCTTTGTTTCCATTGCAAAACCGCAAAGCTTCTGACCAGGCTTCTTATGTTCTCCAAGATATTTTAATATATCTGTTGTCCGGGCAAGGGAAATGGACATATCATCGTCTGATTTTTTAATCTTTTCCTCTGCAACCGTAACAGGCGTATAATCAGCCACTGCCGCTGATTTAATAATAAAGTCCGCATCCTCTGCCTCTTTTTTTACTGCCTCAAACATATCCTTGGCACTGACTACATCGATTACTTTCACAAAACCCGGCTTTTCAATCGCTGTTTGTCCTGAAATTAATGTTACATCCGCTCCACGCTCCATTGCGCATTTTGCAATGGCGTATCCCATCTTTCCGGTGGAATGATTGGAAATAAACCGAACCGGATCAATTGCCTCCATGGTAGGACCGGCTGTTACAACCACCTTTTTTCCTGTCATATCCTTCTCATAATGAAGCTCCTTCATAATATAAGAAAGTAAGGTTTCCTCTGAAGGAAGTTTTCCGGAGCCTGTATCACCGCATGCCAGATAACCTGTTGCGGGAGTGATGAGCTCGTAGCCGTATTTCTGTAATTTTTTTAAATTATCCTGTACAATTTCATTTTCAAACATATTGGTATTCATGGCAGGTGCAATGTATTTTGGTGCCTTGCAAGCCATAATGGTTGTTGTCAGCATATCATCTGCAATTCCATTTGCAATCTTTCCGATGACATTGGCAGATGCCGGAGCGACCATAAATATATCCGCACGCTTTGCAAGGGCAACATGCTCTACATTAAACTGAAAATTCCGGTCAAAGGTATCCACCAGACATTTATTACTTGTTAATGTCTCAAATGTAATCGGGTTAATAAAATTGGTAGCATTCTTTGTCATGATAACATTCACATCAGCATGCAGCTTAACTAACATACTGGCAAGATTTGCAATCTTGTATGCCGCAATTGAACCCGTTACACCTAACACAACTGTTTTACCTTTTAACATAATGTTCCTCCAAATATCCTTTTATCAATCTATCATTCCATAAAAATGAAAATACACATCAAAAATATACAAAATTCTTCTTCTGACAGTTCTAATGCTATCACAAAGTCCGGTATATTTTCAATGTGTAAATCCATTTTCAACGTATTTTTACAAGTCCAATTCCATTAATCAAATTTAGGGCTTAACACACCGTGCTTTTCGTAATTGGAAACCTTTGCAATTCCGTTTTTATCATCTACAAAAACAACACTTGGCTTGTGCTCCTTTGCCTCTTCCGGTGTCATCTGTGCATAACACATAATAATGACATGATCCCCTACCGCAACCTGACGGGCTGCTGCTCCGTTTAAACAGATCATGCCGGAATTCGGCTCGCCGGCAATGGTATAGGTTTCAAAGCGATTTCCGTTTTCTACATCCACAATCTGCACATATTCATACTCCAATATGCCAGCTGCCTCCATTAAAACCGGATCCACCGTAATACTTCCAACATAGTTAAGCTCTGCCTGTACAACGGTTGCACGATGTATTTTTCCTTTTAACATGTTCACTAACATAATTTTCTCCTTCAAATCTTTCCCTGATAATTATGAAACGTTTTGCAACTTACATTTCCGCATTTATTTATGAAAATTTAATATGATTAACCGGCTGCCTCTTACATCATAATACGGTTATCAATCAAACGGGTTGAACCGATATAAACAGCAATGGCAATCAATACGGCACCTTCTATTTTTTCAATCGGCTGGATATTATCAAAGCTTACCACTTCCACATAATCAATCTTAGCAAGAGGACAGGTATTTAACTTATCTGTAATAATCTGTTTTACCTTTGCGGCATCCTTTTCACCGGATTCAATGGCTTTCATAGCTTCTTCTAAGGACTGATTCAAGATAACTGCCTGTGCTCTTTCCTCTTCAGATAAATAAGTATTTCGAGAGCTTTTAGCAAGTCCGTCTGCTTCTCTGACAATCGGACAACCGATAATTTCAATATCAAAATCTAAATCAATGACCATACGACGGATAATTGCAAGCTGCTGTGCATCCTTTTGTCCGAAATAAGCACGATTTGCCGGTACAATATGGAACAGCTTGCTGACTACCGTCTGCACCCCACGGAAATGTACGGGACGACTTTTACCGCATAACTGCTCCGGTAACACGCTCATATCAACAAAGCTATGGAAATCCGGTCCATACATTTCAGAAACCTCCGGATGAAAAATCAAATCCACACCGGCTGCTTCACAGATTTTGGAATCATGCTCCAAATCTCTTGGATAAGCCTCCAGATCTTCATTTGGACCAAACTGCATCGGATTTACAAAAATACTGACAACCACCTTGTCATTTTCTTTTCTGGCTCTCTCCATCAGACTCTTGTGACCTTCATGCAAATAACCCATTGTAGGCACCAATGCAACTGACATTCCCTGTGACTTCCACTCTTTTACCAAATCTCTTGTCTCTTTAATACTTCCTGAAATCTTCATCCTTCTATCTCCTTCTATTAATATAATTTTTCCAATATATCATCACTGATGGCATATTCATGCTCTTTTGCCGGGAAGCTTCCGTCCTTCACTGCCACATCATATGCCTTAAATGCATCCTTCATAATGGTTCCGATATCCGCAAACCTTCTTACAAACTTCGGTGTAAAATCACTGAACATGCCAAGCATATCCTGATATACCAATACCTGACCGTCACATACATTACCGGCACCGATTCCGATGGTCGGAATGTGAACTGCTTTCGTAACCAGCTCCGCCACCTTAGTCGGAACACACTCTAAAACAACTGCAAATGCACCGGCATTCTCAACTGCCTTTGCATCCTCGATTAACTTCTTAGCCGCAGCCTCTGTCTTACCCTGTACCTTAAATCCACCAAAAGCATTGATTGACTGTGGTGTTAATCCTAAATGTGCACATACCGGAATCCCTGCATCCACGATGGCTTTAATCTGAGGACAAACCTCAATTCCACCTTCTAATTTTACAGCTCCCGCACGTCCTTCTTTCATCAATCGTCCTGCATTCACCACAGCATCATACACGGAAGTCTGATAACTCATAAAGGGCATATCACATATAACCAATGCATTCTTTGCACCTCTTGCAACTGCTGCACTGTGATGAATCATATCCTCCATGGTCACAGAAATGGTATCCTCGTATCCGAGAATGACATTTCCCAGAGAATCCCCGATCAAAATGGAATTAATACCGGCTTCATCGATTAACTTTGCCGTTGAATAATCATACGCCGTTAACATCGTTAACTTTGTTCCGTCTTCCTTTGCTTTTTTAAAAGTTGTAACTGTATTTTTCATGTCTGCCTCCTGTAATTGAATTTTCAATCTTCATCCATTTGCTTTTCTAACGCTGAATAATCCTTATCCGGATTTTTTAATTTTGATATCTGAACCAACCGCTTTCCACAAGCCTGATAAAGCTCTTTTTCGCTCTCTGTCAGTACGTCCAAATGTTTTTTTACGGTTTCCGTATCTCCCCGTTCAACCGGTCCGGTAAGCGCCGATACGGTTCCGTTTTGAATCACATTTGCAACATTATTTTTCACCAGAACACGACTGAAGCTTCGTGCCTCGTCTTCGGAAAAGCCGCATCTTTTTAATAGGTCATAACCCATATCCAACACTGCAATTACCTGATTGCTTAACACACTTGCAGCAGCATGATACAAAGGCTTAACCTCTTTTTTGATTGTAATCGCTGCATTCCCGGTTGTCTCAAATAACGTCTGCCATTTGGCAACAGCATATGCATGACCCTCTAACGTAAAGCTTACTTCATTTAGTTGTTCATATACGGATTCTTTGTCGCTGAATGCGACCATTGGATGAATAGATATACCATACGCACCATAGCTATCTATCCCTGAAAATACATCGGATGATAAGGAGCCACTTAAATGACAAATTATCTTGCCTTTAATCTTATCCTTTGGAATCGTATCCCATGTGTCCTTTATCGCTCCATCCGGAGTCGAGAGAATAATGGAATCGCTTGAATCAATTACGTCTTCTATCGTCTCAAAGAACATAGAATCCGTAAAATCTGATGCCCATCTGGCATCATCTGCTAATAAACTGTAGTAACCGGTTATTCGGATATCTGCCTGATTTTGTTTGGTAGTAAGATACTTTCCAAGTCCACAGCCAGCCCTGCCGGCACCAATAAAACCTATTTTCATGTCATCACCTCTTATCTTCCGTGACAACACTCACCATTCGATGCAGTTTCTGTTAAGAATACCGCTCGAAAATAATGTATCATTTATTTTTAGCCAATGCAAGAAAATCAGTCCATTTTAGCCTGTTTTTTTGGCTTTTTTTCTGTACAATTTATCTTTTCAAATGAATATCTTAAATTGATTATTACAATAAGTCCTGTTATGACCGCCAATGTCAAAATTGTATATATAATTCCCAATGCAACGGTTCTGCTATATATCTCCAAATAATTAACTGTAGAAAATGCGATAAAAAATCCAGGTAAAAATCCGGCAAGTGTTTCACAAAAAATGATAACCAATAAACCAAAATTTTGTTTTTTCTGTATAAAATAAGCTAACACAATCAATAACGAAATATGTATAAAGACAAACAGCAATCTTTCATAACCGGATAAAAACAATTCCATTGTTCCGGAACCGATTTCCCCTTCTGTTCCCTTTTTCATCTCATATAAAGTATAAATACTTTTCATTCCCGCAAGCATTATGGATTCACTCATACCAAAGCCTAATCCATACATAAAAATATTTTTTACCGTATAGTTTCTATGAAATACAAAACGGAACAGTAAAAAACTGACCACATATAGCAAAAGTGCACCGGAACATGCAACTGCCGCCAAATATAAAAAATAATGATTCGCCATAAAAGAAAACATGTCAAACCCGGTTGTTTTTTTATTATTAAACAACCACTGTAATCCCTTTTCTTTCATTCCCCATTGGGTTGCAAAATAAACAACCACACCTGTTACAAAAAATATAAGCTGACGCAATTTACTTTCTTTATCCCTTATAATTGTAACCAAAAAAATAACAAATGGAAGAACTATACAAGTAACGATAATACTTCCTAAAGCTGCATATACCATCTCTCTACCTCATTTTCTATTTTAATGCCTGTTCTAACGCCTTACAATTTTCCTGCATCAAAGAAATATAATCACTTCCGGATTCTTTTTGTTCCTCAGTAATTCCCTCAATCGGATTTAACACCATTGTTGTCGCTCCGGTTTCGGATGCGATTGTCTGTGCGACCTTTGGACTAACCAATTCCTCAAAAAAGATAATTTTAATATCCTCTTCATTACATAAATCAATAATTTCTTTCATTCTGGCAGAATCCGGTTCCGAATCTGCAGTCAGTCCTTCTATCGCCTCCTGCTTTAAACCAAACTCATTACACAAATAACCAAATGCCTCATGCGCAACCACAATGGTATCTTTTGAACAACCCTCTATGGTCTGTTCGTATTGCTTATATAAATCATCTAACTTTTCCTGATAGGTTTCTAAATTGGAACGATAATATTCTTCATTTTCTTTGTCATACTCACATAAAGCATCGCATATCACTTCACATTCCTGCTTTGCATTTTCAATACTTAACCATGTGTGCGGATCAATTTCTTCCTCACCACCCGGAATCGTAGCTACTGTTTTTGAAGCCTCCACGACAGTCAGATTCTGATTGCCTAATGCATCAATTGTTTTATCAACAAAATGTTCCATTCCTGCACCATTATAAATAAACATCTGTGCCTGTTCCAACAAACCCATATCTCCGGTTGTCAGTTCAAAATCATGCGGCTCTACTCCGGCGGGTACCAAATTAATGACCTCAACCTTATCTCCGCCTATCTGGGTAACAAAATCCTGCATTGGATAAATTGTTGTTACGACTGAAATCTTATCCGGCTCCTTGAATTCAAATAACTGATTCTTATTCGCACCACAACCGGCAAGAATTAACATACACATCAAACTTCCAATATACAACATTCCTTTTTTTATCTTCATAAATACTCCTTTATTAATGATGATAATTCTTTAGCTGAACCGAATAATCATCTGCTATTTTCTTATATTTTTTATAATCCTTTTCTTTGATGGAACCGTTTTGGTAAAAGGTTTCCAACTTCTCATGAAGCTGTTTTAATGCATCATGCGCCAGATCCTTATAATTGTTTTCAAGATTGATTTTCAACTCCATCAGACATTGATCTAATTCTATGCGAATTGCCCGTTTTAACATAATATACCCCATTTCTCTCTTAAATATATTTGATATCGATTAACGATTTACCTCTTGTCTTCATATAGTATGAATATAATCGAAAACAACCTGTTTGTAAAGTATTGAGGTGCCACATGTCAAAATCCGTCAAAATTCCAAATCAAATAACAAACGCAGTGTATTATCATCAATTGGGAATTACCGGTAAAAATATTACCATTGCAATTTTGGATTCCGGATTATATCTGCATGAGGATTTTAACAAAAACCGTATTTTGGATTTTTATGACACCGTTCATTACAAGCGGTATCCGTATGATGATTGTTCACACGGCACACATGTTGCCGGAATTATTCAATCCTCAAAAATTGGAATTGCACCACAGGCAAATCTGATACCGATTAAAATATTGGATGAAAACGGCGATGGATCCGTAAGCAATTTTATTGAAGGAATCCAATGGATTCTTGAACATATAGACATCTATCACATCCGGATTGTCAACATTTCTATCGGAGGTAATACCTTAGAACTGAATCAGGAACAAAACACGTTAAATGACTGGGTACAAAAGCTATGGGACAAAGGTGTCATTGTATGTTGTTCTGCAGGAAACAACGGACCAAATCCCAACTCCGTTACAACTCCCGGAACATGTAAAGATGTAATCACAGTCGGTTCCTATGACGGGAAAAATTTCAGTTCCTCCGGAGCCATAAGACCCTATATCACAAAACCGGAAATCATGGCACCGGGTATGCATATATTAAGTACCAAACCGCAAAAAGGATACCAAATAAAAAATGGCACCTCAATGTCAGTGCCATTTATCAGCGGAAGTATCGCTCTTTTATTGCAATTAAATGAAAATCTGACCAATGAAGATGTCAAACTGCATTTGATGAATTGCGCCAGACCGATTCATTATATGCCTTATTATATGCAGGGTGCAGGTGCTTTTAATCTGTCTGCATTTCTTTCTGACTTTCTGTACGAACAGTATTAATCTCCAGTAAAAATCTGGACGGCTGCAATTCTTTGTTGTAATAATCCTTCACTTCATATATATGCAGATGATGTCTGGCTCTTGTCATGGCAACATAAAACATCCGGCGTTCCTCTTCCAATTCATCCGGCTTGGTTGCCTTTTTGTATGGCGTCATACCTTCATTTGCTTCTATAATAAATACAACGTCATATTCCAATCCTTTTGCACTGTGCATAGTCGTTATCGTGATTCCCTGACTTTTTTTATCCTTTTCTTTTTTGATTTTTTCTTCAAACTGAATCCGATACTGCTCAATTCCTTCTAAAAATTGGACAAATGTTTTGTATTGTTTCGCCATTTCCTGAACCTCATCCAAAATTCCGTATATTTCTTCTATATTCATATGCCGGTAATCACAGTATTCTTCCAGATAACTGTCATATCCGATGGAATTTCTTATAAAATGAATGGCTGCATATGGTTTCAAAGAAGAAAGAAGCTGTAAATCATATTCCAGTTGTTCTAAATTATCAACTGCCCAGTCTTTGTTTTGGTATTTCCTTTTCATCCGTTCAAAATCAAATTGTGGCTCAGACAAAGAATCCCTTGCAATATAACGGTTTGGCTTGTTAATTATTCGCAAAAACAATGCCCGTTCCCGTATTCCCATTGCCGCCCTGATATAATCCAATATATTCTTTACCGCAAAATGGTCAAAAATACACGGAACACTGTCTCTTACCCGAAACGGTATATTATAAGACATCAGTAAACGGACAACATTCCCCGCCTGCACATTTGTCCGCATAATAATTGCCATTTCTTCGTAGGGAATCCCCATTTTCTTGTATTGTTGCAGACAATTCAATAAATGCTGATGTTCCTCCCGCATCGTTTTCATATGATGTATCCGGATGGGTTCCTCATAATCCTTTGCACTGACAATCTTTTTGGAAAAACGAATCCGGTTATGTTGAATAACCCTAAGTGCACCTTCTGTAATATTTCTACTGCATCGATAGTTCGTATCCAGTAAAATCTCCGTAGCCTCCGGATAATCCTCTTTGAATTTCATCATAATTTCCGGTCTTGAACCACGAAATCCGTAGATACTCTGATCATCATCTCCGACAATAAATAAATTATTGTGTAAAGCTGCAAGCATTTTGGTAATTTCATATTGAATCCGGTTGATATCCTGAAACTCGTCAACCAATATATATTGGTATTTTCTTTGTAAGGCAGAAAGGATGTCCCCTCGTTCCTTCAACAACTCATAACACAACACCATCATGTCATCAAAATCTAATTTGTTGTTTTTCATTATAAGCTGCTGATACTGATGATAGATATCCCGGAATACTTCTTCTCCCACACAGGATGAATAAAAATGCTCTAACGGTATCATGTCGGATTTCATCATACCGATTTCCGCAATGATGGATGTAACGGTTTCGTCCTCATCATCACATTCCAACTCCATGTGGCGTACCAAATCACGTATGATATTGTATTTTTCATTTTCCATGAGAATATTACTGCCCTGATAGCCATAAGCAGTTCTTAAAATAGAAAAGAACACGGAATGAAATGTACCAAAGGTACATCCCTTTCTATCATGTTCCACAAGATTATAAAAACGTTCCTGCATTTCTTTTGCACTTGCCCTTGTAAATGTAATTACAAGAATATTGGATGGAGAAATTTTCTTTTCCTCAATCATATATAAAATCCGGTGAACCATGGAAGTGGTTTTTCCACTCCCCGGTCCAGCTAAGCATAATACAGGTCCATCTACTGTATGAATCGCCTTTTTCTGCGATAAATTAAACTCAGGCATTCTGTCCCTCTTCTAATTTCCGGATACCGGTTTCTATTCTTCTTAAGGATTCTTCCTTACCGAGAATATCCATAATTTCAAATGCACCACCCGGTGTCATCTGCTTTCCGGATACAGCCGTACGAACCGGCCATAAGCCTGTACCGTTCTTAATTTCTTTCTTTGCAATGTAATCCATCAAGGTATCATGCAAAACATCAAATGACCAATCTTCTACCTGTTTTAATACTTCGTATTCTTCACGTAGAATTTCCAATGAATTTTCCAAATTGGTTTTCATTTTCTTATGCACATACATATTGATATCATAGTCCGGCAATTCCTCAAAGAAATCAACCAAATCCTTTATATCAGGGAAGATTTCAATTCTTGTTTTGACCAGTTCAAGGATTGCATCCTTTTTAACATCCTTTGTAACCACCTCATTCAAGTACGGCATTGCCATTTCCTTAAAGGTGTCAAAATCCATTGCCTTAATATATTCACCGTTCATCCATTTTAACTTAACCATATCAAAGACAGCCGGTGATTTTGAAATATGATGATAGTCAAATTCCTTTACCAGTTCCTCCAATGAAAAGATTTCCTGATTTGATTCCGGACTCCAACCAAGTAAAGCAACAAAATTTACAATTGCTTCCGACAAAAATCCCTGTTCCAATAAATCTTCATAAGAAGAATGTCCGCTACGTTTTGAAAGCTTCTGATGTTCTTCATTCGTAATGGTCGGACAATGAATATAAGCCGGAACTTCCCATCCAAATGCCTGATATAAACGATTATATTTTGGAGATGAGGATAAATATTCCTGACCTCTTACAACATGGGTAATCTTCATTAAATGATCATCCACTACATTGGCGAAATTGTAAGTAGGATATCCGTCCGATTTAATTAAAATCATATCATCCAACTCACTGTTCGGAACCGTAATTGTTCCATATAATTCATCCTCAAAACTGGTTTCTCCATCTTCCGGTACATTTTGACGAATTACATAAGGAATACCGGAATTTAATTTTTCCTCTATCTCTTCCTTGCTTAAATGCAGGCAATGTTTATCATACTTACGGATAGACTTTCCATCTACAACTTCTTCTTTTAAGTTGTCAAGACGTTCTTTATCACAAAAACAATAGTATGCCTCACCTTTATCAACCAATTCCTTTGCATACTTCATGTAAATACCCTGTTTTACACGTTCACTCTGAACATATGGGCCGTAACCTCCATCTTTATCCGGTCCTTCGTCATGTAACAGCTTTGTACCCTTCATGGTACGATAAATAATGTCAACTGCACCTTCCTGTAACCGCTCCTGATCGGTATCCTCAATTCGTAATACAAAATCTCCGTCTTCATGCTTTGCAACCAAATATGCATAAAGGGCTGTTCTTAAATTTCCGACATGCATCCGTCCGGTTGGACTTGGAGCAAATCTTGTTCTAATTTTACTCATATTCTTTCCTATTCCTTTTCTTTTATCAATTATTGCACAAAAAGAGTTATACATATAAAATGTTTAACTCTTTTTATAATCTTTGTTATTAATGATTCTTACCGCAGCACTGTTTGTATTTCTTGCCGCTTCCACAAGGACATGGATCATTACGTCCGATTTTTGGTGGTTTTACAACTGTCTTTGAACTCTTTTCAGCCTTATATAATTCGTCACGTTTCTCTTTTGGGAAAATAGCATCCCACTCTTCCAAATTATATAACCAGTCAGCCTGACAACCAACCATATTACGATATAATTTCTCCAAATCAACATCTAAAGAAACTTCTGTATCCTCTTCCATCTCTTCAATGTTATTCGGAGTCTTCAAACTTTCATCAATACCATCTAAGAAACCTGTCATAAATAAAACTGTTGTTTCGTACTTTTCTGCAAGTTCCTTTACCGTTCCTGTAACAACTTCTTCCGGATTAGACAACAACAGCTTATAAATACCCTGCTCTACACTAAAATAGTTAAACCAAAACTGCTGACCAACTTTTGTTCTATCATCCATCTGGCCATAAGCGTATTCACGCCAATCCTTTAATAAACTCATTTGTTTTACCATCCTTTTCAAAATAAAGTATAAATGTCATATAAGCATACAACAAACTGCATTATACCAAATAATCGTGTTCATTTCAAGATTGAAAAAAACTTCATTCTTTCTTTGAAATCACTTTATAAATCCACATAAAAATCCATAAAATAACCGGAACAACCAACATCAGATATAAAAATCCGAAAAAATACCGGCTGCCAGTAATTGCACAATATAAAGTTATAAGAATAATAGCAATGATGCAGATTACTGTAATCCATGCCACAATTTGTCTGATTTTTTTATATTTATCCATATACGCTCCAAATCTTAAAATGTTTTTTTATGTAGGTATTCCAACCGGTCTTTGACTTTCTTTTCATATCCGTTCTCCGATGGATGATAAAAAGAAACGTCTTTTATGACATCCGGCAGATATTGTTGTTGTACAAAATTATCCGGATAATTATGCGGATACAGATAACCTACATGACCTAACTCCTTTGAACCTTCATAATGTGCATCCCGTAAATACGGAGGAACTACACCTGTGTCTCTGCTTCGAACCGTCTCCATAGCCTCAGAAATCGCATTAACAACCGCATTAGACTTTGGTGCTCCTGCCACATACAATGCCGCATTTGCCAGAATAATCTGTGCCTCCGGCATACCAACCCTTTCAACTGCCTGCGAACATGCAACCGCAACCTGAATTGCCTGTGGATCTGCCAATCCAACATCTTCACAAGCACAAATCATAATTCTTCTTGCAATAAAGGTAACACTTTCACCGGCCTCTAACATCTTCGCTAAATAAAAAACCGCCGCATCCGGATCGGAACCACGCATGCTTTTGATAAATGCCGATATGGTATCATAATGACTGTCTCCGTCCTTATCAAAACGAATTGCTCTTTGCTGGATACATTCTTCCGCGACCTCTAATGTTATATGTATCACTCCATCCTCAGATGGCTTCGTTGTCAAAATACCAATCTCAACGGCATTTAATGCATTTCTGGCATCTCCACCACTCACATCAGCCAAAAAATTCAACGCATCGTCTGATATGTCTGCATGATAGGCTCCCATTCCTTTTTCTTTGTCATACACGGCACGCTTAATCAGTTGTTTTATATCCTCTGCCTGCAATGCCTCTAACCGGAATATATGGGAACGTGATAGCAATGCCTTATTGACCTCAAAATACGGATTTTCTGTTGTTGCTCCAATCAAAATAATGGTTCCGTCTTCTACAAACGGCAACAGATAATCCTGTTGTGCCTTATTAAACCGATGTATCTCATCAATGAATAATATAGTCTTTTTCTGGTACATTCCGTAATTATTCTTGGCTTCCTGAACAACCGCCTCCATATCCTTTTTTCCGGCAGTTGTTGCGTTCAGCGACTGAAAAACAGAACTTGTTGTATTGGCAATTACCATTGCAAGTGTTGTTTTACCGGTACCCGGTGGTCCATAAAAAATAATAGAAGAAAGCTTATCCGCAATAATCGCACGATATAGCAATTTATCTTTCCCTATAATATGTTTTTGACCAACAACCTCGTCTAAAGTTGTTGGTCTCATTCTTTTCGCCAGAGGAGATTCCTTTTCCATATTTGCTTCCCGCATATAATCAAATAAATCCATACCTATCACCCTAATTATGCCTGTTTGAAAAATCCCATTTTGTTCAGTAATTGATCAAATTTTTCAATTATAATCGGTTTACAGATATATGCATCATAATCATTGCATACCTGAATATTATCCAATACAACCTCGTCCAAAGCACTTACCATAACGACTTTTGCCCGGTCTTCCGCATGAACATCATACTTCTTCTCTGCTTCACGAATTGCCTCAAGTGTCTTATATCCATCAAGCTTTGCCATCATAATGTCTAAGCAAATCAAATCAAACATCTGCCTTTCAGCCATAGCAGTCGAAGCCTCATCAACCGCAGATATTCCGTTATCTACCACTGCTACTTCACCATATTGTTCTAGTACCTTTTCAAGAAATCTCCTGTTTGCAAAATCATCATCCGCTACTAATATTCTCATAGCATCCTCCATGTCCTATTTTTCATATTATGATAATTATTTTTTTAATAAACCGGAAAGTTTTTCGATTGTTACCGATGCAATATCTGCATGCGTCCGTCTGTCATTTTCAATTCGACGGTTCAATAAATCTCTCGTACAACTTCCAAACAAAATGTTTGATAATTCCTCCGGCGTAAATAAATCTATAATTTCGCCTTCTGCAATGGCAGCCGCCAATTCATCCCTTACAAACTTTGTACGACAGTATATGCACTCCGTAATTGCATCTCTTGTATTCACATTATGCAATAGTCCTTCATAATTCAATACCAAAGACGCCATTTCGGTATAACCGCCATAGTAAGTTCCTAAGACATTCAACAATTCCACTACCTTATCAAAATGAGGAATATCTTTTTCCTGAATCGTCGCTATAATACTGTTATCAAATCTTGTAAAGGTGTCAACAACTTCTACCAACACCTCATCAATACCTCCAAAATATCGATACAACAAAGATTCAGACATATTTTCCTTCATTGCTAGTGTTCTTGTTGTCAATGACTCTAAGCCCGCCTCACTGATGATTTCGATAGCGGAAGCAACTATTCTGTCCTTTCGATTTACAAAACTATTATTCATACGTAACCCCCACACACATGAATTTTTCTTCACAATAATAATTATTTTAGGGCATGGCCATTTTTTTGTCAACTAATTCTGTCTATCCATAGATACGAAATTCATCCTGTTCCAAATCATAATAATACACACTATCGGATAAGAGATCAATCAACCCGACTGCACTCTGATTTGCATCAATAACAAGGTTTTGTAAAAACTCAATATCCGTATCTTCCTCCTCCGGTACTAAAATAACCTCATGTATGCTTGATGGTAAAATGATGATATTCCCTCCCTGAACCCTTGCAAAATTCCGGATAACGGAATCATACAGAATACAGGAGGCTCCATTCAAATCGGAGTCATTGGATAACACATACATATTCACTCCACCCTTTGTTTCCTCAAGCATTGCAAATTCTTCCGAAAGCTCCTCATGTGCTTCATCCGGCAAAGTCCGTTTCAGACAGTCCAAAATAACGGTTGCCAGAGAATCCATATGCCACGGAAATTCCCGCATTGTATTAAACAATGCAATCCGGTATAACTCTTCCTCTTCAATTGCCCAGTTTGAAAATTCATCATAACTGATTAAAGACGATGCAATTCCGTTTTCATCCTTCTGCGCCATATAACGATAGGTAACCGCCAAATCCAAGAAACGTTTATATGGACATTTTTTCAAAACTTCCCGATTCTTCTCATAATTGACCAATCGAAAAATAATCTGATTCCGGATTGCATTATAATCCAACAGATTATCTACTTTGATTCTGTGTTCCGACGCAATCGTAAAATATTGTTTTGCAATCTCTTCCATAATCCGTGTAATCGGTGTTCCCAACTGATAATCCTCAAAATAGGAATTCAAATAAATATTGGGACTGATATTTTCATTATCCTTTCGAATAATCAATCCGTCTAACTTAATTCCATTGTTCTTTGTAATCTCATGCAGTTCAACCGTGTACTTGTTGTCACAATCTTTAGTCGTATCTTTTCCCACAAGCTGACGTTGTTCATAATCTTTTAAATATCCCAAAAAATTGTCCTTAATATATTGTAAAAATTCTTGATAATTCATCTGATTCTCCTTTTTATTCGGAGAAATTAGAAACATGTAAAACAGATGGGGCAATCCCCATTGAAATAAAATTGAGTGTGATTTCACTATACAGAAAACCACACTCAACGTCAAGACCATTTTGTCAAAAAATATATTTTTGTAGATGATTATTTATTATATGACGATATAAATTGTTTTAAAAATGAAACAAATTGTTCCATTTCTTCCTGTGTACCAACGGTAATCCGCAAATAATTATCAATTCTCGGCTTATCAAAGTAACGGACAAAAATTCCTTCTTTACGGGCATTTTCAAAAATAGCCTTTGCAGGAACATCTTTATGTGAAGCAAACACAAAGTTGGCATAAGAATCCGGATAAACAAAACCCAAATCCGTTAACTCCTTTTTAAACCACTCTCTTGTCCGGACAATTTTCTCCGTTGTCTGTTTAAAATACGCATCATCCTTAATACTTTCCACACCCAGAACAATAGACGGATAATTCATCGTATAAGAATTATAACTGTATTTCACATCATTTAACGCCTGAATCAATTCCTTGCTTCCTAATGCATATCCGATTCGTAATCCTGCCATGGAACGGGATTTTGAGAATGTCCGTACAACAAGTAAATTCTCATATTCATCCAATAGCTGTAATGCACTTGTTCCACCAAAGTCAATATATGCCTCATCCACAATCACAATGACATCCTGATTATGTTCCAAAACATCCCGGACAAATGATAAATCCTTTAAAATACCTGTCGGTGCATTTGGATTTGGGAACACCACACCACCGTTTTTATCGTAATAATCCGAAGCAATCAATTCAAAATTATCATTTAATGCTTTTGTCTCATATGGAATCCGGAATAAATCTGCCCATACATCATAAAAACTGTAGGTTATATCCGGAAAATATATCGGTTTATCCGAATTAAAAAATGTAAGAAAAGACATTGCCAAAACATCATCCGAACCGACACCGACAAAAACCCTCGAGGAATCCAAATGATGATAATCTGCAATTGCATTTACCAAATCCGCTGCTACGGGATCCGGATAAAAACGAAGATTATTCAGATTTGTCTGTGCCTCTAAAACCCCCTTTGCAGGCGGATAAGGATTTTCATTTGTATTTAACTTAATAATGTTTTTTTGTTTTGGCTGTTCACCCGGTACATAGGGTACAACCTTACGAATATTTTTCTCCCATTCCTTCATGATATATACCTCATCTGTGTCTTTTTAATTTTCATCCATTTTGGCAAGTTTTGCTGCCTGGTCCGCAGCCGTCAGACTATCAATGATTTCATCCAAATCGCCATCCATAACCTGATCTAACCGGTGAAGTGTCAGTTTAATTCTATGGTCGGTCACTCTTCCCTGTGGGAAATTGTAAGTTCTGATTTTTTCGGAACGGTCTCCTGTTCCCACCTGACTCTTACGCAGTTCCGCTTCGGCATCATGTGCCTTTTGCAATTCCATATCATATAATTTTGCACGTAAAACTTTTAATGCCTTATCCTTGTTTTTCAACTGAGATTTTTCATCCTGACAGGAAATAACAATACCGGTTGGTATATGTGTCAATCGAACAGCCGAATCCGTTGTATTAACGCACTGACCTCCGTTACCGGACGCACGGAAAACATCAAATTTACAATCATTCATATCCAGTTCAAAATCCACCTCTTCTGCTTCCGGCATAATAGCAACCGTCATTGTTGATGTGTGAATTCTTCCACCCGATTCCGTCTCCGGCACACGTTGTACCCGATGCACTCCACTTTCGTATTTCAATCGTGAAAATGCTCCCTTGCCGTTAATCATAAACGAACATTCTTTAAAACCACCAATTCCATTTTCATTTAAAGAAATCAGCTCTGTTTTCCAATGCATACGATCTGCATACTTTTGATACATACGAAAGATTTCTGCTGCAAACAAAGCAGATTCATCTCCACCTGCACCTGCACGAAGCTCAACAATTACATTCTTATCATCATTCGGATCCTTCGGGATTAATAAAATCTTTAATTCTCCCTCAATACGTTCTACCGCAGCCTTTGAATCATTCAGTTCTTCCTTTGCCAATTCCCGCATTTCTTCGTCTTTTTCATCCTCTAACATTGCAAGACTGTCATCAATTGCCTGTTTTGCAGCTAAATATTCTTTATATTTTGCGGCAATCGGTGCCAAATCGCTTTGTTCCTTCATTAAAGAAGTATATTTTTCCTGATTATTTAAAACATCCGGATCACTTAATTGTTCTAACACCGACTCATAACGTGCCAGTAAATCATCTAATTTATCAAACATTTCTGCCCCTTCTTTCTCAAACTAATCCTATATTCTGTTTGTATATCCATAAACAATACGGTCAAGTCCCGAATAATCCTTTTGTATGGTTACATTCAAAAATCCAGCCGCTTCCATCATGTCAAAAACCTGTTTTCCCTGATTATATCCAATTTCAAACAACAGATATCCGCCCGGTTGCAGATAATTCTTTGATGAAGATATGATACTGCGATAAAACATCAGACCATCTTCTCCACCATCTAATGCAAGTCTCGGCTCATAATCTTTTACTTCCGGCATTAAAGATTCAATAACATCCTGTTCAATATACGGCGGATTGCTTATAATCATAGAATATGTTCCGTCAATCGAATCAAACAGATTGCTTTCTGTCACCTCAGCCTCTATATTATATTTATCAAGATTTTTTTGTGTGACTTCCAATGCTCCTGTCGAAATATCGCATAAAGTCAATGCAATATCTTTGTTATATAGCTTTAAAGAAATTCCAATGCAACCGGAACCGCAACACATATCCAAAACGGAATATTGTTCCTTTGGCATATCCGCTTCCTTCACAATCTTATCTGCCAGTTCTACCAGTACCTCAGTATCATTTCTTGGAATCAGCACATTTTCATTGACAAAAAAAGTATAGTCCATAAAATGTGTATAACCTAAAATATATTGAAGTGGATAATGATTACACCGCTTTTCTATTAATTGCTTATATCGCATCTCATCCTGAGCGGAAACCTCCGCAGAAGGATTAACAAGCATCTGCATATAGGTCATTTGAAGCACTTCTTCCAACAAAACCTTACGCTCATATTTTGCATATTCATTTCCGCTTTGTTCCAAAGCATCTTTTCCGTATTGCAGTAACTGTTCAATTGATGCCATTATTCTTCTCCGCTTTTATCTTCTTCTAACAGAGAATCCTCTAAATCGCCGGACACCTCAATATCGGATAAATCATCCTCATAGTCCTCTTCATCCTTAAATTCCGTCTTTAAAATTCCCTGTGCCTCATTTACCGCATTCGCATAATCTTTTCCGTTTACTACCGCACCAACCGATATAATGGCAACCTGTATCATGGATTCATCCGGTTCCTTTGTGGTCAGTTTTTGAATCCACATTCCCGGTTTACTCAGGATATTTACGATTACGTTATCACTTTTTCCGGCAAGACGGATAAATTCATATGATACACCGGCAACTACCGGCACCAACAAAATCCGCAGCAACAATCTCAGCCATAACTGCTTTGCTGTTATTAACATAAAAAACAAAATACTGATAATCATTACGAGAAACAAAAAACTGGTTCCGCAACGCTTATGATATCTGGAATGTTTTGCAACATTCTCCGGAGTCAGTTCATCTCCCGATTCATAGCAATTAATCGTCTTATGTTCTGCTCCGTGATACATAAACACCCGCTTAATATCTTCCATTTGTGAAATCAATACAATATAAATTAAAAAGATAACCAGTCGTATTACGCCCTCAATCAATGACAACCATACTCTGCTATCAATCCATTTTCCTAAAAACTCTGCGATTCCTGCCGGTAATAACATAAATAAGGCCAATGCAATTATTATGGATACAAAAATTGTAAATCCTACAATTACCTTTTCCGCATTTTCTTTGAAAATATTTTTAATGACTTTATCTGCTTTGGTCTCAACTTCTTCCTCCTCATAAAAAGAAGATGAATAGTTTAGGGTATTCATACCTACAACCAAAGACTCAATAAAATTAATTACACCTCTTATAAATGGAATTTTACCGAATCCATGCTGATCTGCATATGATTGATATTTATACAATTTTACCTGTATTTTTTTATCCGGACGTCTGACAGCAACGGCATAGGAATCTTTCCCCTTCATCATTACACCTTCAATGACCGCCTGTCCGCCTAATGTTCCCTTTGGGAGTCTATCTTCCATTCAAACACCTCGAAAATAAAATAAAAAAGGTTGAGATAATATCTCAACCTTAAAACGTTACTAATTAGCCTGATTAACTCCGTACTTACGGTTGAATTTATCAATACGACCGCGAGCCTGTGCAGCCTTCTGCTGACCAGTATAGAATGAATGACACTTAGAACAAATTTCTACGTGAATCTCTTCTTTTGTTGAACCAGTAACAAACTCATTACCACAGTTACAAACTACCTTTGCCTGATAATAATTTGGATGAATTCCTTCTTTCATATCTTACACCTCTCAAAATATATTGGCAGATTCCAACCCGCCTAAACAACTTCTACAGTTTATCACAAGACATTCCGTAATGCAAGTATTTTATGTGAAATTGAAAAATTATTTGCGAAGCAGCGAACGTTTGATTAATTCTAAGAATTCTGCATTATTTTTGGTACGAACAAATAATTTTAATATCTCTTCCGTCGCTTCTTCACTCTTTGCACCGGACAATTCTTTATGCATTGCTTCCGTTGCCTCTAGCTCTAACGGTGTCAGCAATAAATCATCTCTTCTTGTTCCGGTTTTTGCAATATTAATTGCCGGGAATATTCTTTTTTCGGATAATTTGCGGTCAAGCACCAGTTCCATATTACCGGTACCCTTAAATTCTTCAAATACCACGTCATCCATTTTAGAACCTGTTTCTACCAGTGCAGTCGCTAAAACCGTAAGAGAACCTCCCTCTCTCATATTACGTGCCGCACCAAAAAACTTCTTCGGCATATGCAACGCTGCCGGATCCAGACCACCGGTCAATGTTCTTCCGCTTGGTGGAACTGTCAGGTTATACGCTCTGGCAAGTCTTGTAATGGAATCCAATAAAATGACGACATCCTCTTTGTGCTCCACCAAACGTTTTGCACGCTCTAATACCATCTCGGATACTCTTTTGTGATGTTCCGGCAATTCATCAAAAGTTGAATAAATTACTTCGACATTCGGTCCCTCAATCGATTCCCTGATATCGGTTACCTCCTCCGGACGTTCATCTATTAACAAAACAATCAGATGCATGTCGCGATATGTCCGGCTGATGCTGATTGCTATCTGTTTTAATAAGGTTGTTTTACCGGCCTTTGGCGGAGCAACAATCATACCACGCTGTCCCTTTCCAATCGGTGCCAACAAATCCATAATACGCAATGAAATTCCATGTGAATTTTCATTTTCCAAGGATATTCTTTCATTTGGGAAAATAGGGGTTAATTCTTCAAAGCTTTTACGTTTCATTGCTTCTTCCAAAGAATAACCGTTAATCTTCTTTATATAAAGTAACGCGGCAAATTTTTCTTTGTCTGTTTTAATCTTCTGATTACCGATAATGATATCTCCGGTTTTTAAGTTGAATTTTTTAATCTGAGCCGGTGAAACATAAATATCATTCTCTCCCGGCAGATAATTTTCACAACGGATAAATCCATATCCGTCACTCATTACTTCAAGAATACCATGTGCTTCTTTTCCACTGTCCAATGATGCATCCGGCACAAAACTGTTTTTACCGTCTTCTTTTGTTTTCTGCATCCGTTTATCCGGTATTCTTTCTCTCTTTTCCGGTTCTTTTTTCTCGACAACCTTTTTCTCTGTGTGAGATTCCTTTGACTGCTCAGACTGCATCAAAAGAGCAACCAATTCACTTTTTTTCAATCCCGTGATTTTTTTCACACCGGATTCCTTAGCCGCTGCTTTTAACTCCTGCAACGTCATTTTTTCGTAATTCATAAATATATGATTCTCCTTTATATTAAATTCATCACTTGGGGTAATTCTTTGAAAATAGAAAATATAATTTGCTTTATTATATCACATTTTAACCTTGTGTAAATTAATATTTTTCAAAATATATCGAAAAATAGCGACAGAAAGCGATTTATTTTTCTTTCATCCTTGCACTACCTTACCGATAATGCTAATATAGAAACCAAAGTTTATTTTAGTAGAAAAGGTGGTTTATTATGGACGTATATGAAAAATCATTACAATTACACGAACAATGGGCCGGAAAAATGAGTACCGAACCAAAATGCAAGGTCGAAAATCGTGAGGATTTATCTCTTGCTTACACCCCCGGTGTTGCAGAGCCTTGCAGGAAAATTGCTCAGAATCCCGATGATGTATATAAATACACACAAAAGGGAAATACAGTAGCCGTTGTATCCGATGGTAGTGCTGTATTGGGACTTGGTAACATCGGGGCTGCTGCCGCTATGCCTGTTATGGAAGGAAAGGCTGTATTATTCAAATCGTTCGGTAATGTAAATGCCGTTCCAATCTGCTTAGACACACAGGACACAGAAGAAATTATCAAAACCGTTATCAATATTGCGCCTGCATTTGGCGGAATTAATCTGGAAGATATTTCCGCACCACGTTGCTTTGAAATTGAACGTCGTTTAAACGAAGCATTGGATATCCCTGTTTTCCATGACGACCAGCACGGAACTGCTATCGTTGTATTGTCCGGTATTATTAACGGACTCCGCATTACAGGAAAGAAAAAAGAAGAATGCAAGGTTGTTGTCAACGGTGCAGGGTCTGCCGGTATTGCAATCGCAAAATTATTGCTTACCTATGGCTTCAAAAATGTTACCATGTGTGACCGGAACGGAATTTTACATAAGGATTATGAGGGATTAAACTGGATGCAGAAAGAAATGCTAAAAGTTACCAATCTTTCAAACAAAACCGGTTCCCTTGCGGATGCATTAGTTGGTGCTGATATTTTTGTCGGAGTTTCCGCACCCGGTATCGTATCTGCCGAAATGGTAGCATCCATGAACAAAGACTCCATTCTGTTTGCCATGGCAAATCCAACACCGGAAATTATGCCGGACGTTGCAAAAAAAGCCGGAGCAAGAATTGTCGGAACCGGAAGATCCGATTTCCCAAATCAGGTAAACAACGTTATTGCCTTCCCTGGTATTTTCAAAGGTGCATTGGAAGGACGCGCTTCTATTATTACGGAAGAAATGAAACTTGCCGCTGCACAGGCAATCGCCGATTTGGTTTCTGACGAAGAATTAAACGATGATTTCATCATGCCGGAAGCATTTGATGAAAGAGTTGCTGACGTTGTAAGTGAAGCCGTTAAATCACACATTAAAAAGTAAGGTATTTTTATTATGACAAATGATTCATTTATGTTATATAAATTAATGATTTTATATATGTTAGACAGGGTGGACTTTCCGTTAACGGAATCTCAGATATCCCAGTTCATTTTAGATAATAACTATACCACTTATTTTAACTTGCAGATTACAATAAAAGAATTGGTAGAAATTGATTTTATACGGCCAACACAGGCTCGGAATCATTCCTTATACGAAATCACGGAGCAGGGAAAAGAAGCGATTGAAATATTTGAATTCAAGATATCAGATCCTATCAAGTTAGATATTTTAAAATATTTAAAGGAACAGAAAATTGAACTTCGTAATGAATCGGCAATTTCTTCCGACTACTATCCTTCTAACAATGAATATATTGCACAATGCAGTATCAAGGAACGTAACCAGACATTGCTGGAAATCAAAATTGCAGTTCCGACGCAGGAACAGGCAATTCACATATGCGATTCCTGGAAAGAAAAAAATGAAGAGATCTATCAATATCTTATAACAAAAGTATGGCAGGATTAACCTGCCATACTTTTTTATTCTCCGCGCACAACCTGTTCCACATAATCCAAAATCTCATCCCGTCCCTGTCTGGTCAAAGCAGAAAACGGAAACAGTAAATCTTCTTTTTGCATTCCAAGTTTTTGTCGGATTATTTTTATATTTTTCTGTAACTGGGATCTTTTAATCTTATCTGCCTTTGTTGCGATAATAACCGGTGTAAATCCATTATGACAAATCCAATCATACATCATTACATCATTTTGAGAAGGCTCATGTCGGATATCAATTAACAAAAATACCAGTTGAAGCTGATTGGATGAATGTAAGTACCGTTCTATCATTTTGCCCCATTTTTCCCGTTCTGCAGCCGATACCTTTGCATAACCATATCCCGGTAAATCCACAAAATAAAATTCCTGATTAATTTTATAGAAATTGATTGTCTGCGTTTTACCCGGTTGCGACGAAGTTCTTGCCAATGCCTTACGATTTAGTAAACCATTAATCAATGAAGACTTTCCTACATTTGATTTTCCCGCAAATGCAATTTCCACCCCCGGATTATCGGGCAATTTACTTGAAACACCACAAACCGTCTCTAGCTCCGCGTTTTTAATAATCATAGTCTATTCCTTTCCTTTATCTTTCACTGGTTTTAAATTAAATGAACGTTTTACAATTCCGTTTGCAATTACTTCTTCCATATTGGAAACATAAACAATATCCATTCCACCGGTAATCTCTTCTTCTAATTCTTCTACATTTTTTTGATTCTCTTTTGGAACCAATACTTTTTTCATTCCGGCATTTTTTGCCGCTAAGAGTTTTTCTTTCAAGCCTCCGATTGGCAATACCTTTCCTTTTAAAGTGATTTCCCCCGTCATGGCAACCACACCGGAAATCTGCCTATTCATCAATGCTGAATAAATCGCAAGTGCAATGGTAATTCCGGCAGACGGTCCATCCTTTGGAGTCGCCCCTTCCGGCACATGCACATGAATCACATGATTCTCAAAAAAATCTTCCTCTAATTCCTTTATTACCGGCAAGGTGCGGATATATGACAATGCAATTTGTGCTGATTCTTTCATGACGTCTCCAAGATTTCCTGTCAACATCAAAGACTGTTTTCCATCCAGGATATTCACTTCAATATTTAGTGTATCGCCACCAACCCTTGTCCATGCAAGACCGGTTACAACACCAACCTTGTTACTATGGTCAAAGGATTCCTCACTGTATTTTTCTACACCCAATAAACGAACCAGATTCTTAGGCGTTACCTGCAAACATTCCCACTGTTTTGTCAAAATGCCTCTTGCTGCTTTTTGCATCAGATAATTTAATTGATTTTCCAGATTACGAACACCCGCTTCTCTTGTATAATTTTCAATCAGTTTATGTATTCCGGCATCTGTAATCTTAAATTGCTTTCTGTTTAATCCGTTCTTATCTAATAATTTTTTTATTAAATACAATTTAGCAATATGAAACTTTTCATTTTCTGTATAACTGTTTACTTCAATAAGTTCCATACGGTCCCGCAACGCTTCCGGAATATGCGATGCATCATTTGCCGTTGCAATAAACAATACATTGGATAAATCAACCGGTACTTCAAAAAAATGATCGGTAAAAAAGGCATTCTGTTCCCCATCTAAAACCTCTAATAACGCAGATGCGGTATCGCCTCTTTGATCGGTTCCCGTTTTATCAATTTCATCCAACAAAATAAGTGGATTATTTACGCCGGTTTTGGCAATTGTTGTTAAAATCCGTCCCGGCATTGCACCAATATAGGTTTTACGATGTCCTCTGATTTCCGCTTCATCCCGTACACCACCTAATGCAATTCTTCCGTATTCCTTATGCAGAGCCGCAGCAATTGACTTTGCAATTGAAGTTTTACCGGTTCCCGGAGGTCCGACCAGACATAAAATCGGTGCATCTTTCTTCTCACTTAAAATACGAACCGCCAAATAATCTATAATTCGTTCCTTTATTTTTGTTAAACCATAATGATCTTTTTCCAATTTCCGGATTGCCGAATTCAAATTACGGTTATCTTTTCCGGATACATTCCAAGGAAATTCCAAAAGTGTTTCAATATAATTTCTTATAACACCGCTTTCCGAAGAGGAATACGGCAATGTCTTAAAACGGTTAATCTCCTTTTGCAGCTTTTCTTTTACTTCCTCCGGAGGATTGATCTGTTCAAGTTTTTCCTGATACAAGTCCCCTTCCTGCGTGGAATCCTCTTCTCCCAATTCTTCATGGATTACCTTCAATTGTTCCCGTAATACATATTCTCTCTGATTCTTGCTTACACAATCCTTTAAACGTTCCGCAATCTCTCCCCGAATCTTACAGATATCAATTTCATTCAATAATATCGATATTAATTGATCCACTCTTTGTGCCAAATCAACAGTCTTTAAGATTAATTGTCTTTGTTCAAATGATAATGCAACCGCTTCTGCAGATAAGTCTACCAATAAATTTAAATCCGTCATCTTATCTAAGGATTCAAAAGCTGCCTGTTGTGCTATCATTTTATTCTGATAACAAATTTTCAATACCGAATGGATGGATCGGATTCTGGCTTCTTTTTCATTTTCCTCCATATCCGTTTGTATTTCACAGGATTCAACCACTGCGTTATAAAAATCTTCCCCTGCTACAATATCCTCTAATTTTCCTCTTTGCACGCCCTCTATCGCAATACGGATTCCGGTATCCTTTGGTAATTTTAGGGTTTGCTTCACCCGCGCAATTGTACCGATTTCACATAAATTTTCTATCCGGTAAATATCCGTTGTGTTTTTTTCGGTAGTTGTCACCACAAAGACTTCTGAATTTTCCTTAAAAGCTGCTTTCACAGCCTCTATTGATTTTGCATCGCGCAAATCAAAATGAACGGTTGTCTGCGGCATAATCACTAAATCTGTCAGAAAAATGACCGGTAAAAAATATCCTTTCTTTTCTTCCAAACTTATCACCTCGTATTTCTTATTCTCTATCTTTCCGCTTAAAAACTTGTAAAACAGTTTATTCCATGTACATTTCTTCTATATGAAAGAATGGGACTTGTTTTACAAGTCCCATTTTCTTTCTTCATCTTAAGCTATTTCATCGTTATGATTTTTTGGATGATGTTTTGTAAATGACTTCTTTGGTCTGGCTTCCTTTGACCGTACAATCTCCGGTTCCCCTGTTCCATCAACAGCTTCCTTTGTAATCTTACAACTTACAATCTCTTCATCTGACGGAACTTCATACATCAGATCCATTACTACTCTTTCAATAATAGAACGAAGACCTCTTGCTCCGGTTTTATGCTTCATCGTTTCACTTGCAATCGCCTTCAATGCATCCTCTGTAAAGTCAAGTTTTACACCGTCTAATTCAAATAATTTTTTATATTGTTTACAGATTGCACTCTTTGGCTCTGTCAGAATACGAACCAATGCATCTTCATTCAACAAATCTAAAGTAACAGCAACCGGAACTCGACCAATAAATTCAGGAATCAATCCATATTTTACAAAATCAGCAGGTGTTACCTGTTTGATTAATTCACCAATGTTCTGATCCGTCATTTCGCCTAATTCTGCACCAAATCCAATGGATTTCTTTCCTATACGATTTTCAATAATTTTCTCCAAACCATCAAATGCACCACCGCAAATGAATAAGATATTGGAAGTATCAATCTGAATAAATTCCTGATGCGGATGCTTTCTTCCTCCCTGAGGCGGAACGGAAGCCACTGTACCTTCGATAATCTTAAGCAGTGCCTGTTGAACACCTTCACCGGATACATCTCTTGTAATGGATACATTCTCTGATTTTTTGGTAATCTTATCAATTTCGTCAATATAGATAATTCCGTGCTGTGCACGTTCAATATCATAGTCAGCAGCCTGAATAATCTTTAAAAGAATATTTTCAACGTCCTCACCTACATAACCGGCCTCTGTCAATGCGGTCGCATCTGCAATTGCAAACGGAACATTTAACAATTTTGCCAAGGTCTGTGCTAAGTATGTTTTTCCGGAACCTGTAGGACCTACCATAATAATATTACTTTTTTGAAGTTCTACATCAAAATCCTTATCAGATAAGATTCGTTTGTAATGATTATAAACTGCTACCGATAAAACCTTCTTTGCAGCTTCCTGTCCAATTACATATTGATCAAGAAAATCTTTAATTTCCTTTGGTTTTAACAGATTAATATCAGAAGATTCATCATAATCTTCCAATTCATCTTCAATTATTTCAGAACAAACCTCAATACATTCATCACAAATATACACATTCTGACCAGCAATCAGTTTACGAACCTGATCCTGTGTTTTATTACAAAACGAACAACGTAAAGGTTTTCTTTCTTCTCCACGATTTGCCATGGCCACACCTCTATCTTTAATTATTTAATCGCATCTCTGTTTTCTACGACTACATCAATCAATCCATATTCTTTTGCTTCTGCAGCACTCAACCAGTTATCACGATCGGTATCTTTTTCAAGAATTTCGACTGACTTTCCGGTTTCTTTTGCAAGAATTTCGTTAATCTTTCTCTTTGTCTGCAAAATATGTTTTGTTGTGATTTCCATATCACTTGCCTGACTACCACCCGGCATACCGCCCATTGGCTGGTGAATCATGATTTCTGCATTTGGTAAAGCCATACGTTTGCCCTTTGCACCGCCTGCCAATAAAAAGGCACCCATGCTGGCAGCCATACCGACACAAATAGTTGCAACATCACATTTGATGTAATTCATTGTATCAAAAATACCAAAGCCGGCAGATACAGAACCACCCGGACTATTGATATATAAATAAATATCCTTTGTTGGATCTTCAGACTCTAAAAATAACAACTGGGCAATAACAAGACTTGCAGTTGTATCATTTACTTCTTCTCCTAAGAAAATAATTCTTTCCTTTAATAAACGGGAATAAATATCATAGGAACGTTCTCCACGACTTGTCTGTTCAATGACATAAGGCACTAAACTCATGATGTATCCTTCCTTTCTTAAAAGTTGAGCAAATACATATCCGTATTTGCTCAATTCAAACATATTATTTTTCTACAGCTGCTTCTGTAACAAGGTCAACTGCCTTCTGTACAGCAATATCCTGCTTGATTGCTTCCTTCTCAGAATCGCCAACCATTTCAATTAACTTATCAGCTTCCATCTGATATGTTTCTGCCATCTTCTTTAATTCATCTGTTACTTCTTCTTCTGTTACTTCAATGTTCTCAGCCTTAGCTACTGCTTCTAATACCAGACGAGACTTGATTCTTCTTAATGCCTCCGGTTCAGCTGTCTCCATGAACTGTTCTTTTGTCATTCCTGTAAACTGGAAGTACTGATCAATTGAGATTCCCTGATAGCTGATCTGCTGAGCAAACTCATTTAACATCTGTTCTTTCTGAGTTGCAACCATAGGGTCCGGAATATCCATTGTTGCATTCTCGATAATCTTATCTACAACAAGACTTTCCTTCTCACGCTTTGCAGCATCCTGCTTCTTTACCTCTAATGTCTTCTTTAAATCTTCCTTGTATTCATCTAATGAATCAAAATCAGAAACATCGGAAGCAAAATCATCATCGATTTCAGGAAGTTCTGTTTCTTTGATGCCATTCAACTTACACTTAAATACTGCTGGCTTTCCGGCTAAATCTTCTGCCTGATAGTTTTCAGGGAATGTAACATTTACATCAAATTCTTCACCGATGTTTTTGCCGACAATCTGATCTTCAAATGTATCAATAAATGAATGAGAACCCAAAGTCAACTGATAATTTTCTCCTTTTCCGCCTTCAAACGGAACATCATCAATAAATCCTTCAAAATCGATTGTTACTTCATCATCCATCTTTGCTGCACGGTCTTCTACAGGAATCATACGTGAGTTCTGTTTCTGAACGTTTAATAATTCTGCCTGTACATCTTCGTCTGTAACAGTTGTATCCTGTGCTTCCACTTCAACACCCTTATATTCACCTAATGTTACTTCCGGTTTAACAGCAACTGTTGCCGTATAAATGAAATCTTTTCCCTTTTCAATCTGTGTCACATCAATCTCAGGACGTGAAACAATATCCAATTCACATTCATCTAATGCAGCAGGATATGACTCCTCCATACAAATGTTTGCAGCTTCCTCATAGAAAATCTCTGCACCATACATTTTCTCAACGTATGCCTGTGGAACTTTTCCTTTACGGAATCCTGGCACAGAAATCTGCTTTTTCTGCTTATTATAAGCTTTCTTTACAGCCTCACTAAAATCTGCGGCAGGTACTGTAATAGTAAGCTTTGCCATATTCTTTTCCAATTTTTCTACTGTTAAACTCATCTTTAACAATTCCTCCTTAAATATATATCATTTCATCTTTTGCAGTCATTTTAAGATAGTTCTGCACTAACTTCACAATTATAGCATGTAAAAACAAGATATGTCTAGTGATATCCAAAAAAATTTTTATTAAACAGAAAAAACCGTAATTTTTCCTTTTCTAAAAGAAAAATTACGGTTTTTAAGAATTAATATAGAATTAATCCTTTTTGATTACTTTCCGGCAATCTGGTTCATCTGAGCTTCAACTAATTTCTTTGTCATCTGACCACCAACAGAACCGTTTTCTCTTGATGTCAAATCTCCATTGTAACCGTTCTTTAAATTAACGCCTACTTCTGAAGCACACTCCATTTTGAACTTGTTCATTGCGTCTGACTTCTTTGCATTGTTAGCCATTTTTGAAATCCTCCAAATCTATATATTAAGACATTGCTATGTCTTGTTTATATTATTTGCAGGGTTATTTTTTTTATCACGGAAATTTTTGTCAATAAAAAAGAACGATACACCTAACATTGTGCATCGTTCTTTTTTCCTTTAAAAATTATTGGATTTTTCTTCTTATAATAATTGTTCCGCCAACGGAAGCAACCATTAACATGAAAATAAGGGCGATTGGAGTTGCATCTCCGGTTTTTGCAGCACCGCTTCCGCTTCCGACAGAACCAAAGCTTGTAGTCTGTCCGCCAGCCTGTGCATGATTATCTGCCGGTGTAATCGGCTGTTCTGAATTATTATTTTCCGTTGGAGCTTCGGTCGGCGCTTCCGTTGGAGCCTCAGTCGTAGGTGCCTGCGTTGTTTTATCATCATCCTTATCCGGTGTATAAAGAATCGCATATGTCGAAAACTTATTGGACGTCAATGTAAATGTATTTGGATTGCTGTCCATATCTACTTCATATCGATATCCTTCCAATCCGGCAGAACCATCATGAACACGAACTACTTCTACTCCCGGTTTTCCTGCAAGATCCTGTAACGGAATCGTAATGGTAATGCTTGCACCATTGGATAATTCCGATACCTGTGTTTTTTCTACATTACCGGCAGCATCGGTAGTAATTTTTTCCAAAGTCAGATTCAGATATTTTGCTACAATCTTTCCGTCCGAACCAACTCTCTGGATAATTGCAAGTTCATCCTTGGAAACATCCACAACTGTTGACAGGGATGCATACAAACGGAATTCTACTGTACCGTTTGCCTCAATCAAAGCACGATCTTCATCCGTAAAGTTTACAACATTATCATAAATGAAAATGGAATCCATATTGTCAACTGTAATCTTTGGTGTATCCGGTGTACTGATAACAACTGATGTATTCTGACCGGACAATACCAATGAAATTGCCTGACTCGGTTTTACAACAACATGATTGTCAATTGTAATACCCAATGACTTCTTATATACACCATCGGTTGCAACAATGTTATAGGTTCCATCCGGAACATTTGTAAATGCAAATGGGCCGCCTGCATCTGCTGTTGTTGCAGCAACACAGATATTACCATCGTATAATCCTACGGTTACTCTTCCGCTCGTATTCCAATCCGGCAATGTAGAACCGACAGGATAGCTGACCGTTCCCCGAACAACTGCTCCATCATTTATACTTGAAGATGTTCTTAAATATCCTTCATATTCCAATACTTCATCGATATCGGAAACTGCATGTACCTTAAATACATATACCGTATCTTCATCTAAGTCATCAAACACTGCCGACAATGCCCAGTTTCCATTCTCATCCTGTGTCGCAATTGTATTTTCAGATTCCGTATATTCTTCATCGGTTTCTTTCCGAATCGAAATAATTGGTGCTACCGAAACATCTGCTGTTCCTCTATATACATTTGCCGATACGGTTGCCTTTGACTGACTGATATTGCTTACCGGATTCACTACCATACTCATTGGCGTAAATCCTGCCACACTTGCTTCATTACCCGCAATATCCGTAGCAGTTACCACATAATTTCCTGTCTCTTTTACAAGGAAAGAACCTGCATATCCATCCTCAGTTTCTTCTATTGTCGATTCAAACTCCTTACCATTTCGAAGTACCTTAATGGTATCCGGATTCACACCACTGACATTATCCTTTACTGTAAACCGGAGCATAACCGATGAACCGGATGACTCTTCCGGAACATTTTGTACATCAATCTCCGGCGAAGTACCATCATAACGGACAACCGCCTTATGTGTATCGGAATCGTCACACTTCACACCGGATGCACTCACACTCCAGTATTCAAAATAATGAATTGCTTCATCATCTTCGGCAATTGCTATTTGCTTTTCTGTATCATTTGCATTAATCAAAACATCATCATATGCCGTCTCATCATTCTTATAATGACGATAGTATGTCTCAACCGGTGTCTGATCTGTTGTCGATGTTACATTGCCGATTGACACCGTCGGAGCTCCGGTTTTGCTGTTATACCAGAACTCTTCTACCGGATTACCATCCTCATCCGTACCCTCCGAAGGATTTACCGTAAAGGATGGACATTCCGGAACTTCATTTGAAATATTCTGAACATTAAATGTTTCTTCGTGAATATTGCCGGCTACATCCGCAACTCTTACTGTATATTTACCCTTTCCAGTAATTTCAAATTTACCGGTCAACTCACCGTTAGCATCCGGATCACTTAATGAAATATTGGTAATATTACCATCCTGCTTTACAACAACAGCATATGCAACCCCACTAATCGCATCCGAAGTTGTGAATGTAATCTCCTCATCCGAAGTCCACTTATTCACATCCTCTGTATAATTCACATGTAATGCCGGTGCATCGTTATCAGCCAAAAAGATAATTGCATTAGAGGTCTTTGTATTTCCTGCATTATCCTCAACCACAGCCTTTACTGTATAAGCAGTTTTACTGCTTTCAAACACATCATTGTTACCAAATGTAAAATCAGCACTTGTTGTTTTGGCTGTTGGTGCCGCATCTTCTGATGCCCCATTTGGATATTGTGTTTCAATTAAACTGTCATTTACATACCATTTTACATTCTTAATACCCGATTCACTCTCTACCACATGCGCATTTGCAATACAGTTTCTGTAATATGCTCCGGAATTAGAAGCTACCGGACCACGGGCACCACCCGAAATATCTCCGTAAGTTACGGATACATCATTTTGTGACGGTTCCTTTTCCTCAACGCTCCACTCGTAATCATCATTATTATTACCGGAAGGACGGAGTGTAATGATATCACTTGTATTACCTGCATTATCAACTGCCTGGCAGACAATCTTTCCAACTCCATCTTTTACAACGGACTGTAACACTTCAATTACAGCAGTTCCATCACTGTTAAATGTTGTTGTCTGTGTCGGATTTGATGAATATACACCATAATTTAATATTTTCAAGCCGGAAACAGTATCTTCAAATTTCACTTTGATTTTAACTGTTGACTTAACATATGTACCAAAACTTAACACACCGCCGTATCCAGGGAAATATAAACCTCCGTTGTTTAAGGTTTCGGATGCATCCCACGAATAAGAAATATCATCACCGGATGTAAAACTGTAACCTAAATACTGTGGTCCGTCTGCATCATATTTTGAAGTAAATTTACCAACAGATGTGATTGCTCCGGTTCCGCTGTTTCTTAACCGAATCTGTACATTACCACCGGCATTCAAAACAGGATCTAAGGTAATTTGTGATGCCCAATCCGAAAATGTAGCGCCATTATAGCTGATTGCAATCTGATCATAACCGCCACCTAACAGATTGGAACTTTGAATCGGCTTTAATACAGGAGCCTGTCCAACATACCAGTCTCCGGCATCGTTTAATACACCATCAACTGTATAATTACCACCCAGAGTCGGTGCCTCCTTTGTAACCTTAAAGGTAGCACAGTTTTCATTATATACTTTTACAATATAGTTTGAGTTTTCAGCAGCATGCGGAATGACACGACACGCTTCTCTTGCCTCAGCCTTTTCTTCATCCGTATCTCTTGCCGGATCAATTGTATAGGTAATCGTTCCTAACGCATTCACATCATCACTACCTACAAAATGACTATCCGGGTCTAACTCGATTCCAAAATTGGTTGCATCCGGATTATCCTCTCCTGCCCGGATTTCTTTTACCTTCGTCGTCGATTTTACAATAATTGATTTCTTACTGATAACACATCCACTTATCTGAATTGTTCCTGCATCCGCATCTAAAATATAATTATTTGCATCACCGGAAGGAACATCTAATGTACATCCGGTAATTGTAATAACTTTATCTTCTCCTGCATTTGCATTATCATAAGATGCTTTCGTAAACTTCACCTTGATTGCATGCCCATCCGGAGTTGTTGCATCGGTAGAAATTTCCGTCTGACCACCAAAGGTTGTATTCACATTGTTATTACCATCATATTCTTTTGTTTTCCATTCACTTGGAACTGACACATGAACCACACGTTTTTCAACCGTTACCGGAACCGTGAATTCATCCGAAGCTCTTCCGCTACCGGTATCTTTCACTGTAAATTTTAAGTTAATTGCACCGGAATCAACTGTTGTCTTTGTTGGTCCTGCAGTTGATACAATATGTATATAACCTTCCTCATCTACTTTAACCGAAATACCAATATTACTTAAATCTGTTACACCATTGGTAAAATCGATTGTAAATTTAGAATTTTCTGTATGATTTGATTCATAGTCATAATATGGCTTTATAATTGTTTCACCGGCACTTCCATACTGGAACTTTGCACTGTCTTTATCAATCTTAATTGACGTTTCTTTATATTCCGGATACAAAACCACACCATCTGTGTTTTCTGCATTATATAACTGATTATGTAACGCCATCGTAACCGTATCACCGGCATTAACAGAAGTCTGTCCAAACTTCCAACCCTTGAAATCATAACCTGAATACTCTTTTACTCCGATTTCTCCGGCAGAAGCAAAAGTATCTGCGTTACCATATGTAAGTGTCTTTGTTACCTTTTCCGTCACTGTATCATCATCGGATTTTCCTTTGGCATACTGAATATTATACGGAACACCGGTCCAATTAAATGTAACCGTACGTTCTGCGGTATCCTGTCCGCTTAAATTAATCGTAACCGTATCACCCGAAACAGAAGAAGCAACAGCTCCTGCGGGAGCCACATCCGGTGCAGCGGCATTATAACCTTTTCTCTTTAATCCGCTTACAGAAAAACTGGCACTCTTTGCATTCCACTCTCCGGAAGCAGGAATCAAAACAGTCGTTGTCGCATTATATGTAGTTCCATTATATGCATAAGATACGGTATCTACAGACTCTGTTGTGTTTCCAAGTACGAAATCAACACTGTATGCTTTTAATTCTTTTTTGCAATATAAAACAAACTGTCCGGTTCCCGATATCTGTGTTGCATCTAATGAACTTCCCAATAGCGTCTGACATGAACTATCTGTATATAACCCTGTGTATGAGTAATTACTATCTGAAGAATTTTTGTTGCTTACAATTCCTTCCAATGCAGTTTTTGCAGTTGTAAAATCATAGGTTGCACCACCATCAGTCGATGTAACCTTGATATCCGAAGTTGATGAAATCAACTCTACTGAACCTTTATAATCAACAGAATCTAAAATAACGGAAACTTCCTGATTGGCTGACAATATATCAACATTCTCCTGTTCCCCCGACTGTTCGGCAACTGCATCCGTTCCGGTCTGTGTATCGGAATCTTCTACCGAAGCATCCAACTCCTCCGGCATACTGTCTGTTTCATCTGCAACAGCTTCTGTCTGAGTACTCTCTGCCTCCGTTATATCCGTAACATTTACCGCCTCCATATTACTTTCCGCATCCGTAACCTCTGTAGCGGAAGAAGTCAGAAAATAAGATTGGGAAACCAACATAACTATAACCATAACCACGGCAACAATACGTTTCCCTGCTCCCGTACTCCAGTTAAAGAAATAACTGAACACACTAATCAAAGCAACCAGCGCAAGTACAGGATAGGTCAATATCCTATGCTTCTTAGCTACACGCAATAAATAATTCGTCAATCTGTTTTTCGTATCCATTCCATCACCTCATACACAAATTCTACCTTGCAAAAATCAATATAATAATATATCGACACAACATAAGTAATATTTTAGTCGTTGTGAATCTCCCATTTTTCACTAATCTACCACATCATTTCCCGCAAAATGACAGACCTGTAGACATAAACACGCACTATTTGATGTCAGTATATCATATCAAATAGTAAAAGAAAAGAATTTTTCACAATTTCTTTGGTTCATTTATAAGTTTTCCACAAGATGTAGGGTTATCCCGGATACAAACATGAATTATATTCACCATTAAATCTTAAGTTATTCAAGTTTCTCATTCCCAGAACCTTGACCAAACCCTGATTGGGTGGTACTATTAAATTTGGCTTTATATAGGTAGTTTTTACCCAAAAAATTTAAGATGAGGTGTACAAAAATGACAAAAACATTTAATGATTTACTTGCAAATGTTGCTGCATGTCCTACAAAAAAGGTCGCAGTTGCAGTTGCACAGGATGACGCTGTATTAGAAGCAGTTGCGGAAGCTAAAAAACGTGGTATCGCAGAGGCTATTTTAGTTGGTGATGCCGATAAGATTTCCGATGTTGCAAAATCCATCAATATGGATTTAACAGATTATGAAATAATTGACGTCAAAGACAATTATGAAGCTGCTCTTACTGCTGTCAAATTAGTTCACGACGGTAAAGCAGATATGTATATGAAGGGATTGATTGATACAAAATCTTTCTTAAAGAGTGTATTGGACAAAGAAGTTGGTTTAAGAACCGACAAAACACTTTCTCATGTATGTATTTTTGATATTGAAGGTCATGATGGATTATTATTCTTAAGTGATGTTGCATTTATTCCATATCCGGATTTAGAGACAAAAGCAAACATCATTCGTAATACAGTTGAAATTGCTCATGCATGTGGTATTCCAAATCCAAAGGTTGCACCGATTGCAGCGGTTGAAGTTGTAAATCCAAAAATGCCTGTTACTGTTGAAGCAGATGAATTAACAAAGATGAACGAAAGAGGCGAAATTACGGGTTGTATCGTTGACGGTCCACTTTCATATGACCTTGCAATCGATTCGGAAGCCGCAAAACACAAAGGAGCAACCGGTCGCAAGATTGTTGGAGATGCAGATATTCTTTTATTCCCGGATATCCATGCCGGTAATATCACATACAAAGCATTGGTACATAATGCCAAAGTTGTTAACGGTAACATTTTAACCGGAACAAAAGCTCCTGTTATCTTAACTTCACGTTCAGATGACTTTGAAACTAAGGTTAATTCAATTGCTGTTGGTGCAATTGTTGCAGAAAACCTTAAATAATAAACAGAAAGGAATCTCTATTATGTCTTATAAGATTTTAATTATCAATCCAGGTTCAACTTCAACCAAAATCGGTGTATATGAAGATGAAACACAGTTAATGGAAGAAACATTACGTCATTCAACAGAAGAAATTGCTCAGTATGCTTCTATTTATGAGCAAAAAGATTTCCGTAAAGATGTAATTTTAAATGTTTTGAAAGATAAAAATATTGACTTATCTTCTATTGATGTTGTTGTCGGTCGTGGCGGTTTATTAAAACCAATCCCGGGCGGTACTTACGCAACATCAGATGCATTGCTTGAGGACTTAAAAATTGGAAAGCAGGGACAGCATGCATCAAATCTTGGTGGTATTCTTGCCAAAGAAATTGCAGACGAAATCAACGTACCTTCTTACATTGTTGACCCGGTTGTTGTTGATGAATTGCAGGATGTTGCAAGAATTACAGGACATCCAAAATTTGAACGAATTTCTATTTTCCATGCATTAAACCAAAAGGCAGTTGCAAAACGTTATGCAAAAGAAAACAACAAGAAATACGAAGACTTGAATTTAATCGTTGTTCATATGGGTGGTGGTGTTTCAGTTGGAGCACACAAGAATGGACGCGTAATTGATGTTGCAAATGCTTTAGATGGCGACGGTCCATTTTCTCCGGAGCGTTCCGGCGGTCTTCCATCCGGTCAGTTAGTCAAACTTTGCTTCAGCGGAGAATATACACAGGCTGAAGTTGCAAAAATGATTTCCGGAAATGGCGGTTTCAATGCATATCTCGGCACAAATGATATGCGTGACGTTATCAAATTAGCAAAAGAAGGCGACGCAAAAGCACAGTTATTGGAAGAAGCCTTCTACTATCAGTTAGAGAAAGAAATCGGTGCCATGGCTGTTGTGCTTGGTGGAAAAGTAGATCAGATTATTTTAACCGGTGGTATTGCATATGGTCAGGAAACAGTTGATCACATGACAAAGGCATGCAGTTTCTTAGCCCCTATTACCGTTTATCCTGGCGAAGATGAATTATTAGCACTTGCACAGGGTGCACTTCGTGTAATGAACGGTGAAGAAGAAGCAAAAGAATATTAAATAGTATTTCTGTTCATAAAATTAAAGATAGCATTTAACCATTCGTTAAATGCTATTTTTTTATGCATCAAAAAAGGATTCATGACTGTAAAATCATGAATCCTTTTGATTATTTTGATTTAATACAATTACTTATTAGCAACTGCTTCCTTGATTCCCTGTGTTAACAATGGAACAATCTTATTCAAATCACCAACAATACCATAGTCTGCAACATCAAAGATTGGAGCATCTTCGTCTTTGTTGATTGCAATAATCAAATCAGACTCTTCCATACCTGCAACGTGCTGGATTGCACCTGAAATACCGATTGCAAAATATACATTCGGACGAACTGTTTTACCAGTCTGACCAACCTGTAATTCATTTGACATACCAAATGCTTCAACAGCTGCACGTGAACATGATACCTGTCCACCAAGTACTTCTGCTAATTCCTCTAACATTGCAAAGTTCTCTGCAGAACCAACTCCACGACCACCTGAAACTAAGATCTTAGCATCCATGATATCCTTGATATCTGAAACAGCTTTAGAAATTTCAAGAATCTCAACATACTTGTTATCAGGAGTAAATCCAGGATTGTAATTAATAACCTCTGCCTTAGCACCCTTAACAGGATCTAACTTCTGCATAACACCCGGACGAACTGTAGCCATCTGTGGACGGTTATCAGGACATGCGATTGTAGCAATTGTATTACCACCGAAAGCAGGACGAGTCATCAATAACTGATTCTTCTTCTGCTCTCTTCCCGGAATTGGGTTGATTGGAAAATCACCAATCTCAAGTAATGTACAGTCAGCTGTTAAACCGGTCTGAACTCTGGCAGAAACTGTAGGACCTAAATCACGTCCGATAGCTGTTGCACCAACTAACATAATTTCCGGCTTATACTCATTAATTACAGATGCTAATGCATGTGCATATGGCTCTGTTCTGTATTCTTTTAACTCAGGATCATCAACTACAATAACCTTATCTGCACCGTACTCTGCAAGTTCATCTACGAGACCAGCAACATCAGAACCGATCAAAACTGCAGTTACATCTGTGTCTAACTTCTCAGCAAGTCTCTTACCTTCGCCGATCAATTCGAAGGAGATACCGCTTAATTTATTATCTACCTGCTGTGCAAAGACATATACGCCTTTGTACTTAGCTAATTCTTCTGCGTTCATTGCGCCCATCTTATTCACCTCTTTATTAGATAATGTGCTTTGTCAATAATGCGTCTACAATAATCTTTGCTGCTTCATCTGGTGAATCCGGAGTAAACTTCTCTCCAGCACCCTTACGAACCTTGTCGGAAGCCTTTGCAATCTTTGTTGGAGAACCATTCAAACCAAGGTTAGAATCTTCAACATCAACAAGATCTGCTCTACCCATAGTAGTAATCTCTGCATCATATGCATCAAAAATTCCACCCGGAGTCATGTAACGTGGCTCGTTTAACTCAGCCAATGCAGTAATCAAACATGGCATTTTAGCCTTTAACATATGATAACCATCATCGTACTGACGCTTAACGATTACACTGTCACCCTCTACCTTGATTTCTCTAGCATAAGAGATAACAGGAAGACCTAAGTGCTCTGCAATCTGAGGTCCAACCTGAGCAGTATCACCATCAATAGCCTGACGACCTGTAATAATTAAATCATAATCAAGTGTTCTTAAAGCACCTGCAAGTGTTGTAGATGTAGCCCAAGTATCAGCACCACCTAATACACGATCTGTAACAAGGATACCCTTGTCAGCACCCATAGCCATAGCCTCACGAAGAACTTCTTCAGCCTTTGGAAGACCCATTGTAATAACTGTAACTTCAGCATCATACTGGTCTTTTAATCTTAATGCTGCCTCTAAACCTGCTTTATCATCTGGGTTCATAATTGTAAGCATAGCAGCTCTATCCAATGTACCATCCGGGTTAAACTTTACGCCACCCTTAGTATCAGGTACCTGTTTTACACAAACAACGATTTTCACGGTAAGTACCTCCTATTATTTTAATAAATTAGCAGAAATAACCATACGCTGAACTTCTGAAGTTCCTTCGTAAATCTCTGTAATCTTAGCATCACGCATCATACGTTCAATATCATATTCCTTGATATAACCGTAACCACCATGTAACTGAACACACTTAGTTGTTACTTCCATAGCAACTTCAGCAGCATATAACTTAGCCATAGCAGCCTCTACAGAATAAGAAACCTTTGCACCATTCTGGTACTCACCCTTCTTGCATGCAGCCTTATATACCAACATCTTAGCAGCTTCAATCTTAGTTGCTAAATCAGCTAATACAAACTGTGTATTCTGGAACTGAGCGATAGAACGACCAAACTGTTTTCTTTCCTTAACGTAGTTAATTGTTGTCTCAAGAGCACCTTCAGCAATACCAAGAGCCTGAGCAGCGATACCAATACGTCCACCATCAAGTGTATGCATTGCAATACCAAATCCCTTACCCTTTGCACCTAATAAGTTCTCCTTTGGAATACGGCAATCTGTAAAGATTAACTCATAAGTTGAAGAAGCACAGATACCCATCTTGTTTTCTTTTGTACCAAAAGTAAATCCAGGTGTACCCTTTTCTACGATAAATGCTGAAATTTCTTTCTGCATACGACCACGCTTCTCAATCTTACCTGTAACAGCGATTACGATATAAACGTCTGCTTCTTTACCGTTTGTGATGAAGCACTTAGAACCGTTCAATACCCACTCATCACCATCTAAAACAGCCTTTGTCTGCTGACCCTGAGCATCTGTACCTGCACCTGGCTCAGTCAAACCAAAAGCACCAAGTTTTCTACCAGAAGCTAAATCTGGAATATATTTTTCTTTCTGAGCCGGTGTACCATATGTCTGAATTGGGTCTACACAAAGAGATGTATGTGCAGATACAATAACACCTGTAGTACCGCAAACCTTAGAAAGCTCCTCAACACACATAGCATATGTTAAAGGATCACAACCCTGACCTTCATACTCCTTTGGAACCGGAATTCCTAAGAAGCCTGCCTTAGCCATTTTTTCAACTGTCTCTCTAGGGAATCTGTGTTCCTCATCGATTTCCTGAGCAAGCGGCTTAACTTCTTTTTCGGCAAATTCCTTAAAAAGGCTCTGTGCCATTTCATGTTTCTTACTTAAAGTGAAATCCATTTTGTTTATTTCCTCCTAATTAATTTTAGTGACATTAAGACACAACTAATTACTGTGCATCAACCGGTGTCTTTGTACGATCTGCATTATATACATAGAATCCCTTACCAGTCTTACATCCAAGGTTACCACCACGTACCATCTTACGGATTAATGGACATGCACGATATTTGCTATCTCCTGTTTCAGCATAAAGAACGTCCATAATTGCAAGACAAATATCAAGACCAACAAAATCACCTAACTCAAGAGGTCCCATTGGATGATTTGCTCCAAGCTTCATAGCGGAATCGATACCGGCGATATCTGAAACACCTTCCATCTTAATGAAAGCAGCTTCATTAATCATAGGAATTAAGATACGGTTTACAACGAAACCAGCAGCTTCATTTACCTGAACCGGAGTTTTTCCGATTTCTTCGGAAATCTTAACGATTTTATCAACTGTTTCCTGTGGTGTGTTTACACCTGCAATAACCTCTACTAATTTCATACGATCAGCAGGATTAAAGAAATGCATACCAATCATAGGACGTGTAAGTCCGTTTCCGATTTCTGTAATTGAAAGACTGGATGTATTAGAAGCGAAAATACATTCCGGCTTACAAATTTTATCCAACTCACCAAATGTAGTCTTCTTAACTTCCATATTCTCAAATGCAGCTTCAACGATTAAATCGCAATCTGCACAAAGATCTTCTTTAAGACCCGGAGTAATGCTTGCGAGAATTCCGTCAACCTTCTCCTGTGTCATCTTTCCTTTTTCAACAAGTCTTGCATATCCTTTAGCAATCTTGTCCTTTCCGCCTTCTGCCCATTCCTGCTTGATGTCACAAAGTGCTACTTCATATCCATCAACCTGAGCAAATGCCTTTGCAATACCTTGACCCATGGTACCTGCACCAATAACGCCAACCTTCATTCTTTTTTCCTCCTATTGATATATTTTTTGAATCTCCATCTTAAATTCATTTACGTTTCGTTTAAAACAGAGTTCCTATTTCACACATATAGGATGGTCAACACTGGCCATCCTAAATATGGTAAAAGCAATATTATTTATTCTGGAAAGGAACAACCTTTACCTTCTGATCCTTCGGTGCAAGGAAGTTACCCATTCCTGCCTTCTGGTCTTCTGTCTCAAAACAATCACCGAATAATTTCTCTTCAATAACGATTGCCTGATCCATATCTACCTGTAATCCATCATTAATTGCCTTCTTGCAATTACGAACTGCAATCGGAGCCTGTGCAGCAATACTTGCAGCCATCTTCTTTGCTCCTGCAAGAAGATTTTCCTGTGCTGTTGCTGTAACATTGCCCTCTTCATCTACTGTTGCTGTAAATACATCATTTACAAGACCGATTCTGTAAGCATCCGCAGCCTTGATATTTCTTGCAGTGTAGATAAGCTGCTTCGCCATACCTGCACCTACAAGTCTGGCAAGTCTCTGTGTTCCGCCAAATCCAGGTGTGATACCAAGACCAACTTCCGGCTGACCGAATACTGCGTTGTCAGAGCAAAGTCTGATATCACAGCTCATAGAAATCTCACATCCACCACCTAATGCAAAACCATTTACAGCAGCAATTACAGGAATTGGGAAAGTTTCCAACTTACGGAATACATCATTACCCTTTTTACCAAAAGCTTCTCCTTCTGCTTTTGTTAAAGTTGACATTTCCCCAATATCAGCACCTGCTACGAAAGACTTCTCACCGGCACCGGTTAAAACCAAAGCTCTGGTAGTAGCTAAATCAACTGCATCCAATGTTGCATTCAATTCATCTAACACCTGACTGTTCAAAGCGTTCAATGCCTTAGGACGATTAATTGTAATTGTTCCAACAAATCCATCCTGCTCATATGTAATAAATTCCATATGTGTATCTCCTTAATTAAATGTTATTAACCCAAGACAGACAAATGCAGATTGCATTTGTCCATCTGATTTGTTTTTAATGTAATTAGTCACGCTCAACGATAGTAGCACAACCCATACCACCACCGATACAAAGTGTAGCAAGACCCTTCTTAGCGTCCTTCTTCTCCATCTCATGAAGTAATGTAACAAGAATACGACATCCTGATGCTCCAACCGGATGACCTAATGCAATTGCACCACCGTTTGGATTCAACTGCTCATCTGTAAATCCAAGATCCATCTGTACAGCAATTGACTGAGCTGCAAATGCTTCGTTTGCTTCAATGATATCAAAGTCTTCAATCTTATAACCTGTCTTAGCCATAACTTTGTTTGTAGCTGCAACAGGACCAACACCCATGATTGCTGGATCACATCCACCAAGTGCACCGGCAACAAATGTAGCCATAGGCTTAACACCTAACTCTTTTGCTTTCTCTTCACTCATTACTACGATTGCAGCAGCACCATCATTGATTCCTGATGAGTTAGCAGCTGTAACAATACCATCCGGCTTGAATGCTGGACGAAGCTTAGCAATTCCTTCAGCTGTTGTTCCAGGACGTGGACCTTCATCTGTGTCAATGATAACAGTTTCTTTTTTCTTCTTAACTTCTACAGGAACGATTTCATCTTTGAATGCTCCGGATTCAACAGCTGCAGCTGCCTTCTGCTGAGATTTTGCAGCAAACTCATCTAACTGCTGTCTTGTAATACCATACTTCTCGCATACGTTCTCAGCTGTAATACCCATGTGATAATCATTAAATGCATCCCATAAAGCATCATTTACCATTGTATCCTTCATTGTTGCATTACCCATACGGTAACCAAAACGAGCTTTGTCTAATGCATATGGAGCCATTGACATATTCTCCATACCACCGGCAACAACGATATCTGCATCACCAGCCATAATCATCTGTGCAGCCATATTAACACAGTTAAGACCAGAACCACAAACAACGTTAACTGTAACAGCAGGAGTCTCAACAGGAAGACCTGCTTTAATAGAAGCCTGACGAGCAACGTTCTGTCCAAGACCTGCCTGAATTACACAACCCATATAAACATGGTCAACCTGATCAGCAGGTACTCCGGCACGATTTAATGCTTCTTTAATAACAATTGATCCTAATACTGGAGCAGGTGTTGTACTTAGTCCACCACCCATAGTTCCGATTGCTGTACGACAAGCGCCAGCTAAAACAACTTTCTTTGACATAATATTAACATCCTCCGTTTATAATTTTGCGGTGATATGAAATTCATCCATTCCATTATCACAATGCAATCTGTTGACATGATAACATAATTTTCCTTGACTTGCAACGAATAAAGTCATGATAGCGCTAAAAAAAGCCTCAAAAAACTGTACTATTTTTTGCACAATTTTTCATTTCTTTTTATATTTATCTGAATTTCTTTTCTTTTTTACAGTTGCATTATTCTTTCCTTTTGATTTTTTATTTTTATCACTCTGATTCTTATTATCGGAAAAATGATTCTGTGCATTTTTAATTTTTCTCGGCGGTATCAGACAATGTTTTTCAAACCCAATCAAATCTCCTCTTCCGCATTTTAACAACGCCTCTTTTACCAAATCATAATTTTCCGGTTTTTTGTACTGTATCAAGGCCCTTTGCATCGCTTTTTCATGTGGATTTGACGGCGTATATACTTTTTTCATTGTTCTTGGATCCACACCGGTATAATACATGCAGGTTGAAATGGTCGACGGAGTCGGATAAAAATCCTGTACCTGTTCAGGCATATATCCCAAATCTCTTATATGCTCCGCCAACTCTACTGCCTCTTTTAAACCGGAGCCCGGATGCGACGACATCAGATACGGCACCAGATACTGTTTTTTATCAAGTCTTTTATTAATCTGGTTAAACTTTTTCACAAAGTCCTGATATACGTTGTTTTGGGGTTTCCCCATCATCGAAAGTACCGCATCCGCCACATGTTCCGGTGCAACTCTTAATTGCCCACTAACATGATATCTACACAATTCCTCCAAAAAATCATCGTTCTTATCCGCAAGAACATAATCAAAACGAATACCGGAACGAACAAACACCTTTTTAACTCCGGTCAATTTTCGCAATTTGCGTAACAGTGCAACATAATCAGAATGATCCACTTCTAAGTTATTACACGGTTTCGGAAACAGGCATTGTCTGTTCGGACACACACCCTTTGTTAATTGTTTCTTGCAGGAAGGTCCTCTGAAATTTGCCGTAGGTCCGCCAACATCATGAATATAACCTTTAAAATCCGGTTCCTGTATCATCTGTTTCGCTTCTTTTATCAAAGAGTCATGACTTCTGCATTGTACAATTCTTCCCTGATGAAATGTCAGTGCACAAAAACTGCATCCTCCAAAGCAGCCACGATTACTGGTCAGCGAAAATTTAATTTCATTAATTGCCGGTACCCCTCCATCCTTTTCATATATCGGATGATAGGTTCTCATATACGGCAACTCATATATATCATCTAATTCCTCCATAGACAAAGGATACGCCGGTGGATTTTGAACTACATATCGTTTATCACCATAAGGTTCAATCAAAGGTTTTGCAATATACGGGTCGGTATTGTTATACTGAATCTGAAAACTTTTGGCATATTGCAGCTTATCCTTTTTCATTTCATCATATTCCGGCAAAACAATTCCGTCATAAACGCTGTCAAGCTCTCTTGTCTTATAGACAGTTCCTCTGATATAAGACAAATCAGAAACCTGTAACCCACTGTCTAGCGCATCCGCGATTTCAACAATTGCACGTTCTCCCATTCCGTACATCAGTAAATCTGCACCACTGTCAAGTAAGATTGAACGTTTTAATTTATTGGACCAATAATCATAATGTGCAAAACGCCTTAAGCTTGCCTCAATTCCGCCAATCAAAACCGGCGTGTGCTTATAGGTTCTTTTTATCAAATTGCAATATACAATCGTTGCATAATCCGGTCTTTTCCCATAAACTCCGCCCGGAGTATAGGCATCTGTCTTTCTTTTTTTCTTTGATACCGAATAATGATTTACCATAGAATCCATATTTCCCGCCGACACTAAAAACCCAAGTCTTGGTTCTCCAAAGATTGTAATACTGCTATCATCTCTCCAATCCGGTTGTGAAATAATTGCCACCTTATATCCTCTTGACTCCAGAACACGGCTGATAATCGCATGTCCAAAAGATGAATGGTCAACATAGGCATCCCCGATTACATATACAAAATCCGGTCTGTCCCAACCAAGTGCATCCATTTCTTTTCTTGTTAAAGGTAAAAATCCCATACTAACTCCAATCACAAAACAAGCGTCAACTCATTTTATTCTCTGAATTGACGCTCTTTTATTTATTTTATCAAGATGATTTTCCTGCTCCCACAACTACTGCTTCCAACGCATTCGGAGAAACCATCGCACGAATTCCCGTACTGTCGCTAACTAACCTGTCCATACCATAAATCAAGCTGCCGCCACCGCTTAACAAAATACCCGATTCCGCAATATCAGCTATTAATTCCGGAGGTGAAATCTCAAGTACATTATGAATGGTATCAAGAATCTGCGCAGTCACTTCAGCAAAGGCCTCTATCGTTTCTTCCGATGACACCAAAATTCTTGCCGGAAATCCGGTAACCAAATCTCTTCCCTTTACTTCCATTGTAACAGGCTCTTCTCTTGGATATACCGTTCCGATTGTCATTTTAATTTTTTCTGCTGTCGGTTCTCCAATCAACAAATTATAAGTTCTTCGAATATATTTAATAATTGCTTCATTATAATCATCCCCTGCAATTTTTAACGAATTACTTTCTACAATGCCGCCCAAAGAAATGACGGCCACATCCGTAGTTCCTCCGCCAATATCAACAATCATATTCCCCCTTGGCAATGCAATATCAATTCCTGCACCAATCGCTGCCGCAATCGGTTCTTCCATAATATCAACGTGTTTTGCACCTGAATGATACAATGCATCTTCCACTCCGCGACGCTCTAACTCTGTTACACCACTTGGTACGCAAACACAGATTCTTGGTCTGCTCAACATCTTCTTTTTCTGCATTGCAGTTTCGATAAATGTTTTCAACATTCGTTCTGTTACCGTGTAATCCGAAATTACGCCCTGCCTTAATGGTCTTATTACTTCAATATAATCCGGCTCTTTTCCCATCATCTGTTTAGCTTTGTTTCCAATTGCAATCAAACGTTTGGATTTCTTTTCAAAAGCAACAACCGAAGGCTGATTGATAACAATTCCTTTTCCTTTTACATAAACCAATACATTCGCAGTACCTAAATCTATTCCAATGTCCATATCAAACATGATCTTTCGTCCTCCAATCAAACTAAAGCTTATCCTAATATCTATATTCAAACAATTATTTATTGATAAAATTTCAAAATAACTCAATTTATATAGTATCAAAATTTCTAAAAAAAACAATTACTTTTTCTTATTTTTAAGAATTTTTTCAAAAAAAGAGGAAAGAAATCACTTTCTTCCCTCAAAAATATTTTATTCAAAATCTGCTGCAATCAAACGATGATCCTGATCTCCCAAATTCATCTCTCTGTTATGCGCTTTTGAAATTGCATTATCCACTGATTTTAATACACGATCCAAATTGCCGCTCTCAACTTCCTGCATTCTTCTTCTCAGTCCGTTTTCTGCACCGGCTTCACATGGATAACCAGACATTCTGGCATGTTCTTTTGCAATTGCAAAGACATCCATATCTGAAATTCTGTGTACCTGAACCAAATGCTTAAATTGTGTCGAAATAACTGCATTATCCTTAAATAATTTTGATAAGGTTTCAATCTGTCCGGTCATGATTACAACTACATCATTATTTGGATTACTTACAATCTGATAAATTTCATCCAATTTTTCATTTGTAATAACACCAGCATTTTCAATAACCAGACAACCACCCTGCAATTTTCCGATTGCATCGCTAATATTTGCTCTGTTTAATGCTGCCGCCTTTATCTTAGCAATTGTTTTGGTTTTGCAAATTCCCAATGCATAAAAACTTCTTGCAAAGTCTTCCGCTATAGTCGTTGTTCCAAAACCATATTGTCCCAAAATAACAATATTACGTGGTTCTGACGGATTATCATTAATATATCTTATCGTTCTGGCAATCTGCTCATTAATTGAGTTGACAGTCAGATATTTTCCGAGGAATTGCTCTGCACCAACCGGTAATACAAAATCTGAAGATGCTGCAGCTTTCTGTTTTGCTTCCTCTTCTGCTTTTCTTCTTGCCTCTTCTTCCGCCTTCTGTCTTGCTTCTGCTTCCGCTCTCTGTCTTGCTTCCTCTTCTGCTTTTCTTCTTGCTTCTTCTTCCGCCTTACGTCTTGCTTCTTCCTCTGCCTTACGTCTTGCTTCTTCTTCCGCTCTCTGTCTTGCTTCTTCTTCCGCCTTACGTCTTGCTTCTTCCTCTGCCTTACGTCTTGCTTCTTCTTCCGCTCTCTGTCTTGCTTCTGCTTCCGCTTTCCGCTTTGCTTCTTCCTCCGCCTTACGTCTTGCTTCCTCTTCCGCTTTCCGCTTTGCTTCTTCCTCCGCCTTACGTCTTGCTTCCTCTTCCGCTTTCCGCTTTGCTTCTTCCTCTGCCTTACGTCTTGCCTCTTCTTCCGCTTTCCGCTTTGCTTCTTCCTCTGCCTTACGTCTTGCTTCTTCTTCCGCTTTCCGCTTTGCTTCTTCCTCTGCCTTACGTCTTGCTTCCTCTTCCGCTTTCCGCTTTGCTTCTTCCTCTGCCTTACGTCTTGCTTCCTCTTCCGCTTTCTGTCTTGCTTCCTCTTCTGCTTTCCGCTTTGCTTCTTCCTCTGCCTTACGTCTTGCTTCCTCTTCCGCCTTACGTCTTGCTTCTTCCTCTGCCTTACGTCTCGCTTCTTCTTCCGCTTTCTGTCTTGCTTCTTCCTCCGCTTTACGTCTTGCTTCCTCTTCTGCTTTCTGTCTTGCTTCTTCCTCCGCTTTACGTCTTGCTTCCTCTTCCGCTTTCTGTCTTGCTTCTTCCTCTGCTTTACGTCTTGCTTCCTCTTCTGCTTTCCGCTTTGCTTCTTCCTCTGCCTTACGTCTTGCTTCCTCTTCCGCATTATGATCAGAATTTGATGTAAATGCCATAATATCATCATCATCGTCATCATCAAAATCAATATTATATGCACTGTGTACATCATTTGCATCTACCGGACGCTGACGAACCGGGATTACATTTATAACTTCTTCCTCTGCCTTTGCCTCTTCTTTAACAGGTGCAGTAACAGGTTGGGCATGTTTATCTGTTTCTACCCAACTTACTCCTTCCTCTGTCTTTTCTTCATCCCATCCAGAACCATCATCAACAACAATTGTACTGGAATCCCCAACAATCTGAGTCGGTATATGTGGTTTTTGAACAGGCTCTGATGGCTTTTTAATATTCTCAACCTTTGGAATTTTCATATCATCCGATGAAGATTTATCTGTCTGTTCCACGGCTGCATTTACCGCTTTGGTATCAAGAGAAATCGTTCTTTCTTCTGCCTTCGATTCTGCCTTCGATTCTGCCTTTTCCATCGCAGTGATATCAACACCAAGTCCACCGCCAAGACTGCCTGTACTGTTTAATGTATTCTGACCAGCATTTGGATTGGTAAGTGTCGGACCTCCTCCACTTAAATTTGACAATGAAGGTCCTCCGGATATACCACCAGATATTCCGCCAATTGAACCAACCGGTTCTGCCAAATGGCTTGTTTCCGGTTTTTCATCAGTTTCTTTTTCCACTGCATCCGGATTTATTCCTGCATTCTTCATTTTCTTTCTTTCTTCCAGCTTCGCCATTTCTTCCGGAGAAATCGTTCTAAATTTTGGTTTAGAATCAGAATTTGAAGACGATTTTGTTGATGAGGCAGCTTTTAATTCTGCTTGTCTCGCAGCTTCTTCCTTTGCAGCTTTTTCTTTTTCAACCTGAGCCTTAATTGCTGCAATCATCGCTTCTGTTTGATTCATCTTTTTATCCTGCACCCGCCTTTCTTCTGCAATCTTTTTTTCCTCTTCTGCCCGAAAACGAGCTCTTTGTTCTTCTGCTGCATTCAGCTTTGCAAATTGTTCTTCTCTGTCAGATGACATGTTGGAATTATTCTTAAATAATGCCATATCCCTCCCCCTCCTAAATCAATTTGAACACCAAAAGCAACAAATCTAAATTACTTTGTTTCTTTCAAAACTGATAATTTCTGTTCCATACTTTCTGTAATCACAATCCGAGCACGAAGACTCATTCTGTCTCTTCGAATATCCTCAACCGGATTTAAAAGATCTACTTCTGTAGCCGTTTCCTCTTCCTGTGTTATCTCCTCAACCGATTCCGTAACAACAGAGTTTACTTCTACATCTGCTTTTTCCGCATTTGTTTCTTCCACAATTGCCGCTTCCACTTCTGTTTCTTTTGTATCGGTCTCTTCCTCAACAGTCGTTTCTTCTATCGCTACAGCAATCTCGTCTTCTTCCTCCACTGCTTCTTCCGATTCCGGAAAATCCGAATCCAAAGATTCCTCTAATGTTTCTTCAAATGTTTCTATTTCAAATGTTTCTATTTCAAATTCCGGAGTTTCCTCCATATTCTTCTCTTCGTCGGCATCGGATGATAAATGTGTCCAATCATCGGACTGCTTATAGTTTTCAATCGGTATGACTACTTCAGGAACCATATCATCAAATGAAAGAATGGATGTATCTACATAAATATCTTCTACCTTATATACATCTGAGTTATATGGTTGTTTTACAAAGATTGGATTTTCTGACTTTAAATCTTCCTGCTTCTCATACTCTTCAACTTCAAATCCATGGTTATGATAACTTTCCTCTGATTCAAATCCCAAAGAATTTTCATCCGCATAATATTCCTTGTTATCAATCATTTGACGAAGCATCTGCGCTGTATCCGGAAGTTCTGTTTCTATGTTACCATCTACATCCGAATGTACAACCGTTACAAATCCAAGAGATTGTATCTCCTCTTCTTTTGGCATATACTCTTCCATATAAAGATTTTTCAGTTTGGAATAACTAGACTCCTCCGGTTCTTCCTCAGTTTCCTGATTCTTAGACCAGAATTTCTTGTTGCGTTTTTCTTCTTCAAGCTTCAGCGCTGCTTCTAATGCCTCTAATTCCAAACGTTCCTGCTCTTCCTTACGAGCTTCGATATCCGCAATCTCATCCGTTGACATTGCCTCTAACGAATCCGGTACCAATGCATCTAATTCCTCATTGAGAACAACCTGACCAACCGTCTGTTTTGGTGGTTCTAAAACATCTTCAATAATACCGTCCACAATCTCTTCCGATTTATTATCAATATCCTGCTGTATAACCGATTCCATTACCGGTTTTGTTCCCACTGCATCACCAAGTGCATCGGATGCTTTTTTAACATTATCCACAACCGTGCTTGTCACCATCTTAACCTGTGACTTTGCTTTTGCAGTATCAATACCTTTAATAGAGTCTGCAAGCTGTTTTGCAGATTCTTTTACTGTATCTGTATCTATTTTCTTTGATAACAGTTTTTCGAGGGCTTCATTTCTCTGTTTTTGTAAAATTTCTTCATCCGATTCCGGCTCTTTTTCCTCTGCCGGCTCATCCGAAGTCTCATCCTTTGTCACATCTTCCTCTGTCTGTTTTGCAGATTCCGATGGAGAAGATTCCGGCTGTTCTGTCGTTTTATCTTCTTCTGAAGATAAAACAGCTTCCGATTCAGAAACAGGATCAGCTTCAGAAGTAACTTCCTGTCCCTCGCTGCTTGCAACTTCATCCTTCACATCTGCTTCCGGTCCAGTCGTATCGGATATGTTTTCTTCTTTTGCAGTTTCACTCTCTTCCGGTGAAGTTTTTTCTTTTCTAATCTTCTTCTTTTTTGGCTTCTTTTCCTTTTTTTCTTTTACGGGCTTGGCGTCAAATCCATCCCTATCATCTACCTCAACCATAATTCTGGCTTCCGGTGGATACATTGCAAGATGGTCTTTTTTCAAAATAGACTGTTCAAGCAAAATCAAATCTCCGTATGTTGCCTCATCCTCTGTCTGTTCTTCTTTCGGGTAGACAAAAAACTCTGCATCAACATCTAATTTATCATCGATGTAGGAAATAACCCGGTCAACATAAATGGAATTCCTGTAATTTTCCAGAATAAATCTGGCTTCATCCAAGGCCTTGTCCTTCCGATCCATTTTATCATATAAAAGCATAGCTTCATAATTCCACTGGTCTTCCGGCATACGCTCCAATATCGGAATTACAATGGACGCCAGTTCTTTTATGTCAGCACCGTTTGCTTTTTTCACTATATATTCTACAAATTCTTTCTGTGTATCTTCCGAACCAACATAAAACTTATATTCTTCATAATATTGATTTGCTAAAGAAAAGTATCCCAATTCCAGATACAGTTGAATCAACTCAGAAATGATTCTGGTTCCCTGCGGAGACATCTGATGCGCTTTGATTAAAATTCGTCGACTGTCATAGTAACGCTTATTCTTACGAAATATCTCACCACTGATTCTCAGAAACTGAGGATTAATGGATTTGTCAAGATTCTGAGTATCCAAAACCTCTAATGCTTCAGCATATCTTTTTTCTTCTGCCAGCTCTTTAATTTGATTAATACTAGATATACTAATTCCCGTACTCACAAACTTCACCTCTTAAATCAACTCATTTAAGTGTATCATATCAAAAGATTTTTTACAACAAAAAAGACTTTGTGCATTACGCACAAGGAAAGTGACCATTTAAAGAAATTCTTCACGGTCACTTTCCCAATACGATCTGTGCATGAATTAATTATCAAATACTTTGTAAATCTTTTCTAATACGGTATCTGTCATATCTCCACGAGTCTTTTCGTACTGAAGTCCCGATTCCATAATTTCAAGCAATTCCATTCTGTATTTTGCATCTATCATGCCTTTCTTTATGTAATCCATCAATACGTCCTTCATTGCCGAAACATTTGGAAGATCTTTCATCTTATCGCACATTTTTTCATAATTAAATCCAATGTTAACCTTTAATTCTTCTTCTTTTCTGCCGCAGATTGCACACTCTTCATCACCGCCTGCATTAATATAACCACAGTTACATAACCATGTGCTGCCATCTGACTTGTAACGTTCCACTGCATCAATACCACGTTTGTTTTTCAAATTATCAAACTGTTTTGCAGACATTGATACATCAATCGGATCTGCGTCCGGTGCAAATACGCCCTTTCCGGTAACATATTTTTTAACATATACTTTGACATCTTTAATCAATGGAATATCCTTTACAGGAAGCTTACACTCAACAAATTCAGCAACCAGCTTTGTTACATTATTCCGTTCAAATACAAAATCGATTCCCTGTAACAATAATCTTTCTTCATAGAAGTTTGTAAGTTCAATATCACAACGAACTGCTTTAATCTCATCCTGATTATAGTTGTAGAATGTCGGTGAAATCTTTACTACATTACCATCACCTGCCAATGTTACTTCAACCGGTCTTGGCATCAACATATTATAATAATTGGATACATAAATCTTAGATGAAATTATCTTATGAATTGCTTCTTTCTTACGAATTATAACTGCTGTTCCGGATGCAACCGTACCAACCGCACTGCTTGATAAACCGGTAGAATTCAACTTCACACCTACAATTGCATTTGCTCCCGATTTCTTTGCTACCTTTATTAAATTCTCTAAAGCTGAAGCATTCGCACTTTCCAATTTGCTGGTAAATGCTGTACTGTCCTGAGCTGACCATTCTGCAATACTGGATGATACATCCTTAATAAAATTCGAACTAACCGCAATCTGTCCGCTAATAAAACCTAAGTACTCCGTAATCTCGTAGCCTTCAAAGCTATCGCCTGACGTCAACATAATGTCTGCCATATCAAAATCCTCCCAAATAAATATACTTTTCTTACAACTGTCCCGGACAAATCATGCAAATGATTCACGATTTGCACCACAACGAATCATAATTTTGTTAAATATTATACCACATTATTACTGTTGCACAACTATTTTTTATACATTTTGTAGTTTTTTTCAATTTTTTTTGTATATTTTTCACTAAATTAATTATGTTATACTCATAATATATTAATTAATACGAATTGATGATAAATACCTGTTTTCAGTTCGCAGAAAGGACAAAATACATGATTATAGACTTCCACACACACATTTTTCCCGAAAATATTGCTCCGCACGCAATCCATTCATTAGAAAGTGAAAACCGGCTATGTGCAAAGGGAACTGCAACCCTGACCGGTATCCGGGAAGAAATGAAAAATTCCCATGTTGATTATAGTGTAATTCTTCCGGTTGTAACAAATCCCTCACAATTTGATTCCATCAACCGATATGCTATAGAAATCAACCAAACAGAAGGTATCATTTCCTTTGGGGGCATTCATCCGGATAATGAAGATATAGATGATAAATTGAAATTTATAAAAAAATCCGGACTAAAGGGCGTAAAATTACATCCGGATTATCAGGGTCCAACCTATATTGACGATTTAAAATACATTAAAATTATAAAGAAATGTATCGAACTTAACCTGTGCGTTGTTATCCATGCCGGTATGGATATCGGACGCCCCATCCCAATCCACTGTCCTCCCGACCATGCTTACCTGATGTTAAAAGAAGTTTTAACAAATTGCCCGAACGATTCAAAAATCGTACTTGCCCATATGGGTGGAATGATGCAATGGGATTTGGTCGAACAATTACTGGTCGGAAAAAATGTCTATTTTGATTTCGCATATTGTAATATTTTAGGAAGTCAGGAACAAATGCTCCGGATTATAAAAAAACACGGTGCAAATCGAATATTATTCGGTACAGATTTTCCCTGGACAAGTCAAAGCCAACTAATCTCTTATATTAATCAGCTTCCACTTACCCGTGAGGAAAAAGAATGTATTTTTTATAAGAATGCAAAGAAATTATTGGAACTATAGAACATCCCGCAGTCTATAATTGCTTTGGAGTTTTATTTTCATAACGATAAAAATAATATTCCAAATCAAAATAGGTCTGCTCGTCACTGTCTCCGGTTATTACCCAGTTTTCCTCTCTGTCCAAATTGGGAAAAAATGCATCTGCCTCATACGCATAATCAATCTTTGTGATATGCGCAATATCACAGTATTCATACATCATTTCGTAAATGCTCTGTCCTCCGATGATAAAAATATCATCCGAATCATATTTTTTCAGTTCCTCAATCAACTCTTCTTTGGAATGAACAACAATCGCATCCTTTGCCTCAAAGGAAGTATCATGTGTCACAATAATATTGGTTCTTCCCTTTAACGGCATTCCGTTTGGAAAACCAGCCAATGTCTTTCTTCCAAGTACCACAACATGTCCCATTGTAGTCTTTCGGAAAAATTTCTGATCCTCCGGAATCTGTACCAATAATTTATCCTTGTTACCAATCGCCCAATTTGTATCAACTGCTGCAATTAACTGCATTTTGTCCTCCTTTTTCTTTATCATTATCTGATAAAGCCTTACGAAATATTTTCATCCTAATGCAACTTTACTATCCTTATATTGCAATCGGAATATCCTTTATCTGTGGTCCTGCCTCATAATCTGTAAGAATAATATCATCTGTCGTAAATTGATAGAAATCCTTTATCTCCGGATTCAAGGAAAATTTCGGTGCCGGATACGTCGGTCTTTGAATCAGTTCCTTCACCAATTCAATATGTCTGTCATATATATGAGCATCCGCAATTACATGAACCAATTCGCCTGCTTCCATATCACATACCTGTGCCAACATATGCACCAAAACCGCATATTGCACTACATTCCAGTTGTTGGCGGCTAATATATCCTGAGAACGTTGATTTAATATTGCATTCAACGTCAGCTTATCATGTCCCGGCTTTTGTGTGACATTAAAAGTCATGCTATATGCACACGGATATAAATTCATTTCGTGCAAATCCTGATGGACATAAATGTTGGTCATAATTCTTCGGCTGAACGGATTATTTTTCAAATCATAAATAACACGATCTACCTGATCCATCATACCTTCTTTGTACTGATGCTTTACTCCCATCTGATAACCGTATGCCTTGCCAATAGAACCATTTTCATCTGCCCATTCATCCCATACATGACTCTTTAAATCATGAATATTGTTGGATTTTTTCTGCCATATCCAAAGCATTTCATCTACCGCAGATTTTACATAAGTCTTTCGTAAGGTTAATGCCGGAAATTCCTTCGATAAATCATACCGATTCACAACGCCGAACTGTTTAATCGTATAAGCCGATGTTCCGTCCGGCCACTTAGGGCGAACCTTTTCTCCTTCTGTACTATATCCATTTTCAATAATGTTCTGACACATTTTTATAAATACATCATCTGCGTAACTCATTTCATCCTCCTGAACTGATAAAAATAAATAGCCAGTAGAATCCACTACTGACTACATCTATGCAACTGTATCAACCTTATTCCCTCTGGTTGCTTCTGCCTCAAATGCTTTCTGATTCTGACTATACGGATCATTTTTGTATGTTTTCATTAATGTCGTTGTTGTACCTCCCGCAATATAGGAACGACCACACTCCGGACAAATTGCTGTTTTAAGGGAAACGGATGTTGATACCAATTCTTTTCCCGGTTCATTCCCTTCCGCAATTGCATTCGCAACATGTTCCTGTTCATGCCCCATGACTTTGGCATATGACTCACCGGGTGATATTTTTCCCGGAGTTTTAAAGGATACCATCTCATCTGACCCATCCTGATACCGGCGATTCTTGCACGTCTGACACTCAATCGGCTGTACTTTTGCCGAACTAAATACCGAATTATCCGTATCCACCGGAGTAACCATATTCACATTGGAAATCGGAATTATATATCGATTACTCATTCCAACTGCATCCAAACGCATAACAATCACTCCCTTCCTCTGCCCTTTTGTGCAATCAACCACATTTAAATGATTCAAATACATCAAAACGAATTAAAGTAAGTATATACTACTTTTCTATTTTCATCAAGATAAAAGCAACTGCAACAAAAACAGCCATTTAAAATGTTAAATTTCTCCCTTTGCTTCCAAATATTGTAAAAATGCATTACATCCGGTCACAACATCACGGTATGTTTCATCATAACAATCATAATACCACGGATCCCGTACTGACCTTGATTCATTGTTAAATTCTAAAAGCAGCCGTATCTTATCTCCTGCCTTATGACCCGTCATTCTTTCCATATTGGAAATATTTTTGCTATCCATTCCAATCAGATAATCATAATAATCATAGTCTGACGCCTTTAACTGTACCGCTCTTTTTCCTTCACAGCTTAAGCCATGCTTTGCCAACTCAGCCTTTGCCGCGGGATACACCGGATTTCCGATTCCATTCCAGATTTCTTCCGTACTGGTGGCTGCCGATGCAATTTCAAAGAAGTCGGAAAGACCACGTTTGGCAACCATATCTTTTAAAACAATTTCTGCCATTGGGGAACGACAGATATTGCCGTGGCAGATGAATAAAACTCTAATCATACGCTTTTTCCTTTATTTTCAAGTGTTTCAGCCATTTTTATACTCTGCTAACTTGGCATATATTGGTATAACATGGCATAGTTTTGTAAGCAAAAGGTGTAAAATAAGGTGTAAAAATATCGCCTTTACACCTCGGTATTTTACACGGTAAATGGATTAGACATTTGCAATTCTTTCAATCTCAGCCTTGGCATCCTCAAACTTAACATGGGTATAAACATTAAGTGTCACACTTATATCAGAGTGCCCCATAAGGTACTGTAAAGCCTTAGGATTCATTCCGGACTTAGCCATGTTTGTACAATAGGTATGACGGCATACATGCGAAGTAATGGTCGGAAGCTGCACCTTATAGATGCCATTGTATTTATCAAGAGCATGCTTGAAATAATGCTCCCAATGAAGCGAATAAGAAATGCTTCCATCCTTATCAAAAAATAAGAAACCACTTCTGCCATCCACCATCGGCTCAATCTTCGGAGGATTACGATTCTCAATAATACGCTTAAAGCATTCCTCTACATCCGCTGACATCGGCAATACTCTTGTTCCGCTGTCAGTCTTGGTTTCCTCAATATAGTATCCATGCTTCCCCTTTTTCTGCAGCTGATGATCTACATTAATTCTGTGATTCTTGAAATCAATGTCTGACAAAGTTAAACCGCAAAACTCAGAGATTCGAAGTCCCGTCTTAAAAAGAATATACATTCCGTCATAATATCGACAGTAATGTGCATCTTCTTTTATAAACTTCATAAACTTTCGTTCTTCCTCTCTGCTGATGGCTTCTCTTTTGATGCTGTCATTGATAACCACATCAACAAGCTGAAATCCAAATGGATTTTTGCGAATCAAATCATCGTCAACTGCTAACTGAAATGCAGGTCGAAGCACTCCACGAATTGTATGAATGGAGCTGTAACTCTTTCCATCCTTCTGCTGAAGCTTAATAAGCCATGCCTTTGCATCTGAGATTTTCACAGTATCAATTCTCTTTCTGCCAAACGGATCCTTCTTAAGAAGATTAATTACTGTTCCATATCCAGCCATTGTAGTAGGTCTTACTCCGTTCTTTACCGAAATATACTTTTCTACAAGTTCAAGCACATTAAGTTTGCCTCCGTTTACAACAATGTGATCAAACTGATCTGCTTCGATTTTCTTTTCCATTTCTCTGAGAGATTCTGTATGTTTCTTTCCCACCAGCATTCTGTCATTATGGTCAAGTCGCCAACTGTAACAATAACGCTCATCCCCATAATTATCTACATACTTATATCTGTACTGTCCGGTGGAAAGCTGAACCTCTCCTGTGTGTAAAATACGTCCTCTGTTATCTCTTCTCTTTTCGCTCATATTCGGTCTCCTTTCTATTTTCCAAGTAAATAAGAAAGGACCATCCCGTGATTGTAATTCTACCATAGGAGGTCCTTAGTGTCACGACATTTGCCGTTTGTGTCATTATATTTTCTGTTGTCATACTACATACGCTGTGCTTAAATATGTTTCAAACTCAGGTCTTTTTATTCTAATCTGAGTTCCAATCTCCATAATATATTCCGCTCCGGCATTTTCTGCTGCAAGCTGTCTTAGCCTCTTCTCACCTATGCCAAAATAAGATGCTGCTTCCTCTATGGTAAGCAGATATTTTTTCCATACCGGGATCGTCTGTGATGATTTCTTTAACGCTTTGTCCGCTTCTGCAAGTTTGCCATTCAGTCTGGCTATTGCATCATAGGCTAACGGAATACATGCAGGTATTGCTTTGGGTGCCATGTTTATTTCTTGCAAAAATAATACTTCTTTCATTTTTAAATTCCTTTCTTTTCTCAATTTATTTTTTCTTATTAAGTTCTTTATAAAAGATTGCAAGCAATGATATCCGTTAGCGAATATCGATTTTGCTTGTTGGGGACGAATTCCCCAATCCCCCCAAACCTCACCTTCGGCTCGGAGCTGCAAAACACTTTTATCAAAATCAACTCCTATAATGAGGTATCACCTTTCTTCTTTTGAATGTCTTGCTCCAGCCGATTCTGCTCTCCAAGAAAATGTTCTACATTCTGTTTTGCAGATAGAAGTTCCATCATCTCTGTTCTTGCAATCTTGAATTCTGAATAGATTTGATTTTTCTCTTTAACCAACTTTTGAAATTCTGCATCCAGTTCCCTGATTGTAGGAATCGGTCCATCATATTTTTTGAATGCATCTTTTGCCGCCTGATATAATGTCAATGGTTCTCGATGTTCTTCAAAAAAGTTGGCATCAAATTTCCTTGTCTTATATTCCATATAGATTTTCCTCGACTTAGAATAATTGAAAATATGCTGACGAAGAGCTTTTATTTCGGCCAAACGTGCTTCAATTTCCTTTTGTCTTGCAGATAAATAATCAAATTTATCAGTTGCTTCTTTTGCTGCTTCGCTCAACTTTTCATAATCTCCAAGGCCTTTTTCACTTAAGAAAATCAAAGTTTTGGAAATAGCCTTTATATTGTGAAGCTTTGCCCAACGCTCATATCCAGGACCTTTATTCTTTGCAATGATGCTCTGAATATCAAGAACGGTATCTACCTTCTTTTCCGTTTTTTGCTCCGCTCTCTTCCCTGCAATCACATTTCTTGGATCATCTGAAACAATATCAATTACTTCACCGGCAATTCTCTTTTCAATATCTTTTTCTGTATATCCGTTTCCAAGTGAGCGAAGTCGCAGGAAATTCTTCTGTTCTTTTCCTTTAACAGAAATATATTTTCCCCGTTTAACTTCATAGCCGTTACCTTCAAGTGCTCTTAAAAATTCATCAAAGCTATCTGGCCTTTTCCTCTCAAAAATCGAATCTATCAGATTGCGGATATCATCTCTTTTGGTTTCTTTTTTCGGATAAGTTGTCCGGTTTTGCCACTCCCCCGGCTTCTTCTCAGGAATAACAGAAAGGCCATGTTCCAAGCAGATAAGATCACTTAATCGCCTTAGCGAAAATGACGACAGGAAGAAATTCTTATACTTATGCTGCGCATCCAGTGTGGTGGAATTGTAAACAATGTGGTTATGGATATGTGCCTTGTCCACATGAGTTGCAACAATAAAAGCATGTTTTCCTTTCGTCCATCGCATCGCCGTTTCGTATCCTATCTGGTTTGCCTCTTCCGGTGTAGTTTCACCGGGCTTAAAGGATTGCCTAATCTGATAAGCAATTACATCCTTTTCTTTTGGATTTCTTCCGGTGTTAACCGCATACTGATTCTTTGTGATTTCAAATTCCAAATCCACGGTACTGGGATCACATTCATAAGATGAAACAAATTGCCCGGCTTCGGTCTTCTCATCATTTTTTGCATAATCAGTTCTTTCCTTTAAGCACTGTCCCATGCTCCTGCTCTTTTGCAGATGCATGGGAATTAATCTCGTCGCCGCCATAGTACCGTTACCTCCTACTGAATCTTTGCCAGTTCAGAAAAAATGCCACGGAGCAGTTTCTGGATTTCTTTCTGACCTGCGGTAAGTTCTTCAACATCACTCTTATAAACAGCTCCGGTTTCATTTGCATGTTTTGCAATCTGATTTATATTGTTGGAATTGATTCTTGCCAGCCTTTGAATCTCCTGTAAATCACCCAAATCAAGCTTTAAGATATATCCATCCATCGCCATTTTTCTTAAATATGCAGAAGGATGGTTGACTCCTGCCTCCTGCATTCTCTCACTGATACGGGCATATTCACTTTCTGTAACCCTGAAATTAATCTGTTTCGTTCTGTATTCCTTCATTTGTCATTTCCTCCTAAACAAGCCCATTCGCATGGTCATTGTTATACATTGCTTGATAATAATTACTGATTGTCAGTGGTGCATTGTAAAGCGCAGCTAACAGATATTGCTTAATGTTTCTAACCTGTGTGGAATTCTCCTTAAGACAGGACAACACATAGGATATATGGCTATAATCCAGCTTCATAAATCTGCTTTTGACTACCTCTAGTGGCTTGTCATCACCAGCAATCCGTATTGTCTTTCTCTTAGAGCAGACCGTATCAAGAATAAGCTCCATTATTTCCGTAATACTTTCTCTGTCATAAGGATTATCATGATAAAGAGCATCTACACAGAGCTGTTCATCAAAATACTGTTTATATGACCGTCTCTCATCCATATCCACATCTTCATCCGCTGATAAGATAGGATTAGTATTATTAATATCAATATAATTTTTATCAGTATTATTACCTGATGATTTTAAGCACTCTGTAGTGCTGATTTTCAGCTCTCCGGAATGATGATTTTCATCACTCTTGAATGCTGAAAACAGATTATCTGCAAAGTTCATAACATAGATAATATCCGGCTTTCCAAGCCCTTGTTTCTTACGTTCAAGCAGTCCCGCTTTTTCTAATTCACGCAATAACTTAGTTGCCTTTTGATGTGCACATCCCAACGCTTCCTGTATGCTTTCTAAAGTGCAGTAGATAAATACCCTGCCGGCTTCATCTTTCCATTCGTTCATTGCTGACAAAGATACCCGGTCTAAAAGAATTCCATATAGAATCTTTGCTTCCGCCGATAAATCTTTGTATTCGTCACTTTGGAAAAATGCTTTTGGTGTTCTATAGAAAGCAAACAACTGCGCTTGATCTCCATAAAATTAATTAAATCGCTTCTTCATCTTTCCTCCTGTTAATATTTCTTTTTGTCGTCTCCCCTCCTCAATTCCTGGCAGGTAACCTCTGGTTTCTTTAGCCCTGTGGACTGTTTTGGACTGTGCCGTTATCACGACCTTGGCTCGCTCACGGTTTTCCGGTCATCGCTTAGCTTCCCCGAATCGGTATTGATTTGGAACGCTCATTTAGTTTTTTTGTTTGTATAGCGATTTTCTCAAAATCAGAGGCCGCATCCCGTATATCCAAAAGGTAGGATTTTTTGCAAAAAAATAAGAATTTCCACGCTTATGGAAATCCTTGTTGATGTGAACTGTTGTTCTGCTGTATAATGTGTCGGTAACCTTTTGTGAGTATAAATGAAAGAAGTGATATAGATGAATTGCAAGCTAACGCTTGGAGAGAAATTAAAAGATTTAAGAACAGCTGCAGGGCTGTCCCTAGTAGAACTTGAAGAAGCTACCGGAATATCAAAATCCGCACTTGGCAGCTATGAAAGTGATGATACCAAGAAGGAAATAACCATTGCACCACTTATTACCTTGGCAAAGTATTATGGAGTAACAACTGACTATCTACTTGGTATGACAGATAATAAAGAACAGCATCTATTTCCGGTTGATGAACTTGGTCTCGATGATGCCACTGTAAAAATACTGAAAAGCGGTGATTTAAATGTCAGGCTTATTTGTGAAATGATTAAGAATCCTGCTTTTGCTAATTTCATGTCTGATATGGAGATTTATGTTGATAATCTAGCTGCTATGCAGATTCATAACATGAACAAATATATTGAATATACCAGAGCAAAACTTCAAGAAAAAGGGACGAATACTAGCGACCACTTCATGAAAACGCTTGAAGCTGCCACTATAAAGGAAGATGACTATTTTGCAAATCTTCTCGGCAACGATATCACCGGAATTGCAAAGGATATTAAAGAAGCTCATAAAAAAGATTCCAATACCGGAAGTGACACAACCGAAGTTGATGAAATCGAAGATGCCTTTGAACAGGTACAGAAGGCTGATAATGCTACACAGGCTCAAATGATTATGTACAGTAAAATGTTCAAAATCAACTTTTCCAAAATGGATCCCCATGAATTCAAGACCTTTACAGATATTCTTCAAAGATATTCAGACGCTTTTAAGGTGCCAAAAGGCAATGGAAGAGGCAAAAGAAAATAGACTTTACTACAACAAAAGGCAGATTAATACCATCTGCCTTTTGTTGTTATATTACTATCTGTGAATGTACATTCTTGTCTTTTCCGGTTCACCATCCCCTTGAACCATACATACGAATTCCCATCCATAACGTTCATAGAAACCAATGTGGTCCGTCACTAAATATAAGGTTGCTACTCCTTTGTTTGCCATATCATCAACTACTTTATTTAGCAGTTTTCCGGCTAATCCCTTTTTACGATGTTCTTCTTCCGTGTATACAGCGCATACATTCGGAGTCAAATCCTTTCTATCATGAAAGTCATTATCTATTACCCCAAGCCCAGCAACTATGTTTTCACCATATAAGCATAACCACCATCCATTCTCTGTCTTACCTGATAAATATGCTTCCATACATTCCAAGTATGCCTCTGTCGGTACGCCCCACTTGCAATGAAACCACTCAGCTGCAATTGGCGCTAATTCTGGCCTTTCTCTTAATATTATAATTTTATATTCGTTCATATATTTGTGTTCTCCAGTCCTATTTTCCTTTCTATAATTTCATAATATCCCTCAAAAACTTCTCGAAGAATTCTTCTTTCTAAATCCACTCTGTGCTCCAGATGCTTAACTAACCCTTCCATTCCTATATAGCCATGCGCTTTGAAGAATGGTGCTCCTTCAAGATATTTTATCATAACAGGAAACCACATCTCATTTCCAGCCTCATCACTTCTCTCTTTTTTTATTATTTCTTCAGCCTCTCTGACATTGTCTACAGAAAGATAAATGATTTTATATTTTTTACCTTTAAGCGTATCCTTTACTCTCCTATAAAAATCCACTATTTCATCGTCATTCATCTGTAAATATAAAATCTGATTCTCAATAATGTTCTGAAAAATAGAGCATTCAAATAATTGATTGTCCTCGCTCCAGCTAGTAAATCTACTTAAAACAATTTCTTCAAATTCTGCCTTAGATTTTAGTCCATTGTATATCTCATACTGCTCCAGTTCTTTATGGAAGTCAGGAATATCTGTGATGATTCGTGTATATGTAATAATATACATTTCACCTTCCTTCACCGTATTCTTTTTTATTTCTCCTGCAAGATTGGCATATTTCTTTATTATTATTTCATATTGTGAATGCGAAACATATGCACACCACGCCAGTTCAACTGGCGAAAAGTCGCCTTCTCTATACGCTTTAAGTTTAGGATTGTCCTGAGTCATTTTTTCAAGCATGGTGGTCTTTCCAGAACCTTGTATTCCTTCAATAAAGTAATTCATATAGCCACAATCTCCCTTCTATAATCTAATAACCTTATTTGCTATTTTTTCTTTAAAAGTCACATCATGCTCTGCCAAAAGCATGGTCGGTCTATAAGTTTCAATAAGCTTTTCTATCTGCATTCTTGTAAAAACATCAATGTAATTAAGGGGTTCATCCCATATATATAAGTGTGCTGATGTGAGTAAACTTGCAGCAATCAGAACTTTTTTCTTTTGCCCCTCTGAATACTGTTCCATCGGCTTTACAAACTGGACTCTCTCAAAATCTAATTGTCGAAGAAGTGATAAGAAAAGCGTGTAATCAAGCCCCTGTAATTCACAGTAATCCTTAAGAAAGCCCTTTAAATGGGATGTATCTTGGTTAATGTATGAAATAACTAGATTCTCAGGAACTTCGAGTATTCCTTCCCCTTCATAATTTGCATTCTCTTTAACAATTCCACGATTCATATCAAGAATTGCCTTAATAAGACTTGATTTGCCGGAACCGTTTTCACCATCAATAACTACGCGGTCGCCATTATTAATTTCAAAACTTAATCCATCAAATACATTATTATCTGAATCCTTATATTTAAATGAATAATCTCGCCCAAACAGCAAACGCTCTTTATGATATTTAAGTGGCATTAATTTAAGGTCCGTCACCTCTTCGATGTCATTTAAAAGTCCTTCTTTTTTTTCAATTTCTCTGTCAATCCTACCTTCGTAAGCCTTCACCCGCTTTTGCATTTTCTTGGTTTTGGCACCAATATATCCTCTAGTATCTATAGACCGGTCGTGCTCCTTAATGGGATCAAATCCTATCTTTGTGTTTTCACTTTTCTCTGCCCATCTGCCTGCTCTTTCTGCTGCTACCTCAAGTTTTCCGATTTCTTTAAGATGCTTTTCATTCTCAACACGTGCATTGCTATCAGCTTTTTCCTTATTCTCCCACCACGAGCTAAAGTTACCTGTCTGAACTTCAATTGAAGCGCGATTAAGTACCAACACATGGTCAATACAAGCATCAAGCACATCACGATCATGAGAAACCAAGATAAATCCCTTCTTTTTCTTAAGGTAACTTTTGACTATCTCCCTAGCTTCTTTATCAAGATGATTTGTTGGTTCATCTATCAAAAGGAAATCGTTGCCGCCGGAGAATAATATTGCAAGCATTATCTTCGTTCTTTCGCCAAAACTTAATGTACCAAAAGGTCTGTACAAAAGTTCTGCATCGATAGACAATTCCGGCAATTCACACATAACCCTCCAGATTTCTACTCCAGGCTTCCAGGATTCTATAAGCTCGCCGGCAGTTTTAGTCAGCTCTTCTGAATTAACAATGTACGGAAAGTAGTCAAAAATCGTATTGGTACTAATATTTCCTTCATATTCATATTTCCCAAGAAGCAAATTTAAAAATGTTGTTTTACCCTTTCCGTTTCTTCCGACAAAACCTAACCTCCAGTTGGTATCAATAGAAAAAGAGGTATTCTCAAATACATTATCGAAACTACCTTCATATGCGAAGGTAAGATTATTTACATTAATTTGTGCCATATATTTTCCTCCTTCGCCTGCCCTCAATACATAACAGCATTCATTGTACACGACATGCATAACAAAAGGGGGTCTATCTTGCATACGCAAAATAGACCCGCAAAAATAACTCTATATTTATCCTACGATAAGTATAAAGTGAATTCGGATGCGATAATCTAATTTAAGCGTACACAAACAGCCCGCCATCGGCAGGACTTAAAACTAAATGTGATAACTTAAACTAAACTATCTAATTCTCATTTCTTCACCTTACACTCAATGTGCTCTTTCTTTTTGTTTATTGTCGAAATAATACCATTGTATATGACCAATGTCAATATGCCAATTTGTTTTGGACTATGACTCAAGTTATTCAAATTGCTTTACCTTTTACAATTATTCTTTTGTCTCAATGCTATTAACAACAATGATAATCAGTGTATTAACTTTTCAATCTCAGCAGATACAATATTGAATATGCACGATTATATAAATACTCTATAAACTGTGAATCATTCAATGGTTCTCTTTTCTCCTTAGCAGCATTTAAATAATCATTATGTCTTACATCAAAATATTCATTGGATAACTTCATTAATTCATCCAATTCTTTTTTCACAACCGCATAAACTTTGCCATCCATATTATCGCTCACACTCAGAGCCAACGCTTTATACTGTTCATTTCTAGTATCTCCTTTAGTTGATATTAGATATTGAAGCGCATCTATAATAAAATCTAATGCGCTTTTCTTTTCCATTATATCTTTACTATTAATCATTTCCTCCGAAAACTGTATTTTTCGTTCAAACATTCTATAATTAATAATTTTATCAATAGGAGAAGTTGATTTATAGCCTTGCTTTATTACAATCCCATTTTGCAACCTATATGGCAATTTGAATATTTTAAATCTATCATTAACCTCTATAGTAAATTTATAATGGCATTCTCCCGTGTTAATTATCCAGTGCTTATATGCGATCTCTATAAAAGCCTTTATATCTACAAAGTCACCAGTATTATTCTTTAACGAACTTGGATAAACTGTACCTCTATATAAAGTAAATTCATGGTCATAATCCAATTCTATGAACCACATTCCTCCATCCCAATTATCCCACCGCAAATATTTACCATCTAACAATTCCAAGCCAGGTAATTCTGTTTCGAACCAATGAATAAATGAATTCCAAAATCTTTTCTCCTTAACATTTTCTTCGATTCCTTTACCTTTATATTCAATTCCATTATCAGCCAAATACTTTATCAGCATTGCTCTCACAATATTTGCATCACGTATTTCCGTTCCTGTTCTTATCAACACACTCGTTTGTAAATTTGGTATATCATTCTCAAAAACATTTGATATTTCAATAACAAGATCAAATATTTCATCATTTGAACCTATTGTCGCGTTATAAGTTTCAATTGCAGTATCTATTTTTCTTATGTATTCATTTATAAATTCCTCTTTAACGGAATTAATTATATCTGGCATTATTTCACCTCTTTTTAAATGACAGTAACCATGCCTACGCCATTTCTGACTTAGGCGGCAGGTCAAGGCAGTATTAATCAAATATCTCATTTATGGTAATATTCAAATAATACACACTGTTTTTCCTGCCTAAGTGCATACATCTCCTCATATTCATTTTCACTCAAAGTTGTATAATGAACTGGAATATTAAAAGTATCATAAATGGCTTCTGCCAAAACATCTTTTAGGCGTTTCATTGCATCATAATTTGCAATGCTATATATAAGAATTAAATCAATGTCATTTGCTTCTTCTGTATATTGAAACGAACCCATCAAAAAAACATCAGCCTTAACCGATTCTTCCAAATCCGACGCCTGCTCTGTCATTATCCTCTCTATCAATTGGCCTAATATATACACTTGGTTTTGCACAATTTAAAGCCCCCATAAATTCACTCATAGTAAAAACGCCAATTCCATTTCTTCTACCTAATTCATATGCATCTTGCGTCACCCTATTCCAATTTGAAATTGTAACAAGGCAATCTATTTGATACTCACTTGTTATTTCATAATAATCCGATACACTAAGCGCATAATAATTTGATACAAATACAAATATTGGTGGTAAATCTTCTCTTTGTATTTCGTAATAACTATCACTTATTTTTTTACATCTAAGCACCTTATTATGTCCGTACATAGCGCTCTCAAAGTACTGTATACTTTCCACTCTTGGAAATTTTATAAATTGATCTGGCATATTTATTTCTCCCCCTTAATCATCTGCTCAAATTCTACCGGAAACCTTGGAGTTCCCTCTCGTATAATTTCTCCTTTATTACAACTTTCAAAAGCTTCGGCATGAATTTTAAATTTCTTGTATACTTCCACTTCTTCCATAGAAAGAACCGAAATATTACTTTCAAAAGCTTCCACTATTTTTCTATTATTGGGAATAATAATATTTTGCTTAAACTGATTCCATGTATTGATAGCTGATGACATAGGGTTATTAATTGCAACCAACGAATCTGGACCAAATTGTTCTAGGATTTGTTTATTCTCACAAAGCAAAATCTGTGTTTCCCTGAACAAATCCGTTTTCTTTTTATTCCCGCAAAAACCAATGCTCTTCTTTCTTGGCTTTGTTTTTTTATTTGCGACATCCGGAAAATCTATAATAGGTTCATCTAACAATTTAGAAAACAAATCATCCCACTGCTCATCGTCAGATAGATACACTATTTCCCTATTGCCTAAAGCAGCTGGATTAATCCTAGTTACAACCTCATCATTAATTGGGACAAACGATGCAAAAATAAATTTCTTAGGACATGTTTTTATCTCTTCTAATATTATCCTATACTCATCGCCTACACCTCCTATAAATTGGTCAGCACGCTCTTTATATTTTGGTGTCAATAATACAATTACCTTATTGGCATTTGGAATCATTTTAGCCATCATTTCATTAAAATCCACTGCCGTTTCCTTTTGCTTTAAATATTCATCCATTATGGCATCATAGCCATGCTTTTCTCTTAAACAACTTACAAATGCCACCACTTTTTTATTAAACTCATCGCTATCGTGTGCATAGCTAACTGCCACAACCAAATTATCTGTATTCATGACTATCTCCTTACTCAAACTCAATTTCTTCCTCAGCCCGTGTATAGATATCAACCTGATTCTGAACATCAAGTCTTGTTACAAGCCAGTTACGTGCCATACAACTCTTAATAAACTCATTTATTCTGTTTTTACCGTACATTTCCTTGAGAGTAATAACTAGGCCAAACTGCAAAGCCTCTTTATTCTTTGTCGTCACACGATCTTTGGTTAAAATACTGATTCCCCACATCCCTGATTCGTAGGATTTTCTTGGAACAGCACGCCCCTTTATTTCTTCACATACACGTTTGACATTATCCCATTTACGATATATTTCTCGTGCATCTTCTTCATAAAGAACTTGCCCCTCTTCGGATTGCTTATTATCGTCAATTGTTTTCAATTTTCCGTTTGGCTGAACTCGACCGAAATGAATATCCATTTCAGTACTAGTATAGTCAACGCCCTGATTACGGTCACAATGAGGAAAATATATCATTACAGCACGCGCATAAAATGGATGTTTTCCATCTACAACCAGGACAGGCAAATTATAATTGTATGTTTCATAATCCTCTGTTGTTCCGGTGATGAAAAATTTTATTTCATCATCACTTGTGCTTAAAACATCCTCAATTCGTTTAGGAACTACTCCATATCCTATAGAATCAGATATTCTACCGTTCGCACTCCACTTTGCGGCAGAATCTATTAGTAGAGCCTTTGCAACTTCTCTTGTTAATCCCATTACATGAATCAAGTATGCCATTTTTCGAGTAATCCAAGGGGCTGCAAATGAAGTTCCCGCTTTATAAATTGCCCCCATGTTATCTATGCATAGTGCAATCTTTGTGTCCTGCCTGTTTCCATCTCCTCCGTAGTAGCTGACATCAGGCTTATGGAAAAAAGACAATACCGGTCCTCTTCTCGAATAAGAAGCACTTTCATTTTCCATTGTTACAGAATTTACAACCATTGCATTTAATGAATCTGCCGGTGATCCTACTTTCATTTCAGGATGAACTAAACCATCTGGAGTATTAGTTCCTGCAACAATAAAGATTACGTCATATTCACTTTGAATGCGATCAAGCTCAGCTGCTTCAGGTGATATAAAATTATCCTTGATAGGTTCTGGCGAACCCAAAGAAAGATTCCAAACCTTTATATCAGGATTATTAGCCACAATTTCTCTAATACTCCTCAGAATAGCAAATGAACTAAATCCACTCTGTGTCGCTACTCCAAAGTGACGAACTCTAAAACGACCACAACCATCATCAAGCTTAGGATTACCTTTCGGCCCATCAACAATGATTGATGTTACAGCTGTTCCATGGTAATAGTCCTTTTTTTCAAGCTGAATATCGTTTGAAAGCATATTCTTATATTCCACCCATTCATGAAAATATACCTTCTCATTGAACTGAGTATCTATAACACCGACAATTGGCTCATTACCTGGTACAGGTATTTTTCGTTCACTATCAAAGTCAATTTCTTCATCATCGACAATATCTTCTAATTTCACTTGAGTTAAATCCGTAACACTCATTGAAATAAGATAAGGTGCACGTCTATACAAGGTCTGCATCTGTCCTGGTTCCAACAAAAGTGTGGTTCCATCAATGATTTTATCTTTAGATACAGTAATTCCAAACTTTTCAAGTAGTTCTGTTGTTTCAACGTCTGTTTTGTAAATTGTTACAAGCATATTCTGGGTTACATCGTCACTCGGTCTATCAACTATTTTAGTACAAGCCTTAACCGCGTCAGCCGTTATCTCTTTAGGATGATTAAAATGTGTATTTATCCATAATGGCTTATACTTTTTAAAAATATTTATCAAATCATCGGTTATCCGCATTGGATTTACCACAATAGCTCTTGTACCAATTCTTATTATTTCTATATGTTCTATTTCTTGAAGAGTTGACAATATCTCATCTAATTCATTGTCACCTATCTTATTCATCTAAACCCTCTCCCATAACGAAATAAAGTTTATTTCTCGAGAATATTAACCTTGCTTAATCAAATTATACAATTTAATTTATCTCGCCGCTGCTTCATTATCTACAAGCATACATGCCAACAAGATTCTTAACAAAAAACATTTTAATCACAACAGTATAACCTCTCAGCTCTAATATGTCTATGCTCCTATACAAACAAGCCAAAAGCATAATACAAAATGAATCTTTTTCACCTAATATTATCTATTAATTCTTCGATAACACCATAATACTTTACGTCAAGTGAATACCCCTTATTGAATTCCCTCAGAAGATAGGCAATATCTTTTTTGTAATCTCCACTTAAAGTTTCAACACTCCTCGTCTTATTTAGAATAAATTCATAAATTTCCTGAAGAATACTGTATCCTAGCTCTTCATTTCCCCCTATCCACTTAATAAGCGAACGATGAAATAATCTTTGCATATTCTCCCAATCATCTGTATTCTCTTCTTCTAAAATATTGGTGCATCTCACCACCTTTTCCGCAATATCTCCATCCGTAAAAGCCACACCAATCACATCACAATCATTAATCTCTTCTCTTGTAATTTTATCTCTAAAATCCAAATCCAAACACAATCCATCACTATAAATAACTATCAGAATCCCCAATGGTCTTTGCGTTCTGCTTATTAGAACAACTTCTCCAAAATTAAATATAAATTCTCTCACCAGCTCCTTATCCATCCTTTTTAACACCAAATCTATATCGGAAAATTTATGAGCGGTATCTTTTTGAATTGAACCTTTCAATATCGCCTTGCAGTTTTTTTCTTGAAAAAAACAAAAAGCATACTCTAAAAACTGCTTATGCGTATCCGATGGACACTTTTTTATAATATTTTTCTTAATGTTCATACTAATCTCCATTCCGCCGCCTTCGGCTGGCGGCACAAATAGTAATGAAAGTGTTACAAATTCTACTCCGTGATGTAAAACAACTTAAAAGAAACTACACTACAAAGCACGGGAGGAGGAGTTGTAATAACTTTCTTCGTTTTAGACAGCATACTAATCAGTGTAAGTTCTGCCTTTTCAAGCACAAATAAGTGGCGCCATGAGCCCGTACACTAAGAATTGTTTTAACTTCTTCGTTAAATTGTGTGGCAGTTCAGTCAATGGCTTCTTATCTTTTACGAAAGGAGCATTTGCTATGAAAGTTACTTATCAAACCTGTTGTGGTGTCGATGTTCACAAATCATTTCTCGTTGCCACAATAGTAAAAACTACTGGCGGTATTGAACCTTCTTATCAAAAGAAACGCTTTTCTACATTCAACAATTTTATTCTTGAATTTAAGCAATGGTTGCTAGAAAACAATTGTCATGATGTCTGCATGGAATCTACGGGTAAATACTGAGTTCCTGTCTTTAATCTTCTTGAGGATGAAATCAATGTCGTAATTGCTAACCCTAAATGGGTAAAAGTTGTCAAAGGCAACAAAGATGACACCAAAGATTCTAAATGGATTGGAGATTTATTCCGTCTTGGACTTGTAAAAGGCAGTTACATTCCTTGCAAAAAAAACGTATTCTTAGAGAATACACAAGATATCGTTATAAACTTATTTCCTGCCGTTCCAGCGAAAAGAATCGATATCAGAATGCACTTACTGTTTGTAATGTCGCACTAGACTCTGTAGTTTCCGATATCTTTGGGAAGTCATCCACATCCATTATTGATTATCTACTTCAACAATCGGATACTTCTATCAACCACGAAGAAATCGCTTCAAAACTTCTTAGGAGCCTCAAATCCAAAGAAGATTCTGTGATTGAATCCATAGAAGGATATCAGATGACTGATTCCCAAAAATATCGCATGTGCCTCGTCCGCGCACATATGAATTATATCATAGCAGAAATCAATGATGTAGACTCTATGATAGAAAATTTGATTTCTTCTGATCCTGATTATGAAAATGCTATCCAGTTTCTTTCTACCATTCCGGGTGTTAAACGTGATAGTGCAATCACTATCATCTCCGAAATAAGTATTGATATGTCTCAATTCTCCAGTTCCAAACGTCTCTGTTGCTGGGCTGGTTTAACACCAGGAAGCAACGAATCTGCTGGTAAGAAAAAATCTGTCCGTATAACACGTGCCGGTGTTTACCTCAAACCTGCATTAATACAGTGTGCCCATGCAGCCGTGAAATCGGATAAATCTCCTTACCGCAAAAAGAAATATGAATCTCTTGCGAAACGTCGTGACAAGAAAAGAGCCATTATCGCTATTGCTCGTATGATTCTTACCGCTATCTACCAGATGCTGTCTACTGGAGAAGTTTGGAATCCGAGCGACTTATACAAAATCGATATGCCTATACCACTTGTTGAAAAACAAAAAGCTAAGGCTATCAAACAAGCCAAGCCTTGTCTTCCTATATGCAATACCGTGAATCACAAATGGAAAATTCTACTTTAACAACAAATAAAGAAACAGCATGTGACGATATGTCACTTGAAAACCATAATATGGATTTAGAAACCACCAAAAATCGATTACTATTGTTTAATGATACATTACAAAAAAAGAAAGGGAATGACTAATCCAGTCATTCCCTTCTTACTTGATAGGAACTAGAACTTATCATCCTGCTCCACTTCCTTAATTTCCGTTTCCCAATTTATAACTTTATATTTGCCGTTACCAATCTTTTCATAATCATCATACATTGGTTTATAACACCGGGTAGGAATATTCGCACAACATCTATATGTTAGATGAGCACTCACAGTTCCTTCCGGATACTTACCTCCACTCCTACGCATAGCTGCAATGGCTTCAGCTCTACTAAACTCATTTTCTCCAGTTTCAATAACAAAAGCTCGCATAACTGCAAGTAATTCCTCTCGACAATTTTTATACATATGTATTCTCCAATCTCAATTTTATTATGAGTTTGGGCTCTTAAAATCATCGTTTCACAAGTGGTAAATAAGTGGTAATCGTTAATTACCGTTGAAATATTTCCCACAGAATCAAGGTTTTCACTGGATATTCAAATGCTGCCCCAATAGTTGCCGTTACCAGTTTTTAAAAAAATCCACTTCTGTAATCTTACGCTAAAATATACCTCATTTCAGTACATTTTCAGCCCTAAAAAACTGCCTTTCAAAAGTGGTAAACAGGTGGTAAACTTTTTTCAAAAATTGGATTTTTGCCCGTAAATCAAGGCTTTTTCAAAGAAGTTAGTATAGTGCCGTGGCAGATGAAAAGTACTCGTATCATAGTTTTGTTTCTCCTTGTTTTGCCCCGGAATGCCCTGTTTTGCAAGGTTTTCTGGGATTATTGTGATATGCTCTGAAATTACAGATTGTGGCAGATCAGAGCAAGATTGAGCAAGTTATTACTACCTGTTAGTAGTAAAATTGGTAGTAAAAGGGAAAGAGTTACTACTAAGGATTTTTACACTATATTTTACAATTTATCTATAAAATAATTCCATATGGTAGATATAACATTCGCAATCACTTTTGCCTTATCAGGAAAAATGACAAAAAACAAAGTTGCCGCAGTTAAAATTGTCATTATCACATTCAATCGCAAACTGTATGCAGTGTTTTTATAATCTGCCAGATTTTGTAAAATCATTTTCTTTTCTTCAAACTCGGCAAGTACCATGTCTATGTCTTCATCTATTTTTCTTGATTCAGAAATAGCATTATCACAAAAACTTTTATGTGAAATAAAGAAATGCTTCAATGCGAAGTCAGCCACCGCGTCACTGTACGCATACACATCAGCAAATCTCTTTTTTGATTTATCCCAAATATCATCTCTTTTATACCTATTAAAATCGTCTATTTCCACTGAAAAATTATATTTAAGTTTTAGAAGTGATTCTAGATTATTTCTTTTTAACTTGATTTTATCTAATTTATGCTTGTACTCTACAAGTGTTTTTCCTGCCTCTCTAGACAACATATCCAAAAACATAAATTTAAAATAATCTATCGCATACTCTTTGATATGATAATAAACCCTGTCCTTTATTGATTCAAACTGTCCTATTTCAATTCCGTCATCCTTAAATATATAAATAAGCCGATTACTCGCATATAACCTACCATACCTTTCTGAAAGCTTATTTTCAAAAAACATTTTATGCCTTTCATCTACAAATTGCCCCTGATATTCTTCAACTCCTAGAGATTGCCAAAAATCTCTATTATCATCGCGCCAATCAATATTTGTGCTATAAACTTCTATTCTAGGTGGAGAAACCTTTTTATTATGAAAAACAAACGGAAATAAAGAACTAAGTTCTTCCAAAAATTCCCATTCTATATAACTAATAAATTCATATATTTTATCAGCCTTTAGTGAGTTATCACTAAATCTATCAATCAAATAATTCTTAAATGCTCCTGTTGTTTTACTATTTCCAGTTAATGTTTGAAATGCATATCCCCTAGTTTCATGATAGCTATTCTCGATAATCTGTTTAAGAGCTTCCTTTTTTTCATTTTTCAATTTAATATCAAAAACCAAAGAAAGATATCCCGAATTAACATTGCATATTCCCACCGTGAAGTAATCTATAACATTCTCAAGTGGATGATTTTTAAATTCAAACAAACCACAATCCACAACATTATACCAAGCTAACAGAGATGCGTCCATTTGCTCAATTCTCTTGCATATTTCGTCTAAACCTTCTATAGGTGTCGACAAAAAACGATTAGATCGCCTTTTAAGTAATAACAGCTTAATTCCTCTTTGTAACTGCTTAATATCTTCTCTTCTAATCAAGTCTGATACAACCATTGAATACATGTCAAAAAACGCATTATCTGGCAAAGAATTGTCATCTTTCAAATAAAAATGGTCATCCCCATAAATTGTATCATAATTATTTTTCCAAAATGTCTTTCTCTTTCCCGGTAAAATTGATAATAATTTAGCTCTATGTTTTGCATACGAATATATAAAATCTTCTTTTTTTATTTTATTTCTCAATCCATAATATTTCAAAATATAATCTCCTTATACAAACAGCCCATTTTATATTATATCGTCATTTTCACTTCTTTTCCATAGAAAAAACGCCCCAGCCTAAGCCAGAGCGTCATCCTTCTTCCATATTAAATTACCTTGAACATTTTCTGTGACATCGGCTTCTCTTTCTTCTGCGCAACCTCCGCCTGTGCTTTTCTAAACTCTTCCATCCGCTTCAATTCTTCCTCTGCATCATCGAATCCAATATGCGTGTACACATTCATGGTAACCGATATATCCGAATGCCCCATGAGATACTGTAGCGTCTTAGGATTCATTCCCGATTTTGCCATGTTGGAACAGTAGGTGTGCCTGCATACATGAGGTGTAATGTTTGGCATCTGCACCCGATAAATATCATTGTACCTGCCGACCATATGGTTGAATCGGTGTTGCCAATGCATTGCAACAAGGAGCATTCCATTATCATCATAAAATAGGAATCCACTATATCCGTCTATGGCTTTCTCCACTTTCGGTGCATTTCTGTCCTCGATGATTGCCTGAAACATCTGTGTCACATCCTCTGTGATTGGCAATACTCTTGTTCCTGCATCAGTCTTTGTGGTTTCTATGATATATCGCATATCTGATGTTCTCTGCAACTGGTGGTCGATATTTACAGTTCTGTTCTCAAGATCAATGTCCTTCAACGTCAGTCCACGATATTTATAAGCAAATCCAAATCTGTGTTTACCTGTTTTTCCAGTTCCCTAAGTGACAGACATGGCTTTTTGCCCTTTGGAAGTTTGTCCGTAGACTCCAGTTTCCAACTGTATACAAAATGTGGTTTTCCATCAATATGATATTTATATTGATATTTTCCATCTGAACTGCTAACGAAAAGTGACTGTTTTTTCTTATCTTACAAATTATTCTTCATAATTTCCAAGTAATTCTCTGGAAAACCAATCAACTCCAAATCAATATCATTTCTGTATTCATCTATCACTGTTTCCACTGTCTGCACCAAAGATTTCTTACTCTCTTCATCCGGAAGTCTTTTTAGCAAGACTAGTGTATACGCAAATAATGAATTATTCTTTATCTCCGGATGTTTCCGCAAAAAGGATGTTGTAAACTTTGCCGGAGGATTAAAATCCGTATTATACATTCTTGCTGCATGCGCACATTTATTTCGTAATACCGATAGGCAGTGCAGATGATTTTCCAATGTATCCTTACCCACTCCGACCATGCCGGCTATGGCATCCTTTTCTGAATAATACATAGAACTGTACAACTTGGACATATTAGAAAATGACATCAATTCCACAATAACCCACAATGGCATTTTACTAGAATATTTCATTTTATGATGCTTCACAATCAGGCTATCTTTATAATAATTTTTCTCCCTGTTGAAATTTTCCATAACTTCCCTGTAACCCTTTTTGTTATAGAAATTATTCTCATCATAATGCTGATCATACGGAGTTTCCGTACATTTAGCAATTGAAAATCCATATGCAATCTGCGTCCTATAATATACTTCTGCTTTTTCAATATACCGCCGGAATATATCACGTAATATTTCATCCACTTTATATAAATGATATACCGTTTCAAATGTAGTTCCCACTATATAGTCACTACCAGAAGGGTCTTGTCTGAATTGTAAAGCATAACCCGTAAAACGATAATAATTTACTTCTTTCAAAATATCTTTTGCTTTCTCTCTGTCTGTGATAATCATACCATGGACTGCTAACTTATCCAATTGTTCATCGAAGGTCAATGGTTTTTTCAAATCCATAAAATCTCTCCTTAACATAAAAAAGCTGAGCACAAGTCTCAGCTTGGTCCCCAATGTCAAAAAGACTTTGGGCAACTCTGTTACATATAGTATATTCAAAGAACAAAAAAATTGCAATAGTTTTTATATTTTCATTGATAAAAATCTATCACATTGAGTCTAAGTAGTCCATTACTACTAAAGATTTCTCCCAATACGTTTGCCTTTATCCCAATTCCGTCCATGAGCCTTAGTAGTCGAAACCGTAGTAATTCCAAGGCTTTCCGCCATATTCTGCCCTATGTTGCCCCAGTCTGCGAAGGTATGCATTAGCATAAAACTGGAGTGCCGTGGCAGATGAATAAAATTTTTATCATAAACAAAAATCCTCCTAAAAAGCCGTATTCTTCCCCGCTTTGCTACAGTTTACCCACTATAAATTTTGCCTGAAGTTCATTAATTTTGTCACAAAATGAGAAAAATGCGGCAAAACGGGGCAAGTTGAGGACATAAATCGTAGTCAAAACGTAGTAAGAATTGGGATGCTTTACTACTGCCATTATTATCCTCTCATCGTGAGCAAATTCTATTTTCTAACCGCAATATTACTCTCGTAAAAGCTATCGCAATAAGTACAACTTACTCCGCATTCTTCATTTGCACAAATATGTTTCTCATTTTCAAACCAAAAATTCAAAAAATTCTCAAGTTTCCTGTTATTTATATAGCAATTTGGTATGTAATTACTATCATCTCTTTCTCCAGTAATAGTTTCAAGATGCTTCCAAAGTCCTAGAATATTGCCATCAAAATAACCACTCGCATATGCTTCAGCAACTTTTAGAATATAATCTGTATTTCCTGTTCTTCCTGTAATTTTAAAATGGTTAATCCCTATCATATTATATAATTTTAAATCTTCTGGTCTGATAAAATTCATTTTTAGCCAATCTACAGCCTTTGTTCTACTCTGTATACATCTGCCCATCGGATAATCAGAATATATGCTACCCTCTTTATCATAACCAATCGAATGCAGTTCATAGCAGTGATCTCTATATATGCAGTTGGTCGCCCCGCTTCTTTCTTCTAGTCCGTTTCCGCAAAACTCATTAACCATAACCGAGAGAACTATGCTATTATTATTACAATACCTTGCAAGATTTCTTAAGAAGGCTACTTCTCTATTTTTGTATAAATTACCGCACACCTTAGAGATACCATACTGTTCCTTCCAAATTGCCACTTGTGTTACCGTATCAATATGGGCAATCGTACTAACCTCAATCCCAATTTTTTTATCAATTAACCTAACATATTCTGCCATAAGCGGCAACGTCACAGTTATTATATCTACCCCTGCGTCAGACAAAAATTTTATATATTCAAGTATCATGCGTTCATTTCTTTTGATATCCTCTTTGCTTCCAATGTAATTAGAATTCAGGGTGTAGTTAAATGATACCCCTATATTCTTTAACTGCCTTACATATTCGCGAAATGTTTTCCGATCAATGTCTGGAAGTCGAAACGCAGGTCTAGCTGTAAGCCTTGAGCTCTCTCTTCTGGATCCGTACACTTCGTCAATAATGCTATCTTCATACTTATCATTTATCTCCTTAATCTTGTCAATCAACTGGTAGTCGAAGTTGCTCCCAATTTTGAGATGATTCTGCATTGCATTCACCCACTTTCACTCTAAAACCGCCCCTGCTCCATAACCACAGAGGAGTATGAATATCTATTGGACATCTCTCCGTGTCTCTAAATACTTCTTCCCATAGAAAGCTTACTTTCTCTCGTATATTAGTTTTTTCTACTTCATCATGTGTTATCAAACCCAATCTTTCACTTGCCTGTATAACGTGCGTATCCGGTGCAACCGTTATGTGCTGTCTATCTTCCAACTTTGCATCTGTATATTGAATCATTACATATAACCAATAATTCAAAATTTTGGTGCCAGATAGATACGGAAACCCCTTTTTATTCGCTAAAACATACTCTTTTATTCTTTTTACAGAATTATCGTTGCTCCAAAATAGCTTCCTAACATCTCCTTGAAATTTATCCATAAATGTGTCACACAAACGCCTCCATATTTCTACATGTTTATTAGGTTGAAGAGCCACCTTATACTTTAACAATTTAGCGCGCAACTCCTCTTGCTCCATCTTTACAACATATTCAGGTAAAAATATATCCCTAGTCTCAGTGTCGAGATATGCAGCTTTGGCTGCTTCCCAAAGTTTATATGAATTTCTTTGGTAATTTAAAGCCATTGGCAAAGTAAAATATAAATAATTTTCCTTCGTGCTTTCCTCTAACCCAGGATTAGCATCCTCTGGCATAACTTCTCCTCCAAGTCTCCCATCATGATAAAGCTGTAAAAGTTCCTCCACATTTTTCAAAATGTTTTTTTTCTTTTCAATACTCAGCATTGTTTCTTCCATCTTTTAGTACCCCTTTCTCTTTTTTAAAATTATCACTGTTATAATACTCAAATCCTTAATCATCTTATTAGCTTTTTCTGCCGCCTTGATTATTGCTGGCGATATTTCATTATCAACTAGTTCAGCACCAGATAAATGCGTTATTCGTTTGACAGAAAAGCCACATTCTTCTGCAAGCATTGCTATTTCTTCGTCACTAAATGTGAAAGAAAAAACACTTGCCGAATTACCCTGATCTAGCAAAAATGTAGTTTTATGATTACCAATGCCTCGTAAATTGTCTGCCCACTCTTTATCTGGTAATGTAGCCACAAACAACGCTTCATCCTTTAATATTCTATTTACTTCACACAACACCTCTGGATAGAAATATGGGTCAGCCAAAGATGCAACTACATAATCAATACTTTTTCCCTCTATTGGTATGCATCTCGCACTAGCGACAATCCCATTTACCCTATTTGAAACAGATTTCATACTTGAAGTAATATCGACGCAGTGGTAATTAATTGCTGGCCACTCAAAACTATCGCGTAACCATCCATTTCCAGAACCAAGTTCTAGCACAGAATCGCCAATATGTAAATTTCCTATAAGGTAGTTCCAAAAGTTTCTTGAAACCTCATGAAAATTTCTCGTTGTCACTCTTTTCTCTTCAGTAAACTCATTAGCTACTTTTAAATAGCCAACTGCATTTTTCATATCAACAATTCTAGATGGTGGAAACATTTTTTCCGTATTTATATACGCCATCAATTTCCGATAAAATGCCTTGGCATTATCCTCCTTGCTATTCTTTTTATCATACATATATACTAAGTCAAACTCATCTTCACCATGTAGCTCATAAAAGCTATCATCTTCTAATCTGCGCCCTCGGATATCCGCATCTGATTCTAAACCCTTGACTAAAACAGAAATGCAATTCTCCCCAGCTAACTCTTTAACATTATTATGATATTGCGGGTGTATTTCTTTGATTAGGATAGAATCTTCGTTTCTCAGTTCCTGTTCCAATTTGATCTTATCCATCGCATAATAATTCCCATAATTTAAATCAAGATTAGCCAATTTACCTTGCTCATATAATAGCTTTATTTCTTCTGTAGAAACGAAAATATACTCACTTTTATTTTCTCCTTCCCTTCTCTGCCTCGTGGTATAAGAAATCGGGCGTTTAAAAATATTCGGATAAATCGTTATAAGGCTATTAATTAAAGTTGTTTTTCCTATACCACTTTTCCCTCCGACTGCTACAAACTTCGCTTTAAAACCCATTGAACATCCCTCCATTCTATCAATGAACAACAAAATAAACGTTTCCCAACAATTTAGAAATACATATTCCACAATCTGCGCACCCATGCACCAAATTATACTGTTCCGGGCATACTACCCCAGCCTTTTTCTTTATCGCCATTACAATTTCTTCATTTGAATTTACCACAATACTCTTAGCAAATCCATCTAGCGGCTGCATCATTGTCTCATCCCAAGATAATATTAGTTTCATGTTACCCAAATCATCTAGCTTTTTTATATCTTCTGTTAACTCCTCAATTACCCAACTCCTTGTATACGCCCAAAAACTCACCTCTGGATTCTCTCCAATAATCTCTCTCCAAAAACTAATATATTCCTTTGAAAAAAAGTCCCCACTTGAATGAATTCTAACAGCAACTTTTTTAGCTTTACACTCTTCTAATTGCGTAATGATCTTTTTCTTTAATTCCTCTTTATTATTTAACACCCACCATAGATTTTCACACCATCTATTGATTGGAAATTTTTCATACCGGTCATCCGCATTATAACAATTACTTTTACACCACTCAGACATCCCTGGGCATGTGATAACAGGCGGAAGATTCCACACAAATATTTGATTATACAGGCTTCCGCAATTACCTGTTTTCTCATTGCCTGTCTCCATTCCTCTAGGAGTTGTTTCATTTTGGGGTTCAATAGCAATTAACTTTTCCATATTTCTCATAAGTTTTTGTCTTTTGCTCATTTTTTCTTTGTCTGGAAGTTTTCTTTTAACTCTCATCTCCACCACCTCCTAAAATAAAAAATGCCCGATTAAATGTATAAAACTACACTTAATCGGACAGAGCATTTATAGTATGCCCAATTTACCTTAGTAAATTCTGGTTATCCATATATATTATATCTCCTCCTTTTCAGAATTTCAATACTCTTTCTCAATTTTATCAGATTCCTGAAGTGAAAAGTTTATTTCCACTTCAGCATTTTATCAGATTATAGGAAACTTACCGCAATTACATGTAGTAAAACCCGTCAAAAAAGCATTCTAATACAGAATAACCTTAAGCCAATATCAACACCTATTTATAAACTTATTCTGCTACAATTATCCATGGCGAGTCTGAAAATGTCTGCATAGCAAATGAACATTATTTATTACTTTCATGAGTACTGTCCTTGAAATGCCGCAATTTGAAGCAATTTGCCCCTACCAGTACAATCCTGCATCATAGGCTGTAATTGAACTGTAGTCAAAACAGTGTAAACACGGTTTCTTTTGCCTAGTTTTGCCGCGATTTGCTCCGCTTTACCCATCCAATGCTACCCGACGGTCAGACTGCCGTGGCAGATGAATAATATTTTTATCATTTCTTAATTTCCTTTCAAAAAGTCCGTATTTTTAAGATTTTCGGGCATAAATGCACTTCTATTCCGCTACATTTTTCACAACCGAAACCAGCATCATCCGATGGTCATTCTTGGTAAAAATCTTAGTAAAATAATACCCCTTTATCTGTTTTATCAATGAAAAAATACAACATGCCATGACAAAATATTCGTTTCTTGTTTCATCAATATCGTCTTTAAGATTATCCCAATCTACATGCATATAAACATTTAGTGTAACACTAATTTCAGAATATCACATAATATATTGTAAATGCTTAGAATTAACACCACTACTTCCTTACATCAATTACCATAGCATATAACATTATCTTCAATTTGCTTAATTACATCATTACCAATATCTGTCACATCTATAGTATAAACAACATTTAATCGTGGGTTAAATATTCCCACTCTGCTAATTCCTTTAAATATGTCTTTACCAGAGTGCTGTCCCATTATCCAATACATTATAATCTGAAGCGTATACTTCGGAGATGGATTTTTACTTAAGACCTTAAAATCCCACAATGTATCTTGTGTCAGGAAATCTCCATCACCAGAATCAACAACATCTGTATAGCCAGCAGTCTCAAATGTAAACCCATCCACTTTCACAGGTCCATATTCTTCAAAAAAAGCAACACTTCTCTCCACCATTACCCGTATATTAGAAATGGTATCCTTATCAGGTTCTGTATCTGCTTCGCCTAATGCATCCATTGCATATCTAGTATTACGAAGCCATACATCATATGTTACCAACTTGCAGGCACAAATAATAGAATCATCATCTACCCCTTTTATATGCCTTAATAATACAAATGCCTTTGCTCTTGCATCAGAAACACCAAACTTCTCCGCTACTTTTGACCCTTTCAAGGAAATAGAAAATGCATCCTTAACAGGAGTCCCTGACATGAACCTTGATAAATAATCAACTACCATGCCAATGATACTAGGATGAAGATTCTCATTATCAGCTAATTTTCTGTTGTCTTGTATCTCTGTAATATTCATTTTTGATAATGGAAGATAGCCACCCATAGGTTGCTTAATCTCCGATATTCTCTGTGTTACTGATGACATACTATATATCCCTAATCAACCTTTCTATAAAATCAATTTCCTCTTTTACTAAGTTGTATTTTTTATATAGTTTTTCATCATTCCATACCTCGTCAAGATTTTGCATTGGAACTAAACCATATACCCTCTGAGTTGCATGTTGTGTTGTTTTCATTACTGAAACTAAAGCATGAAAAAATTTTGTTTCAATATAAGACTTTGCATTCTCAGCCTGTACTATATCATCAAAAGGTCCTATTACTAAATAAGTTTCTGTACAAACAGAATGTGGCGAAACAATAAATGGTCTTAATCTATCAGTCGATGTATTACCAGACCCCCATGCATTAGGTACAAACACCTTATATTTATCTACCCAATCCGTATGAGCACCAACTGTTTTCACAGCAACATATCCTACACCATTTTTTCTCCAACCATTATAATAAAATTCAACATCTTCTTTCATTGATTTCTCTAAAGAATACTTATGCGGAATGGACTTGAAGCTATTTTCCTCTCTAATATCATATCCAAATGGATCTCTTGGACTAACAATTTCCATAAATGATTCTTCATGGAAACTTTGAACTTTCTTCAAAATTGAAATCAATTCATTATCTCGAACAAATACATCTACTCCATCCACATACAAATCTCTATCTATTGAAGATGTAGTTCCATCGTTTTTATGTGATACTACATTACAGGTTCCTGTATGCTTTTTATCCCATAAAAAATAACATACACCCCCTTTTATATCTACTCCTGAAAAGCATTCACTTGCATTAATAAAATCATGTAATCTTGCAAGCCTGACATCATGTAACATTTCTTCTCGAAATACATCTGTGCCTCGTCCTGTTGCAAACCATCTAGATGGTATTATCATAGAAATATATTCAGGATTTAACATTTTCGATTGTGAAACAAAATAAGGATAAATAGCCCCTGAGCTTGCTCCACTTCCACCATCCGAAGCCTGATATGGTGGATTACCTACAATGGCATCAAATTTCATAAGTCCATTTCCTTTCTTCCAATATGATTCTTTTGAAACTTTTTCGATAAACAATTGAGACTTATTAGCCATTGTATTTATCAAATCATCAAAATAGTGAGCATTTATCTTATGGGCAGAATACCCCACCAATGTACGTTTTGTTATGGTCTTCGCCATAGGAGTTTTACACACCACATAGATATTATCCCTTACAGTTTCAAACCAAATCTCTCTCTGTTTGTCTATTGTAAGGGATTTCTTGCCTACGCTCTCACATTTTGCCCTGAACACACTATATGTAACATACAGAGGATATAAACCTGTCTTTGAATTTATTTCCAATATCTTTGTATCAGGTTTAAAAAATACATCGTGTGTCACAGCGCCTTGATCTACAAACCTTGGTTTATCAGGCATTTCATCCTCTTTATGACTCTCACTATAGAAATCCCAACCACCAAGGCAGTCACTCATATGCATATTAACAACTCGCCAAGGAGTAAGGACAGTCTCTTTATCTGGATTCTTGAAATATTTGAAAAGTCCTGCAATTTTCTGTACTCGTTCAGTAGGGTTTAAGGTGTCTGCCTCTTTTGCAACATTTCTTATTCTTCGTCCTGCTGCTATGAACACATCCTCGTCATAATATTTCTGAAACTCTCTAAACTTATCCTTCGTTACACCTGTCGGCATAAACTCTTCCCATGATGAATCATCAACCATATCTACAAATCTATCCAGCGTAATTTCTTCCTCGTAAGGGATCTCCGCACCATAAATAAGCAATGGCATCCTAATTGAAATACCCCTGAGAATGGATATAGCATCATTACGCAACTTCTTCAACTGTTTAAGTTCTTCAAGTCTAGCCTTTTCTTCTGGAGACAAGTCTTTCTTAGGTTTCTTTTTGGCTTTCTCAAGCTCTTCGTACTCTTCTTTAGTAAGACCTTGGTCATTAACAGTAATATCATTAGCCTTTGGAGATGCTTTTGATGTCCCAATAATACCTTTCAGCTCATCAAACTTCTGAATATCCACATCATCTAACATAAATAGCTCATCACTGTATAAATTACTATCATCGAAACCATTTCTAACTACTTTATCAGCATATGCACGCTTTAACTGCTGCAACAGTCTGGTCGCACTGTACTCTTTCATCTCAGAACCTTCGATAGATATCACTGGACAATAATTCAAAAACTTACCTAATACTCTCTTGTCTTCCGAATTACGCTTACCAGCCTTTGCCGATATAGAAACTGCCTCCGATACCATCTTTAAAGTCCTGTCAGGAGCAAAATCAAATACATAACTTACATCTTTTATCTTACCATTTATATTACATGGAGACTGTACCCTAAATATAGTCTGAAGATAATTTGCCGCAGATGTTGAAAACGAACCTGCTAACATAAATACCCCAGTCCACTCTCTGACTGTTACTCCTGTCGTGAGTTTCCCACAAGACAATGTAATCGTATAATTATCTTCTCCAGCATTTTTTATAGCTGTCTTTACTTTGCTTAATGCTTCTTCAGGCTTTTCTTCTTCATCACCATTACCAGCAACATTTACAATCTCAAACATGCCATTGCCAAATAAAGTTCTCTCCATCATCAACTTTTTTAAAGCTCTTGCTTCTTTTATGCCTGGTACTATCCATAGCGTATGCTTAAATAGATTTCGATACTCTTCCGTAGAATATGGATACATACTTTTATTATCTGAACTCGTTAGCATATATAAAAAACTAAGGACATCATTCTCATGGACAAAATCACCTACCTTAGCGTATGCTGGCATATTGGCATGATCCACTTCATAATCTCCTGTCCATGTTCTGAAAAACTCATGGAAATTAAATGCCTTATCTTCAAATGCAATATAATCCCTGTTATGCAAGATCTGCCCAAGATCATATGTATATATACGAAGCTCTGGTAACTCCTCATACGGATTAGAATCACCAAAATGGTTTTTATCCCACTCTGATTTGCACTCCTGCTCCATTATATAATCCCATGTATAAATTGCATCTTCCTCATACCCATCTAAGATATTAAATGGAGTACCTGATAAAGCCAGTAATTTTGTATTATTCCCCTCTTTTAACACAGCCTTTACAGTATCCTCGCCTAAAAGAGTTGTCGTTCCCTCATGAGCTTCATCAACAATTACGCAATCCCACACTGTCTTAAAAACACTATCATTTTTATCAAATTTACCACCAACCTGAGAAGAACCCCTCAAATCTTGAACTGAAGCAAAATATACAAAATTCTTATCTGTATTGAGCAACTGGTCGACTGTATATCCGTTGGCTTTTGAGCCATATATAAAACTGGAACTTCCTCTGAATATCTTTGTAAAATCTTCGTACCATCCTTCATTTACCACAGGTCTGTGTGTTAAAATGATGGTTTTGTGAAAGTTCATTTGCCTTACTACTTCTAATGCACATATGGTTTTTCCAAAACGCATCTTAGCATTCCAAAGCATTCTATCCGACTTCTTAAACTGTTTAATAGTTCTTTTTATTGCTTCTTCTTGTTCTGGGCGAAATATAATCGGAGCCTTAGCTACAACCTCTGTGTTACTTAAATTAGAAGCATTATTCTTAACTGCCAAAATAGCCTTTTCTGCAGTCTGTAAATCAATATCAAACCATTCTTTTCCCGTAGTTTCATCTATCTTCGAATTTTTAATACCTGAATTTTTTAATACCGCATGAACATCATGGTCTCTAAATGCCTTAAGCTGTACCTGTCCACCTTCTTTTACAGTTCTAACAGCTAACTCAGTATGAAGCAACTTAGGCGTAACTCCAGCTGTGTTTGTATATGCTTTTATTCTTTCCAATGCCGCCTGATTTAGCTCTCTGCTGTTAGGGGCAAGAAACTCAATATTTTTTGTCGTATGCAGAGTTGCATCACCAATCTTTACCTTACCTCTATGTTTTTCATCATTAATCTCAAATACATATATTACCTTATAATCAAATGCGTTTTTAAACTCTTTCTCCATATCAGTACCCCTCACTCATCAAAGACCTGAACTCTATTGTTTCTTCTGCTCTCCAATCCCTAATTAAACTGTACATAGGAACTTTTTCTTCTTCCACATTATCGTTCATATAATCAAATATTGTCATCTGCCTATGTAGTGGTGTTGCCTCACTATACGGAGTAGTCATTGTTATCCCATCCATCTGCCAGATATTCCATGCAACAATATTTGCAATCTTCTTCATTTGCACTAATGTCGGCTTTTTATCAAACTTGTTTACCATATAATCTTCAAAAGTAAATAGCAGATTCTCCCTTGCCAACAAAACATTATCTCCCTGATACTCATAACCATATGTACTTTGAAAAGCCCTGATAGCCCATTTAAGCCAATCTTCTTCAGTTTGTGTATTTTCAGAAACGATTCGCAATTTTCTATCCAAAATACCTATCCTATCTCTTACCTGTATCGGCTCACCTGTAACAGTATTATATCTACTGACAAGATATGGTGCTTCTCCACAACTTATCTCTAATCTTCTAGCATCAACATATTGCTGCCATGTTTTATTATTGGGAAAAGCAATTACCCCATCTGTAACCTTCCACGAATCTCCATCACAGGTATTGAAAACATTCTTTCTTCCAAACCATGCATCATCAACCAAATTATTCTGCTCATTACATATCCAACATGGTGTAAAGACTTCCGCCTTATCCCTAGTTCTTTTCATCTGCTCAGCTTGAGATTTAGCCACTCTCGGCTGTATTACATTCGTATAAGCTCCTGTAATAAACTCTGGTTTTATTTCTACCCCAGCACTATAATCCTCACCTAATGACACATAATTATCGGTTGCCCATCTGATATATCTTTTTGTAGTTTTATCTATCAAGAGTATTCTCAACAAGTCACCGCTCATATCAGCAATACTCTGTTCAATAATATCTACTTCTTCCAAATTTGCTATCCTCTCATTGCATATAATAGTATTATTATATCATAACCCCCATCAAAATGGAATTAATGAAACAAGCACAAAACATGAATCTACATTACCCTATATGGAATACTAAAAAAGAGCCTTGTATTATAATAATAAAACTCGGCTCTTATTTCATAACATCGCAAATGCTAATTTCTATATTTTCAAACTTGGTAAATTCTTGGTATTTTGATTTATCCAATGCCCAGAACCCCAGCAAAATCAGGGGTTCTACAAAAATGTTCGCATTGTGCCGTGGCAGATGAAAAGTACTCGAATCATTGTTTTTTCTCCTCTCAAATTGCCTTGAAATGCCGTATTTTGCAAGGTTTATCAGCATTTCAAGGTATCGTAGTTTTCTTCTCATTTACTACATTTTTTGCAAAAAAGTGCAAAATGAAGCAAATCACTTCCGTCTGTAGTAGTCAAATCGTAGTCAGTTTAGGGAGTGCAGACTACTGCTCAAACAAATTTCCCAACTTAATTAATCTTCTAATATCTTTAAAATGCAGTACTAAAATCTTTCTTCACTTTAATCATCTAACTGCATTACATAAACATCCATATCCAATATTATAGGAAAGTCCTGTACGAAATTTTTTTATGAAAAAGTTGTAAAGTGGTGATCATTTCATATTCTGAACTTTTGAAATGATGTCGCCATTGATAACATTTTTATTATACAGGAATGAGGTGGTAATCGCAAACACAATCCACAATACAAAATGATATTCTTTTTTTCTGGATGTTTCTGTGATATACTTATACGCGGTCGTATCAGACCGGAAAGGAAATATTATGTTACAAAAATTATATGTTTTTTTCAGGAAAGAAACCGTTTTGTCAAT
>CAKQYU010000008.1 GCA_934293575.1 uncultured Lachnospiraceae bacterium | reverse complement strand
CCTTTGTCTGGCTTGCTGTACCAGCTGGTTGGCTTGCGAACTTTTTAATCTCCTATGTGGCTCTCAGGAGATCATGGTTGACTGATAAAATGGCATCAACCAGATAACTTCAAGTTTATCGGGCTGACGAGATACAGAAAACAGAATAAGAATAATCAACAGGCAGGTGGTCTTATAACGAGACTGCCTGCCATCTTTTATGCCTGCAAGTGCCATTTCTCAAAGGGGGTTCAAATGAACCCCCTTTTGAACACCCCTAGGGGAAATAAGGTTAAATTGTATCAAGTTCAGTGTTCCAACGAATTCCTGTCTGTGCGGGTATTACCCGAATCGGATTGATTTCATTGTATCAAAACTGTAGATTGACAGATATCTGTAGCTCATATAGCACAATAATTAAAACAATGAATAGAATTCGCAAAATTTAACGTTGTGTGCATTTATTTTTTATGTTTTGATTTTCTTTACCGTTGAATTTTTTTGCAAAAAGATATGATATACTTGGTATAACCAATTAAAGGGAAGTGGTAATACACGGCCTTCTTGTACCTTATGTGAATGTAATACAAAATTGTGTAAGATGATGTTGTAAAAATCTATTTGTTGAATGTATAATCAAAGCAACTGTATGGTTATCTTGACATTTGCTTTTTTGCTATTGGGAGAAAGGGTAATTATGTGGAAAACATTTTTTGTTGGGTGAAACATACAACAAATGCATTTTTTATTATACTTTTAATGCAAATGAGGGAGAACTGAGTTATCAATATACAATATGCAACAACGAAGGATATTACAGCAATCGCTATGGTTGTGGCTGTCCTTTTGATAAGATATACAGGCAGAAATATGACTGATGCATAAATCAGCATTGCGATTAGAAAGAAATTTTGAAGGCAGGAGGTTGGATATAAGTGTGAAAATATAGATTTAGAATTATTTTCACCGGATTTTGAGTAATAAATTCAAGGTTGTGAATTCCAAAATGGAGAATATATTATGCATTTGATAAAGGTAAAAATAGAAAAAGATGATAACACAATAAAATACATAAAAATGATTCCAAGAAAATATCTAAACATTAAAATATTTACTACCAAAAGTAACAGGGGGATGAAGTATGACTTACAAAAAAAATATATTTAACATGGTGGCTGTTATTGTATGTATGATATTATTTGTTATAACTGCAATTTATTGTGTGCCACGATTATCTTTATTATCGTCACATGCACTACCGGCGACTGTTGCAAGTGCGGATAAAAACGGAACAAGTGGGTATGCAGTATTGAAAATGGATGGCGCAAGAGAAGATGGTGGGACAATCTTCTTTCATTACTATTATCCGGGGAATAAATCACATCTGAAACAGGATGAAAAGGTGTTGGTATGCGGGAATATTACATATATGGATGAGTCCGTCGAACAGGGAGTGAATTCTACATTGGTTATCGGTACAAAGATGCCGGTGCTTGTATGTGTGATTTTTTCTCTTATAGGATTAATTGGAGCAGTCTGTTTGTTACCGGTTACAATTCGTAATTTTCATCGAAAACCATGGAGCAGCAGTGAAGTGACAGAGTTCAGGGAAAAATCTGTAAATGCTTTCTATACAACGGAAATTTTAATGCTTGTGGTTGCGTTGATTTTCTTTGTTGCAGGAATGTTTCAAGTGACAGGCTATGTCTGTAAAACGAATCATACAACGGGAACCGTTATTTATCAAACTTCACGCCAAAGTTCCCAGCATGCGAAAGTACTGAATGGAAATAGTGTAAGAGCCTATCAATCACGTTACGGTAAGGGTGTCCGGTCAACCTATACCGTATTACAGATAAAAACGGACTCTTTGGTTAACGGTGCGGATGAATTCTGGTATGAGGGAAATTGTATTGTCTTTGGCAATAAAAAGGTATATATCGGATATAATGAAAACTCTGTATCGGTTTTATCGCGGATTGATTTGATGATGACAATCATCGGAGGCGGTTTTTTGATATTGCATGTAGTATCCGCATTATTGCTCAGTAAGAAGAATCCGTATGGTGGAAAGGTTTTTTGGTTTTTTAAATTCTAAACTTTACAACCTAAAATACTGCTATATACAATATATAAGGGATACCGTGGTTTATACGGACTACTCAGTTGTAAAAATAGCGATGAATTTTGCACAAGGTTTAGCGATAGGATTACTATTAAAAATGCGGCAATTGAAAAAGGCGATTATATATATCTTAATGGAGTAGGATATTTTGAAACATCAGAATTGAAGAATTAGAATATATCTAATGTGTTAATTTGCACATCTGATAGTGGTATGAAATGAGGATATTTATTTAATGGATGAATTTAAACAATATGTAATATCCTATACTTCTGAGTATGGATATGGAACAAAGAGAGAAATGGAGAAGATATATTATTACGCATACATAATAATATATTTTGATACAAAAAGAATATGTAGATTTACAGAATTAACAAAAGAAGAATATGAAGAGTGTAAGATTAAATACCCAATGGATTTGGAAGGAAAACTAGGATATGATAGGATTACAGCCCAGATTTTTTTGGGGGATTATATATTTGGACATAATGTATTTTTTGAAGGAGATTATAGAGAAGACATTCTTGATCAAAATATAAGTGAGTTAAAGCTCTATAAAGAAGGTGGAGTATCAACATTTAAAAAAGGAACACCTATTATGGCATGGGAAAAGCTGTGTAATAAAGAATATAAGAGTATTCTGATTTTAGGAGTTATTTCAATTATATTTATGCTTGTTATGATAGTTTTAAAAATATTTATGAAAGAATCTTTTGTGGTGGATTTTATTTTTCTGATAGCATTGGCTTTGGTTACAGCTGCCTGGATTGGAATTATTTATATGAAATATGAAAAGAATAAATTCCTTAAAATGAAGGATATAAACTTATATACATATGAAATGCTTCACGCCTGCGTAAAGCACAGACCGGGAATGATGATTACAAAACGGTTTATATTTTTTAGCTTAAAAATTACAAAACCAATAGATCTTTCAGATATTAAATGGGTATATAGTAAGAGAGCTGCTTTTAGTAACGGAAATCCTGCTCAAATTATTATGATGATGGGCAATGGGAAAAAGATGTCATTTTCTGAAGGTATTTCCTTTGGCGAAAATGAAGTGTATAAATTAGCAAAGCCATATAATCCTGATTTGCTTATAGGATATACATCTGAAAATAAAAAAAAGTACAAGAATATGATGATTTCACATAAATGAATCGTAGTATTTTTAGTATTTAATTGTTGCCGAAATTATATGAGATAGAAGAGTATCCAGATTATGAATATATTGCCAGATATTAAGCATGGGATGAACAAATATTAAAAAGGGATGATAGTGAAAAATAAGAAATCGGATTTATAAGTACTGAAACCACGACTTTACGAGAGAGGAGAAGAACATGAAGCGAATCGGATATGCAATAGCAACTGTGATTTTGTTGCTAATCGAGGTGTTGATTGCGTTATATGTGCATGATACATTTGTAAGACCATATATTGGTGATGTGCTGGTTGTGATTGTGATATATACATTTATAAGAATATTTGTACCGGAGCGATGCAAATTGTTACCGCTGTATGTATTTATTTTTGCGGCACTGGTAGAATTCTCGCAGATGTTCCATATTGTGGAAGTATTAGGCTGGCAGGATAACCGATTCTTAAGTGTCTTGGTCGGTTCTGTATTTGATTGGAAAGATATTTTGTGCTATGCCATCGGGTGTATATTGCTTGGAGTGTATGAGGTGTTGATACGAAATACTGCAAGAAGGAGATAAAATGGTTTTTGGATTTAAGCGGATTGGAGATTTAAAATGAAAAATCAAGAAGAAATTAAGACTGCAATTTACCAATATATTGCTGATTCTATAGATTGTTCCATAGAACAGTTAGAATCAGATGATACTTGCTTTGTAAAGAATCGGAAAGAAGAAAAAGATTATATAAAAATTTTAAGTATAAAAAATGCCAATATCATTTCTTGCTCAGAAGATAAATATGAGATCGGAAAGCAGTTATTGGCAGGAAGAGTTCGAGATGAATTATATGAAAGTACATTAATTTTTGGACAGACGTTACACTATATTCCAAATGTGAAAAAGATGATTCCCCTTCCTTTGACAGATGGTTTTTCTTATAAGTTATATGAAGAAAATGAGTTATCCCAATTATGTGGTATAAAGGGCTTTGAAAATTCCCTGGCATTTGATGAAAATGGAAATACACCTACCGCTATTGTTTTATGTGCTGAGAAGAATGAAAAAATAATTGCAATTGCCGGTGCATCCAAAGTTTCCGGAAATATCATGGAGGTTGGAATTGATGTAAATAAAGAGTGGAGAGGATATGGTTTGGCGAGACTTTTAGTCAGAAACCTGTCCATCGAAATTCTTAAAAGAGACCAGATACCGTTTTACAGTGCCTCTGTCACGAATTTAGCTTCTCAGACGGTTGCCTTTCGTAGTGGATATATGCTGTTGTGGACGGATTCTTTTGGTACGCGGTAGTATTGGATATAACGATACCAAATCACGATTTACTAAATCGTGATTTGATAAAGGAAGATTTTCGTTCTTACAATAACATAAATTTTCAGGAGGACTTATAAATGATTAAAAAATACACATACGGAATCCCATTTCCCACAGAAGCAATTATTACAGCCTTTGACAGTGAGGAAGGTACTCCGGAATTTGGCAGGATAAATTGTGAAAAAGGGTTTTCATTTCAATATGACATGGACGATGAAGATATCGTATACGGTCTTGGAGAAGCCAATCGGGGAATCAATAAGCGTGGCTATATTTACATCAGCAATAATACAGATATTCCTCATCATCATGAGGATGTCTGCTCCTTATATGCTGCTCATAATTTCATCATTATTTCAGGAAAAGAAACCTTTGGAATCTATATGGATTATCCGGCAACCCTAACCTTTGATATTGGTTATACACACTACGATAAACTCCTTGTGTCCTGTGACCGGGCAGATTTGGATTTTTATGTGATTACTGGTAACAGTCCATATGATATTGTAAAGCAGTTCCGAAAAATCATCGGCAGAAGCTATATTCCGCCAAAGTTTGCTTTTGGTTTCGGACAGAGCCGTTGGGGTTACAAGACACCGGAAGATTTTGTGGAGGTTGCAAAGAAATACAGGGAAAATCATATTCCTATCGATATGGTTTACATGGATATTGATTATATGGATGAATATAAGGATTTCACGGTAAATGATGCCTTTACGGATTTTCCGGGATATGTGGCAGCCTTGAAAAAAGACAATATCCGGCTGATTCCCATTATTGATGCCGGTGTTAAGATAGAAAAAGGCTATGAGGTCTATGAAGAAGGTGTCAAAAATCATTATTTTTGCAAAAGAAAGGATGGAAGTGATTTTGTTGCTGCCGTATGGCCGGGATACACCCATTTTCCGGATGTGTTAAATCCTGCTGTCAGAGAATGGTTTGGAAGTAAATATAAGGTGCTGACAGATGCCGGAATTGAGGGTTTTTGGAATGATATGAATGAACCGGCTATTTTCTTCACACCGGAAGGTATCCGGGATGTAAAAGCTGCAATGAAGGAATTTGTTGAAAAAGATGAAGAAGTTGAGGATGTCTGGGCATTAGGGGATCAGATGACTGGCCTTGCCAATAATCCAAAGGATTATGCTTCCATGTATCATCTGGTAAATGGAAAAATGGTATGTCATGACGAGGTACATAATCTTTATGGCTACAATATGACACGGGCTGCGGGAGAAGCACTTCAAAAATTGTCTCCGGATAAAAGATGTCTGTTGTTTTCCCGTTCCTCTTATATCGGAATGCACCGGTACGGGGGAATCTGGACAGGTGATAACAAATCCTGGTGGTCTCATATTTTATTAAATCTGAAAATGTTACCGTCTTTAAATATGTGCGGATTTTTGTATATAGGTGCAGATTTGGGAGGTTTTGGATGTAATACCACAAGAGACCTTTTGCTAAGATGGCTTGCACTGGGGGTATTTACCCCTCTTATGCGGAACCATTCCTGTTTGGATTCAAGGCAGCAGGAGTGTTACCGGTTTGAACATGTGGAGGATTTCCAGCATATAATTCGTGTTCGGTATCGTCTGATTCCTTATCTTTACAGTGAGTATATGAAAGCTGCTTTAACGGATGATTTGATGTTTAAGCCTCTTGCTTTTGTTTATCCGGAAGATAGAATTGCGGTTCATGTGGAAGACCAGCTTATGATTGGAAATGAAATCATGATTGCGCCGGTATATACACAAAATGCAATCGGCAGAAGCGTATATTTACCGGAAGAGATGGTACTGGTACGTTTTAAACCGGATGGAACCGTGGAACAGACAAAGATGGAACCGGGACATTATTTTACCCAGATTCCGTTAAATGAAGTGATTTTGTTTGTTCGGAAGGATAAATGTATTCCTCTTGCAGAACCTGCGGAATGTGTAGCAGATATCAATATGGAGCAGTTATCATTTGTTGGATATGAGAATAGCAGCTACCGGTTATATAATGATGATGGTTACACAAGAACCTATGATTTGGACAAATGCTGTGTAACCGTGGGATGAAAATTTTATAGAATAAACTACTTATAAAATAATGGCAAATTATAATGAAAATTTATTGGAAAATAATATGACTAGAAAACCACTATCAGACATCGATTCTGATAGTGTTTTTTCTGCAATAAAAGAATAAAAAAGTAACAAAAATAATTGACATTTTGTTTATTATTAGTATAATAAATTCTGGTCAAAAAGTTTAGTGATAGTGAATATTATGTTTAGAGGTTGAATACAATGCAGATTGATTACGTGAATGAACAAATCGGTAACAAGATTAAAAATCTAAGAAAGAGAAATGGGTTAACCCAGCAGGAATTGGCAGACCGGACGGAGCTTACCAAAGGTTTTATCTCCCAACTGGAACGAGGGCAGGTTTCACCCTCTGTCGTGACATTATTTGATCTGATTGAATGTCTCGGAACCACACCCTCTGATTTTTTCAAGGATTCAAAGGAAGAACAGATTGTTTTTTCGGATAAAGACTTTTTTGAAAAAATCGACGATGCCGGCAACAGTATTCAGTGGATTGTCCCTACTGCACAGGGAAATCAGATGGAACCGCTACTGGTCGTGTTAAAGCCCCATCAAGGCTTAGATGAAGACAGCCCACATTCCGGCGAAGAGTTTGGATTTGTGATTTCCGGGAAAATTCTTCTTACCATTGGAGAGAAGAAGTACGTGGTCAGGAAGAATGAGGCATTTTATTATCCCGCCAATCAGGTGCATAAGATTGAGAATACATCCGGTAGTCCGGCGAAGCTGATCTGGGTCAGCACGCCCCCTAATTTTTAAAGCAGACAGAAAAAGATACGGAAAGAGGAATTGACATGAGCGAGAATATTATTGAATTAAAACATATCAGAAAAGTATATGAGGATGGCTTTGAGGCTGTCAGTGATTTTAATCTGGAGGTAAAGAAGGGAGAATTTGTTACCTTTTTAGGACCTTCGGGATGTGGTAAGACAACAACTCTTCGAATGATAGCCGGATTTGAAATCCCTACGGAAGGGGAGATTTTATTAAACGGAAAGAATATTGCGGAATTGCCGCCCAATAGGCGTCCTATTAATACGGTTTTCCAACGTTATGCCTTATTTCCCCATATGAATATTTTTGAAAATATTGCATTTGGATTAAAGCAGAAGAAACTGGAGAAATCCGTAATAGAGAAGAAGGTCAAGAAGGTACTGGAATTGGTTGACTTGGAAGGCTTTGAAAAAAGAAAGGTTGCAACCTTATCCGGTGGTCAGCAGCAGCGTGTAGCGATTGCAAGAGCCTTGGTAAATGAGCCGGAAATCCTTTTACTGGATGAACCATTAGGCGCATTAGACCTTAAAATGCGTAAGGAAATGCAGATTGAGTTGAAGGCAATGCATGATGAGGTTGGGATTACATTTATCTATGTAACCCATGACCAGGAAGAAGCCCTTAGTATGTCGGATAAGATTGTTGTAATGTCAGAAGGTAAGATTCAGCAGATCGGAACACCGGAGGACATCTATAATGAACCCATTAATGCATTTGTTGCGGACTTTATCGGTGAAAGTAATATTTTTAACGGCATTATGACCGGAAAGCTAAAAGCACGGTTTGCCGGTGCAGAGTTTACCTGTGTGGATGATGTGGAAGAGGGAACCAGGATTACTGCGGTTGTCCGCCCAGAGGATGTTATCATGACCAAACCGGAGGAAGGCACCATTACAGGAACCGTTTCTTCTGTTGTATTTAAGGGCATGCATTATGAAATTACTGTGGAATCCGGACGAAATGAAGTGGTAATTCAGACCGTACACAGTGCAAAGGTGGGAGATACGATCGGTATGCAGGTAGAACCGGACAATATCCATATTATGATTGCAGAAGACCATACCAATATTTTCACTGTTGATATTAATAAAAATCATAAGCTGGAGTACAACAAAAAACATCTCAGTACCAGCTTAACGAAAATTATCAAGGGAAGTAAAAGAAATGAGGATGGCATATTAATCGATGCTATGGGAGAGGTTATTGACCCGGATAAGATTACCATTTACGCTGCCATTGCACCTCAGGATATTACATTAACGGATGATAAAGAACAGGGTCTGGTTGAAGGTTATATCAGTAACCTGATATATAAAGGTGACCATTACAGTTATGTAATCCGTACTGATTTTGGTCAGGATTTTATCGTGGATGATGAATATTTGTGGAATATGGATGACCTTGTAGGTTTGATTATGCCGGTAGAAAAAATGAGCTTTTCAGTGAAAAAATAACAGGAGGGACCCGAGATGAAACGTTTTTCTTTTTCCAGAAAAAGCTTAGGGATTCCCTATATGCTTTATCTGATTTTATTTGTAATACTTCCCCTTGTTGTATTGGTCTATTATGCATTTACGGACAAGAACGGAAAATTATCTATAGATAATTTTGTTCAGTTCTTTACCAATCCCAATACACTGGGAACATTATGCTACAGCCTGGCAATCGCACTGGTAACTACCGTCGTCTGTCTGCTGTTAGCCTATCCCGTTGCCTATATACTGGCTGCAAGCCGGTTAAAGACAAAGTCGATTATGGTTATGGTATTTGTTATGCCTATGTGGATTAACTTTTCTTTGCGAATTACAGCGCTAAAGGAAATCCTGACCATATTGGAGGGAAATCTTGCTTATCATCCTTTTTTAAATTCTGTAATCGGTATGACGTATGATTTTCTGCCCTTTATGATTCTTCCGATATACAATACCATTGAGAAGTTAGATCGTTCTTTGGTTGAGGCGGCAAGGGATTTGGGTGCGGGAGATATTGCTACCTTTTTGAAGATTACATTACCCCTTTCCGTACCGGGAATTGTCAGTGGTGTTGCCATGGTATTTTTGCCGGCAATGACCAATTATGTTGTTTTGGATATGCTTTATAACAGTACTTATATTATGGGTAGTCTGATTGGCAGTTATTTCTCTGCATACAACTGGCATGGAGGCTCTATGATTGCTTTGGTATTGCTTGTTATGATTTGTATTTTTACATTGTCAACCTCATCCATGGAAGAGGATGATTCAAGAGGAGGTGCATTCTTATAATGAAGAAGATAATAAAGACCGTTATTATTTTGCTTGTATTGATATTTATGTATGCACCGATTCTGATATTAAGTGTCTATAGTTTTACAGATGCAACACAGATTGGTGGAGCAGGAAGTCCTTCCATGGATAACTATGTAACCCTTTTTACAACACCGGAGCTTAGAGACATGATTTTTGGAACAATCTTACTGGCATTTGGAGCAGCATTTCTGGCTACGATTCTGGGAACAATCGGTGCAATCGGCTCTTTTTATTCAAAGAAGCGGATTGCTTCGGTCATGTCAACCCTGAATCAGATTCCGGTTGTAAATGCAGATGTGGTAACCGGATTTTCCATTTGTATTTTACTGGTGGTGGCATTCGGTATCAGTAAGGATACTTACGTGCCTCTTGTGATTGGACATGTTACTCTTTGCGCACCCTTTGTTTATCTTTCCGTGTTACCGAAGTTAAAACAAATGGATGCATGTATTTACGAGGCTGCCCTTGACCTTGGTGCCAGTCCCTTTACTGCATTACGAAAGATTGTGATTCCTCAGATTTTTTCAGGGATTTTATCCGGATTTGCCTTGGCGATTACCTTATCCTTAGATGATTATTTTATTTCCACTTATACGAAGCCGGCAGTGTTTGACACCATCAGTACCTACGTTGTAAATGCAACAAAGGGTTCCCAGACAACCATTAAGACGGCACTCTGGGCATTATCCACAGTAATCTTTATCATTGTTGTATGCATTGTTTTAGGTATGAATATCCGGGTATATCGGAAACAAAGAAAACAGGAGGGTATGTAAGATGAAGAAAAAAATAATTCCGTATATCATGTGCTTTGTGTTACTGGCATCCCTCTTATCCACAGTTCCAAAAAGAAATGCGGATGCAAAGACACAGGTTCCGGAGGTTACGTTACGGGTCTGTAACTGGGAAGAATATATTGACGAGGGCGATTGGGACGAGGATGAGACCATCGACTTGGAAAGCGGCGATATCATTGGTGAAAATTCCATGATTGAAGATTTTGAGCAGTGGTATCTGGATACATATGGTATCAAAGTGAAGGTGGAATATTCTACCTTTGGTACGAATGAGGATTTATATAATATGCTGACCTTAGGGGATGTATATGATGTGGTTTGTCCGTCGGAATATATGATTATGAAATTATTGGCGCAGGATCAGTTGGTTCCCCTGTCAGATTCCTTTTTTGATAAAGAAAATCCCAATAATTACTATACCAATGGAGTATCCCCTTATATTCAGAGTATTTTTGAAAAAAATGAAATCAACGGACATCCATGGTCACAGTATGCCGCCGGTTATATGTGGGGCGTGACCGGATTTGTTTATAATCCGGACGTGGTGACCAAGGAGGAAGCGTCCAGTTGGACATTACTGGAAAATGAGAAATACAAACGCCAGATTACCATTAAAGATAATGTGCGGGATTCTTATTTTGCGGCTGTGGGAGCATTGAAAAAGGATTTGCTGACATCGGATGCATTTTTGCAGGATGAAAATTACAGCGAGAATTTGAAGGATGAAATGAATGATGTATCTCCGGAAATGATTGATAAGGTGGAGGATTATTTACAGGGAATCAGCGATAATCTGTATTCCTTTGAGACAGATTCCGGTAAGTCCGATATGATTACCGGTAAGGTGGTTGCAAATTATCAGTGGTCGGGAGATGCGGTGTACACCTTGGATCAGGCAGATGAGGACGATTATACACTGGCGTTTGCGGTACCGGAGGAATCGACCAATATTTATTTCGATGGCTGGGTTATGTTAAAAAACGGTCTGGCACAGGATAGCAGAAAACAGCATGCCGCAGAGGCATTTATTAACTTTGTATCAAGACCGGATAATGTGATTCGTAACATGTATTACATTGGCTACACATCCGTGATCGCAGGCGGTGAGGATAACCGCATATTTGATTATATTGACTGGTGCTATGGCGCGGAAGACGGAGAGGAGGATACCGCACAATATCCCCTTGGATACTTCTTTAGCGGAGACAGTGAAGATGAAGACTACGTGATTACAACCACCTCCGACCAGTTAAACCGGCAGTTGTTTGGTCAGTATCCATCGGCAGATGTTATCAGTCGTTCCTCTATCATGACGTATTTTGATAACGAGGAAAATGATGCCATTAATGAAATGTGGATTCATGTCCGTTGCTTTAATATTCAGAATGTTCCAATCTGGGTATGGATTATCATTGGAATTTTACTGGTAATGGGGATTGCTTTTGGTATCCGAAAAAAATACCGGGAATCCTACTAAAATGAAGTATCAGGAAGGATAGATATATGGATTTTGCAGAGGTAACCAATATTCGTAAAAACTGGGCAATCAGCGATCAAAAAAGAGATAAGGGATTAACCACGCCGGAGGATATAAAGCGGTATGATAACATTCCTTATCGGGATAAATTATCGGAGGATATGGGCATAAATGAAAATGCAAATTTGCTGGATATCTATGTATCAAAGAATGTTACGGGATTACAGCCTGCAATCATTAATGTTCACGGAGGTGCATTTGTTTACGGTTCGAAAGAGACGTATCAGTTTTACTGTATGAGTCTTGCCAAAAGTGGATTTACCGTTGCGAATATGAACTACCGTCTGGCACCGGAGAGCAGCTTCCCGGCTCCTTTGGAGGATTTGAATCATGTATTGTGGTTTATAAAGCAGCATGGCAGGGAATATCATATAGATTCAAACAACTTGATATTAGTGGGAGATTCTGCCGGTGGTCAGTTGGTCAGTCATTATGTCACGATTTTTACAAATCCGGATTTTGCTGCTAAATTTTCTTTTGCACTGCCGGATGTGGGAATACGGGCATTGGGACTTAATTGCGGATTATACGATACAGAATCGGAAATAAAAAAGAATCCCGATGGCATGTTTATAACTTATTTAGGAAGAGTATATGAATCTCTTTCCGGGGAAGAAAAGGAAATGTTAGATATTTTTAAATATATCACAGCGGATTTTCCTCCAAGTATTCTTGCAACTGCCCGGAATGATTTTTTGTTGGAAGAGTCAAAGGTACTGTATCAGCGTTTGCAAAAAACAGGGATTCCGTCTGAGATACAAATATACGGAAAAAAGGAACAGAAGGAGATCGGACATGTTTTTCATATAAATTGCAGACTTCCGGAGGCGAAGGACTGCAATGACAGGGAATGTGAATTTTTTAAATGTTACATAACAAAAACATCCCACACCGATTAGATGTGGGATGTTAAAATCGATTGCATTCCGGAATATAGATAAGGATTCGTTATATTATAATTTTATAAATTCAGGTTTGCGGTTTTGAAAGACGGTGTAGTAGCGGAAGCCAACCGATGTTAATAAATCTTCGGCAACATCAAAACCAAAACCGATATTTTCTTTTACATGGGCATCACTTCCCACAGTAATGATTTCACCGCCCAATTCGTGATAGAGCTTTAACGCTTCTATGTGGGGATGGGCAAAACCGATTTTGGTAATACCGGCAGTATTGATTTCAATGCCTTTACCTCTTTCAATCAGCTCTTTTAATAAAACTTCAAAGATATCCCTGTAGTCATCAAAACGATATACAAAATCTTTATCAGGGCAGTAGCGGACAGCATAATCTAAGTGACCGTAGATATCAAATCCATCGGTTATCCTTGTGTTTTCTACCTCTGACATGAAGTATTCCCTGTAAGCTTGTACATTGTCTTTTCCTTCATAATAGGAAGGATAATAAGGGTCACCGTTATCCAGTCTTGTAAGATGAGAGGAACCGATAATAAAGTCAAACGGATAAGCATTTGAAATAGCGCTGATTTTCGGAGCCGTTTCCGGGCAGATTCCCTGTTCCACACCAAGCATAACCTGAATTTTATCTTTGTACCGTTCCCTTAATTCCAGAATCTTTTTTGTATAAGCATCAAAATCCAACTGAAATGTCATAGTCGGGTCTGCCGGATTCACCGGAAAATCCGTATCGTGATGGTCTGTAAAATAAATAAATTGAAATCCCTTGTTAATAGTGGTTTCTATAATGTTTTCCGGTTTTTCCTCGGAATCACTGGAAAAACAAGAATGAACGTGCATATCTGTAAGTAACATTTTATCCCCTCTTTCTATATATAATGAATATTTGTGAAACGTTCAGCATCCTACAAAGAAAAAATCGTTTCGCAAACTTCCAGATTATGGTTTGAAAAAATATCAAAAACTATGATTATATTATCACAGGGAAAAAATGACGTCCACCAATATCATATGTTTCTTACGGTGAAATATCAGTTTGATAAATATTCGTTGGTAAGAAGTAGAAGAATAGAGAAAGATGAACACCCTTTTTCCTATCACATAAATAAATTGTATGATTAATTGATAAGAAAAACAGCTTTCGAAACCATCACTGCGAAAGAAAGCGTCCGTTTAAGAAAAATATGGATATTATCAAAGAATTTGTCTATTGTAACCGTTAGGATTGAAAAAATGGCAATAATTCAAGAAATACCTCTTGAAATTTCAAATTAAAAAAGGTATTATATGTGCATGGGTAATCTGATTTAACAGGGTTACCACAATTAATAATTCAAAACTTTAGGAGGAATTTATTCATGGCAGTAAAAGTTGCAATCAATGGATTTGGACGTATTGGACGTCTTGCATTCAGACAGATGTTCGGAGCAGAGGGATATGATGTTGTTGCTATCAACGATTTAACAAAGCCTTCTATGCTTGCAGATCTTCTCAAGTATGATACAGCACAGGGTGGTTACTGTGGTAAGATTGGTGAGAACCTTCATACAGTAGAAGCTGATGATGAAGCTAACACAATCACAGTTGATGGTAAGACACTTACAATTTACAAAGAGGCAGATGCAAACAATCTTCCTTGGGGTAAGATTGGTGTTGATGTAGTTCTTGAGTGTACAGGTTTCTATTGCTCAAAGGATAAGTCAATGGCTCACATCAATGCAGGTGCTAAGAAGGTTGTTATTTCAGCTCCAGCTGGTAACGATCTTAAGACTATCGTATTCTCAGTTAACCAGGATACATTAACAGCAGATGATCAGATTATCTCTGCAGCTTCTTGTACAACTAACTGTCTTGCACCAATGGCTAAGGCATTAAATGATTATGCTCCAATCCAGTCAGGTATCATGTCTACAATTCATGCTTACACAGGTGATCAGATGATTCTTGATGGACCACACAGAAAAGGTGATTTAAGAAGAGCAAGAGCAGGTGCTGCTAATATCGTTCCTAACTCAACAGGTGCTGCTAAGGCAATCGGCTTAGTTATCCCAGAGTTGAATGGTAAGTTAATCGGATCTGCACAGAGAGTTCCAGTTCCAACAGGTTCTACAACAATCTTAACAGCAGTTGTTAAGGGTGCTGATGTAACAGTTGACGGAATTAATGCCGCTATGAAGGCTGCTGCTTCTGAGTCATTCGGTTACAATACAGATCCTATCGTATCTTCAGATGTTATCGGTATGAGATATGGTTCATTGTTTGATGCAACTCAGACAATGGTATCTAAGATCGCTGATGACTTATATGAGGTTCAGGTAGTTTCTTGGTATGATAACGAGAACTCATACACAAGCCAGATGGTTCGTACAATTAAGTACTTCGCTGAATTAGCATAATTCCGGTTGAATTTTTAATTGACCTTAAGGGTCCGGTCTTCATGGACCGGACTCTTTTTTTGACAGAATAAAAATATAGACATGCCTCGACAGATTTGCACCATGTCTTATATATAAAATTTTTAATAGGAGGATTTTTGTTATGTCATTAAACAAAAAATCAGTAGATGATATTAATGTAAAGGGCAAGCGTGTACTTTGCAGATGCGATTTCAATGTACCTTTAAAGGATGGACAGATTACAGATGAGAATCGTCTTGTTGCAGCACTTCCAACAATTAAGAAGTTGATTGCAGATGGCGGTAAGGTTATTCTTTGCTCACACTTAGGTAAGGTTAAGACAGAGGAAGATAAGAAGACTAAGACTTTAGCTCCTGTAGCAGCTCGTCTTTCTGAGTTGTTAGACAAAGAAGTTAAGTTTGTTCCAAGTTTAGAAGTTGTTGATGATACAGTCAGAGCAGCAGTTGATGCTATGAACGATGGAGACGTTATCTTATTAGAGAATACACGTTTCCGTGCTGAGGAGACAAAGAATGGTGAAGCATTCAGCAAGGATTTAGCTTCTATCTGTGATGTATTTGTTAACGATGCATTCGGTACAGCTCATAGAGCACATTGTTCTAATGTTGGTGTTGCAAGTCTTGTTGATACTGCAGTAGTTGGTTACTTAATGCAGAAGGAGATTGATTTCTTAGGAAATGCAGTTGAGAATCCGGTTCGTCCTTTCGTTGCTATTTTAGGTGGTGCTAAGGTTGCTGATAAGTTAAACGTTATCGATAACTTACTTGAGAAGTGCGATACTTTAATCATTGGTGGTGGTATGGCATATACATTCTTAAAGGCTAAGGGATATGAGATTGGTAAGTCATTAGTTGATGATACAAAGATTGATTACTGTAAGGAAATGATGGCTAAGGCTGATAAGCTTGGCAAGAAGTTATTACTTCCTGTTGATTCTGTTATGATTAATGATTTTCCTAACCCAATTGATGATCCAAGTATTGAGACAGAAGTATTCCCTGCAGATGCAATGTCAGCTGATAAGGAAGCTTGTGATATCGGACCTAAGACAATCGAGTTATATGCAGAGGCTGCTAAGACTGCAAAGACAGTTGTTTGGAACGGACCTATGGGTGTATTCGAGAACCCTGTTCTTGCAAAGGGAACAAAGGCAGTTGCAGCTGCATTGGCTGAGACAGATGCTACAACTATTATCGGTGGTGGTGATTCAGCAGCAGCAGTTAATATTTTAGGATATGGTCCAAAGATGAGCCACATTTCTACAGGTGGTGGAGCATCTCTTGAATTCTTAGAGGGTAAGGAACTTCCTGGTGTAGCAGCAGCAAACGATAAGTAATTAAGTGTTTCATTTCGTATATTAGGAGATAATATGAAAAAAGTTATTGGAATTATATCGACAGCATTTGGATGTTTTTTCCTTCTGTTTGCAATCGGTATGGGTGTTGTTTTTGGATTGGTTGGTCATGGCATATCCGGGATGAAGGATGATACAGATTATTCCAGCAATGAATATACATCGTGTATTGGAACGATTGTGGCAACCGAATCCGGTGATGATAAGAATACAACGATATCTTATGAGGTGAATGGAACATTATATGAAAAATCATATAATATTTATTCGTCGGCATATCCGGTTGGTCATTCTGTGGCAGTTTTTTATAAGGTAGGTGATCCTGCTGAAGGAAATGTGCCGGAACTTGTGAATGATACGGTAGGAGGAATTGGAACGATTTTCTCGGGAATGGGAGTCGGTATTGCAATTTTGTTCGGTATAATTGGTATTGCATTTTTAATTACAGGTATTGTCTTAATTAAAATTGCAAATAAAGAAATGAAAAACAGCAACACTTATGAATAATAAAGGAGATTAGAAATGGCTAGAAAAAGAATTATTGCCGGTAACTGGAAAATGAACAAAACTCCAAGTGAAGCAGTTGCTTTAGTAAATGAATTAAAAGACTTGGTAAAGAACGATGATGTAGATGTTGTATATTGCGTTCCTGCGATTGATATTGTTCCTGTTGTAGAAGCTACAAAGGGTACAAATGTTGCAGTTGGTGCAGAGAATATGTATTTTGAGGAAAGCGGAGCATATACTGGTGAGATTTCAGCAGCAATGCTTGTTGATGCAGGTGTAAAATATGTTATTCTTGGACATTCAGAACGTCGTGATTACTTCAAAGAAGATGATGTTTTATTAAACAAGAAGGTTAAGAAGGCAATCGAAGCAGGTCTTACACCAATCCTTTGCTGTGGTGAATCATTAGAGCAGAGAGAATTAGGTGTTACTATGGATTGGATTCGTCTTCAGATTAAGTCTGACTTAGCCGGAGTTGCAGCAGATGATGTGAAGAATCTTGTAATTGCTTATGAGCCAATCTGGGCAATCGGTACAGGTAAGACTGCTACATCTGATCAGGCACAGGAAGTATGTAAGGGTATTCGTGATTTGATTGCAGAAATCTACGATACAGATACAGCTGAGGCTGTTCGTATTCAGTACGGTGGTTCTATGAATGCCGGTAATGCGAAAGAATTACTTGCAAAACCTGATATCGATGGAGGATTAATCGGTGGTGCATCATTAAAGGCTGAGTTCGGTCAGGTTGTAAATGCATAATTGATATTTCAATTTTTGTAAGTGAAGATTTAAGAATAAAAGGACTGTTTACTTTGATAAGAATCAGGTAAACAGTCCTTTTTAAGCATTTGTAAAAAAAGGTCTTTTCATATTGTTGTAAATTCGTTATAATGAGACAGTATGTATTGATAAAGATAATGAATATATAATAAAGGGAAAGAGGTATTAACATGTACAAGATTGTAAACAAGGAAACACTTAACAGTGCGGTTGAACTCATGGAAATTGAGGCTCCGTTTGTTGCAAAAAAATGCGAAGCAGGACAGTTTATTATTATCCGTGTTGATGAAGATGGTGAACGTGTACCGCTTACGATTGCGGATTATGATAGAGAAAAGAATACCGTAACAATTATTTATCAGGTTGTTGGTTATTCTACAAAATTATTATCCCAGAAGAAGGTTGGGGAGTACGTTCAGGATTTTGTGGGTCCTTTGGGACAACCGGCTCCGTTACACAAATGCAATCATGTAATCGGTGTTGCCGGCGGTGTTGGTTCGGCACCGTTATATCCACAGTTGAGAAAATTACATGAGATGGGTGTTAAAGTTGATGTAATTATCGGTGGACGTTCAGAGGAGTTCGTTATTTTAGCCGACAAGTTTGCTGCATTTTGTGATCATGTATATGTTGCTACAGATGATGGTAGTTTAGGTACAAAGGGATTTGTAACGACCGTATTGCAGGATTTGATTGATAAGGGCGAAAAATTTGATGAAGTCATTGCAATTGGACCTTTGATTATGATGAAGAATGTTGTCAATGTAACAAAACCATTGAATATTCCGACAGCAGTTTCCTTAAATCCGATTATGATTGATGGAACCGGTATGTGTGGAGGTTGTCGAGTAACAGTTGGCGGACAGACAAAGTTTGCATGTGTGGACGGACCTGATTTTGATGGATTCCTTGTTGATTTTGATGAGTGTATGAAGCGTCAGGGTATGTTTAAGGAAGAAGAACATGATTGCCGATTGGGACAGGCGTAAGAATCACAAATTGTTTTAGATAAAGGAGAAAAATCAATGGAAAGAAATATGAGTATGACAAAGGTCGTAATGCCGGAACAGGATCCGAATGTACGAAATAAGAATTTTGAAGAAGTTGCTTTGGGATATACAAAGGAAATGGCAATGGAAGAAGCTGCAAGATGTTTGAATTGTAAGCATAAGCCATGTATGACAGGATGTCCTGTTAATGTTCCAATTCCGGGATTTATTGAAAAGGTTGCTGAGGGAGATTTTGAAGCAGCCTATGAAATTATAACAAGTGAAAATGCATTGCCTGCAATTTGTGGTAGAGTATGTCCACAGGAAAATCAGTGTGAGGGCAAATGTGTTCGTGCAATTAAGGGAGAAGCGGTTGCCATTGGTAGATTGGAGCGTTTTGTTGCAGACTATCATATGAAAAATGCGGTAGCAGCTGACATTGCAATTGAGAAAAACGGTAAGAAAGTGGCAGTTGTCGGTTCCGGTCCGGCCGGAATTACCTGTGCCGGAGAGTTAATTAAGAAGGGATATGAAGTAACGGTATTTGAAGCATTACATAAAGCCGGTGGTGTGTTAAGTTACGGTATTCCTGAATTCCGTTTGCCAAAGGATTTGGTAGCCAAAGAGATTGAAACAGTTGAAAAATTAGGTGTAGATATTAAGACGAATGTTATTGTTGGTCGTTCTGTTACAATTGATGAGTTGATGGAAGATGGCTATGAAGCTGTATTCGTTGGTTCCGGTGCAGGACTTCCTAGATTTTTGAATATACCGGGTGAGAATCTGCTTGGTGTATATTCCGCAAATGAGTTTTTAACCAGAGTTAATTTAATGAAGGCTTATAAGTTCCCTGAAATGCCAACACCAATTAAGGTTGGTAAAAAGGTTGCGGTTGTTGGTGCCGGTAACGTTGCAATGGATGCAGCAAGAACAGCAAAACGTCTTGGTGCGGAAGAGGTATATATTGTATATCGTCGTTCGGAAGAAGAACTTCCTGCCAGAAAAGAAGAAGTTCATCATGCAAAAGAAGAGGGTATCATATTCAAGTTATTAAACAATCCTTGTGAAATTCACGGTGAAGATGGTTGGGTAACCGGAATTGAAGTTGTAAAGCAGGAACTTGGAGAACCGGATGCATCCGGAAGACGTTCACCACAGCCGATTGAAGGTTCAAATTATATTATCGATGTTGATACTGTTGTTATTGCAATCGGACAGAGTCCAAACCCATTAATTCGTCAGACAACCCCTGGACTTGATACACAAAAGTGGGGCGGAATTATTGTTGAAGAAGATACAATGAAAACGAGTAAAGATGGCGTGTATGCCGGCGGAGATACAGTAACCGGAGCAGCAACCGTTATTTTAGCAATGGGTGCCGGAAAGAAAGCAGCGAAAGCAATTGACGAGTATTTAAGCAAATAATTTTTAAAACCCGATAGTTTTCTATCGGGTTATTTTGAATACAAGGAGGCATTTATGCAAAAGGATAGTTTTGTTGAACAGATTATACCGGCAAAGACACCGTATGTTTTTTTTGCCAGATTGGGTGTTGCGGTTGTTATGTTGGTAACAGGTTTTTTGCTGATTGTAAATCATATTTTACTGGCACTTGCATTTATCCTGATGGGAATGATTTTTTTCAATATGGTAAAGGATGAAAGAAAGGTAGAATATGAATATACATTTTCCAATACGCATGTAGAGGTTGCGATTATTTATAACAAGGCAAAGCGACAGGAATTAAGAGGATTTGATTTAGATGAAATCAGCGTGATTGTTCCGGGAACCTCAAAACGTTTTGCAAACATTCCAAAACTTCAGGTGTATGATTACACATCTGGATTGGATGATGAAGGGATTATAATGTTTTACTACGAAAAATCCGGAAAGAAATATTTGTTTCGGTTACAGCCGGATGAAAAGGCAATGGAACATATTAAATTGTTTGCAAAGGGAAAAATGTCAGAATTTTAAGGAATGGTGTATAGATTGAAGGATAATATTGTATTAATTGGAATGCCAAGTTCAGGAAAAAGTACAATCGGCGTTGTACTTGCAAAGTCAATGGGATATCGTTTTATCGATTCCGATTTAGTGATTCAGGAACAAACCGGTCTTTTGTTAAGTGAAATTATAGATGGACAGGGACTCGACGCATTTATTCAGATAGAAAATGAAGCAAACGCTTCTTTAGATTGCCATAAGTCCGTTATTGCGACCGGTGGCAGCGTGGTTTACGGCAGGGAGGCAATGGAGCATTTAAAATCAATCGGTACGGTTGTTTATATTGAACATTCATTAGAGGAACTGATAGAACGAATCGGTGATTTGACCAAACGGGGTGTTGCAATAAAAACAGGACAGACCTTTAAGGACTTGTATGAAGAAAGAGTACCTTTATATGAAAAATATGCAGATATTACGATTTCGGCAAAGAAATTATCAATTCGGGAAACGGTTGGATTGATGAAGGAAGCATTGCAAAATTTTTAATATGTGTTAAACTATTTCTGAAAAAAATAGGTTACGAAAGGCCTATTTAAATATATGATTAAAAGGAGAAATGAAATGAGTAATAAACCAGTTGTTTTAATGGTACTTGATGGTTATGGCTTGAATGAGAAAACAGAGGGAAACGCAATTGCTATGGCAAATACACCGGTAATGGATCAGTTGATGAAAGAGTGTCCGTATGTACCGGGTCTTGCTTCCGGATTAGCAGTAGGTCTTCCGGATGGACAGATGGGAAATTCAGAAGTTGGTCATATGAATATTGGTGCCGGACGTATCATTTATCAGGATTTGACTTCTATTACAAAGGCAATTCAGGATGGTGATTTCTTCCGGAATGAAGCTATGTTAGAAGCAATCAGGAATTGTAAAGAAAACAATTCGGATTTACATTTATGGGGATTGCTTTCAGACGGTGGTGTTCATAGTCATAACACACATTTATACGGTATTTTGGAGCTTTGCAAAAAAGAGAATTTAACAAATGTTTATGTGCATCCGTTTTTGGATGGTAGAGATACACCTCCGGCATCCGGAAAAGATTATGTAGCGGAGCTTGTTGATAAAATGAATGAAATTGGTGTTGGTAAGATTGCATCTATTTCCGGACGTTATTATGCAATGGATCGTGATAATAACTGGGACAGAGTAGAAAAAGCATATGCGGCTATGGTTTACGGTGAAGGTGTGAAGGCTACGGATCCGGTACAGGCAGTTGCAGATTCTTATGCAAACGAAAAGACAGATGAATTTGTGATGCCAACCGTAATTGAGGAAAACGGAGCACCTGTTGCAACCGTTAAGGATAAGGATTCTGTTATTTTCTTCAATTTCCGTCCGGATCGTGCAAGAGAAATCACAAGAGCTTTCTGTGATGATGCATTTACAGGCTTTGAAAGAAAAGGCGGAAGAAAAGATTTAACTTATGTTTGCTTTAAGGATTATGATGAGTCTATTCCAAATAAAATTGTTGCATTCAAGAAACAGTCAATTGTCAATACATTTGGTGAGTATTTAGCAAAGAATGGCTTAAAGCAGTTAAGACTTGCTGAGACAGAAAAATATGCACATGTTACTTTCTTTTTTAATGGTGGTATGGAAGAGCCGAATAAAGATGAGGAAAGAATTCTGGTAAAATCTCCTTCCGTTGCAACTTATGATTTACAGCCGGAAATGAGTGCGCCTGAAGTTTCTGAAAAATTAAATGCGGCAATCTTATCTGAAAAATATGATGTCATTATCATTAATTTTGCAAATCCGGATATGGTTGGTCATACCGGTGTGATTCCTGCTGCAGTTGCAGCCGTAGAGACAGTGGATCAGTGTGTAGGCAGTGCGGTAGAGGCAGTGAAGAAAGCCGGCGGTGTATTGTTTATCTGTGCGGATCATGGTAATGCAGAGAAGATGATTGATTATGAAACAGGTGAGCCGCATACAGCTCATACAACAAATCCGGTTCCGTTTATTCTTGTAAATTATGATAAGGATGTAACATTGAGAGAGGGCGGATGTCTTGCTGATATCGCACCAACACTTCTTGAGATTCTCGGATTAGAGCAGCCGGAAGAAATGACAGGAAAGAGTTTGATTGTTCCTGCAAAATAGGATATAGGATTTGAATTTGGAAACACCGATTAAAAATTGCTTGTTTTTGTAGGAATAATGTGATATGATATCATGCAGTGAGTTTTTAAACAGGAGGTAATATCGTGAAGACCGGACTTACAATTGTATTTAGTATAATGTGTCTTATAATTATCGTATTGGTATTATTACAGGAAGCAAAGGATAATGGTTTAGGAAGTCTTGCCGGAACAACAAGTGCTGAGACTTATTGGGGCAAGAATAAAGGGAGAGACAAAGCTGCCAGACTTGCGTTAGCTACCTGGATTTGTGTGGCAATATTTTTGATATTGGCATTGCTTATAGGTTCTAAATTCATTAATTAATAAACAAAGCTACTGCATATACTATGTGGTAGCTTTTTTTATGACCTGCAATAATTGATAAAAAGGATAAGGACTTTCGATATAGCAGTTCGGTAGGAGAAAACAATATGTCAGAGAAGAAACAATGGAATGAAAAGAAAAAAAGAATATTGAGTGTAATCAACGATAAACATTACAAACCTCTGAAACAAAAGGAATTGATTTTTTTATTACAGGTTGAACCGGAAGAAAAGGAAGAATTTCGGGAGATTTTAGCACAGCTTGTTCAAGAAGGTAAGGTTTTGCTGACCAAAAGAGGAAAATATCAATCTCTTTCGGATGTAACAAAGATTGGAACTTTCATCGGTAATGCAAAAGGATTTGGATTTGTTTGTGTGGAAGGTGAAGATGAGGATTATTTTATTGGGGAACATGCAACGGGATGTGCAATGAATAATGATAAAGTAATGATACAGATCACCAAAGCTCCGGCAGGAAAAAGAAAAGAAGCAAAGGTTGTAAATATCATTGAACACGGTAATCGTGAAATCGTTGGATATTTCCAGAAAAACAAACAGTTTGGATTTGTGATTCCGGATAATAAAAAAATAACAGACGATATTTTTATCTCGAAAAAGAACAGTATGGGTGCTGTTACCGGACATAAGGTTGTTGTTGAATTGACCGGTTATGGGGATAAGAATCACAAACCGGAAGGCAAGGTAGTAGAGATTTTAGGCCATGTAAACGACCCTGGAACGGATATCTTATCGATTGTCCGGGCATATGGACTTCCAATGGAGTTTGATGATGTGGTTATGCGGTATCTGGAACGGATAGAAGATGAGGTATCGGCAGAAGAATGTGCTGGACGTAAGGATATTCGTGCATGGAAGACGGTAACGATTGATGGAGAAGATGCGAAGGATTTAGACGATGCAATTACACTATCCAAGACGGATAGCGGATATCGGCTAGGTGTTCATATTGCGGATGTTTCCCATTATGTGAAAGAACATTCTCCGTTGGATGAGGAGGCATTAAAAAGAGGAACCAGTGTTTATCTGGTAGACCGGGTTATTCCGATGTTACCGCACAAATTATCAAACGGTATCTGTTCATTGAATGCAAATCAGGACAGACTTGCACTTTCTTGCTTTATGGATATTGATTTTACAGGTAAGGTGATTGGCCATGAAATTGCAGAAACGGTTATCTGTGTTGACAGAAGAATGAGCTATAATCAGGTACATGCAATTTTGAAGGCAGATGCAATCCAAAATCGGAAAAGCTATGATGAGGTTGATTATTCCGTGCAAGACGATGTTTCGATTGCAAGTGTAACTCTTACGACCAATGATGGAAAACTGTTGTCCGGGGAAGAGATATTTGAAGAATACAAAGACGAAATTACATTTTTTACAGATATGAAAGAATTGTCGGATATCTTAAGAGAGAGAAGAAAAAAGAGAGGCTCAATTGATTTTGATTTTCCGGAATCCAAAATTATATTAAAAGAAAACGGAGAACCGGTAGAGATTGGACCGTATGACAGAAATCCCGCTCATAAGATTATCGAAGACTTTATGCTGATGGCAAATGAAACAATTGCAGAGGATTATTTCTGGCAGGATGTTCCGTTTGAATATCGTGTACACGGAGGTCCGGATCGGGAAAAGGTTGAAAAATTAGAAGAAGTCATAAAGCATTTCGGTTATTATCTGAAAAATACCGGAGATGAAATTCATCCAAAAGAATTTCAAAAATTGCTGACAAAAATCCAACACACACCGGAAGAAGGATTTATCAGCCGGATGACACTTCGTACAATGCAGCAGGCAAAATATTCAACAGAGTGTACCGGTCATTTCGGACTTGCGGCAAAATACTACTGCCATTTTACATCTCCAATCAGAAGGTATCCGGATTTGCAGATTCACCGGATTATAAAGGATCAGATACACGGAAGATTAAATGGACGAAGACTGTTGCATTTGGAACAGATATTGCCTGAGGTTGCAGACTCCAATTCCAAAAACGAAAGACGTGCACAGGAAGTGGAACGTGAAGTGGAGAAGCTTAAAAAGGTACAATATATGAGCAAGCAGATTGGAAATGTTTTCGATGGAATGATATCCGGTGTGACTGCTTACGGATTTTACGTGGAATTGGAAAATACTGTCGAAGGAATGGTTCGGATTGCGACAATACCGGATGATTATTATATCTATAATGAGGAAACTATGGAAATTATCGGAAAAGATACCGGCAGAATTTATCAGATGGGGCAGCCTGTTAAAATTCAGGTGGTTCATGTCGATAAATTACTTAGGACGATAGATTTTGAGCTGGTAAAGGAGGATGAAGATGCCGAAACAGAAGGGTGAAAGACTGATTGCAAATAACAAAAAGGCATATCATGATTATTTTATAGATGAAAAATATGAAGCAGGAATTGAATTGCACGGAACAGAAGTGAAATCACTGCGGATGGGACATTGTAGTATTAAAGAGGCATTTGTGGCCGTTGAAGACGGAGAGGTAATGATTCGTCAGATGCACATTTCACCGTATGAAAAGGGTAATATATTCAATAAAGACCCGTTAAGACCGAGAAAATTATTGCTTCATCGTTATGAAATCAATAAAATTATGGGACAGGCAAAGTTAAAGGGTTATACAATTGTTCCACTAAAGGTTTATTTTAAAGACAGTCTGGTTAAAATAGAAATAGGACTGGCAAGAGGAAAGAAATTATATGATAAGCGGCATGATATTGCCAAAAGAGACATGAAACGGGAAGCAGAAAAAGAATTTAAGGTACGCAATCTCCGCGGATAAAATTTCATAAAAAATTCATTTTCTATTTTCCGGAAAATATGTTATTATGTCTTTTGGAGTAAGTATAATAATGGAGGCATATATGAGTCAGGAAAAAGTTGATAAAAAGAAATATCAGAAAAAACACAGAAAAGATATCGAACGAAAAAAAAGAGTCAAATTAATTGTAAAATGTATTGTGATATGCCTGATTCTTGGTGCTGCAATCGGAATTCCTACCGGAATCAATATTTACAAAAAAATGCCGAAAATTGTGGGTGATTCTTCCCTCAAATCATACGTTGGTGATTATATTGATGAGAATTATTCCGATGAGGTCGATTTGGTAAATGCAATTGCCGAAAAAAATGCAACAGAAGAAAGTACAGAAGATTCTACTCAGGCAAATGATGCAACATCTGCCGTGGAAGAAGCATTGGGTGGCAATGTCGATGTAATTGATAAGGACAATGCTGAAGAATTGTTAAATACTGATTCAGAAGAAAGTTCGACTGAATCAGATAATGAATAAAATCAGTTCTACCTGATTTATATTAGGGGTTGTACTGGTTTCGACGGGGATTTAGAAATTATGGAAGCCATTGATGGACCAGGACCATCTAAAAACTTGGAACTAAATATAAACGCAGACAATCAGTTAGCGTACGCTGCCTAATGGCAGTTGTCTTATCTAAGTTCACCCATGGCTTGGAATAAGGCATCAAAACAGTGGGGAACTTTATCATGAAAGCTTTGACATGATAAAAGATTTATGAAGCTACCAAAAGGTTTTGCCTGTCGTTTGGCGGAATCTTGAGGGAATGTTGATAAAGCGACTGTAATGGGAGATGCCATAATGGAAGAGTCTTCGGACGCGGGTTCGATTCCCGCCAGCTCCAGCGAAATTAGGACGAACGTTACTGTTCGTCCTTTTATTTTTATGGATGGATATGTGGAGGATGAATATGGAACAAAAAGATTTGATTGTAGACGGATTTCAGTTTCCCAGTTTTAAGGAAGTACAGGTTGCGAGAAAAGAAAAAGAATCGATAGACACAATCCGGCAACGGTTGGATTTAAAAAATCCGGAAGCTGTTTATCAGATATACGAAAAATTGATTGAACGGGAAATGTTTAAAACAATTATCGGTTATAATTTTTTATTGGAGTTAAGACACTTTTTAGTCACAGAATTTGGGTATAATGAAGATGAATTATCTGTGGTAGTGATACCAAAACGGATGGAGTATGATAAAGTAAGTGAGCTGAACAAAGGTGTTTTAGAGAATAAAATATCCAATTTGTTAATGGTCAAAAAAAGAATGACGATTACAATTGTTGCACTTGTTTTTATGGTTGTTGCGATGTTTGTAATTGCGGCTGTGAATCCGAATGCAGAATATATTAATGTGGAGAATAAAGTGTTGAATAAGTATTCTGCATGGCAGGAGGATTTAGAGCGCAGAGAGCAGGCAGTAAAAGATAAAGAAGCGCAGCTTGATATTGAACAGGAATAATGGGAGGTTTGATTGTTTATGTCTCAGGTTAAGATTTTGGTGGTTGATGATGAAAGCAGAATGCGAAAGCTTGTGAAAGATTTCTTGTACAAAAGCGGATACGAAGTCTTAGAAGCAGCTAACGGAGAGGAAGCAATTGACATTTTTGTCGAAACAAAAGATGTTTCACTTGTGATTTTGGATGTTATGATGCCTAAGATGGACGGATGGGAAGCATGCCGTGAAATCCGCAGAATGTCAAAAGTTCCGATTATCATGCTGACTGCAAAGTCTGATGAAAGAGACGAACTGTTGGGATTTGAACTTGGTGTGGATGAATATATTTCAAAACCGTTTAGTCCGAAGATTTTGGTTGCAAGAGTGGAGGCGATTTTACGGAGAACCTCCGGAACTGCCAAGGAGGAACTTATAACGGCGGGCGGAATTGAATTGGATGTCGTAGGACATACCGTTAAGGTGAATGGAAAGAATATTGAATTAAGCTTTAAAGAGTTTGAACTGCTAAATTATTTTGTGGTCAATCAGGGTGTGGCATTATCAAGAGAGAAAATTCTTAATAATGTATGGAACTATGATTACTTTGGTGATGCAAGAACAATTGATACCCATGTTAAGAAGCTTCGAAGCAAATTAGGTGAATGCGGAGAATATATTAAAACCATCTGGGGTATGGGTTACAAATTTGAGATAGAAGAGGATTGATATGATTAAACGATTTAATCGTTCTTTAAGATTTAAATTATCAATTTTATTAATGATAACGATGGCATTTGCCGTAATGGGTTCAGTGTTGATAACAAAATTATTTGTTAATACATATTTTTTGAGCCAGTTAAAGCATAAAATGATTGGAACATATGAAAGTATTAACAGTGTGTTTCAGACAGACGGCCTAAAGGAAAGTGAAATTAAAAATCATTTGGCAAAGATTGCAGCCAAAGGTGATATGAATATATTCATTTTGCGTGAAGATGGAACGGTCTATACGAATGCCAACGAAAAAACCAATATGTGGAATAGCTTGGATTCCATTGCACGCCTTTTGTTAGCCGGAAAGGATGAGGATAATCTTTCGGATCTGTTTGATGTAAACAATGGCGGATATTACATTTTCCATCAAAATTATGATGAGACGCTGGATGCGAATTTTTATGATTTGGTCGGTGTTTTGGATGATGGAAGCCTGATTGCAATTCGTTCTTCGGTTTTACGTTTTGATGAAAGTGTCAGTTCAACCATGAATTTGTATATGGGTGTCTGTTTTGTGGCAATTTTAATTGGATCGATTGCCATGTTTTTGGTCAGTAGTGCATATGTCAAGCCGATTCATGAGATGGCGAAGGTTGCAAAACGAATGTCACAGCTGGATTTTGATGCAAAGGTAACAAGGACTTCAAAGGATGAAATCGGTGAACTGGGGCACAGCATTAACTCAATGTCAGAGGAATTGGAACATACCATTTCGGAATTAAAAACTGCAAATGCGAAATTAACAAAAGATATTGAAGAAAAGACGCAAATTGATGAGATGCGTAAGGAATTTTTGTCCCATGTATCACATGAATTAAAAACGCCGATTGCCCTGATTCAGGGATATGCAGAAGGATTGAAAGAAAATATATCGGATGATGTGGAAAGCCGGAACTTTTACTGTGAAGTTATTATGGATGAAGCAGACCGTATGAATGAAATGGTTAAGAAGCTGTTAGCGTTGAACGAATTGGAATTTGGTACGGATTCCATTAATGTAGAACGGTTTGATATTGTTGAACTGATGCGCAATATTAATCAGGCATCTGATATTTTAGCACAGCAGAATCAGGTAACCATTGATTTTGCTTATGAAGAGCCTGTTTATGTATGGGGTGATGAATTCCTTTTGGAGGAGGTTTACAGCAACTATATTTCCAATGCAATTCATTATGCGAATGCGAATACTTCCGTTGTTGTTTCGGTAAAAGAAAGAGACGATGTTTTAAGAATTGAAGTATTTAATGAAGGTTCCAACATTCCGGAGGATGAACTAGATAAGATCTGGATTAAGTTTTATAAGGTAGATAAGGCAAGAACAAGAGAATACGGTGGCAGTGGTATTGGATTGTCGATTGTGGCTGCAACTATGAAACTTCACGGAAGAGAGTACGGTGCCTATAATGTAGAAAACGGAGTTGTATTTTATTTTGATGTGGAATTGGATAAGGGATCGGCAGTCAATGAAATTTCTTGATGAAACAACGAAATTATGCTATAATTTATTCTGATTTTCAGGATAATAAAAAGGTATGAGGTAAGGGCATGAATAAAAAAATATGTGTCTTTTGTGTGGCACTTGCTTTCAGTTTTCTTTTGACCGGATGTAATGATGTAAAAGATTTAACAAGTGATGAGACAAAGATGATTGCAGAATATGCAGCAGATTTGTTACTAAAATACGATGTCAGCTTTGATGATAAATTAAATGACGGAGAATCAAAGCTTTCAAAGAATCCAAATGACACACAGGAGGATACAACACAGGAGGCATCCAGTGAGGTAACGGAGGAAACATCAACAACCGAAACTGGTGGGAATGATGTAAGCGGTAAGCTGGAAGAGTCTACCGATGCGGGAAGTTCAGAAGATGTTTCATCAATAACAGATATTGCTTCTGTTATTGGCAATCAGGATGTGTCAATTACATATAAGGATTATATGATAACCAAGCAGTATCCGGCTACGGATGAAGAAGGTAAGTTTATCTATTTAGACGCTTCGGAAGGTTATGATTTGCTGGTTGTCCGTTTTAATGTTGCAACAACTTCCGATCATTCGGTTGATTTATCATTAATTGATGAAGATGTTGATTACAAACTTGTCTGCAACGGCTCCAAGTCGGCAAGACCGATGCTGACTTTGTTGTTGGAAGATTTAGGAACTTTGGAGACAACGGTTAACCCATCGGAATCGCAGGATGCGGTTTTGGTTTTTCAGATATCGGATTCGATGAAAGATCAGATTGAACAATTACAATTATATATTTCCTATCAGAATGAAAATTCAGTGATGGATTTAAAATAAGGGGGTTTAGTATGGATACAAACATATTGTTAGAAAGCGGAACAAATGAATTAGAGGTTTTGGAGTTTACCGTAGCAGGAAATCATTACGGAATTAACGTTGCTAAGGTAAGAGAAATATTACCGATGACCAAAATCACACCGGTTCCGAATTCTCATCCATGTATTGAAGGTATTTTTATGCCAAGAGACACGATTATTACCGCAATCAGCCTGACGCGTGCGTTAGGATTTGACGGATATCAGACACAGGATAGTGATATGCTGATTATTACAAACTTTAATAATCTGAATATTGCATTTGATGTGGAACAGGTTTTGGGAATTCATCGTGTTTCATGGACAGATATTGTGAAGCCGGATAGTACGGTAAATACACCGGGTTCCAGTGTGGCAACCGGAATCATTAAGAAATTAGATAATTTGATTATTGTTTTGGATTTTGAACGGATTGTTGAAGAAATTTGTCCGGAGACAAGTCTTAAGATGTCAGAGATAGAATCATTGGGAGAACGGGAACGTAATAATATTCCAATTGTGATTGCCGAGGATTCTATTATGTTACAGAAATTGGTAAGTGATGCTTTGTCACAGGCCGGATATACCAACTTAAAGGTGTATTCAAATGGTCAGGAAGCATGGGACAGCTTACAGGATTTAAAGAAAAACAATGGTGTTGACTATGGTGTAAAATGTATTATTACAGATATTGAGATGCCGCAGATGGATGGACATCGGTTGATTCGTTTAGTGCGGAATGATGAAGCATTAAAACATTTGCCGATTATTGTATTCTCATCCCTGATTAATGAGGATATGAAGAGAAAGGGCGAGCGTTTAGGAGCGGATGCGCAGATATCAAAACCGGAAATCGGTCAGTTGGTTGGCTGTATTGATAATTTGATTGTTAGTTTGTCAGAACGATAACAGGGAGGTATAGATTTATGACATTTGAAGTATTACAAAAAGACATGATTCAGGCAATGAAGGCAAGAGATAAATCAAGAAAGGATTCAATTTCAACTCTTGTTTCTGCAGTAAAGAAGGCAGCAATCGATGAAGGCTGCAGAGATGATATCAAAGAAGAATTGGTGGATCGTGTAATCCTGAAAGAATTAAAGACTGCAAAGGAACAGATTGATAATTGTCCGGCAGAGCGTACAGATTTACTGGCAGAATATCAGGCAAGATATGATGTAATCAATGAATATGCACCGGTATTGATGAGTGAAGAAGAAGTAGAGGCATTTATCAAAGAGAAATTTGCCGATATCATTGCTACTAAAAACAAAGGTATGATTATGAAGAATGTTATGCCTCAGTTAAAAGGAAAAGCAGATGGTAAGGTAATTAACGGTGTTGTCGGAAAGCTTTGCCAATAGATTTTATCATTGGAAGCAAAGAAGTGAAACAGTACAGACATACGACAATAAAAAGTATAGTTGTTTTTCTACCCGGAAATTCAATTATACTTTTTTTATACACAAAAGAAAAAAGTATTCCGTTTAATGCAAACAAAAAGCAAGGTTGAAGGAAGCTTTTGCAGATTGATATTTGGAAGGTAACTTCGTTATTTAATTTGTATGTGCTGGCTGAGGCTAAAAATACATAGCTTACAAATAATCCGGTAATGTAGCCGGATATTCCTATTGTTGGGACGAAAAAAAGGATAAAGCCGATACGGATGAGTGTTGACAAAAGTGTCTGGACTAAATTTCTTGCGGCGTATCCTAAACCGTTTAAAATACTTGCCATTGTCGTGGACAAATAGATAAGCGGACATAAAAATGCCAATTGATTCAGATAGATACCGGATTCTTTGTTATGAAAGAAACAAATACCGATATCTTTGCCAAATACAAAAAATAAAATACTTGAAAATACACCAATCAGCAGACAAAAATGAATACTTTGTTCAATTATATTTTGCAAATGCCGTTCTTTGTTTGCACTGCTTGCCTGTGATACCGCAGGCATTAACATGGTTGATAAAGCATTTGTGATGGTTGCGGGAAACATAATAAACGGAAAGGATATTCCCATAATAATTCCGTATACGGATAAACTTTCAGACGAATTGTTATAATAAAAATAAAGCTGCATGGGTATCAATATGGCCTCTATACTTTGAATGACACTGATGGCACAACGGTTCATTGTCATGGGAATCGCATTTTTACAAAAAACTGAGATGGATTTTAAGTATGAAACGGATGCGTTTTTTGTAGGTGCGGATATCGGGAAAAGATTTCTTCTTAAAATATTTTCTTTTCTAAAAAAACAGATGAGAGAATAAAACAGTGAGGCATATTCTCCGACAATCAATCCCCAGATGGCAACCGTAGCATCTAAGTATTTTGAATGAATGAAATAACCGGCAACCAGAAATACTCCAATAATTTTAAAAATCTGTTCAAATAAATCCGAAATTCCGTGTACAGAAGATATTCTGTAGCCCAAGAAATACCCATGGATGCATCCCTTTACGGATACACTTGGAATTGCAAGACATAAGAGTTTTAAACAGGCTGCACTTTCCGGCATTTTTAAAAGAGTTGTGCTTATTATGTCGGCGTTTTGGTAAATGCATACCGATAATAACATACTGATAACAAGACAGAAACCAAGACATATTTTAAAAATTTGCTGATTTAACCGGGGATTGTTAAGTGGAATATATTCCGAAATGATTTTTGTCAATGCCTGTTCGTTGCCAATGGTTGAAATTGCAATGACTACGATATAGACAGGCAGAACTAACTGATAAATGCCTAATTGTGTAGCACCAATTAGATTTGTCAGGAATATTCTATAATAAAAGCCTAAAATACGTGTCAGAAATCCGGTCAGAGTGAGAATGATGGTACCTTTGATGATTGAATTTTTTTTGACAGATTGAAGCAGATTTGAAAATGAAGTATTGGAAATCATACAAAATACCATAGGGATAATTTAGTTCATTATATTCGGGAAGAGAAAAAATATGATTGGTATCATTTGGATTCTTTTTATTTGTGAGTTGACACCGTATTTATATATGGTTATGATATGAAAAGCATATAGATATGATAGGAATAATGGTAAAGGGGTATGAATATGAAAGACAATTCTTTTGTTTATTTAGATCATGCGGCCACAACGGCAACAAAACCGGAGGTCGTACAGGAAATGTTGCCTTATTTTTCAACGATATATGGAAATCCATCCAGTGTATATGGATTTTCTCAAAAGACAAAGGCTGTTATCACACAATGCCGTGAATCGCTGGCAAAGGGAATCGGAGCAAAAACAAATGATATCTATTTTACGGCAGGTGGTTCGGAAGCGGATAACTGGGCGCTGAAAGCCGGTGCGGAGGCGTATTCTTTTAAAGGGAAACATATTATTACAACAAAAATTGAACATCATGCCGTTTTGCATACCTGTCAGTATTTAGAGCAGCATGGATTTGATGTCACCTATTTAGATGTGGATGAATATGGGATGGTAAAACCAGATGCTTTGAAAAAAGCAATCCGCCCGGATACGATTTTGATTTCTGTGATGTTTGCCAACAATGAAATCGGAACAATTGAACCAATCAGGGAAATCGGTGCAATTGCAAGGGAAAATGATATTATTTTTCATACAGATGCTGTTCAGGCATACGGACAGATTCCGATTGATGTGGATGAAATGAATATTGATTTGATGAGCGTAAGCGGACATAAAATCGAAGGACCGAAAGGAATTGGATTTTTATATATCCGTTCCGGATTAAAGTTAGGCAGTTTTATTCATGGTGGCGGACAGGAAAGAGCAAGAAGAGCCGGCACGGAAAATGTTCCGGGAATTGTCGGATTGGCAAAGGCTGCTGAGATTGCAATGGAAACGATGGAAAAAAGAAGCCGGAAAGAAATAGAATTAAGAGATTATCTGATTGAACGGATTCTGACAGAGGTGCCGTATGCGAGATTGAACGGTCATCGTAAAAACCGGTTACCGAACAATGTCAATATCAGTTTTCAGTTTGTGGAAGGAGAATCCCTTCTGATTATGCTTGATATGAAAGGAATTTGTGCATCTTCCGGTTCCGCATGTACTTCCGGCTCGTTAGATCCGTCCCATGTTTTATTGGCAATCGGACTGCCAAATGATATTGCACACGGCTCACTTCGGATGACATTGGGAGAAGAAAATACAAAAGAACAGATGGACTATGTGGTGGAACAGGTAAAAGATATTGTAAAAAGATTGAGACAAATGTCGCCGTCTTATGAGGATTTTATATCAAGGAATCAGGTTGATTAAACGGCCATACTTGACGAAATCTCATTTTGTAGAGTAAACTTACAGGCAAATGGGAAGAATAGAGGAAGAAAATGAAAAAGAAAGTAGCAGTTGGAATGTCCGGAGGTGTTGATTCTTCGGTAGCGGCTTATTTATTAAAACAACAGGGATATGATGTAATCGGTGTCACAATGCAGATATGGCAGGATGAGGATCCATTTTCAATGGCTGAAAACGGAGGTTGTTGCGGACTGTCTGCTGTGGATGATGCCAGAAGAGTTGCCGATATGCTGGGTATTCCATATTATGTATTAAATTTCAAAAAAGAATTTAAGGAACATGTAATTGATTATTTCATGGATGAATATATGCATGCAAGAACTCCGAATCCATGTATTGCATGTAATCGCTATGTAAAGTGGGAAGCATTATTGCACCGTGCAATGGAACTGGGGTGTGATTACATTGCAACCGGTCATTATGCAAAAGTAGTGCAGTTGGAAAACGGAAGATATGCGCTTGCAAAATCGGCAGCAACCAGAAAAGACCAGACCTATGCGTTGTATAATCTGACACAGGAACAGTTAGAAAGAACGAAGATGCCGGTTGGAGAATATGATAAAGAAGAAATCCGTAAGATTGCAGAAAAAATCGGCTTACTTGTTGCAAAAAAACCGGACAGCCAGGAGATATGCTTTATACCGGATAATGATTATGCCGGTTATATCGAAAGAGAGTCCGGTAAACAGTTTAAAACCGGTAATTTTGTAGACAAGGATGGCAATGTATTGGGTCAGCACAAAGGATTAATTCATTATACGGTCGGACAGAGAAAAGGCTTGGGCTTGTCATTGGGAACTCCTGCATTTGTTCTTGAGTTACGTCCGGATACGAATGAGGTTGTGATTGGAACCAATGAGGATACCTTCCATGACAGTCTTGTTGCAAACAAATTAAACTGGATGTCAATTGAAAAATTAGACGGAGAAATGATGGTTTGTGCAAAGATACGATATTCCCATCAGGGAGAACTTTGCAAAATCCGGATGAATGGGGAGAATGAGGTGATTTGTTCCTTCCAGAATCCGGTTCGTGCAATCACACCGGGACAGGCAGTTGTTTTTTATCAGGGAGATGTTGTTGTCGGTGGTGGAACGATTGTGAAAACACTTTAATTTTTTTGGTAAATGATGTATAATATTAGGTTGGTGGAATTGAATGAGGTTTCACTAACCATTTTTAATATGTTGTTAATGTAATTTTTATAAAATATGGAGGTGCAGGATAATGACAAAAATTGATATTATTTCTGGTTTTTTAGGTGCAGGAAAGACAACCTTAATAAAAAAATTAATTGCGGAAGGCTATCAGAACGAAAAACTTGTTTTGATTGAGAATGAGTTTGGTGAAATCGGAATCGACGGAGGTTTTTTAAAGGATGCAGGCGTTCAGATTAATGAAATGAATTCCGGATGTATCTGTTGTTCTTTAGTCGGTGATTTCGGTAAGGCTTTAAAACAGGTATTAGAGCAGTATCATCCGGATCGGATTATTATTGAGCCATCCGGTGTTGGAAAATTATCGGATGTTATGAAAGCTGTTGTAGATATGAACGAGGAAGAAATTCATATCAATAGTGCATCTACAGTTGTTGATGCCCAGAAGTGTAAAATGTATATGAAGAACTTCGGAGAGTTCTTTAATAATCAGATTGAAAATGCGGGAACTGTTATTTTAAGCAGAAGCCAGAAATTATCCGAGGATAAGTTAGAGGCGGTTGTTGCTATGATTAAGGAATTAAATGAGAAGGCAACCGTTATTACAACTCCTTGGGATGATATTGATGGTGCACAGATTGTAACTGCAATGGAGAAAGAAAAAGATTTGGTAAAAGAGTTGTTAGAGGAGGCAAAGGTTTGTCCTACTTGCGGACATGTTCATGACGAACATGACCACCATCACGACCACGACGAAGAATGTCACCACGAGCATCATCATGACCATGACGAAGAGTGTCATCACGAGCATCATCATGACCATGACGAAGAGTGCCACCATGAGCATCATCACGACCATGATGGAGAATGTTGCTGCGGACATCACCATGATCATGACCATCATCATGCAGATGAGGTATTTACAAGCTGGGGTAAGGAAACACCGCATAAATATTCAAAGAATGATATGGATGTTATCTTGAAGACATTGGCAGATAGTGAACATCAGGAATATGGTATTATTCTAAGAGCAAAGGGTATGGTTCCGGATGTGGATGGCGGATGGATTTACTTTGATCTTACACCGGAGGAATATGAGATTCGTGAAGGACAGCCGGATGTAACAGGTAAGTTATGTGTAATCGGAAGCAATTTGAATGAGGACAAATTGAAAGAATTGTTCCAGTTATAATCGGAATACAAATTGTCGGATAGAAAGGGATATAGTATGAAAAAGCAACCAAAAGAAATTCCTGTATTTATTTTTATGGGTTTTCTGGAAAGTGGAAAAACAAAGTTTTGTGAGGAAACCTTGGTAGACCGTGATTTTACAGAAGGGGATAAAGCCTTGTTGATTGTCACGGAAGAAGGCATTGAAGAATATGATGAAGAAGAACTTGCAAAACGTAATATTTCAATGGTGTATTTGGAAGAAGAGGATATTAATACAGAAAAGCTGCTGGATTTACAGGATGAATATCAGCCGGAAACTGTTTTAATTGAATACAATGGTATGTGGCAGTTGGATAAACTGTTTTCGATTCGTGTTCCAAAGGGATGGACAATTGTTCAGGTAATCACATTGATTGATGCAACCACATTTACAGTCTATAACAATAATATGAAATCTCTGATGGCGGAGCACATTCAAAATGGTGACATGGTTGTATTTAATCGCTGTACGGATGATTCGGATATTAACACCATGCGTATGGCAGTTAAGACAATCAACCGGAGAGCGCAGATTGTATTTGAAAATGTAAACGGTCAGGCTTCGATTGACAGTGGAGAAATTGAAATCCCTTATGATATGGATGCGGATGTAATTGAGATAGAAGATGATGATTACGGTATTTTCTATATCGATGCTTCTGACCATCCGGAAAATTACGAAGGCAAGGTTGTGAAGTTTAAGGGACAGGTATATCTGCCGCCGCAATACAAAGGAAAGGCTTTTGTACCGGGACGTTTTGCAATGACTTGTTGCGCGGAAGATATTACATTTTTAGGATTCAAATGTAATTCTTTGGAAACTGCCAATTTAAAAGACAGAGAATGGGTAACGGTAACGGCTAAAATTAAAAAAGAATTCTATAAGGAATTTGAAGGTGATGGTCCGGTATTGTATGCACAAAAAATAGAGAAGGCGCAAAAACCGGAAGAAGAAGTGGTATATTTTTAGAAAATTCAGACCGTGAAAAGGAGATATGCTATGGCTTTTGATGATTTTTTAAACAAAGTAAAAGAAACATCCGTTAATGCAATGGATAAAGCAAAAGACACAACCAAAAGAATGGCAACCATAAATGATTTAAAGGGGCAGATTCGTTCCTTAAACAACGAAAAAAACAAGCTGTTCACACAAATGGGTATGGATATCTATGTGGCAAAAAAAGAGGATAAGGATATTACGGAAGCGTTAAATGCGTTTGTGGAAAACATTGATATCATGAATGAAAAGATAAAAGAATTACAGACAAAGCTTGCTTTGGTAGAGACAGAAGCGTAATTTTTTCTTGGTTGACATTTTGATTTTTTTTCAATATAATTTTTTATGACAATAGACTCATATTTTATATGAGTCTATTGTTTAGTTTTGTTAAAAACCAACAAAAAGAACAGAAAATCTTACACGTTAAGATAAATTATGTGTAGAAAGTTGAGGAAAGTTATGGCTACAGGAATTATTGGAACAGGTAGTTTTTTGCCGCCGACAATTATTGACAATAACGAATTGGCGAAAATGGTAAAAACAGATGATGAATGGATTCGTGAACATACCGGTATTGTTGAACGACATATTGCTACGGATGAGACGACATCATTTATGGCAACACAGGCATCGCTTGCAGCGATTGAGAATGCAGGTATTGATCCAAGAGATATTGATTTGGTTTTATTGGCAACCTTATCACCGGAAAGAGCAACACCTAGTATGTCATGTATTGTACAGGACAAAATCGGTGCGGTAAATGCAACCTGTTTTGATTTAAATGCGGCATGTTCCGGTTTTGTATATGCCTTGCAGACAGCGGACGCTTATATTCGTGCGGGATTTGCAAAGACAGTATTGGTAATCGGTTCGGAAACCCTTTCTAAGATGGTAGACTGGAAAGACCGTTCTACCTGTATTTTATTTGCCGATGGCGCAGGTGCGGCAATCGTTCAGGATTGTGAACATGGAATTATCAGCAGTGTAACAAGAAGTGATGGTTCAAAGGGAATGTCATTAAAATGCAAAGAACGTTCTACAAGAAATTTCCTCAACAAAAAATATGAAGACAAGCATTATATTCAGATGATTGGACCGGATATTTTTAAGTTTGCGGTCAGAAAGGTTCCGGCATGTATTGATGTATTGTTAAGTCGTGCCAATCTGTCAAAAGATGATGTAGATTATTTTGTATTGCATCAGGCGAATGCACGAATTGTTGCTTCGGTTTCCAAAAAGATGGAAGTGCCGCTTGATAAATTCCCAATGAATGTTGAACATTGTGGTAATACTTCAAGTGCATCGGTTCCTATTTTACTGGATGAATTAAATCGCGAAGGAAAATTGAAGCCGGGCGATAAAATTGTGTTATGTGGATTTGGCGGAGGCTTGACATGGGGTGCTCATCTGATTGAGTGGAATATGCCAACGCCGGATATAACGGACGAAAATACAGAGGACGAGAGTAAAAAGGAGTAATTAACATGGGTAAACTTGCATTTATGTTCCCGGGACAGGGTTCACAGTATGTTGGAATGGGAAAAGAATTTTATGAAAAGAACGAAGCATGTAAAGCAATTTATGAGACCGCTTCAAAAGCAACCGGATTAGATATTGAAGCTTTGTGCTTTGAGGAAAATGATGATATTAATATTACGGAATACACACAGATTGCAATGCTGACAACAGAGGTTGCCATGATGCAGGCGGTAAAGGAATGTGGTATTACTCCGGATGTTACCGGTGGATTATCTTTGGGTGAGTATTCTGCAATTGTGGCATCCGGTGTGATGGATTTTGAAGATTGCGCCAAAGTCGTAAGGAAGCGTGGTATTTATATGCAGGATGAGGTTCCGGTTGGAAAAGGTGGAATGGCTGCAATTATCGCGATGGATGCGGATAAGATTTTAAGTGTATTGGAAAAGGTAGATGGCATTGTTGGAATTGCAAATTATAACTGTCCGGGACAGATTGCAATATCCGGTGAGAAAGAGGCTGTGGAACAAGCCTGTGTATTGTTAAAGGAAGCAGGTGCCAAAAGATGTATTCCGCTCAATGTAAGCGGACCGTTTCATTCTCCGATGTTAAAGGGTGCGGGCGATAAACTTGCAAAAGAATTAGAGAATGTGACAATTCATGATATTTCGATTCCGTATGTAACGAACGTAACCGGAGATTTTGTAGCAGATAAAGAACAGGTAAAGGATTTGCTGGCAACACAGGTATCCCATTCCGTAAAATGGATTCAGTGTGTGGAAGCAATGCTTCGTGATGGAGTGGATACATTTGTAGAAATTGGTCCCGGTAAAACATTGTCTTCTTTTGTCAAAAAGATTGCAAAGGGCATGGATGTTGAAGTGAAAGTGGCAAATGTAGATACATATGAAGATTTGGAAAAATTAAAAGAAGTTTTGGGATGTTAGGAGGCAATATGTTATCAGGTAAAATTGCATTGGTTACAGGCGCAAGCCGTGGAATCGGAAAAGAGACAGCAATTACGCTTGCTTCATATGGGGCAACGGTAATTGTTAATTATAACGGAAGTAAGGATAAGGCATCAGAGGTCGTTGATATCATTAAAGAAAATGGTGGAGAAGCTTTGGCATATGGTTGTAACGTATCGGATTATAATGCAGTTGAAGCAATGATGAAGGATTTAATTGCACAATTTGGACGAATTGATATTCTTGTAAACAATGCAGGCATCACAAAAGATGGTCTTTTGATGAAGATGTCTGAAGCTGATTATGATGCGGTTCTTGACATCAATTTAAAGGGAACATTTAATTGCATTAAACATATTTCACGCCAGATGTTAAAACAAAAAGGCGGACGGATTATTAATTTATCCAGTGTGGTAGGTGTATATGGTAATGCCGGACAGGTAAATTATTCTGCTTCAAAAGCAGGAGTGATTGGAATTACCAAATCCGTAGCAAAGGAATTGGGTTCGAGAGGAATTTCGGTCAATGCAGTTGCGCCCGGATTTATTGTGACAGAAATGACGGATGCAATGCCGGAAGAAGCCAAAAAACAGGTATCGGAACGAATTGCTATGAAAAAACTCGGTTCAACAAAAGATGTTGCGGAGACTGTTGCGTTTTTGGCATCCGATAAAGCTGCATATATTACCGGTCAGGTGATTTGTGTTGACGGCGGAATGAGTATTTAGTAAGGGACGGAAGGAGATAATATATGAGACGAGTTGTTGTAACAGGTATGGGGGCAATTACCCCGATTGGTTTAAATGTAGATGAATTTTGGAAAGGAATCCGCGAAAGCAAGGTTGGTATTGGACCGATTACAAAATTTGATACAACGGATTTCAAGGTGAAGATTGCTGCTGAGGTAAAGGATTTTGTAGGGAAGGACTATATGGAGCCAAAGACTGCAAAGCGTATGGAACTATTTTCACAATATGCAGTCGCTGCGGCAAAGGAAGCAATTGAACAGGCAAATCTGGATATGACAAAAGAAGATCCGTATCGTGTCGGTACAGCGGTTGGTTCGGGAACAGGAAGTTTGCAGGCGGTTGAAAGAAATGTAAAAAGATTGGAAGAGAAAGGTCCTGCCAGAATTGAACCATTATTGGTTCCAATGATGATTTCCAATATGGCAAGCGGTAATGTATCTATTTATTTCGGATTGAAAGGTAAGTCAATTAATGTTGTAACCGCATGTGCGACAGGAACGCATAATATCGGTGAAGCATTCCGTACCATTCAATATGGCGATGCGGATGTAATGATTGCCGGTGGTACAGAAGCGTGTGTTACACCAATCGGTATCGGAGGTTTTACCTCGTTAACCGCATTAAATACAACACAGGATCCAACCAGAGCTTCGATTCCGTTCGATAAAGACCGTGCAGGTTTTGTTTTGGGCGAAGGTGCCGGTGTCGTTGTATTAGAGGAGTTGGAACATGCAAAGGCAAGAGGTGCAAAGATTTTAGCGGAGTTGGTTGGATACGGAGCAACATCGGATGCATATCATATCACTTCACCTGCGGAAGACGGAATGGGTGCCGCAAATGCAATGATTTATGCAATGAAGGATGCAGGCTTAGAGCCAAAGGATGTAGATTATATTAATGCACACGGAACTTCCACACATCACAATGATTTATTTGAAACAAGAGCAATTAAGATTGCAATGCAGGATGCACAAAATGATGTATTGATAAGCTCTACAAAATCTATGATCGGACATTTGTTAGGTGCTGCAGGTGGTATTGAATTTATTACTTGTGTGAAATCAATTGAAGACGGATATGTACATGAGAATGTCGGTCTGCACGAAGTGGATGATCCGGAAGAATTTTCTTTGAATTATGTGAAAGATAAAGGGATTTCAAAAGATATAAATGTATGTATGTCAAACTCTTTGGGCTTTGGCGGACACAATGCAACTTTGGTTGTAAAAAAATACACAGAAGACTAGGAAAAGACAAATTGGAGAAGTGCTATGGAATTAGATATTAAACAGATTATGGATATTATCCCACACAGACAACCGTTTTTGCTGATTGATAAGGTTACGGAAATGGAACCGGGTGTGTCAATTAAGGGATACAAAAACATTACTTATAATGAACCGTATTTTGCAGGACATTTTCCTTCGGAACCTGTAATGCCCGGCGTGTTACAGCTCGAAGCATTGGCTCAGTTAGGTGCGGTTGCGGTATTAAGTCTGCCGGATAACAAGGGTAAAACAGCATATTATGCCGGAATTAATAATGCAAAATTTAAACAAAAAGTTGTACCGGGTGACCGATTAGATTTGGAATGTGAAATCATAAAAACAAAAGGACCATTGGGGGTTGCTGCTGTAAAGGCAAGTGTAAACGGAAAAGTTGCCTGCAAGGGTGAAATTTCATTTATGATTGGTTGATGAAGGGAATAGCATGAGATTTTTAGTAAAATACAGACATGTAATAACAGCTGTTGTTGCGTGTATATTATTTTCATTTTTGATTTATATAGGAGTTCGGACAAAGGATATTAAAAATGTAAATCTGAAAAATTCCGTATATGCAGGAAATGCATTTGGCACAGCCATCAAAAAAACATTATATGCACAGGATGAATCCGATCTTGGGGATGTGAATGATGCAATTGATAAGGAATTAAAAGCATTGGAAAACGAATTGTCTGTGCGGGTTGCTGACTCGGAAGTGACACTGTTAAACCGCAATTATGAAGCCGGTGGAAAATATGAATTATCGGATGAGTTGTTGTCCTATCTAAATGCTGAGATGGATTTGTATGAAAGCACAGATGGAGCATTTAATCCATGTATTCGTCCTTTGACCAATTTATGGGGGATTGAGGACGGTGAGACGAAAATCCCGTCCGAAGAAAGCATCAAAAAGGCGCTTGGCTATTGTAATGTGGATAATATGGAGCTGTATGATAGCGGAATCATCTTCCGGGAACCCGGAATGATGATTGATTTCGGTGCTACCGGAAAAGGTCTTGCGTGCGATAAAGTACGGGAGATATTAAAACAATCAAAAGCAGAAGGCGCTGTGGTATCAATTGGCGGAAGCATCTGTGTTTATGGTGATAAGGGTGATAATAAACCATGGCATATTGGTGTGCAGGATCCAAGAAAAGAAGATGGCGAAGTTTTGGGAATCGTAGATGTAGACGGAACCGTTACGGTTTCGACATCCGGTGATTATGAAAAATATTTTGAACAGGATGGAGTTCGATATCACCATATCATTGATCCGGCTACCGGGTATCCGGCTGATAGCGGTTTGATGTCGGTTACGGTTATTTGTGAAAACGGTCTGCAATCGGATGGACTGTCAACTGCCTGCTTTGTTATGGGATTAGACAAAGGAATGGCATATGCCAAAGAACACAATATTGATATGATATTTGTTACGACCGATAAAAAAGTATATGTAACGGATGGATTAAAGAAAAGGTTTCGTTTAACCGCAGATGATTATACATTAGAGCAATATAAAGGAAAATAGGAGCTTGAATTTGGATAAAATCAAAAATCCGATAAAAAAAGGTGACATTATTTTTGCAGGTATCATTCTTTTTCTTTCTGTTCTTTTTTTATGTATGCAATTTCTTTTGCCAAGGGGTTCAAAAGTGTTGGTTACAGCAAACGGAAAAAAAACGGAGTATGCATTGAGCAAAGATAAAACAATTGATATCAAAGATGAAAAATCAAAGGCATATAACCGGATTCAGATAAAAGATGGAGTTGTTTCCATGGAGGAAGCATCCTGTCCGGATCAGATATGTGTACATCATAAATCAATTTATAAGAATCATGAAACAATTATCTGTTTGCCGAATGAGGTTTATGTGGAAATTATCGGAAATCAGGAAAATGAAATTGACAATTGACAGGAGCCGTTTATGAAAACGAAAGATATTACGGAATATGCAATTTTGTTAGCACTAGCGTTTGTCTGTTCCTATTTAGAGGCACAGCTGCCGATATTGGTTTCGGTTCCAGGTGTAAAGTTGGGATTGGCAAATATAATGACAATGCTGGTATTTTATCGAAAAACACCTGCAAAAGCATATATTTTTATGTGTTGCAGGGTATTTCTGACATCAATGGTATTTTCTGGTATTCCTATGTTAATATTCAGCTTTGCAGGAGGCAGTTTATGTATTCTTATGATGTGGCTGGTTCGTAAGCTGAAGTGTTTTTCCATGCTTGGAGTCAGCATGATGGGTGCGGTATTTCATAATGTCGGACAGATTGCAGTTGCTTGTTTTGTGATGGAAAATGCTCATATTTTTTATTACCTGCCGGTTCTTTGTATGACCGGTTTGTTTAGTGGTTTTTTGATTGGTTATATATCTTATTTACTGGTTACACAACTGAATAAAAATTTTCCGAAGGATTGTTGATGAAGACAATCCTTTTTATTATTCGCTGGAAATTGGGAGTGTAACGTTGTATAATTATCTTTAGTTGTAAAGGGATATAAAGGTATCCAAATAAAGTCAAGAAAGGGAAAGATTCATGGGATTATTAACATTTTCCGGTGGAATTCATCCATATGATGGAAAGGATTTATCGAAAAACAAAGCGATTTGCGATTATCTGCCAAAGGGTGAAGGTGTATATCCGTTATCACAGCATATCGGAGCACCCGCAGTTCCGATTGTAAAGAAGAATGACCGTGTGTTAGTAGGACAAAAAATCGCGCAGGCGGGTGGATTTGTATCAGCAAATATTCATTCCGGTATGTCAGGTACTGTAAAGGCGATTGAACCGAGAATGACGGTTGGCGGAACAAAAGTAATGTCTATTATTATTGAAAATGATGGTTTGTTTGAGGAAGTGGACTTTACACAGAATATTAAGCCTCTGGATAAAATGTATCGTGAGGATGTAAAGGATGCAATCAAAGAAGCCGGTGTCGTGGGTATGGGAGGTGCAGGTTTCCCGTCTCATGTAAAACTCTCTCCTAAAAATGAAGATGCAATTGATACAATTATTGTAAATGGTGCAGAATGTGAACCATATCTGACTTCAGACTATCGAAGAATGATTGAAGAACCGGAAAAGATTGTCATCGGATTGCAGATTGTTATCAATTTATTTGATCATGCAAGCGGAATTATTGCAATAGAGGACAACAAGCCGGATGCGATTAAGAAATTAACGGAACTGACAAAGGATATTGATAATATCAGGGTAAACCCCGTAAAAACAAAGTATCCGCAGGGAGCGGAACGCCAATTGATTTATGCAAACACAGGAAGAGAAATCAATTCTTCCATGCTGCCGGCAGATGCAGGTTGTATCGTTCATAATATTGACACGATTTATGCAATTTACAATGCTATTATCGAGGGCAGACCATTGTTTGAACGTATTGTAACGGTAACAGGCGATGCGGTAAATGATACCGCAAATTTCAAAGTTCGGATTGGAACCAATATGCGGGAATTGATTGATGCCGTAGGCGGTTTTAATATAGAAGATCCGGGCAAGATTATTTCCGGTGGACCGATGATGGGAAAAGCAATGTTTTCTTTAGATGTACCGGTTGTGAAAGGTTCTTCTGCATTGCTTTGTTTTCAGGAGGATGAGGTTTCCAATGTGGAGCCGTCCAATTGTATCCGGTGCGGAAGATGTGTACAGGTTTGTCCTGGACGTATTTTGCCAAACAAACTGGCAAATCTTGCAATGCATGACCAGATTGATGAGTTTGTAAAATGCGGCGGAATGGAATGTTGTGAATGTGGTTGTTGTTCCTATGTCTGTCCTGCTAAGCGGCATTTGACACAGACAATAGCCGGAACCCGTAAACAGGTATTGGCAAACCGTAAGAAGTAGGAGGTGGAGAGTTTGGAACAGAATATGAAAATATCATCATCGCCCCATATTCGGGATAAAGAAACAACAACAAATTTAATGGGACAGGTATTGGTCGCTTTGATGCCTGCAACCGTGGTTGGAGTTTTTAATTTTGGAAGTTCGGCATTTATTATAATATTGATTTCCGTTTTAAGCTGTGTGATTTTTGAGGCTTTGTTTGAAAAAATAACAAAAAGAAAAAATACGGTACTTGATTTATCGGCTGCAGTAACGGGATTGTTGCTTGCGTTGAATCTGCCACCGGAGGTTCCTTACTGGATGCCTGTTTTGGGAAGTTTTTTTGCAATTATTGTTGTAAAGCAGTTATTCGGCGGACTGGGACAGAACTTTATGAATCCGGCACTGGCTGCCAGATGTTTTTTGTTGATATCATTTACCGGAAGAATGACAACATTTACTTATGATGCGGTAACAACCGCAACACCACTTGCAAATTTAAAGGCAGGCGAGGCAGTTGATGTGTTGTCGATGTTTTTGGGAACCTCCGCAGGTACAATTGGTGAGACATCGGCTCTGGCATTATTAATCGGTGGTGCCTTTTTGCTGGTACGCCGTGTGATTAACTACCGGATACCATTGTTTTACATCGGCTCGTTTTCTGTTTTTATTTTAGCATATGCACTCGCTACCGGAAGAGGATTTGATGTATCATATTTATTGGCGCACCTGTGCGGTGGAGGACTTATGCTTGGTGCATTTTTCATGGCTACCGATTATGTAACTTCTCCGATTACTCCAAACGGAAAAATCGTTTTTGGAATTATATTAGGTTTATTTACATTTTTATTCCGTATTTTCGGAGGTTCGGCAGAAGGTGTTTCCTATGCGATTATTCTTGGTAATTTATTAGTACCGTTAATTGAACGTGTTACCGTTCCGAAATCTTTTGGAAAGGGGGCAGTAAAACATGAGTAGTGAAAGTATTAAAAATACCATTTCTTTAATGTTGATTACTGTCGTGGCAGGTTTGTTATTGGGTTTGGTTTATGAGATAACCAAAACACCGATTGCAAATGAGCAACAACGTGCAAAGGAAGAAGCCTATAAGGCTGTGTTTGAAAATGCAGATCATTTTGAAGCAATCACTTTGGACGAACAGGCGGTTGAGCAGGAGTTACAGAAACAGGGATATAACGCAACCATTAATGAAGCAATGAAGGTGCTTGATAAGGATGGTAATTTATTGGGTCATGTTGTGACAGTGACTGACCATGAAGGTTATGGAGGAGATATCCAGTTTGCAATGGGCGTAACCGTGGACGGAGTAACGAATGGAATTTCGTTCTTATCAATCAGCGAGACAGCCGGACTTGGTATGAAAGCAAAGGAGGATGACTTTAAGAATCAGTTCTCCGGTAAAGAAGTTTCACAGTTTGCATATACCAAAAACGGTGCATTCGCTGACAATGAAATTGATGCGTTATCCGGTGCAACCATTACAACAAATGCAGTAACAAATGGTGTGAATGCCGGATTATATTATATCGGCACATTAAAATAGGAGGTGGGATGATGAGTAAGACATTAGAACGATTAAAATGCGGTATTATAACAGAAAATCCTACTTTTGTACAGATGCTTGGAATGTGTCCGACAATGGCTGTAACCACATCCGCCATAAACGGATTGGGAATGGGATTGACTACAACGGTAATATTGATTTTAAGTAATATGATGATTTCCGCATTGCGGAAAGTGATTCCGGATAAAGTCCGTATTCCGGCATATATTGTTATTGTGGCGTCATTTGTAACAATTGTACAGTTTTTGCTAGAGGGGTTCGTTCCTTCCTTATATGACAGTCTGGGTATTTATATACCGTTAATTGTTGTTAACTGTATTATTTTGGGACGGGCAGAAAGTTATGCTTCCAAAAATTCGGTATGGCTTTCCATGTTTGATGGAATCGGAATGGGACTTGGATTTACAATCGGTCTGACTTCCATCGGAATTTTCAGGGAATTGTTCGGAGCAGGAACCATATTAGGTTTTCAGATTATGCCAAAAGCATACGAACCGGTTACAATTCTGATTCTGGCGCCGGGAGCATTTTTTGTATTGGCGTGTCTGATTGCGGTTCAGAATGCGGTAAAACTGAAAAAAGAACAGTCAGCAGATGGGGTACAGTCAGCCTGTGAAAAAACAGACGGATGTTCCGGTTGTATGAATCAGTTTTGTGCCGGAAGAGCAGTTGCTAAGGTGGATGATAAAACACCGGATAAGGAGGCATAGCATATGAATTTATTTTTAATTGCGATTGGTGCTGCACTGGTAAATAATGTTGTTTTAAGCCAGTTTTTGGGTTTATGTCCGTTTATCGGTGTATCGAAAAAAGTAAATACCGCAGCAGGAATGGGTGGTGCAGTTATCTTTGTTATCACAATTGCATCCGCTGTGACCAATTTGATTTATACTTTTATTTTGGAAAAGTTAAATATAACTTATTTACAGACAATTGTATTTATTCTTGTGATTGCGGCATTGGTTCAATTTGTGGAAATGTTCTTAAAAAAGATGATGCCTGCTCTGTATCAGGCATTGGGTGTTTATCTTCCGTTGATTACCACAAACTGTGCGGTGCTTGGTATTGCATTGATTAATGTTCAGAAATCCTATGGTTTTATTCAATCGGTTGTTAACGGATTTGGTACTGCCTGTGGTTTTACCATTGCAATTGTCATTATGGCAGGTATTCGTGAAAAGATAGAATATAATGATATACCGAAACCGTTTCAGGGAACACCAATTGTATTGATTACAGCCGGATTGATGGCAATGGCGTTTTTCGGTTTTTCGGGTTTGATAAAATAGGAGGATTACAAAATGGGAATTAGTATTACATCTGTATTGATTGCTGTTGCTATAGTTGGTGGTACCGGTGTTGTAATCGGAATTCTATTGGGCATTGCAGGAGAAAAATTTGAAGTTGAAGTAAACGAAAAAGAAGTAGCGGTAAGAGCCTGCCTTCCGGGAAATAACTGTGGAGGCTGCGGTTTTCCCGGTTGTGACGGATTGGCTGCGGCAATTGCCAAACACGAAGCACCGGTAAATGCTTGTCCGGTAGGCGGAGCGGCAGTTGCGGAGTCTATAAGTGACATTATGGGAGTTACAGCCAAAGAAACAGTAAAAATGACTGCCTATGTAAAATGTGCGGGAACCTGTGAAAAGGCAAAAGACAATTATGAATATGTCGGAGTAAAGGATTGTAAGCTGGCATTGAACAACCCCGGCGGTGGTCCTAAGGCATGTACCTATGGCTGTACAGGATTTGGCAACTGCAAAAAGGCTTGTCCGTTTCAGGCGATTGAGATTGTGGACGGTGTTGCGGTTGTAGATTCGGAAAAATGTAAAGCTTGCGGAAAGTGTGTTGCTGCCTGCCCAAGACATTTGATTGAATTGATACCTGCAGATGCAACCTGTAGAGTAACCTGTAGTTCTAAGGACAAGGGTGTGGAAGTGAAAAAGGTATGTCAGGCAGGATGTATCGGCTGTGGATTGTGTGTACGTAACTGTCCGCAGGATGCAATTGTATTAGAAGATAATCTTGCGCATATCGATCAGGAAAAATGTACGCATTGTGGTGCATGTAAAGAAAAATGTCCTGTTAAGATTATTTTATAAGAAAAATAGAAAAGAACTGGATTTTTTTTCATATGTAATGTATAATCATTTAGGTAAACATGTTATGTTAATCACAATTCCATGGAATGATTTTCAAAAAATGGGCATATCTTGTTGTATAGAATAGATTGGAATCTTAAAATATGACATTTTTTGATTTGAAACAAAAAGAAGTGATTAATTGCAAGGATTGCATGAAATTAGGTTGTGTTGCGGATATAGAGTTAGATCCGGCAAGCGGACAGTTGTGTGGTTTGATTGTGCCTGCTCCGGTTCGTTTCTTTTCCTGTTTTGGTAAGTGTGTTCGTTATTATATCCGCCAGTGTGACATTGTAAGAATCGGACCGGATATTATTTTGGTAGATGTATGCTTAGAACGTGCAATTATGAAGGATGATTAATTTTTAGGAGGATTTACATATGAAATGCCCATTTTGTGGTGATGATAACACAAGAGTAATTGATTCAAGACCTGCGGACGATAACAGTTCGATTCGACGCAGAAGAGAATGTGATGATTGCGGAAAGCGTTTTACAACATACGAAAAGGTTGAGACGATTCCATTAATTATTATTAAGAAGGATAAAACGAGAGAGACGTACGATCGTTCCAAGATTGAATCCGGTGTCATCAAATCCTGTCACAAACGACCGATTTCAATAGAAGAGATTGAAAATTGTGTGGATCGGATTGAAACACAGATATTTAATTTAGAGCATAAAGAAATCGACAGTTCGGTAATCGGTGAGATTGTAATGGATGAATTAAAGAATTTAGACGAAGTTGCATATGTTCGTTTTGCATCTGTTTACCGGGAATTTAAAGATGTGAATATCTTTATGGATGAATTGAAAAAATTATTAAATTAATAAAGAAAAGGCATATATTTAAACATTCTGTGAAATATATGCCTTTTTTCTTGTGTTTTCTTTCAAAAATCATATAATAAAACTGTTCATACTTGTAGATGGAAAGGATGTTTTTCATGTACAGTAAAGTTTTTAGTGGTTCCCTGTATGGAGTAGAGGGAAGACTCATTACAGTGGAAGCCGATGTCAGCGAGGGACTGCCGGTATTTAATATGGTAGGATTTCTTGCGTCAGAAGTTCGGGAAGCCAGCGACAGGGTTCGTTCGGCAATCAAAAATTCAGGTTATCGATTAAAACCCCAGAGAATTACAATTAATTTATCACCTGCGGATATCCGGAAGGAGGGTTCTGCATTCGATTTGCCAATCAGTATTTCTTTACTTGCAGCATACGGTTATATTGCAAGGGAGAAGTTAGAGGATACACTGTTGATTGGAGAATTGTCATTAAATGGGGATATCCGTCCGGTTCCGGGAATTTTATCAATCGTCGATTTCGCAAAGAAAAACCAATTTCATAATGTCATCCTTCCTTATGATAATCGTAAGGAAGGAGTTTTGGTTCCGGGGATGAAAGTTTATGCAGCACATAATTTATCGGAAGTTGTTGATCATTTGATGGAAAAACAACTCTTGCAGGAAGAAGTGTTTGATTGTAGTTACACAGAGGAAGGTCTGACTGATATTTTGGATTTTTCGGCAGTGAAAGGCCAGACAACCGCCAAACGTGCAATTGAAATTGCCGTGGCGGGGATGCATAATATATTGCTTTCCGGTCCTCCGGGTGCAGGGAAATCCATGATTGCAAAGCGGATTCCATCCATTATGCCTGATATATCCTATGATGAAAGTATCGAAATCACGAAAATATACAGTGCCAGCCAAATGGCAGACTACAACGGAGGATTGATGAAAAGGCGTCCGTTTCGTATGCCGCATCATTCGATTACATCAACTGCATTGATTGGAGGTGGAAGGATACCAAAACCCGGCGAAATCAGTTTGGCTCATAATGGGGTGTTGTTTTTGGATGAATTATTGGAATTTAACGGAAATACCATTGAAATGATGCGACAACCTTTGGAAAACAGACAGGTAACAATTTCAAGACTTAGCGGTAATTATACATTTCCATGCAATTTTATGTTAGTTGCCGCAACGAATCCCTGTCCTTGTGGATATTATCCCGACAGAAAACTTTGTCATTGCAGTGAGTATCAGATCAGACAGTATTTGGGCAAATTATCCCATGCTATGTTGGATCGCATCGATTTGTTTGTATCCGTTAAAAAATTAAGTTATTCCGAGTTATACGATAATTATAAGATGGAATCTTCCAAAGAAATCAAGCAACGAATTGTTCACGTCAAGAAAATACAGGAACAAAGATTTCGCAATATGGATATTTATTTTAATTCCCAGATACCGGATGCGGCTCTTTCTGAGTTTTGTATGTTAGGTGACAAGGAAAAACGGATACAAAAACAGATTTTTGAGGCATATTCCTTATCCGCAAGGGCAATGAATAAATTACTAAAAGTCGCAAGGACGATAGCGGATTTAGAGGGTTCAACCATGGTAACGGCGGATCATATTGAAGAGGCAGTTTCTTATCGAATGTATGAAAGGAACGGAGAAGGGTAAAATGGATAATCAGAAAATATATTGGTATTGGCTTGTGAACCTAAACGGATTTAGTAGAAAAACTTTACATAAATTATTAAAGGATTACAAGACACCGGAACAAATTTATTATATTTCCGATGAAGAATTACAAAACTATATCAGAACGGAAAAACAATATCGGCAGTTTATAGACTCAAGGGATATGAAAGCTATATACGAAAGTTTTTCAAATCTTAATAAGAGAAATATTAAGTTTTTATATTATTCCGGAAACGATTATCCGGAAAAATTATATCAGATACCGGACCCGCCGCTGGGATTATATTTAAAAGGACGATTGCCGGATGTAGATAAAAAAACAATAGCGGTTATCGGTGCAAGAAACTGCACACAATACGGAAAAGAGATTGCCGGATATTTCGGAAAGGAATTGGCGAAAGCCGGATTTAATGTGGTAAGTGGTCTTGCGAGAGGGATTGATGGATATGGACATAGAGGAGCAATAAATGCAAACGGATATACATTGGGGGTTCTTGGTGGTGGAATTGATCAGGTATATCCAAAGGAAAATTATGATTTGTTCCTTCAGATGGAACAAAATGGAGGGATATTATCGGAACACAATATCGGTGCCCGTTCTTATGCGGCTTTGTTTCCGGAAAGAAATCGTATTATTGCTGGATTGAGTGACGGAATTTTGGTTGTTGAGGCAACGAAAAAAAGCGGAACGTTTATTACGGTTGATCAGGGACTGGAACAGGGAAAGGATATTTTTGCGATTCCCGGAAGGATTCTTGATAAAAACAGTGCAGGATGCAATCATTTAATCAAGCTTGGAGCTCATATGGTGACAGACATTGGTGATATTTTGGAATACTATAATCTTGCAAATGAGAATATACCCAAATTAAATGAAAGTGTGGATGTAGAAAACCTTGCAGGGAAAATGTCACTTGCGCCACTGGAAAAAATGGTGTATAGTTGTTTGCAAATTGAACCGAAGTATTTAGATGATATCATTTATGAGGTAAAAACAGCACCTCAGGAAGTATGTAAAGCATTAAATCATTTGGTTATGTTAGGAATCATAATAGAAACAACAAGGAATTATTATGGAATTAAAATTGGTTAAATCGGGAGGATATTGTGATGGCGAAAAATCTTGTGATTGTAGAGTCACCGGCAAAAGCTAAGACAATAAAAAAATTTTTAGGAAGTAATTATGAGGTTATCGCCTCTATGGGACATGTCCGGGATTTACCCAAATCGCAGATGGGAATTGATGTTGAAAATGATTTTGAACCGAAATATATAACAATACGCGGAAAAGGTGAATTGTTGTCGGATTTACGAAAAGCGGTTAAAAAAGCAGATAAAGTATATCTTGCAACTGACCCGGACCGCGAGGGAGAAGCAATTTCATGGCATTTAACCTATGCCTTAAAATTGGAAAATAAGAATTACAAAAGAATAACCTTTAATGAGATTACAAAGACTGCAGTCAAAAATTCAATCAAAGAAGCCAGAGATATTGATATGAATCTTGTGGATGCACAACAGGCAAGAAGAGTTTTGGATCGTTTGGTAGGTTATGAAATCAGTCCTGTTTTGTGGGCAAAAATCAAACGTGGACTAAGCGCCGGACGAGTACAGTCAGTCGCATTACGCCTTGTTTGTGATCGAGAAGATGAAATCAATTCTTTTATTCCGGAGGAATATTGGACATTGGAAGCTTCTGTTTTAGCAGGAAACAGTAAAAAGCCATTCTTAGCAAAATTAATGAAAACACCATCCGGAAAAGCATCTATTCATTCTGAAAAAGAAATGCAGGAGATTTTAAAAAATTTAAAAGGGAAATCTCTTCAGGTAAAAGATATAAAGAAAAATATCCGTACCCAAAAATCGCCTTTACCGTTTACAACTTCAACTCTTCAGCAGGAAGCTGCACGAAAATTAAATTTTGCAACCGGAAAAACAATGCGTATCGCACAACAGTTATATGAAGGTGTTGATGTCAAAGGACGGGGCAGTGTCGGATTGATTACTTATTTAAGAACGGATTCTACCAGAATATCCGATGAGGCAAATCAGAGCGCATTTGAATATATTTCGTCCAAATACGGAAAACAATACGCAAAGGAATCTGTTCAAAAAGCGAAAACAAACAAAAAAATACAGGATGCGCATGAGGCAATCCGACCTACGGATGTGGAATTGAATCCGATTGTGTTAAAAGAGCAATTAACAAGAGATCAATTCCGCTTATATCAGCTCATTTATAATCGTTTTCTGGCAAGCAGAATGGAAGCGGCACAGTATGAAAGCACGACCATCAAACTGGATTGCGAAGGTTATGAATTCAGTGCAACCTCAACCAAAATGATTTTTGATGGTTTCATGACCGTATATGCGATTGAAGATGAGAATGACGAACAGAAGAATCTGTTTAAAGACGTTGAAAAAGATACCAAAATGCAGTTAAAGGAATTTATTGATAAACAGCATTTTACCCAGCCACCGGCACATTATACGGAGGGTTCTTTGGTAAAACAGTTGGAAGAATTGGGAATCGGACGTCCGAGTACTTATGCACCGACCATCTCTACAATTTTAGCAAGAAGATATATTGTAAAAGAAAACCGGAATTTATATGTTACAGAGATTGGAGAGGCCGTTAATAAAATAATGGTAAAGGCATTTCCTGTTATTGTGGATACTGATTTTACGGCAAATCTGGAATCGTTATTGGATAAAATCGAGGAGGGAACCGTTGCATGGAAAACGGTAATCGAAAACTTTTATCCGGATTTGGATGAGGCAGTTAAGCAGGCAAATGAAGAATTGGAACATGTAAAGATTGAAGATGAAGTAACAGATGAGTTATGTGATGAATGTGGACGCAATCTTGTAGTGAAATATGGACCGCATGGTAAGTTCCTTGCATGTCCGGGATTTCCGGAGTGCCGGTTTACAAAACCGTATTTTGAAAAAATCGGCGTGGCCTGTCCGAAATGCGGAAAAGACATTGTTTTAAAGAAATCCAAAAAAGGCAGAAAATATTATGGATGTATTGACAATCCGAATTGTGATTTTATGACATGGCAGAAACCATCTGAATTCATGTGTGAAAAGTGTGGAAGTATTATGTTGGAAAAAGGAAATAAGCTGGTATGCAGTAATTCCGAATGTAGTCATGTATGTAACCGTCCAAAGAATTAAATACATCGAATGTTGTCATCCTCTTTTTATAAATATGTTGTTATTGTCAGATAATTGTGTTAAAATTATTTTTATATTGGAGGGTAAACATGAGTGTACAGTTATTAGATAAAACGAGAAAAATTAATCAACTTTTACATAATAACAGTTCCCATAAGGTTGTATTTAATGATATCTGCAAAGTCCTGAGTGAGATTTTGGAATCGGATATTCTTGTAATCAGCAAGAAGGGTAAGGTTTTAGGTATCAAGAATCGTTCTGACATCAGCGTAATAACCGAAATGATTGTACCGGATGTTGGCGGATTTATCGATAAGATGTTAAATGAACGTCTTTTGGGAGTATTATCCACAAAGGAGAATGTGAATCTGGCGACACTTGGATTCGAGTTTGAGGATTTAGAGCATTATCAGGCAATTATTTCTCCAATTGATATTGCGGGAGAGCGCTTAGGAACCGTTTTTATGTATCGTGAGAATGATTCATACAGTATTGATGATATCATTTTAAGTGAATACGGAACAACAGTAGTTGGGTTAGAGATGATGCGCAGTGTGAACGAGGAGAATGCAGAAGAATCCCGCAAACTGACAATTGTTCGTTCGGCTATCAGTACATTGTCGAATTCGGAACAGGAAGCAATTATTCATGTTTTTGATGAATTACAGGATATGGAAGGAATCCTGGTGGCTTCTAAGATTGCAGACCGGGTAGGAATTACAAGGTCGGTAATCGTGAATGCGTTAAGGAAGTTTGAAAGCGCAGGTGTGATTGAGACAAGGTCTTCAGGGATGAAGGGTACATATATTAAAGTATTAAACGAACTTGTTTTTGATGAAATTGATAATTTAAAATAATCATATAAAATGGATTTTGAGTTGCAAAAGGATTTGTGAGTTTTCTCATAAGTCCTTTGCTATGTTTATAATGCAATAAGGAGGGAAGCAAATGATTAATACCAATATTTATAACTATATTAATGTATTGGATAAAGCGGCGGATGCAGCAAATCTGCGTAACGAAGTATTGTCCAATAATATAGCAAATGTGGATACTCCGAATTACAAAAGAAAAGATGTTTCTTTTCAGAATTATTTAGAACAGGCTTTGATTGGAGCGGATCCTTTAAGTGAACGGGTAGAAGAGGTAAATACCCATTTATCGGATTTTGGAGGTGTTACCTATACAGATTCTTCAGTTTTATCTTATCGCTTAGATGGCAATAATGTGGATATTGATACAGAAAATGCTGCTTTGGCAGAAAATCAAATCCGATATAATGCATTAGTGGATCAGATTAGTCAGGAATTTTCCAGATATAAAACAGTATTATCTTCATAAGGGAGGTTTGACGGATGAGTAGTGGTATTTTTAATGCGATGAACGTTGCGGCAACCGGAATGACTGCACAGCGGACAAGAATGGATATTATTTCCCAGAACATTGCAAATGTTAATACAACACGGGATGAGAACGGAAATGTTTACAAAAGACAGACGGTTGTGTTTGAACAAAATTCCAATACAACTTTTGATAAAGTTTTGAGTAACAAATTAGATACGTTTCAGGCAAAGGGTGTCAAGATTGCTGCAATTGTTGAGGATACAACAGAAGGAGCAATGGTATATGACCCAAATCATCCGGATGCGGATGAGAATGGATATGTAACATATCCGAATGTGAATACGGTTACAGAAATGACAAACTTAATTGATGCCAGTCGTTCTTATGAAGCAAACGCAACCGCGTTTGAGGCAGCAAAAGCAATGGCAGCAAAGGGATTGGAATTATTTAATTAAAGATATGGGATAGGTGATACAAATGGCATTATCTGCAATTCATGGTATTATGAATAACGATACCGTTTTAAATAATATAAATACAGCACAGGTTACAACAGATAATCAGACCGCATTTGACAGTTTTTTGTCATCTGCAATAGATATGTATAAAGAAACGGATGATTATCAGAAAGCGGCAGAGGAATCGGAGATTAACTTTGCTTTGGGGTATTCAACGAGTACACATGATTTGGCAATTGCACAACAAAAGGCGAATATTTCATTGCAATACACGGTTCAGGTTACCAAAAAAGTTTTGGAAGCATACAAAGAATTGATGAATATGCAGTTATAAAAAATATTTGGGATAGAATAAGACTTTGATATATTCTTGTGAGGAGCACTATGTTAGACAGATTAAAGAAGATACAAACGAAAATAGTTGAGTTTTGGAATAGATTTAACAGTAAACAGAAAACCTTAATTGTTTCCATAACGGCGGCAGTGATAATGACACTGGTGGCGTTAGTTGTGTTGCTTACAAGAACAAACTATGTCAATCTTGTCACTTTTGATAATACCGCAGATGCCGCAAGTGCAAAAACGGTATTGGATGATGCAGGAATCAGTGTAAAAATTTCCGGTGACGGTAAATCATTTTCGGTCGATGAAAAAAGTGAAGCACAGGCCAGGCTTGCATTAGGTGAAAATAATATTGCAACCGATGTCAATACGGATTTGGATTGGGCGCTTAACAACAGTATGTCGACAACAGACAGCGAGCGTAATTTAAAACAGAAAATCCTGACACAAAATCAGATTGGAGCCGACCTTGAATTGATAAAAGGAGTAAAACAGGCATCCGTTCAGATTACAGTGCCTGATTCGACAAATTCGTTATTATCTAGTGAGAAAGAAACAACAGCCAGTGTTTTGTTGATTACAACGGATGATTTTGACAGTTCCGGAGTTGAAGGAATTGCAAACTATGTTGCTACCTCTTTGGGAAACCAGACAACCGATTCCGTACGAATTGTCGATCAGACAGGTTCTTTGTTGTTTGGTGGAGACAATGATGTGAATACAACTGCGGGTTCAGCGGCGCAGACAGTAAAGATAACCAATCAGGTTACAGAAAATCTTCAGGATCAGGTAAGGAGTTTATTTGTGAATTCCGGTATTTATAATGATGCGGAAGTAAAGGCCAATTTGGACATTGATTTGGATGCGGTAACGATTAATGACGAGCATCATTATACCGACGATACCGAAGAAGATACCGGTCCGTTGGTGGAACAATACACCTATGATGCAACTAATGTAGACGGAACATCCGGAATCCCCGGTACGGATTCCAATGACGGAACCGTTCAGGATTATGAAATCCAGACTAATACAACGGCAAACAGTAATGCAAGCGTTGTAAAGAATGTATTCCATGACAGTGTAACCAATACCGTTACAGAAAAAGCAGTAGGAACAGTGGATACAGCAAATTCGACAATTGCGGTCGTTTTGCTCAAATATGTTATTTACGATGAAGAACAGATGAAAAAATCCGGTCAGTTAAAGGGCACGAATTTTGAAAAGTTCCAAAGTGAAAACAGTGATCAGGTTGCTTTGGATATAGATGCGGAAACCTATGCATTGGTAGAAAAGGCAACCGGTATCAGTCAGGATAACATCCAGATTCGGGCTTTTCAGGTTCCGTTATTCTATCCGAAGGAAGCAAGTACGGTAGATACCGTAACAAATTACTTACAGTTTTTACTTGCATTTTTAATTGTTGCGTTATTATGCTTTGTAGTATTTAAGGGAATGAAACCGGTAGAAGTGACAGAGTTAGAGCCGGAGTTATCTGTCGAGGCATTACTTGCAACAACAAAAGAGAATCAGACATTAGAGGACATTGAATTTAGTGATAAATCAGCAACCAGACAACAGATTGAACGATTTGTTGATGAAAATCCGGAAGAGGTGGCGTTGCTGTTGCGTAACTGGTTGAATGATGACTGGGATTAAATAGATTTGGAGGAGTGTTTATGGCTACATATGATGATGAAATATCCGGCGTACAAAAAGCTGCTATTTTGTTAATTTCATTGGGACCGGAGAAATCAGCAAGTGTATTCAAGCATTTAAAAGAAGATGAGATAGAATCTTTGACCTTGGAGATTGCCAATACAAGAAGTGTATCTCCGGATTTAAAAGAACAGGTATTGGAAGAGTTTTATGAAGTCTGTCTGGCACAACAATATATTGCCGAAGGTGGTATCGGTTATGCGAAGGAATTGTTGGACAAGGCGCTTGGTGAAGAAAAAGCAAAAGACGTTATCGGAAGACTTACTGCATCCTTACAGGTACGTCCTTTTGAATTTGTGCGGAAAGCAGATCCTTCTCAGTTGTTGAATTTTATTCAGGATGAACATCCGCAGACAATTGCTTTGATATTGGCATATTTACCGGCAAGTCAGGCGTCTGCCGTTGTCAGTGCTTTGCCACCGGATAAACAGGCTGATGTTGCAAAACGTATCGCATTGATGGATCGGACAAGTCCGGATGTTATTAAGGAAGTGGAAAAGGTTTTGGAAAAGAAATTATCTTCTCTTGTAAATCAGGATTATACGATTGTTGGTGGTGTCGATGCAATTGTTTCAATTTTGAATACGGTTGACCGTAGTACGGAAAAACATATTATGGAAACACTTGAAATCGAAGAACCGGAGCTTGCAGATGAAATCAGACGTAAGATGTTTGTATTTGAGGATATTTTGAGCCTTGATAATCGTGCAATTCAGACGATATTGCGTGAGGTTGATAACAGTGAACTGGCAATTGCGCTTAAGAATGCAAATGAAGATGTTCAAAACTGTATCTTTAATAATCTGTCATCCCGTCTTGCAGCCATGATTAAGGAAGATATGGAATACATGGGTCCTGTTCGTTTGAAGGATGTAGAGGAAGCTCAGCAGAAAATTGTTAATATTATTCGTAAGTTAGAAGACACCGGCGAAATTGTTATCTCGCGTGGTGGAGGAGATGAAATAATTGTCTAATTTAATAAAATCAAATTTTATTGCATTTTCCAAACAAGATGCAATTGTAATTGATGCAAACAAAAATAAAATTATTCAGGCAATTGATGCAAACAATGAGATAGCGGCAACCGGTGAAGAATCTATGGAGGAAGCACTGGCGGAAGCTATGATTCGCGATGCGGAATTAGAGGGCGTAGATTTTGGGGATGATGTATTAACATTTGATACCGCTTCATTGCCAAATCTTCAGGAATCCGATAATTTACAATTAAAACAGATTTCGGAAGATGTATTGCATGCCGCAAAACAGGAAGCGGATGAGATTGTAAACAAAGCGCATGATGAAGCGGAACAGTTACGGGCACAGGCATATGATGAGTCAGAACAGATAAAACAATCTGCACAGGAAGAAGGCTACCAAAAAGGCTATCAGGAGGCTTTGGCGGCAGCACAGGAAGAAATTGCCAGACAACAGGATGCATTACGGCAGCAGCAGCTGGATTTTGAAACAGAAATCAGGACAACAAAAGATAATCTGATGAAAGAAACCGAAACGAAAATGGTGGAAATTCTATGTGAAATGATTTCGAATGTCACAGGTATTATGTTGGACGATTATCAGTCTGTATTGTTTTATATGGTAAATCATGCAATGGAAGATATGGATGACAGCAAAAATTTTGTTATCAAAGTTTCTTCAGAAGATTATAAAGAAATTGTAAGTCAGAAGGAGAATATATATGGTGCCCAAAATCCCAATATATCCATTGAGATTTTTGAGGATGCTAAACTGGAGCCGTTGCAATGCCTGATTGAAACGGATAACGGAATTGTTAACCTGAGTTTGGATGTACAATTAAAGAATTTAAAAACAGCATTGAAACTTATGATTAAGGATTAGGTGGTAATTTGAGTATAGATTATAATGCATATTTGTCTCTTGCAAAGAAAAGTTATGTAAAAGAATTGGGTAAAGTGGTAAAAGTAGTAGGACTTACTGTGGAATCGGTAGGTCCTACCTGTAAGTTAAATGATTTATGTATAATTCTTTCAAAGGACGGTACACATCAGGTTATGGCGGAAGTGGTTGGATTCCGGGATAACAGAGTGTTGTTGATGCCATTTGAAAGTGTGGATGGAATTGGTTTAGGGGCAATCGTAGAAAATACCAAAGAACCATTAAAGGTTCCGGTTGGTCCGGAACTTTTGGGACGGTCTTTAGATGGATTGGGACGTCCTATGGATGGTAAAGAATTGAATTTAAAAGAAACTTATCCGATTGATGCTCCACCGCCGGATGCATTAAAGAGAAAGATGATTTCAGAGGTTCTTCCGCTTGGCGTGAAGGCTGTGGATGGAATGATTACGGTCGGTAAAGGACAACGAATCGGAATATTTGCCGGTTCCGGTGTCGGTAAGTCGACATTAATGGGAATGTTTGCAAGAAATACAAAAGCAGACATCAATGTGATTGCACTGATTGGAGAACGAGGTAGAGAGGTTCGTGAATTTATTGAACGGGATTTGGGAGAAGAAGGATTAAAAAGGTCCGTTCTTGTGATCGCAACATCGGATAAGCCGGCATTGATCCGGAATAAGGCTGCCAAAACAGCCACAGCAATTGCGGAATATTTCAGAGATCAGGGAAAAGATGTTCTTCTTATGATGGATAACATGACGCGTTTTTGCATGGCACAAAGAGAGATTGGGTTAGCATCCGGAGAACCACCGGTTACAAGAGGATATCCGCCTTCTGTATATTCGGAACTGCCGAAGGTCTTGGAACGGGCAGGTAATTCGGAAAAAGGTTCTATCACCGGATTATATGCAGTTCTGGTAGATGGAGATGATTTTAACGAACCGATATCCGATACCGCAAGAGGTATTTTGGATGGACATATTATTTTATCCAGAAAATTAGGTCATAAGAATCATTATCCTGCAATTGATGTTTTGCAAAGCATTTCCAGATGTATGAGCGGAATTGCAACCAAAGAACATAAGGCAGCGGCAGGTAAAATCAAAAACATTCTTGCAACCTATAATGAAGCGGAAGATTTGATTAATATTGGAGCTTATAAAGCAGGTTCAAATCCGGAGATTGATTTTGCTATTTCAAAAATCCGGTCGGTAAATGAATTTTTGATACAGGATGTAGACACGAAGTTTGCGTTTGATGAAGAAATCGAACTGATGCAGAAGATATTTGAATGATGAATTCAAAGGAATGATGATATGGCAAAGTTTATTTACAGAATGGAAAATATCCTGCAAATCAAATACAAATTAGAGGAGCAGGCAAAACAAAACTATATGGAAGTTCAGGCGAGGCTGAATGAAGCAACGGATAAGCTGCAACAACTGCAAAACAGAAAACAGGGATATGAAGAACAATACCGACAACTGGTTTTTGAGCATCTTAACATTTTAGAAATTGAGACCTGTAAAAATGCAATTTTATATATGGATGATGAAATAAAGAATCAGCAAAATGTTATTCATTCGATTGAAAAAGAATTGGAACAGGCATTGGAACGGATGAACGAAGCGATGAAAGACCGTAAAATTCATGAAAAACTAAAGGAAAATCAATTTGAAATATTCAAACAGGAATTGAATTTAGAGGAAATGAAAGAAATAGACCAATTAGTCAGTTATCAGTATAACAACCCAAATTCGGAGGATTAAAAATGGCAAAGAAAAATAAAAAAAAGCAAAATGAAAATGGAGAAAGTGTTGGTTCAAAGATTATTTCCGGTATTTTTGTATTTTTAATTATTGTTGTATGGCTGGTTATATTAGGAGTTTTGATTAAGCTTGATGTAGGTGGATTTGGTAGTTCGGTATTACGTCCGGTGCTAAAGGATGTTCCTGTTATTAATAAGATTTTGCCGGAACCGACACAGGAAGAGATTGATCAGGAAATTGAGGAAAACGGAAATGACCAGGTTGCAACCTTGTCACAGGCAAAAGATTTGATTTCCCAATTAGAAGCCGAAAATGAAAAATTGTCAAAAGAAAATAAATCACTAAAAGAAAATGTAGATGATTTAAACAAAGAAGTTACGCGGTTACAGGCTTTTGAAACAGAGCAGAATGACTTCCAAAAACAAAAAGAAGAATTTTATAACGAAATAGTCTATGGAGAAAACGCTCCGGATGCCGATACATATAAAGAGTGGTATGAAAGCATTGATGCTGCAAACGCAGAAGCAATCTATCGACAGGTTATTTCAAACGATCAGGCAAATACCGAATTAAAAGATCTTGCCAAAACATATGAGAATATGAAGCCGGCAGAAGCAGCCAGTGTTTTGGAAAAGATGGGAAATCTTGATACGGTTGCTGATATTTTATCCGCTATGAAAGCAGATAAAAGGGCAAAGGTTATGGATGAAATGGATCCGGATTTTGCTGCAAATGTAACCAAGAAATTAATGCCGTAGATTATTACCACCAAAACTTTACAGAAAGGAGGCAGTATATGAGGGTTGATGAAACAATTAATATTACCAATTTATTAACGGTTGGAATGCAGGCAAAATCTTCTTCGTCAAATGATACCGGAAATTTTGCGGATATTTTGTCAAGCACATCCGAAAAAAAGGATGTAACAGTGAATCAGCAAAAAACGGTAAATACAATACCGGATAACAAAGATGCAAATACTTCTACAGCTGTCACAGAAAAACCTGTTAAACAGAACAATGCAGAGAATGTAAAGAATACAGCATCACCTTCCACAGACAATAAGGACACGGTTGAATCCGATGAAGATTTATGTCCGAAAGATATGGAAGATGTAATGGAGGCGGTATCGGCTTTATTGACGCAGTTGTCACAGATTTTACAGTGTACGCCGGATGAACTAAAAGAAAAATTACAGGATTTCGGAATGGATTTCAAAGATATTTTTAATCTCGACGAAATGAAAAATTTCTTTTTGTCTGAGAATCAGGCGGACGCAATGGACTTGCTGACCAATGAGGACTTGAACGGACAATTTAAACAACTGATTGATGTTATCACACAGGCAACTGATGAATTATCGGATTTTGTCGTTGATTTGGAAGGTATATCTTTTGATGATATTCAATCAAAGACGCATGAACTTTTTAATGCCGGACAAACCGATGTAAAGGATACTTTGGTATTGACCAATGAGCAACCGGATACGAATTTGCTGACGGATGAATCGGATGTATCGAATGAACCATATATTCAGGTGACCGATAACAGAAAGGAAACCGTTACGAAGCAAAGTACCGACAACAAGGAGTCTTTTTCACAGACCGGTTCGGAGGAAAAGGCCACGCAATTCAACGGTTTACAAAGAAGTGAAACATCAACAGAAACTCAGGATTTCGTTAAAAATCCGATTCTACAGGGAATACAGGATGCAATGAACGGATTAGATGATGTCAGCATGGTGGAGGATGCTTCTCCGGTAGATGCCAGACAGGTTGTGGAGCAGATTGTAGAGCAGATTAAAGTACAGATGAATCAGGACAGTACGAGTTTACAGATGCAATTATATCCGGAGCATTTGGGTAGAATTCAAATTCATGTAGTTTCTAAGGAAGGTATTATGACAGCCCAGATTATTGCTGAGAATGAAGCTGCAAAACAGGCGATTGAAGGCGGTCTTGCCAGTTTAAAGGAATCCATGGAACAACAAAATATCAAAGTTGAGGCAATTGAAGTTATGGTTTCCACAACAGGATTTGAAAGAAATGATGAACACAATGATGCCCAACAAAAAACACCTTCTTCAAAAGCTAGAAGAAGAATCAATCTAGGTGACTTAGGTGATGAAGACGTATTGACGGAAGAAGATATGGCAGAAACCGAAAAAATGAAAGCAACCGGAAGCAGTGTAAGTTATTCGGTATAAGTCTTTATTTTAAAGAGAATGAAACCGATATAATAATTGTAAATAAAATAGGAGGTAGAAGTATGGCATCAATTGGAATTAATACATCAACAGCCGGTGCGGTTGGAAGTGCGAAAACAGAGACATCCAATACCAATTCCATGGATAAAGATATGTTTCTTAAACTGCTTGTTACACAGATGCAGTATCAGGATCCGATGAATCCGACAGACAATACAGAGTATATGTCCCAGTTGGCACAGTTTTCTACATTGGAAGAAATGCAGAATCTTGGAAATACAATATCAAGCGGACAGATGTTGAGTTTAACCGGTCAGTATGTTATTTTAAATGTACCGGATTCAGCCGGAAAGATTTCACAGGTAAGTGGTCTGGTTGATTATGTAACCGTAACCGATGGCAAGACATATTTCCATATTAACGACCAATATTATTTGTCAGATTATCTGGATTCTGTTGTAAGTGTCGATTATTTACAACATCTAAAAGATCAGATTACTTCGGATGGTTCAAATACTGGGACGGATGGAAGTAACGAAGAAGATGGTACAAAAGATACCGATTCAAAAGATGAAACACAGGAAGCCTAATCAAAAGGAGTTGATTAAATGAAAGTTTCAAATGGTTTTTATTCCCTAGATCGGATGGCAGATGCCTATCTAAGTAATCAAACATATGTGAAAAAACAATCAGATGTTGATAGTAATCCTGTTGTTGCGTTTCAGGATATTTTGCAAAGTAAACAAAAGACAGAAACGAATACGACGGATTTGGTTTTTTCAAAGCATGCAAACGAACGTCTTGCAAACCGGAATATCGAGCTGAATGAAGAACAGATGAACCGGCTTAACAAAGGTGTAATGCAGGCGAAAGAAAAGAGTATTCAGGAATCTCTTGTTATGATGGATAATATAGCATTTATTGTAAATGTGAAAAATAATACTGTTGTAACAGCGATGGATCAGAATACAAATATAAATAATGTTTTTACAAATATTGACGGAGCGGTAATTGTGTAGCCGGACCTTTAAATGGGAGCTATGATTCTCTGACCGACAGATGAGAATCCCGTCAAAAATAGGAGGTCGTTTATTATGATGAGATCACTTTATTCTGGTGTGGCAGGACTGAAAACACATCAGACAAAAATGGATGTAATTGGTAACAACATTTCAAATGTTAATACAATTGGTTTTAAAGCCAGTTCCGTATTATTCAAGGATGTTTTATATCAGACAACACAGGGAGCAACCGGTGCAAGCCAGAATTCCGGTGGAACCAACTCAAAACAGATTGGTTTGGGAACCGGTGTGGCAACTGTAAAAGTATCACAGACTTCAGGTTCTGCACAGTCTACAAACAATCCGTATGATTTGATGATTAACGGAGATGCATTTTTCGTTGTAAAAAGAGGCGGAACCAATTATTTTACCAAGGTTGGTTCTTTTAATACAGATAGTGCCGGAAACCTTGTAACAGGTGATGGTGACTTTGTTATGGGTTGGGAAGTTGATCCGGAAAATCCGAATTCAATCAAAAAAGATACGGTGACTCCGTTAAGACCGGAGTCGGAAGCAAACCAGAAAGCATCACCGGAAATGACGTCAAAGACATATGTGAACGGTTCCATTGATTCAACCGATCCGGATTTGTTAACAAATGATGGTGTTGTAACAACGGTTTCAATTTATGATAATCTTGGATATGCCTACACTGTTAAAATGAGTTTGAAGCAGGACCCGAATGATACCAGTTTATATAATATGAGCATAGTATCAATCAAAGATGCAAATAATGTAGATATATCTGCAAATTATAATTATTCTTTGAATTTCAGTTCTGTAAAATTCAACCCGAGCAACGGTTCATTTTATGGAGTGAACGGTCAGGAAGGATTAAAAACAACAATGTTGTCAATTACACCAAAAAATACTTCGGTTGGTAATGTATTTCAAGATCCGACACAGGATCCGCCTGTTACTGCAATCGAAATTGATTGTTCTCCGCTTACCATGTATTCAACAACCGGTGGTAAATCAAAAGTTGAGTTACATAGAGGTTCAACGGATACACAGGGAGCCGGTAGACCTGTTGGTTCGTTAACGGATGTAAGTATCGATACACAGGGTATGATTTACGGTGTTTATGATAATGGTGTAACAAAGCTTTTAGGTCAGATTGCGGTTGCTAATTTTGTTAATCCTGCCGGATTAGAGGCAATCGGAGGAAGTTTATACAAAGAAACACAGGCTTCCGGTGAGTTTGATGGAATCGGAACAGATATTTCAAGCATTGGTGGCAAAATGTCTCAGGGTGTTTTGGAAATGTCAAATGTCGACTTGTCTGCGGAGTTTACCGAAATGATTGTTACACAGAGAGGTTTTCAGGCAAATTCGAGAATTATTACCGTATCTGATACATTGATAGAAGAACTTGTAAATCTGAAACGATAATAAATATTAGCGATATAAGATGCATCATATTATTGTGGTGCATCTTTTCGTCGTTATAATCGTGATTTTTTGGAGGAAAAATGATAGAATTGACGAAATTTAACGATAGCAAAATAACCGTAAATGCAGAAATCATTGAATCAATTGAAGAAACTCCGGATACCGTGATTACATTAACAACAGGAAAAAAACTGATTGTTAAAGAAAGCAGACAGGATGTAGTTGAACGGGTAATTTCATACAAAAAAGCAATATATAGTAATATAATGTAAATTTTAGTAGCATATATAGAATTTTTGTGTTATTATAGGGTAGGTATTTAGGTATAGGGTTAGTATGCCCTTTTAATCGTTATACTTGATTTGACGTGAGGTGGAAATTGTGGATTTAGCAACTATAATAGGTTTGATATTGGGATTTGTATTGATGGTATTTGGTATGGTTTCTGGAGATATGGGTGTTTCCTCTATCAAATACTTTTTGGATTTACCTTCGTTTTTAATTACATTTGGTGGTACATTTGGTTCTGTTTTGGCTGGGTGTTCAATCAGTGATTTTATCGGTGGTTTTAAAACACTTTCTTTGGTTTTTAAAGTGCCACAATATGATACAATCGGTGCAATAAAGCAGATTATTGATTTATCGAATGTCGCAAGAAAAGAAGGTTTGTTGGCACTTGAAGAATCTGCTAACTCCTTGGATGATCCTTTTATGAAAAAAGGGATTCTTTTAATCGTAGATGGAACGGATCCGGAATTGGTAAGGGGAATATTGGAGGCGGAATTGATGAATACCGATGCCAGACATCAGAAACGAATCGGCTTCTGGAAACAGGTTGGAGGTATGGGTCCTGCCTGGGGTATGATCGGTACATTGATTGGTTTGGTTTTGATGTTGTATAACATGTCGGATCCGGACAACATCGGTCCGAGTATGGCAACGGCATTGATTACTACATATTATGGTTCATTCATTGCAAACTGGCTGAGTGCACCGGTTTCGGGTAAATTAGCAGCGAATAATGAATCAGAGATTCAATTGAAAGAGATTATGATTGAGGGATTGTTGTCAATTCAGGCAGGTGAAAATCCGCGTGTAATTGAAGAGAAATTAAAATCATTCCTTGCTCCGAATGACAGGGCCGGATTGACAGAAGGCGGTGAATGATATGGCAAAACGGAAACAACAGCCGGTAGATGAGGGGTCGCCAGCATGGATGTCTACGTTTAGTGATTTGATGAATCTGTTATTATGTTTTTTTGTTCTTTTATTTGCAAGTTCGACAATGGATGAAGGAAAGATACAGAAAATTATGGCATCCTTTCAGAATGCCAGCTTTAATATATTGGAAGCAGGGGCAGTTTCTTTAGTTGAAGGTGAGATTGTATCAGGAGGAGTAACACAGCTTCCCGGTATTGAATCGGTTTTGGAATATATTGGTGTGTCCAGCAAAGTACAGGGTAATAATTCGGATTTGTCCGCAACCGGTTCGGATGCGGATGAGGACGGAACCGCATCGGATTCCACCAAGGATGAACCGGATGCAACCATAAAAGATAACCAGCAGGAACTTTCACAGGAAGAGTTAAAGGAACAGATGGAAGCTGCCGGACTGCAAAGTTCTGCCGAAATGTATGATGAAGTATCGCAGATGACAGAATCTTACGATATCGATGACAGAGTTGTGATGGATTATAATTCACAATATGTTTCTTTGGACTTGAACGGAGCGGTTTTGTTTGATGCGGGGCAGGCGGATATCCGCTCGGACTCAAAAATGTTTATGGATAAGATTGCATCGGTTTTATCACGGTATAACAACAATGTAATTGAAATTGAGGGACATACGGATAATGTGCCGATTCATAATTCAAAATATGAGAGCAATTTATATTTATCAACAGCAAGAGCATCGAGTGTATATGAATATATCTTGTCAGAAACAAATTTACACAAAGAAAACCTGAAAGTTGCCGGCTATGGTGATACACATCCGATTGCTTCGAATGATACCGAAGAAGGAAGAGCAAAAAACCGGCGTGTAACGATCAAGATATATAATTCGTTAAATTCAAATTTGGCTGATGGGCAATAAATAAGCAATAGGAGAGGTAAATATGAAAAAGAATTTAATTACTGTTATTATTTTAGCATTATGTGTTGTGAATTTAATTTTAAATATTATGCTGGTATTCGTTTGTATGCCTTCAGCTAAAAAAACCAATAATCTGATTGATGAAATTGCATCTGTGTTGAATCTGGAATTGGAAAGTAACAACGGAACACCAAGTGTGAAACTAGAAAATATTGCAACCTACAATGTTGAAGCACAGGTTGTTAATTTAAAGGATGACGGAAGCGAAACTAGTCATTATGTACAAATGGGACTTACTTTGGAACTGGATAAATCTTCCGATGATTATGAAGCTTTGAATAAGGTCTTGACAGAGGGTGACGGTGCTGTCTTTGATGAGGCTCGGAACGTTGTGCAGAATTACACATATGAGGAAGTCTCTGATCAGGAAACACAAGATAAGATAAAAGAACAGATTTTGAAAAAATTACAGCAAAAATACGGAACACAATGTATTTACAGTGTTTCTTTTAGTAAATTTACTACCCAATAGAAATGCATATATGATGAAAAATATAAGCAGATGTGGCTGTTGGAGGTGAGAAGATGGCAGATGTGTTATCTCAAAATGAGATAGATGCGTTGCTGAAACAACTTAGTTCTGGAGAATTAGATGTTGAAGAAATGACAGATGATTCCTCCGTTAAAATTAAAGATTATGATTTTGCAAGACCAGCCAAGTTTTCAAAAGAACATTTGAGAACATTGGAGATTATATTTGAACATTTCGGAAGATTGATTTCAAGTAATTTTCCGGCATATTTAAGAAAAAATGTGCAGGTTGATGTTATGAATTCGGAAGCGGTTACCTATTCGGAATTTTCGAATGCGTTGCTTAATCCGGCCTTGTTGGGAATTGTTAATTTTGCTCCCTTAAACGGCAGTATCATTATGGAACTGGCATCCAATCTTGGATTTACCATAATCGACCGGATGCTCGGTGGACTTGGTGAACCGTTGGATAAACCGAGGGAGTTTTCAGAAATAGAATTAAGCGTTTTAGAAAGAATTTTTACGGTGTTGGTTGATATGCTTCGGGAACCGTGGGAAAATGTTATTGAAATTCATCCGCGTTTGGAACGAATCGAAACCAATTCACAGTTTGCGCAGATTATATCCCCAAGTGAAATGATTGCCATTGTTACAATTAATATAGCGATTGGCGATGTACAGGGATTAATGAATATTTGTTTACCATTTATTACTTTGGAAGATATTATGGATAAGTTGAATACCAAATATTGGTTTTCGACAATGCAGAGCAGGGATGAAAAGTCTTACAATGAATATATTGAGACTGCAATCAGCAAAGCACAGATTCCGATTAAAGCAATACTTGGTAAGAGCACCATTTCTGTTATGGATTTTATTAATTTGCAGGTTGGTGATATTGTCCGGCTGGATTCTCATGTTGATGATGAATTGGATATTTATGTTGGCAATATTGTTAAATTTAAAGCATTACCGGGAACCGGCGCGGATAGTTATGCCGTTAAGGTAACAGAAGTTATAAGAGAGGAGTAGAACAATGGACGACGGAATGTTATCACAAGAAGAGATAAATGCATTGTTAGGTGGTATGACTAATAATGATAATAATTCAAATCCGGATTCTTCTTCTGCAGAAACGTTAACAACGCAGGAAACTGATGCGATTGGTGAAATATCTAATATATGTATGGGTACAGCTTCTACAACGATGTATTCATTGGTAAATCAAAAGGTTACCATCACAACCCCAAAGGTTACTATTTCGACATGGGATGAACTGGTAAAGGATTATACAAAGCCATGTGTTTTTATTACGATTTCCTATAAGGAGGGTATCGAAGGGAATAATGTCTTGATTCTTCAAGAAGATGATGTTAAAGTAATAACAGATTTAATGATGGGTGGAGATGGAACGAATCTGGTGGATGAATTATCGGATTTACATTTGAGTGCAATTTGTGAGGCGATGAATCAGATGATGGGTTCCTCTGCAACCTCTTTATCTTCGATGTTGAATCAGAAGGTGGATATATCACCTCCATCTGCGGAATTGGTGAATTTTGCGGATGAGATTGACGGTTCAAAACTTGGATCTTTTAAGGATAAGGAGTTTGTTAAAGTTTTTTTCCATATGGAAATCGGTGATTTGGTAGATAGCAGTATTATGCAGTTATATCCAATTGATTTAGCAAAAGAACTGTATCGAAAGTTTGCTTTAACACAGGATACAGAAGAACCGAAGCCGGAAGAAACAAAGCAGGAAAAACCTGCTGAACCGACAGCAAACAACCAAAGTTTGGGAAATACCCAACAGGCAGCCTCATCTAATATGGCAGCAATGGGACAACCGATGATGGGGCAGCAGTCGATGCAGGGACAACCAATGATGGGAATGCCGATGCAGCAAGTTCCGTATGGATATGGTATGCCTGCGCAGGATGTCAATGTACAGCCGGTGCAGTTCCAACCATTTAATGCCGGATTAAATCCGGTAACGCAACAGGAAAATATTGATTTGATTATGGATGTGCCGTTGGAGGTTACGGTTGAGCTTGGCAGAACCAACAAATCAATCAAAGAAATACTGGAGTTTGGTCCGGGTACAATTATTGAGCTGGATAAAATTGCAGGGGAACCGATAGACGTATTAGTCAATGGCAAATTGGTTGCGAAAGGTGAAGTTGTTGTAATTGAAGAAAACTTTGGTATCAGAGTTACTGATATCATCAAATAAATGAAGTATTTTATGAAATGGAGAATATAAGAATGGCAAAAAGTATTTTAATTTGTGATGATGCAGCTTTTATGAGAATGATGATTAAGGATATTTTAGTTAAGAATGGATACACAATTGCCGGAGAGGCAGAAAATGGTGTGAAGGCTGTAGAAAAATATTCAGAAACACAGCCGGATTTGGTTTTGATGGATATTACCATGCCGGAGATGGATGGAATTCAGGCTTTAAAGAAAATCAAAGAATCAGACCCGAATGCCAGTGTTGTAATGTGCTCCGCAATGGGACAGCAGGCTATGGTTATTGAAAGTATCCAGTCCGGTGCAAGGGATTTTATTGTAAAACCATTCCAGCCGGATCGTGTATTGGAAGCTGTTAAGAAAGCTGTTGAATAATATGGCATTAGCATATCAATCGTCAAAATTACAGAGTATTGGGCAGCTTATTTGTGTTTTTCTTTTATTTTTGTTTGTTCTTTTTTTAGCCTATATGGCAGCTCGTGTAACAGGCTCTTTACAGGCAGGTGCTTTGAATAAGAACAGCAACATAAAAGTAATTGAGATATATCGTTTGTCAAATACCAAATTAATTGAAATTGTCCAAATCGGAGCAAAATATTATGCATTGGCTGTCGGTAAGGATGATATTCAGGTTATCTGCCAGCTGGATCCGGATGAAATCAAGCGGCAGGAAACTACAATAGAACCAATTAATTTTAAAAATATATTGGAAAAGATGAAAAATGATAAACAAAAAGAATCAAAAGAAGATAAAACAGAAGATAATCAATAAATCTTCCGTTAAAAAATTTTTAATAATATATCTGATTGTATTTTCTGTTATGTGTTTTGGAGTTTCTGTTCATGCAACCAATTCATCTACAACAGAAAACAATCAACAGGATACCATAACAGACATGGAAAATGATGTTCCGTTTTCTCTCGGCGTAACGGTGGATACCAACAATGATGAGGGATCATTAGCCGGAACATTACAGATGTTTTTGGTAATCACTGTAATTTCGTTAGCTCCATCAATTGTCATCATGATGACGTCGTTTACAAGAATTATTATTGTATTTCATTTTTTGCGTACTGCTTTGGGTACACAATCGGCGCCACCAAACAATGTATTGATAGGGCTTGCATTGTTTTTGACACTTTTTATTATGTCTCCGACAATCAGTCGTATTAACGAGGAAGGCATACAACCTCTTTCAAGAGGTGAGATAACGCAGGAAGAAGGTTTGCAGGCATGCATGGAACCTTTGCGCGATTTTATGTTTAATAACGTAGAAACAAAAGATGTTAATTTCTTTTTGGATTTGGCAAAAACCGATAACGTGGAAGAATTATCGGATGTACCGAATTCTGTTTTGATTCCCGCTTTTATGATGGGAGAATTAAGAAAAGCATTTATTATTGGTTTTATGATTTATATACCGTTTATTATTATAGATATGGTGGTGGCTTCCACCTTGATGGCTATGGGTATGATGATGCTGCCGCCGACAACGATTTCCATGCCGTTTAAGATTTTGTTATTTATTATGGCGGATGGATGGAATCTTGTAATCGGTGAACTGGTGAAGAGTTTTAACTATTGATGTAGCTTAAGATATTAAGGATGTGATTTTTTGACAACGGATATTGTAATAGATATTGCAAGAGAAGCACTTTGGCTGATTATTAAATGTTCGGCACCGATGCTTCTTGTGTCGTTGGTTGTTGGATTGATTATCAGTATTTTTCAGACAGTAACATCAATTCAAGAACAAACATTAACCTTTGTTCCTAAAATATTAAGTATATTTATAACAATTATACTATGTGGTGGCTGGATTATGAGTAATATTGTAACTTTTATGACCCGTTTATTTGAAGATTTTTCAACATATGTGAGGTAGTATATGATTGAACAATCCTTTTCCATCTATCATTTTGAATATTTTCTGGCAATATTGGTTCGTATTATGGGAGCAATGGCTTTTGCTCCCATTTTTGGTAATATGAATGTTACAATGCGGGTGCGGTTGTGGATATCAATTGCGGTATCTTTTTTGATTTTTACAATGTATCCATATGAACCGTTAGGATATACAACAACGATTGGTTTTACAGTTGTTTTATTGGAAGAATTGATTGTTGGTCTGAGTATAGGATTTATGTCGAATATTACCCTGACGATTATCGGAATGGCTGGACAATTCATCGACCGGGAGCTCGGTTTTTCCATGGTATCGAATTTTGACCAGACGTTTAATACGGAAACAACCATTACCGCACAGTTTTATAATACCTTAATTATGATTATTATGCTGTGCAGTAATTTACATTATTTCGTTATAACAGCATTGGCGGATTCATTTTCACTGATTCCCATTGGCAATGTAAGAATTGATTCCGGCAAAATTTTTGATTCGATGATTGACTATATGGTAAATTATTTTATCATAGCATTTCGTATCAGTCTTCCGGTTTTAATCGCAATTATGCTGCTTAATGTAGTGTTGGGTGTTCTGGCAAAAACAGCACCGCAGATGAGTATGTTTGTAATCGGTATTCAGCTGAAAATATTCTGTGGATTTGCGATTTTGATTGTGACACTTCCTTTTTTGGGAAATATAACAAGATATATTTATGAACAAATGCAGGATATTGTGATGAATTTATTGAATGCATTTTCTTAGGGTGTGAAAATATGGATTTTGAATACAGATATATACTGGAACTGGATTTGCAGATGTTTGCAAAAGAAGGGGAAGGCGGCGAGAAAACAGAAGAGGCAACACCCAAAAAATTAGAGGATGTCAGAAAAGAAGGTAACGTTGCAAAGAGTAGGGAAGTTGTTACTGCGGCAACGTTAATTGCTTTGTATTTGTGTCTTCGGTTTGGTATGGGTTTTGTCGGCAATGGATTTTTGAAATGTTTTCATGTTTTTTATGAATTAATACCACAAATTGTTGACGAAGGATTAACAATTACCAATTTTAATATGTTAATGCGAAACACCATTTTGGCAACTACAATTATTATTGCACCATTTTTACTGGCGGGCTTGATTGTAGCATTTATGAGTAATTATCTGCAATTTAAGTTTCAGGTGACAACGAAGCCGTTACAACCGAAATTCAGCAAATTGAATCCAATCAATGGATTTAAACGTATGTTCTCGTTAAACTCACTGATGGAATTATTGAAATCCATCATTAAAATTATTTTCATTGGATATATTGCGTATAGCATTCTATCTGCCCATATGAATGATATTTTTTTAATTTATGATATGTCGATGCAGCAGTCTCTTTCTTTAATGTATGAAATTGTGTTGGAACTGCTGTTAAAGGTATGCGTTATGTTTGCTGTCTTAGCCGCGGCAGATTATATCTACCAGAAATGGAAATTCCGCGATGACAACAAGATGACAAAGCAGGAAATCAAAGATGAGCATAAGAATTCCGAAGGAGATCCGAAAATCAAAGGACAACAGCGACAGAGGATGATGCAGGCGTCACAAAGAAGAATGATGCAGGCTGTACCGGAGGCGGACGTTGTAATTACAAACCCGACCCATTTTGCTGTAGCATTATCTTATAAGTCAGGCGAACATACAGCACCGGTTGTGGTGGCAAAGGGCGCGGATTTTCTGGCAGCCAAGATTAAAGACCTTGCAAAAGAACATAAGGTTGACATTGTTGAAAACAAGCCGTTGGCAAGAATGCTTTATTATAACGTGGAAGTAGATTCGGAAATTCCACCGGAATTATATCAGGCGGTTGCTGAAGTGCTGGCGTATGTATACCAGTTGCATAATAAAGTAGGATGATACGATAAAGAAAAGACAGGAGGCGTGAAAAAGTGAAAAATATATCATTTCGTAGTGATTTGTTTGTCGGCTTATATTTGTTGGCAGCAGTTATTTTTTTCATTATTCCGATATCGTCTTTGTTACTCGATGTATTAATTACATTTAACATTATGGTGGCATTGATCATCTTATTCAATTGCCTGTTTGCAGAGGATACACTTGCTATGTCAAGTTTCCCGACTCTTCTTTTGTTCACAACTTTTTTCCGGATTTCTCTAAATGTATCTTCAACAAGATTAATTTTGTTAACAGGTAATCCCGGTGTTGTGGTTCAGACATTTGGTAATTTCGTTGGTGGCGGTAATCTGGTAATCGGTGCAATCATTTTTATTGTACTTGTTATTGTTCAGATGGTCGTAATCAACAAAGGTTCTGAACGTGTTTCTGAAGTAACTGCAAGATTTACATTGGATGCCATGCCCGGCAAACAGATGGCAATTGATGCGGATTTAAGTACCGGTGCGATTACCGATGCAGAGGCAAAGGAACGAAGAGAAAAGATTCAACAGGAATCGGCATTCTTTGGATCCATGGATGGTGCTACTAAGTATGTAAAGGGTGATGCAACGGCAGGTCTGATTATTACCGCAATCAATTTAGTTGGCGGTATTATAACCGGTGTTGTCATGCAGGGAATGGATATAAATGCAGCATTATCGCAATATACCATTTTAACAATCGGTGATGGTTTAGTATCGCAGATTCCTTCTATGTTAATTTCATTGGCAACCGGTATTTTAGTTACAAAGGCATCCAAATCAAGTAATATCGGCGATATTATGATTGGTCAGCTGATGGCAGTACCAAAGGTTTTGTATATGGTAGGTGGTGCATTATGTTTTCTGGGTATATTTACTCCGTTACGAAGCGAAGGCAGAATTTTGATTTATCTGGCATTCGGACTTGGGATGATTGTAACCGGACGATTGATTGCACAGAAAAATGAAGTTCAGCAGATTGAAGAAGAAGTGGAAGAAGAGGAAGTTCAGGCTGACGAAATCAGAAGACATGAAAATGTAAATGCTCTGCTTCAGGTAGATCCGATTGAATTGGAATTCGGATATGGTATTATTCCTTTAGCGGATGTAAACCAGGGTGGTGATTTGTTGGATCGTGTTGTTATGATTCGTAGACAGATTGCTCTGGAATTAGGAGCAGTTGTTCCGATTATACGTTTAAGAGATAATATCCAGTTAAATCCAAATCAATATGTTATCAAAATAAAAGGAATCCAGATTAGTGAAGGTGAGATTTTATTTGATCATTATATGGCCATGAATCCGGGTTATGTAGAGGAAGAGATTACAGGAATCCCAACCTTTGAACCATCCTTCCATCTGCCGGCAATCTGGATAACCGAAGCACAGCGTGAGCGTGCGGAATCAATGGGATATACCGTTGTAGATCCACCGTCTATTATTGCAACCCATCTGACAGAGATTATCAAGGCACATTTAGATGAATTGATGACAAGACAGGATGTTCAAAATCTGATTAATAATGTAAAAGAATCCAATACAACATTAATAGACGAACTGGTACCGAAGTTGTTGGGTGTCGGTGAAATTCAAAAGGTTTTACAGAACTTGTTAAGTGAAGGAATTTCAATCCGGGATCTGGTTACAATTTTTGAGACATTGGCCGACTATGCACCGACAACAAGAGATACCGATGTGTTAACGGAATATGTACGACAGAAATTAAAACGTGCAATTTCCAACACCTATTTTCAGGGTGGAGATATTACAACCGTTGTAACACTCGACCCGAATGTGGAACAGGATATTATGAATTCCATAAAACAGACAGAACAGGGTGCGTATATTACATTAGACCCTGCCAAGACAAAGAAGATATTGAATTCTGTTGAAAAAGAAGTCAAAAAACTGGAAGAACAGGGAAAGGCTCCGATTATTATTACATCTCCGATTGTAAGAATGTACTTTAAAAAGTTGACAAAAGATTATTTTAAAGATTTAATAGTAATATCGTATAACGAAATTGAATCAGATGTAGAACTTCAATCGATTGGGGTGGTGAGTGAAAATGATAATTAAAAAATTTCAATCCAATACAGAGGAAGAAGCTGTTTTGCTGGCAAAGGCTGACCTCGGTAAGGATGCAATTATTATGAATATTAAGACAATTAAACCAAAGGGTATGTTTAAGGTGTTTCGCAAGACGAAAGTGGAAGTAACAGCAGCAATTGATGATGTGAATACACAAAAAGAGGAAGAAACCAACAACAAAAAAGATGACATTACCAGTCATTTTAATGCCCAGATTAACGAAAAACTGCATCCTGAAAAAATAACGGAAACACCGGCAGATAAAGAGGCAAAAGAGCTAGAGGATAAGTTAAACAGTCTGGCAATGTTATTGGAACAGCAGATTGAAAGTCAGAAAAAAGAAGAAAAAGAAAAAAAGTCTTCCAAAGCTTCGGAAACGAATAAAACATCTTCTAAACAGGATGAAAAAGAAGAAACAAAGACAACAGATAAAGAAAAGACCGAGAAGATGACCTTAAAAGAGAAATCAATTGATTTGATTTTGGAGCAATTGACAAATAATGAGGTTTCCTATGCATATGCCAAACAGATTCTCGGAGAAGTTACTAACTCCGGAAATGTACGCACGATTGATGATATGTTGGCTCTTGTTTACCAAAAGATTATTTTAAAATTAGGACAGACAAATACTATTTCTTTTTCAAAAGATGATAAGAAACCCAAAATTATTTTCTTTATCGGACCGACCGGTGTTGGTAAAACAACAACAATTGCCAAATTATCATCAAAACTTTTATTAGAGGAAAAAAAGAAAATAGCAATTTTTACTTCCGATACTTATCGGATTGCAGCCGTAGAACAGATTAAAACCTATGCTAATATATTATCGCTTCCGGTTGAAGTGATTTATGAGACAAAGGATTTAGACAAAAATATAAAAAAATACCAAAATTATGATTATATTTTGATTGATACGGCAGGACGTTCTCATAAGAACAAAGAACAGGTAGATGATTTGAAGATGTTGTTGCAGTATTTTAAAGAATACAGTACCATGACCTACCTTGTGTTAAGTGCAACCACAAAATATAAGGATCTGACAAAGATTACGCAGTTATATAATGATATTGCGGACTATAGCCTTATTTTTACAAAATTAGATGAAACCGATGCGGTCGGCAATATATTAAATATCAAATTAGATACCGGAAAAACATTATCTTATATATCTTATGGACAAAACGTTCCGGATGATATCGGCATAATGAATCCACAGGTTATCGCTAAGCAGTTGCTAGGAGGAGGCGATGGATATGGATCAGGCAGATAAATTACGCAAGAAAGTAGAAGAAATGAAAACAACCGTGCCAACTGCCAGGGTGATTGCGGTTACCAGCGGAAAAGGTGGTGTCGGTAAAACCAGTATTTCCGTCAATCTGGCACTGCAAATGCGGGCACAGGGAAAACGGGTTGTTATCATTGATGCGGATTTTGGACTTTCCAATGTAGAGATCATGCTTGGAATCCGACCACAATACAATCTGGCAGATTTGGTATTCCGAAACAAATCAATAGAGGATATCATTACAGAAGGACCGAATGGGATTGGATTTATTTCTGGAGGTTCCGGTGTTCAGGATCTGGTAAATTTAGATAAAGAAAATATTAAAAAACTGATTACCAAATTGGTAAAATTAGATACTATATATGATGTAGTGATTATTGATACTGGTGCAGGGATTGCGGATTCCGTTATTCAGTTTGTTTTAAGTTCACCGGAAGTTTTGCTGGTGGTTACACCGGAACCTACATCCATTACGGATGCGTATTCGCTTTTGAAGGCTGTAAACCGAAAAAAAGATTTTGATCGCGAACACAAATCAATAAAAGTAATTGCCAATCGTGTAAACAATCAAGAGGAAGGGCAGGAAATTTTTGATAAAATCAGTATCGTTGTATCAAAGTTTCTAAATATACAATTAGAATATCTGGGGTATATTCCTGCGGACAAACGGATAGCTTATGCAGTTATGGAACAAACTCCAATCGTAATGAGCCAGCCGGACAGCAGTCCGGCCGTCATGGTAAAAAAGATTTGCGACCGTTTACTGGATATTGAAGAGAAAAACGAAAAAGCCGGAATTGCGAAAGTACTCTTAAACTTCATTAAGACAAAGAAAAATAATAGGTAGGTTATATGGAGACAAAAATCAACATAGGAGATAAGTTAAACTTAATAAAAATTGACCGGAGACTATCGGTCGACCCGGAAAAAGATGTTATACAATACAGCAGTCAGGTGTTGGATGAAGGTGAGTATAATCATTATTTTGTTGCCATGCCGATACACGAAGGGAAACTGATTCCGTTTTCAGTCGGACAGGAATGTGAAGTTACATTTTATTCAAAAAATGGTCTGTTTCAAAGTCAGGCAATTGTATGTGGACGATACAAAAATGGTGAAGTTTTTCTGATGGAGATTGAATTGCAGACAATCTTGAAAAAGGTTCAACGCAGAGAGTATTTTCGGTTTAGCTGCCGGATGCCTATGGAATACCGGATTATTGAGGGCGACGAAAAGAAAATCGTAGAACCGGGGGATGCCTATGCAATAGATGAAGGGCAATTGGAATGGAAGAATGGTATTATTTTGGATTTAAGCGGTGGCGGTGCCCGTTTTGTTTCTGCCTTCCACGAAGAAAAAAATAGTCTGGTTCAGGTTCGTTTCCAGATTGTATATGAAGACCATCCGGATGTTGTGTATTCATTTGCCCGTCTATTACGTTCGGAACGCAATCCGAATAAGGATATATTATATGATAATCGAATAGAGTTTTGGAGAATGGATCAGGGTACGAGAGAGAAAATCATTCGATATATATTTGAAGAGCAACGAAGAAATCGTTCAAAACAATTAGGTTTGGAATAGAAAAAAACTCTTAAACAGATATTACCAAAATTTATCTGTGTTAAGAGTTTTTATTTCTTTAAAAATATGTTACTATACACTTATGTGTAGATTTTGTTTTGCTATAATATGAAAAATAGGAGTGAAATACATAATGATAAAAAGTTTTGATAAATTAGTTATGGTTATCTGTTCAACAGGTGGACCCAAAGCTTTGAGTCAGATTATACCTGTTTTGAAATCAAATTTGGATGCACCGGTAGTGGTTGTTCAACACATGCCAAAGGGATTTACACCATCTTTGGCAAGCAGGCTGAATTATTTAAGTGAAATAAAAGTCAGTGAAGCGCACCACAGACATACCTTGAAAAAAGGGAAGGTCTATATTGCACAAGGCGGAATGCATTTGCAGATTCTACAGGAAAAAGACGGAAGTTTAATCTTCAATGAGGATGACTCAGAACCGGTGAATGGATTGAAACCATATGCAAACAAGACACTGCTTAGTTTACTGCCTTTGCAGATTGAACATCTGTATTGTGTTGTATTAACGGGAATGGGATGTGACGGATATGATGGAATTTATCATCTAAAGCAACGAAAAAACATTTATACAATCGCACAATCAAAAGAAACCTGTATTGTGTATGGTATGTCAAAGGCAATTATTAATAATGATTTAGCGGATCAGATTTTACCATTAGAATTAATTGGTAATGAAATAAATAATAAAGTGGGGGTGTTTTAATATGGATTTAAGTCAATATTTGGAAGTATTTATTGATGAAACAAAGGAACATTTACAAACATTAAACGATCAGGTATTAATTTTAGAGGAAGAGCCGGATAACATTGATACAATCAATGAAATTTTCCGTGCGGCACATTCATTAAAAGGTATGGCAGGTACCATGGGATTTAAACGTATGCAGCGTTTGACACATGATATGGAAAATGTATTTTCTACCATTCGTGACGGAAAGATGAATGTTACACCGGATTTAGTAGATGTTGTATTTAAGTGCTTAGATGCAATTGAGGAATATTTAGATTGTATCATCAATTCATCTGATGAAGGTGAGAATGACAATGAAGAATTAATCGGCATGTTAAATGCATGCTTAGAAGGGGATGCAAAACCACAAGAACCGGAAAAGCAGGAGGAAGCCACACCGCAGCCGACAGGTGATGAATCGGATGATAAGAGAAAATTTTTAAACATTGAAATTGCAGATTTTGAAAGAAATGCAATCACAGAAGCTAAGTCACAGAATAAGAATGTTTACGGTGTTACCGTTTATATCGATGAAAGTTGTATTCTGAAGGCCGCAAGAGCATTTTTAGTATTTAAGGGGTTGGAATCTGCGGGTGAAATTATCAAGTCAGTTCCGGTTGTACAGGATATTGAAGATGAAAAATTTGATTTTGATTTTTCTATGCTGATTATTACAGATAAGAGTGCAGAAGAGATTTCCAAGATTATTTCCAACGTTTCCGAAATCAAGGAAGTTGTTCTGGAAGAATTCCAGATTCCGGAAAATGCAACCATTGTCAGTTCTGTACAGGAAAAGGAAGAGCAGGAACCGGAAAAGAAAGAAGAAGTAAAGAAAAAACCGGCAAGCGGAAAGATAGGCAAAGCGGTAGCAAACCGTTCTGTACGTGTCGATATTGAGAAGCTGGATGTCTTGATGAATTTGGTTAGTGAGTTGATTATTGCCAAGAACGGTCTTGTTTCTGTCAGTAATCAGGAGGACAGTAAGACTTCTATGCAAAGTTTTAATGAACAGATTGAATATCTGGAAAGAATCACAACGAACCTGCATGAATCTGTTATGAAAGTACGAATGGTTCCGATTGAAAGTGTTGTAAACCGTTTTCCGCGTATGATTCGTGACTTATCAAAGAAACTTGGGAAAGAGATGGAATTAATTATGACCGGTGAAGATACCGAGTTAGACCGGACTGTAATTGATGAAATCGGTGATCCGTTAATGCATATGTTAAGAAATTCAGCAGATCATGGTTTGGAATCTACAATCGATCGATTAAAATTAGGAAAACCACAAGTTGGTACAATACAGTTAAATGCTTACCAGGAAGGTAACAATGTAATCATTGATGTAATTGATGACGGTGCCGGTATTGATGTCGAAAAGGTAAAAGCATCGGCAGTCAGCAAAGGACAGATAACGGAAGAACAGGCAGATATGTTGTCAGAAAAAGAAGCAATCGATTTGTTATTCCGACCTGCATTTTCAACTGCTGAGAAAATTACAGACGTTTCCGGACGTGGTGTTGGATTGGATGTTGTTAAGAATAAGATTGAAGGTCTTGGTGGAGATGTTGAAGTATCGACCAAGTTGGGAGAGGGTACGAAGTTTACAGTACGCCTTCCGTTGACCCTTGCAATTATTCAGGCTTTGATGGTTGAAGTTCACTCCGAAAAATATGCAATTCCATTGAATTCAATTGAAACAATTGAAGATGTTATGACAAGCGACATCAAATATGTACAACAAAAAGAAGTTATAAATTTAAGAGGAACCGTTATACCGATTATTCGCTTAAATGAGGTATTGGAGTGTCCACCTAGAGAAGAAGAACCGGAAAATTTGGTTGTTGTTATCGTAAAGAAGGGGGATAAACAAACCGGTCTTGTAATTGATAATTTGCTGGGACAGCAGGAAATCGTTATCAAGCCTTTAGGTAAATATATTAATATTAATAAGGTTATCAGCGGTGCAACTATTTTGGGTGATGGTGAAGTTGCATTGATTATTGATTCAAATACATTGGTATAGGGGGTAACGTAACATGGATGAGAATGCAGTTATGAATGAAGTAAAGCAATATATTGTTGTTAAGTTAGATAATGAGCAGTACGGAATTGATATTTCCCTGATTGATAATATTGTACGTATGCAACAGATAACAAGAGTTCCTATGGCACAATCGTATTTTTCCGGTGTTATTAATTTGCGCGGAGAAATTATTCCGGTTCTGAATTTGCGATTATTATTTGGTTTACCTATGAAAGAATATACAAATGCCACACGGATTATAATCATCAAACCGGAAAGCAATGCCAAGGTCGGTGTTCTGGTGGATGAAGTAAGAGAAGTTGTAACATTAGAAGATGATGATATTGAAAAATCAGTTTATGATGAGCAGGGAATCAGTTTGACAGGTGTTGGAAAGTATAAAGATTCTCTGATTTCATTATTAAATATTCAGGGAGTTATTTCAGAATTAGACAATGCATAGGGGATGAAAATGACAAAACATAAGTTGACAAATATGGAAATTGATGTACTGAGAGAGATTGGAAATATTGGTGCCGGTAACGCTACCACATCATTAGCAGTCTTGTTAAATTCGAATCTGAGAATGGAACAACCGGTTGTTAAAATGCTGGATTTTGATGATATTGCAGAATTGATAGGCGGACCGGATGTTGTTGTTACAGCGGTTTTGACACATTTTGAAGGCGATATAAAAGGAATGACATTATTTGTGTTGGAACAGGAAGAAGCCGGAAATTTAGCTGCATCAATGTTAAATAATCAATACGATGTCAACCATGAGTTTGATATGATGGATCGTTCTGCCATCACAGAGGTGGGCAATATATTAATGAGTTCGTATTTATCTTCAATCGAAACTTTGACAAACCTGACCTTTCACATAGATCCGCCAATGATGTGCGTGGATATGGCCGGTTCTGTTTTAAGTTTACCAATTATTGAGTTAGGTCAGATTGGAGATAAAGCTTTGATTATTGATTCTAAAATTTGGGATAACAAAAAACCAATTAATGGTTTCTTGATGTTGGTTACCGACGAAGAATCCTATCGGAAAATCTTCGAATCGTTAGGAATCAGGTGTTAAGTATGGGTGAAATGATAAAGGTTGGAATCGCGGATTGGAAAATTTGTAATTCACCCGACCAAATCACAACGATTGGGTTAGGTTCATGTGTTGGGGTAGTATTATTTAGTGAAAGATCAAACTGTTGTGGGTTATTGCATATTTTACTGCCATCCAGTCTGGAAATCAAAAATAATTCAAATCGTTCAAAGTTTGCCGATACCGGAATTGAAGATCTGATAAATGAGTTAGTCCGTCAGGGAATTCCGAAAAGCCGGATGATTGCCAAGATTGCAGGAGGCGCGACTATGTTTCAGTGTAATTATTCATCAGACCTTGGTTCGATAGGCGATCGGAATGTAAAGGCAGTAAAAGAAAATCTTTCAAGCTATGCGATACCGGTTATTGCCGAAGATGTAGGTAAAGATTATGGAAGGACAATTATATTTAATCCATCAACTAAAAAATTGGTTGTCCGCTCCGCAGGAAAGAAGGATATCGTAATATGAGATTACAGTATTTAAGAGCTTTTATTGTTTTACTGGCCGGATTTGTTACGTTGGTTGCGAACATGAAAGCACATACCGATGTAACGTCATCTTTATTTATTGTTTTAGTTGTATTGATTGTATTTTATATTCTTTCCACGCTTGCGATGGAATTATTGCAAAGGTTGGGAGAGAATAAGCATGAAGATGAAAATCTGCGTATCATAGACAACGATGCCGCAGAAAAAGATAATACGGAAGAGGTTCACGTTTCCTTTGATGATGACGAGGAAATGGAATAAAGGGGTGTTAAATGGACGATAGGATGAAAAATAAGTTATGGGAGGAATATTCGAAGTTAAAATCCGATAATCTTCGTGAACAATTGATTATTGAATACGTTCCTTTGGTAAAACTTGTGGCTGGTCGTCTGAATATGTATCTTGGTTATACGGTAGAGTATGACGATCTGGTCAGTTACGGTGTGTTTGGTTTAATTGATGCCATTGACAAATTTGACTACGGAAAAGGAATTAAATTTGAGACATATGCAAGCCTGCGCATACGTGGGTCGATTTTGGATCAGATTCGGAAGATGGACTGGATACCTCGTTCGGTTCGTCAGAAACAAAAACAGATAGAAGCAGCAATAGCCAAACTGGAAAAAGAAAAGGGTTCGAATGTACACGATGTGGATATTGCAGAGGAACTTGGCATTTCATTGGATGAATACCGGGGGTGGGAATCACAAACCAACATTTCCAATATCGCATCTTTAGATGAATTTATGGAACAGGGGACAGAAGGTTCCGTAAAAGAATTTCGGAACAATACATATATTGAACCGGAAGAAGCAATCGATAAAGCAGAAGTCAAACAAATGCTGATGGATGCATTGGAACTTTTAACGGAAAAAGAAAAAAAGGTTGTTTTATTATACTATTATGAGGATCTTACCCTAAAAGAAGTTGCAAGTGTACTGGAGGTTTCGGAATCAAGAATTTCACAGCTGCATTCAAAAGCTCTTGAGAAAATGAAAAAGCACTTAGGACGCTATTTTGAGATTTTAATGGGTTAATTCAAACCATAACGGAGGATGAATATGAAATATACAAATGGTTTTTTTCAGCTGGATATCAGAGAAAATGGTGTTTATGCACATATCTACCCTGAAAAAGACGGTGGAAAAAAGATTATAATTCAGGAATTTGCTGAATATTTGGAAAAATGTGGTGTACATAATTATAATTTATCTGAATTAAACCGTATCATTTCGCAGGCAACACAAGAGATAGACGTGTTTGTATCATCCGACAAAATCTCAGAAGTAAGTGAAATGGCAAAAGTTCGTGTGACAGATGATCGCATGTTGGCGATTATCCGTTTTTATCCTCCGTCAAAGAACGGTAAATATATGTCGGAACGCGATATTTTAAATGAATTATCCAGAGTTGAAGTCTGCCACGGAATATCATTGAAGGTGGTAAAGGCATATCTGGCAGGAAGACAATTTTGCAGAGATATTCCAATTGCAAAAGGAAAAAGTGTGGTGCAGGGAAAAGATGCATCCATTGAGTACTTTTTCCACACCAATCCGACTGCAAAGCCAAAGTTAAACGAAGACGGAAGTGTGGATTTTCATGAATTAAATCTGTTTACTTCCGTTAAAAGCGGAGACTTACTTGCAAGATTAACGCCGGAAGTCATAGGTGTTGACGGAACGGATGTGTATGGGAAGCCGATTCATCCGTTTAAAGTTAAAAAAAGAAGCCTGAAGTATGGAAGAAATATCAGATTATCGGAAGATAAGTTAGAAATATATTCCGAGGTGGACGGGGATGTAAAACTTGAAAAAGACACTGTTTTTGTATCCAATACCTATACGGTTCCAGCGGATGTGGATGCATCCACCGGAGATATCAACTATAACGGCAATGTTACGGTTAGCGGTAATGTGCGTGCAGGATTCCGTGTAGAGGCAACCGGAGATATCGAAGTAAACGGCATTGTAGAAGGTGCCACCCTGATTGCGGGTGGAAATATTGTAATAAAACGTGGCGCTCAGGGCATGGGAAAAGCAAATCTGGAAGCAGGATATGACATTGTTGCAAAATTTATCGAAAGTTGTAACGTAAAAGCAGGACATGTGATTAATACCGGTTCCAGTCTGCATTCGAATCTGAACGCCGGAACAGCGGTTATTGTCAGTGGCAGAAAAGGATTTTTGATTGGAGGAACTATTTCTGCAGGACAGAAAATAGAAGCTTGTGTAATTGGAAATAAAATGAATACACAAACAATCTTAAAAGTCGGCGTAGAGCCTGAGGTAATGGAACGTTTCAAGGAACTGACATTGAGCATAAAAGAAAAACAGGAAGAAATGGTAAAATCAAAGCAGATTCTGGAAACAATAAAAAAGAAGCTGAAAGAAGGACAGAAGGTTTTACCGAACCAGATTATGCTTGCAAAACAGGCTGGAGAAAGTTTGCTGACACTTAAAAAAACATTAGACGTAGAATCCGAAGAATATATCACCTTGAAAAAAGAAATTGAGAACAACAAGGATGGACGGGTGATTGTTGATTATATTATTTATCCGGGCGTTTGTATTTATATATCAAACCGAGTGTATCCGGTAAAAGACAATCGAAGCCGTTGTCAGTTTCGTGTAGATGGTGCGGATGTGGTAACAGCTCCGATTTAGTGTTTTTGTAAAATGGAGGTGCTTGAAAATGATACGTCCAATTGAAATGCAAATGCTATTACCGCGGACGGAATCTGTGGGAAATTTGCAACAAAATGAAATACAGCATACACTGAATACCAATGCGAATGCTGCTGAAACGATAACAAAACATGAGCAAAAATTAAGTGAAACAGTTGTTAAAAAAGAAGAAAAACAATATGACACTTATCAGTATGATGCAAAAGATGAGAGCCGGTCAGGTTATTTTTCTTCGGGAAAAAAGAAAAAAAAGAACAAATCTACATCGGATGCAACGGAAAACAAAAATGAAGAAAGTAAAGACTATCAACCAAGAATTGATATTCAAATATAAAAAAGGAGTAATGAAATGACACCTACAATAGTTGTAATGATTGTAATTGGATTGGTTTTCATCATTGCCAGTTTTTTTGTTTCGGAGAAATTATCAAAAAAGGTAACCGATGCTAATATTGATTTGCTGACAGTGAAAGATGATTATGAATTTTCAGATCGTGAATTACAAATTATCAAAAGAAAAATCGAAGATGTGATTGCCAAACAGGCGAAGGATATTTTATACGAAACAAACGATTCCCTTTCTACCATGGCAAATGAAAAAACAATGGCATTGGGAGATTATGCCGTTACCGTATGTGACGAAATTGAAAAAAATCACAAAGAGGTTATGTTTTTGTACAGTATGTTAGATGACAAACAAAAAGAAATCATGAATACCGTACAACAAATTGACAACATAAAATCAGAACTTACGGAATTGTTAAAACAATGCAAAGAAATTGTTGAACATACGGAAGATAAGCTGCAATCGGAGAAAAAAGAAGAATATCCTAAAAATTCTGCATTAGAACAGCTGACTGCATTAAAAAATACGGCAAATGACATCAAAAATGAAGAAGTAACGCAGGAAAGCAAAACAGAAAATGATGTAAATAATGATAAAACGGATGCAGAAATCAAAACGGAAACGATAAAAAATCAGGAAACGGATGCGGAATCGGAATCCGATTTGCCGGAAGAAGATATATTTACAGAAATCGACCATACAGACATCGATTTTAATGATGTATTGGAAGATGAGTTCAAGGACAATGAAAATTCAAATGAAATTATTCTTGAAATGTATCGAAACGGAAGCAGTATATTGGAAATTGCCAAGCAGTTGGGACTTGGTGTGGGAGAAGTTCGTCTTGTAATTGATTTGTATCAAGGAGAAAACAAATGAAATTCAAATATTTTTTAAGAGGAATCGGAATAGGCATTTTATTTTCGGCTATCATATTTTTGGTTGCATATCAGACAATTCCACAAAAGAAACCAACGGATGCAGAGATAATTAAAATGGCAAAAGAATTAGGTATGGTTGAAAAAAATGATACTCTGGGTAAATTGATTGAAAATAATTCGGAAGAAGCAGACACCGAGGAAGTTATAACAGAGCAAGCAACGAAAGTCGAACAGGATGTACCCACCGAGCAGGAGACAACAGAAAAGACAACAGAAAAGTCAACAGCAGATATCTCTGAAACGACCGAAGTAACAACCTACGAAATTACAGTTGCAGCCGGATCCTCATCTTACCCGGTATGTCAGCAATTGGAACAACTTGGACTGATTGATAATGCACAGGCTTATGATGACTATTTAATCGAACATGGCTATGCTTCAAAAATCAGTGTAGGAACCCATATTTTAAAAAAAGGAATGTCTGATGAAGAAATTGCAATTGCAATATCAGATAAAGATTAAAAAAATCAAAAAAATCCTTGTGGTATCAAAATTCTTATGATATAATACCACACGGTAAAAAATAAAACACAATAGCGGATGTTTGATAAGGGTGCATATTTGTAATCATGACGCGTGTTATAGATGTGTTTATCGAATTTAGAAACTATTGGAAGAAAAACCAGGAGGTATGTTATGAGCGTTATTTCAATGAAACAGTTGTTGGAAGCAGGTGTACATTTTGGACACCAGACAAGAAGATGGAACCCTAAAATGGCTGAGTACATTTATACTGAGCGTAACGGAATCTACATCATTGACTTACAGAAGTCAGTTGGTAAGGTAGACGAAGCTTATGAAGCAATTAAGAAATGTGCTGCCGAAGGTGGTAAAATCTTATTCGTAGGTACAAAAAAGCAGGCTCAGGATTCTGTAAAGACAGAAGCTGAAAGATGTGGTATGTATTTCGTAAATGAGAGATGGTTAGGTGGTATGTTAACTAACTGGAACACAATCGAAACTCGTATCGCTACATTAAAGAAATATGAGCAGATGGAAGAGGATGGAACATTTGATGTTCTTCCTAAGAAAGAAGTTATTAAAATCAAAAAAGAGATGGAGAAGCTTAATAAGAACTTAGGTGGTATTAAGGATATGGGCGGCGCTCCGGACATGATTTTTGTAGTAGATCCACGTAAGGAAAGAATTTGTATTCAGGAAGCTCATTCATTGGGAATTCCTTTAGTTGGTATTGCTGATACAAACTGTGACCCTGAAGAATTAGATTATGTTATCCCTGGTAACGATGATGCAATTCGTGCAGTTAAGTTAATTGTTGCTAAGATGGCAGATGCTGTTATCGAAGGTAATCAGGGTGTTGATGCTGAAGTTTCTGAAGAAGAAGCGGATGCTGAATAATCACAGCATTTTAAGCCTCAGCCAAATGACTGGGGCTTTTTTCAAGAAAGATTTTAGAATAATATATGGAGGACATTAAAATGGCTATTACTGCAAGTATGGTAAAAGAGTTAAGAGAAATGACAGGTGCCGGAATGATGGATTGTAAGAAGGCGCTTACAGAGACAAACGGTGACATGGACGCAGCTGTTGAAGTATTAAGAAAAAGCGGTGCTGCTAAGATGGAAAAGAAAGCTTCCCGTATTGCAGCTGAAGGTATTGCACGTGTTGCAAGTGATGGAACAAATGCAGTAGTTGCAGAAGTAAATTCTGAGACAGACTTCGTTGCTAAGAACGAGACATTCCAGGAGTTCGTTCAGGTTGTTGCTGATACAGCACTTGCATCAGGTTTAAACGGTGGTGCAAACGGAGAAGATATCGAAGCAGTTCTTGGAATGAACGGTTTAAATGAGCTTTTAATTGAAAAGACAGCTACAATCGGTGAGAAGTTATCAGTTCGTAGATTTGGCAAGGTTTCCGGTGATTGCGTAGCAACATATCTTCATGCGGGCGGAAAGATCGGTGTAGTTGTTGCTGCTACAGGAGCAACAGGTGTTGAGGAAGCTTTAACAAATATTGCTATGCAGATTGCAGCTATGAATCCTGAGAAGATTTCAAGAGATGATTACTCTGCTGAGGAGCTTGGTAAGTTAAGAGAAATCGTTATCGACAGTGCTCTGAATGATCCTGCATCATTACCAAAGCCAATTCAGAATGAGTTATATGCTAAGGTTGAAGCTGATAACTTATTCTCAGAAGAAGATGCTGCTATTTTAGCAGAAAAGAAGAATGATAAGTATTTATACAACTTCTTATCAAAGGAAGCTATCGCAAAGCTTGCTGAATTAGCAATGGCTAACAAAGATGCTTATATTTCTAACAAGATCTTTTCAGGCTTGGTTGAAGGTCGTATTTCTAAGCAGATTAAGGAAAATGCACTTCTTGAGCAGACATATGTTAAAGCTGAAGATGGTAAGCAGTCAGTTGCTAAGTACCTTGAGTCAGTAAATAAGGATCTTAAGATCACTGAGTTCGTTCGTTTCGAAGTTGGTGAAGGAATGGAAAAGAAGAATGAAGATTTTGCTGCAGAAGTAGCTGCACAGATGAATGCATAATCTCATAGTTTACATGAATTTTAAATCATAGTTTATTATGTAAATTATCCCTTGGTAACGCTTAGTAATAATAGCATTATCAAGGGATTTTTCATAATTACATTAAACAGATAAATTGATCAATCACCGAAATCATGAGTTCACTATTAAACAAGTAAGGTATTAAAAAGAGGATAAAGAATGAATTTTTATATTGCAGATACTCATTTTGGTCATAGTAATGTTATAAAATTTGATAACCGGCCATTTGAAAATGTTGAAGAAATGGATAAAAAAATGATAGAATATTGGAATAATAGAGTAACAGATGACGATGATGTATATATTATTGGTGATTTTGTGTATCGTTCAGATAAATCTATATCCTGGTATTGCAACAAACTAAAAGGAAAAAAACATTTAATTCTAGGCAATCATGACAGACTTACGGAAGATGACAAAAAATGTTTTATTAGTATTGATAAAATGTTACATATCATAGATGGTAGCGAACATATATGCGCCTGTCATTTTCCCATTGCTGAATGGAATGGTTTTCATAAAGGGCATTACCACATTTTTGCACATATACATAATAGACAGGATGATACATATCAGTTTATGAGAACAAGAGAAAAGGCTTTGAATGCCGGTTGTATGGTTAATCAATATCAACCGGTAACTTTGAAAGAATTAATTGTGAATAATAGGATATATAAGGACGAAAAAAATTGCACATGAAAATAACCCGGATTTTATTATAGCCGGGTTATTTTATTATAGAAATTTATTTCATTTTACCATTATCTATGCTATAATATTTTCTAATCGTGTAAATGATAGAAATCCATTATATGGAAGGAATTAGAAAATGGCTACAGGTTCAAATACAAAAAAAGAAAAAGCAGCCAAGCGGCGCAACCGGGTAAATCGTATAAAAACTTTCATCATTTTTATTGCGGTTTTGCTTTTAGTTGCTTCTGTTTGTTTGAATTTTGTTTTACTGTTTAAAGTGTTACATTTAGAAGAACAAATGAATCAATTATATTCAGCGAATTATTTTTTCAATAATATATTATCATAATAGAATTAACGGAGGTTAAAATGAGTTTTTTTAAAGATTTTAAAGCGGATTTCACACAGGCAATGAATGAATTGATGCCGGATGGAAATGAGATGTATGATGAAACAGATGATGTAGATGAAGTTTCGGATACAACATCAAGTGATATTGATGAATTGTTAGAATCAGTCACGAAAAAGCCAAAAGCTGAAAAAACACAAAAACCAAAGAGAGAAAAAAAGAAAAAAGATAATAAAAAAGTTGCAGAAGAACCGGTAGAGGAGACTGTTACGCACAAGCCGGCACAATCCTCAGAAGACGAGGATGTGGATATTGCGCCGGAAGATATGTTAGACCAGATTGATTCTTTATTGGATGAGGAATTATACGGAAACGAACCGGGCAATATTATCAGTGATGACACCGATGTAAATACAATGGATATGTCAGTAGAAGAATTGCTCCGTCAATTGGATGCGGTTCAGAAGGCAAATGAAGCAGAGGCTGAACAAGAACCAGAGCCGGAATCACAGGATGAGGAAGAATTGGATGAGGTTTTTGTAGAAGATGAAGTATCCTTTGCAGAAGAAACCCCGGAAGAAGTTGTACAACCGGAAGAAACCTCCGACAACACTCCGAAGGAAGAGCTAACAGAACCGGAAGAAGTTTTGGTTGAAGAAGAAAGTGCACAGCCGGAAGAAGTTTTAGTAGAGGAAGAACTTACACAGCCGGAGGAAGTTTTAGTAGAGGAAGAACTTGCACAGCCGGAAGAAGTTTTGGTTGAAGAGGAACTTGCACAACCGGAGGAAGTTTTGGTAGAAGAAGAACTTGCACAACCGGAGGAAGTTTTGGTAGAAGAAGAACTTGCACAGCCGGAACAAGTTTTAGTTGATGAACCGGAAGCAGAAGAAGTGTTAAACCAAGCACCGACAGAGCCTGCAGAAATGAAAGCAGAAGAACTTGAAACAACAGAAGATGTTACACAACCCGAAGAAATACCGGTAGAAGAAGTCATTAAAACAGCAGAAGATATTACAGTATCGGAAGAAGAAGTTGAAGCAAAAGAACCGATTACTGACATGGAAGCTTTCGATACACCGGAAGAGTCCGAGGATGATGAAATTCAAGTTGAATTCTATGAAGAAGAACGCATGAATGAGGATGAGCAAACAGATTCAATAGTGAATGTGGAGGATGAAATGATGAGTACAGAAAATGACGTAATTTCAATTAAGCCAGTTGAGGAGAAAACAGTTAGTGCTGTAACAGAAGAAAAAACTTACGATGTAAATGAAGCAGATTCTGAAACAACATATATTACAAAAGGTACAAAAATTTCAGGAAGTATTGAGACAGACGGTTCTATCGACATTATCGGTTCGGTAGAAGGAGATGTAAACTGTAAGGGAAAAGTTGTTGTAGGCGGATCCGTTAACGGTGCGGTTACAGCAGGTGAATTATACTGCAACAGTGCTAAAATCGAAGGCGACATTAAATCTTACGGCAGCGTTAAAGTCGGTGTCGGTTCTATGATTATCGGTAATATTGAGGGAGAGTCCGCCGTTATTGCAGGTGCCGTTAATGGTGATATTGATGTTAAGGGACCGGTTATCGTTGATTCAACCGCTGTTATTATGGGTAATATCAAATCCCGTTCTGTACAGATTAACAACGGTGCCGTTATCGAGGGATTCTGTTCACAAAGTTATTCAGATATAGACGTTAAGAGCTTTTTTGCATAAGAGGGAGAAAATATGAATACAAATCGCATTTTATTAAAGTTAAGTGGTGAAGCATTAGCAGGAGATAAACATCAGGGATTTGATGAAGCAACCGTATTAGAGGTTGCAAGACAGGTTAAAGCTGTAATTGATGCCGGAAAACAGGTTGCCGTTGTAATCGGTGGCGGTAATTTCTGGAGAGGAAGAACCTCCGAAAATATGGACCGCGTAAAAGCAGATCAGATTGGTATGCTTGCAACAGTTATGAATTGTATCTATGCAGCAGATATGTTTCGGAGTGTCGGTTTAAAAACCCGTATTATGTCTCCGTTTGTTTGTGGAAATGTAACAGAGCTGTTTAACAAGGATATTGCAATTCGGGCATTGAATCAATCGGAAGTTGTATTTTTTGCAGGCGGAACCGGACATCCTTATTTTTCAACGGATATGGCTACCGTTTTATATGCCATCGAGATTGAAGCAGATGGAGTTTTAGCCGGAAAAGCAATTGACGGTGTATATGACAGTGATCCAAAAACAAATCCGAATGCAAAGAAATATGATGTAATGCAGATGAAGGATATTGTAAATCAGCAATTGGGTGTAATTGATTTAGCATCTGCAGTTCTGGCAATGGAAAATCATATGCCGATGATGTTATTTGGATTAAATGAGCCGGATAGCATTATAAATGCAATGACAGGTAAATTTAACGGAACAATTATTGAAGCATAAATTGAAGCATAATAAAAGAAATACAATAACAGGAGGATATATTAATGTTAAAGCAATTTGAGGAAAAAATGGAAAAATCATTGGAAAGTTTGGAAAATGAATTTTCAAATATTCGTGCAGGCCGTGCAAATCCAAATATTTTAAATAAAATCAAAGTAGAATATTACGGAACACCAACACCGTTACAGCAGGTTGGTAATGTAAGTGTTCCGGAAGCAAGAACAATTTTAATTACACCATGGGAAAGTTCACTTTTAAAAGAAATCGAAAAAGCAATCCTTTGTTCAGATTTAGGTTTAACACCAAACAATGATGGTAAATCTATCATTTTGAATTTCCCGGAATTAACAGAGGAGCGAAGAAAAGAACTTGCAAAAGACATCAAGAAGAAAGGTGAGAATGCAAAAGTTGCTGTTCGTAATGTCAGAAGAGATGCAAATGACTATTTCAAAAAGCAGTTAAAAGCATCTGAAATTTCAGAAGATGAATTAAAGGATTACGAAGACCGCGTTCAGAAGATAACAGATAAATATATCGAAAAGATTGATTCAACAGTTGATAACAAGTCAAAAGAAATTATGACCGTATAAGCTGGAGGCTGTTTTGGAAAAAATATTACAAAGTATAAAAGAAGAACAATTGACGGTTCCCAAACATGTTGCCATTATTTTAGATGGTAACGGAAGATGGGCAAAGCAAAGAAATATGCCTAGAAATTATGGTCATGTTCAGGGTTCAAAAAGAGTGGAACAGATTGTTGAAGATGCATATAATATGGGAATCGAATATTTAACGGTTTACGCATTTTCAACCGAAAACTGGAAACGTTCCAAAGAAGAAGTAGACGCACTGATGAAGCTGCTTGCAAAATACCTGATTGACTGTATTGAACGGTCTACCAAAAACAATATGTGTGTACGTGTAATCGGGGATAAAAGTGGATTGGATTCCAAGTTAGTGACCAGAATTAATGAATTGGAAGAAGCAACAAAGGACGCAACGGGATTAAAATTTACCATTGCAATTAATTATGGTGGCAGAGACGAGATTACAAGATGTGTAAAACAGATTGCAAAGCAGATACAGACCGGGGCATTGGATGTATCTGATATAACAGAGAAATTGATTTCCGATAATCTGGATACAGCAGGCTTACCGGATCCGGATTTGTTAATCCGGACAAGCGGAGAAGAACGTCTTTCCAACTTTTTGCCATGGCAATTGGCTTATTCCGAATTTTACTTTACAAATGTTTTATGGCCGGATTTCACAAAAGAAGATTTGCTTACAGCAATTCGATATTATAATGGAAGGGAACGCCGTTTTGGTGGGGTATAAAATATGAAACAACGTTTAATTGGTGCTTTTTTTGTGCTGTTGGTAACATTGGTAACATTTTTATCACCGGGAATTATCACAGCAATCTGCTTATTTGCGATTTCCTGTGTAGCCCTGTATGAATTTTTAAAAGTATATAATCTGCAAAAAACTCCTTTTTTTGCATTAAATATTTTTGGTACATGTGCGGTATATGTATTACTTTATCTGAAATTAGATAATTATTTGTTACCGTTAATTATGGTATTGTTAATTGTATCATTAACAGTTTATGTAACAAATTTTCCGAAATATACAGATCGGGATATTGCAACTTCAATATTTTCTTTTTTGTATATTTCCATTATGCTTTCCTATATATACCGGTTACATGAATTAAAATCAGGTATATTATTCTGCTTCTTTATTTTGATTTCAAGCTGGATAAATGATGTGTTTGCATATCTGACCGGTAGTGCAATCGGAAAACACAAATGTACACCAAAGGTAAGTCCCAACAAGAGTTTAGAAGGATTTATCGGCGGAATCATCGGTGCCGGTATAACAGGATTTTTATTCGGCGTTTTATTCAAGCAGTGGATTCCACTGGATGGAATTTATTGTGCGTTCATTGCCGCTATTGGTGCAATTCCGGGAGATATCGGAGATTTAGCAGCATCTGCTATTAAAAGAAATAACGATATAAAGGATTACAGCAATCTGATACCGGGACATGGCGGTATGGTCGACCGAATTGACAGTGTATTATTTACTGCACCGATTGTTTATTATCTTGTTGTGTTGTTTAATATTGTATAATCATATACTATGATAGTATGAGAATATGCCAGCGTTGTCTGGCATAATTTTTAGGAGGTTTAGGATGAAAAAGGTTGCTATTTTGGGTTCTACCGGTTCAATCGGAACGCAAACTTTAGATGTAATCCGGAAAAATGATGATTTGGAGCTGGTTGCTGTTTCGGCCGGCAGTAATATTACATTATTAGAAGCGCAGATACGTGAATTTCATCCGGCAATTGCAGCTGTCTGGAGCAGCTCAAATGCTGAAGCATTAAAAAAAGCAATTGCAGATGTAACACCCGCATGTAAGGTAGTTTGCGGTATGGAGGGTTTATTGGAAGTTGCAACCATTGCATCCTCAGATATACTGATTACAGCCATTGTGGGTATGATTGGAATACAACCAACCATCGCTGCCATCAAAGCAGGAAAAGATATCGGTCTTGCTAACAAAGAAACCTTAGTGACAGCCGGTCACATCATTATGCCGATGGCAAAAGAAAACAATGTTTCTATTTTACCGGTTGACAGTGAACATTCCGCTATCTTTCAGTGTTTGAACGGAGAACATCAAAATTCTATACATAAGATTTTATTAACCGCTTCCGGCGGACCTTTCCGGGGAATGAATACAACGGATTTAGAAGGTGTTACTTTGGAGATGGCACTAAAACATCCAAACTGGTCAATGGGCAAGAAAATTACCATTGATTCAGCTACCATGGTTAATAAAGGACTGGAAGTCATTGAGGCTAAATGGCTTTTTGGTGTTACCCCGGAACAGATTGAAGTGGTTGTCCAGCCACAGAGCATTATTCATTCCATGGTTGAGTTTGAAGATGGCGCGGTTATGGCTCAATTAGGTTCTCCCGATATGCGTCTTCCGATTCAATATGCGTTATATTATCCGAAACGTGTTTATTTAGATGGTGCAAGGCTTGATTTTTCAACCTTATCCGGTATTACATTTGAAAAACCGGATATGGATACATTTTTAGGCTTGCGATTTGCATATGATGCAATCAAAATCGGAGGCTCTATGCCAACCGTTTTAAATGCAGCCAACGAATTGGCGGTTGCAAAATTCCTGAATAAAAAAATCCGTTTTTTGGAAATATATGAAATAATAGATTTTTGTATGAACAGACATGACGTGATGGAAAATCCGTCTGTAGAGGATATTCTTGCGACTGAGCGGAATGTATATGAAATTATTGAGAGCAGGTGGAATTCTTGAGTACAATCATAAATATAATTCTGGCAATTATCGTATTTGGTGCAATTATTTTCTTTCATGAATTGGGACATTTTATTTTTGCAAAATTAAACGGCGTCTATGTAAATGAATTTGCCGTTGGTATGGGACCGACCATATTTTCTTTCCGCAAAAAAGAAACAAAATATTGTTTAAAAGCCATCCCTATGGGTGGATATTGCATGATGATGGGAGAGGATGAGGATGTTGCAGACGAACATTCCTTCAGCCAGAAACCGGTATGGGGCAGAATTTCTGTTGTCATCGCAGGACCGGTATTTAATTTTATTCTGGCATTTCTGTTATCCATTATATTGGTCGGTTTCTGTGGATATGATTTACCGATTATTACCGATTTCACAAAGGACAGTCCCGCACAGGAAGCAGGATTGGAGGTCGGTGATATCATTACGGAATATAACGGTCATACGATATATAATTTCAGGGAAGTAATGGTTTATAACCAATTCAACCAAAGTTCCGATCCGGTCAAATTAAAAATAGAACGTGACGGAAAAGAAAAAGAAGTCACAGTTACCCCATTGTTAACCGATAATGGTTATATCATGGGAATTTATTCAAGCGGAAGAACAAAAGGAAATGCATTTTCCGTTATCAAATACAGTGCATTTGAGGTACGATACTATATTAAAACCACATTTTTAAGTTTGAAATATCTGATTGAAGGCAAGGTCGGAATTAAAAATTTATCCGGGCCGGTCGGTATTGTATCCATGATGAGTGACACAATCGATGAGGCAAAAGAAAGTGCGGCGGGTAATAACATGGAAGCTGCCAGAAATGTCTTTTTAAATCTTGTCAATTTTTGTATCATGCTCAGTGCAAATTTAGGCGTAATGAATTTATTACCGCTGCCTGCATTAGATGGAGGAAGAACATTGGTTTTATTGGTAGAAGCATTTTTTAAAAAGAAAATGAGTGCCGGAAAAGAAGCTTTTATCAATGCAATGGGATTTGCATTTTTGATATTATTGATGGTTGTTGTTATGATTCAGGATATTATGAATTTAGTAAGATAGAGGATGAAAAATGAAAAGACAGACAAAGGTTGTTAAAATTGGAAATCGATATATCGGTGGTGACAATCCGATTTTAATTCAGTCCATGACAAATACAAAAACAGAAGATATTGATGCTACCGTAAAGCAAATTCTGGATTTGGAAAAGGCCGGTTGTGATATTATCCGTTGTACGGCAAACAACGAAGCCGCTGCTAAGGCATTTGCCGAAATAAAAAAACAGATTCACATCCCGATTGTTGCAGATATCCATTTTGATTACAAACTTGCAATCATGGCAATCGAAAATGGTGCCGATAAAATCCGAATCAATCCGGGTAATATCGGTGGAAAAGACCGGATAAAGGCTGTTGTGGATGCAGCCAAGGCTCATCAGATACCGATTCGTGTCGGTGTAAATTCCGGTTCATTGGAAAAAGATATTGTTGAAAAGTATCACGGTGTAACCGCAGAGGGAATTGTTGAAAGTGCCCTTGATAAAGTGCATATTTTAGAAGATTTTGGATTTGATGATATTGTAATCAGTATTAAATCCTCCGATGTTCTCATGTGCGTTAAAGCGCACGAATTAATTGCCCAAAAGACAGCCTATCCGCTGCACGTCGGTATTACGGAAGCCGGAACACTTATGAGAGGAAATATCAAATCCGCAATCGGATTGGGATTGATTTTACATCAGGGAATCGGAGATACGATTCGTGTCTCGTTAACCGGTGATCCGGTAAATGAAATTGTTTCCGCAAAGTTAATATTAAAAACATTAGGATTACGGGATGGAGGAATTGAAGTTGTTTCCTGTCCGACCTGCGGCAGAACTTCGATTGATTTAATCGGTTTAGCGAATCAGGTTGAAAATCTGGTTGCCGACTATGAACATCTGAATATCAAGGTTGCGGTTATGGGCTGCGTAGTAAACGGTCCCGGCGAGGCACGAGAGGCTGATATCGGCATTGCCGGTGGTAATGGAGAGGGATTATTGATTAAACATGGAGAAATCATTAAAAAAGTTCCGGAAGATCAATTGCTGTCCGTTTTAGATGAAGAATTACGAAATTGGGAAGAATAATATTCTTCCCTTTCCTTATCTTGTTACAAAGGAGGAGTTTGAATGGATAACAGAATGGCATTTTTAGATGTATTTCCGGGATTTGTTTGTTCAAATGATTTAACTGCTTTATTAAAAAATGTGATTGTCACTTCCATTGTATTAAAAAAGGCAGAGAAAAAATTTTATGTGTCAATTGAAAGTAATATTTTAATTGAAAAGACAGATATTTTCAAAATAGAGGATTTGCTGAGTGAATTTATTGCACAGGGAAAATTACAGGTTGAGATAAAAGAACATTATCATTTATCCGAACAGTATAATATACAGAATCTGACAGACATTTATAAAAAAAGCATATTGGAAGAATTATACGAAAAATCAAAAGTTGACCATCGTTTGTTAAAAAATGCGGAATGGTTTATCAATAAGAATATCATCACTCTGACTTTAGATGACAGTTTTGTCAGCAGAGGACGTTCGGTCGAGATAAAAAAATATCTGGAGGAGCTTTATCAGGAGCGTTTTGGCTTTGAAATCAAGGTTGGTTTTGACTATACCGAAGAACAAAAAGAAGCCATCCGCCGGGCAAATGAACACAAACATCATCTGGAAGTGGAAGAAGTCATGACAAGACTTCAGGAAATCCATGATGAAAAAGGCAAAACATCGGATGAAGAAACACAAAAAACCGAAACAGATACGAAAAAAGAGGAAAAGAAAGAGAAAAAAGAAGAAAAGACCAAGCCGGCTTTTCAGAATAAAAAATATGACAGAAGTGCTTACGGCAGAACAAAGGTAAACGATCCGGACTGCATTTACGGAAGAAATGTAGAGGGTGAAGAATATGCCATTAAGAATATTGAAGAAGGAATCGGAGATATTGTTGTCCGCGGTAAAATCTTCGAAATGGAAGAACGTGAATTACGAAACGGCGAAAAATTATTAATTACATTTTCCATTACCGACTTTGATGATTCAATCGGCGGAAAAATATTTATTTCCAAGGATGATTGGAATCTTTTAAAAAATGATTTCAAAGTAAATTCTTTTTACCGGATTAAAGGTGTACCGGTATTTGATACCTATGTTAAAGAAATCACATTAAATAATATTACCGGTATCAAACCAATTGCTGATTATACAACAAAACGTATGGATACTTCGTTAGATAAGCGTGTAGAACTTCATATGCATACGGTCTACAGTGATAATGACAGTGTTGTTGATGTTGGAGCGATTATCAAACGTGCAAAAGACTGGGGGCATAAAGCGATTGCAATTACAGACCATGGTGTTGTTCAGGCGTTTCCGGTTGCAAATCACTGCATAAAAAAAGATGATCCGTTTAAAATTATCTACGGTGTGGAAGGTTATTTTGTTGATGATTTGGGTGATTTTGTTGTACGCCCGAACGGACAAAGCTTAGATGACGAATACGTTGTATTTGATATCGAAACAACCGGATTAAATCCTAAGTTTTGTAAGATTATAGAAATCGGAGCCGTAAAAATCAAAAACGGTGAAATTACAGACCGTTTTTCGGAATTTATCAATCCGGAAATGCCAATTCCGTATAATATTACAAAATTAACGTCGATTACAGATGAAATGGTTCAGGATGCCGGAATTTACGAAGAAGTTCTGCCACAGTTTCTGGATTTTGTCGGAGACAGCATTTTAGTTGCGCATAACGCCAAATTTGATACGGGATTTATCCGCAAATATGCACATACGTTAGACCGTAAGGTAATGAATACCGTAGTGGACACCATGACAATCGGACAAATTTTATGTCCGGAGCTTGCAAAATTTACCTTGGATCGATTGTGTAAGCACTTGGGTATCCGGCTGGAAAATCATCACCGGGCAGTTGATGATGCCGAAGCTACCGCAAAGATGTTTTTAGCATTTCTTCCTATGTTAAAAAACAGAGGTATTCATACCTTGGATGATTTGAATACATATGGCGAAGCTTCCGTAGATGTTATTTCAAAGGCAAAGAGTTACCATGGCATTATTCTTGCAAAAAATGAAGTGGGACGTGTGAATTTAAACCGATTAATATCCGAATCACATGTAAAATATTTTAATCGACGCCCGAAAATGCCAAAATCCCTGATTCAAAAATATCGGGAAGGCTTGATTTTAGGTTCTGCCTGTGAAGCAGGAGAGTTGTTTCGTGCAATTGTTGATAATGCGGATGATGAAGAAATCGACCGCATTGTAAGATTTTATGATTATCTGGAAATCCAGCCGATTGGAAACAATGCCTTCATGAAAAAATCAGATAAATATCCGCATATCAATACGGATGAAGACTTACAGGAATTAAACAAAAGGGTTGTTGCACTCGGAGAAGAATACAAGAAACCGGTTGTTGCAACCTGTGACGTTCATTTTCTTGACCCGGATGACAGTATTTATCGTGCAGTTATTATGGCTTCAAAGGGATTTAAAGACGCAGACGACCAGCCGCCGTTGTTTTTCCATACAACGGAAGAAATGCTTGCTGAATTTCAGTATTTAGGTTCCGATAAGGCATATGAAATCGTTGTGGAAAATACAAATAAGATTGCGAAAATGATTGAAAAAATTTATCCGGTCAGTCCGGATAAATGTCCGCCGGTAATTGAAAATTCCGATGAAACACTCCGACAAATCTGCTATGACAAGGCACATGAAATTTACGGTCCCGATTTACCGCATCAGGTAACAGACCGTTTGGAAAAGGAATTAAATTCCATTATCGGTAACGGATACGCTGTATTATATATCATTGCACAGAAGCTGGTTTGGGATTCGCTGGATCATGGATATCTGGTTGGTTCAAGGGGTTCCGTAGGTTCTTCCTTCGTGGCGGCAATGGCTGGTATTACAGAGGTTAACTCTCTGGCAGCACATTATATCTGCCCGAAATGTCATTATACCGATTTTGATTCGGAATTGGTACACAGTTATTCCGGAAATTCCGGTTGTGATATGCCGGATGCCAATTGCCCGGAATGCGGCACCAAACTGATAAAAGAAGGGCATGACATTCCTTTTGAGACATTCTTAGGTTTTTACGGTGATAAAGAGCCGGATATCGACTTGAATTTCTCTGGAGAATATCAGGCAAACGCACATGCCTACACGGAAAAATTATTCGGAACCGGACATGCCTTTCGTGCAGGTACAATCGGTACCATTGCGGAAAAAACCGCACAACAATTGGTTTACAAATATTTTGAAGAACGAAATATATCAAAAAGAAAATGTGAAGAAAGAAGAATCGCCCAGGGATGTACAGGTGTTAAGCGAACTACCGGACAGCATCCGGGAGGAATGGTAGTTGTCCCAAGTGACCGGGAAATCTACGAATTTACCCCGATACAAAAACCGGCAAATGATATGAAAACGAATATCATTACCACGCATTTTGAATACCATTCCATTGATGCAAACCTTTTAAAATTGGATATCCTCGGTCATGATGATCCGACAATGATTCGTCGACTGGAAGATTTGACCGGTGTTGACGCACAGACAATCGCATTGGATGATAAAGATGTCATGTCATTATTCCATAATCCGTCTGCACTTGGATTGACACCGGAAGATATTGGAGGAACCCTGACCGGAACATTAGGTGTACCGGAATTTGGTACGGATTTTGCGATACAGATGTTAATTGATACGAAGCCAAAGAGTTTTTCCGATCTCGCCCGTATTGCCGGTCTTGCTCATGGTACGGATGTATGGCTTGGTAATGCTGAAACCTTAATCAAAGAAGGAAAGACGGAGCTTTCCGGAGCAATCTGTTGTCGAGATGATATCATGACGTATTTGATTTACATGGGATTAGAGCCGGGTATGGCATTTAAAATTATGGAGGCCGTGCGTAAAGGTATGGTTGCAAAGGGGAAATGCGATAAATGGCCGGAATGGGAACAGGAAATGATCAATCATGGTGTGCCAGACTGGTATATCTGGTCTTGTAAAAAGATTAAATACATGTTCCCCAAAGCTCACGCGGTTGCTTACGTTATGATGGCATGGAGAATCGCATGGTTTAAAGTAAATTATCCACTTGCTTATTATGCGGCATTTTTCAGTATTCGTTCCAAAGCCTTTAACTACGAAACGATGTGTCAGGGAAGAGAATTTCTGGAAGAAAAAATGGCAGAAATCAAGGCAAAACCAAAGGAATTACGAAGTGGTGTTGAAGAAGATTCTTTGCGCGATATGCGACTGGTACAGGAAATGTACGCCCGTGGATTGGAATTTATGCCAATCGATATGTATCGTGCGGATGATATTGATTTTCAAATTATCGATGGAAAAATCATGCCGTCCTTTAGTTCGATAGAAGGTGTTGCCGGTAAAGCTGCATCCCAGTTAAAAGAAGCCGGCAAACAGGGAAAATATATTTCCAAAGAAGATTTACGTCTGCGTTCCGGAGTAGGTAAGTCCACAATAGAAAAATTAAGTTCGTTAGGATTGTTGGATGGATTGCCGGAATCCAGCCAGTTGAGTATATTTGACTTTACATGACAGAAGCAGGAAGTTGTAAGCTTTTTACAACTTCCTGTAAAAAAATGAAAAAATATAAAAAAAGTACTTGCATTTTTTATAAACCTTTGGTATATTAAACAAGTCGCAACGACAAGGCCAATTGGTCAAGCGGTTAAGACGCCGCCCTCTCACGGCGGAAACAGGGGTTCGATTCCCCTATTGGCTGTTAACAGAAATCGAGTGTTTTCAATTCATTGAAAGCACTCTTTTTTAAAAACAAAAGCAATGATAAGAACAAGTAGCAGGAAGCAATCCCATACAGAAAGGTGCTGGTTGATGAGAAGCCCATGGAAGACTTGTTGTGAATACATCTTTGAGCTATATACCGAACAGTAATTTAGTAGGCTATATCGGTTAATACCCGTTAACGTATTCGGTATTGATAGATACTTTTGAGGTAACAGTTGTGAGATTGTTACGAATTTAGGTGGTAACACGGGGTTTTCACTCGTCCTATGGATTAGGACGAGTTTTTTTATTTTAAAGAAGAAAGAGAGGATTTTTGAATGACAATTTATGATGAATTAGTTGCCAGAGGATTAATTGCACAGGTAACGGATGAAGATGAAATTAAGGATTTGGTTAATAATGGAAAGGCCGTATTTTATATTGGTTTTGATCCAACTGCTGACAGTTTACATGTCGGTCATTTTATGGCACTTTGTTTGATGAAACGTTTACAGATGGCAGGTAACAAGCCAATTGCTTTAATTGGTGGAGGTACAGCTATGATTGGCGATCCATCCGGACGTACTGATATGCGACAGATGATGACGAAAGAAACTATCCAGCATAATGTAGACTGCTTTAAGGAGCAGATGAGTAAATTTATTGATTTCTCGGATGGAAAGGCTTTATTGGTAAATAATGCCGACTGGTTACTGGATTTGAACTATGTTGATGTTCTTCGTGAAGTAGGAGCTCATTTCTCTGTTAATAATATGCTTCGTGCCGAATGTTACAAGCAGCGTATGGAAAAAGGATTAAGCTTCCTTGAGTTTAATTATATGATTATGCAAAGTTATGACTTCTATGCATTATTCCAGAAATACGGTTGTAACATGCAGTTCGGTGGAGACGACCAATGGAGTAATATGTTAGGCGGTACCGAATTGATTCGTCGTAAGCTTGGTAAGGATGCATATGCAATGACAATTACATTGTTATTAAATTCCGAAGGCAAGAAAATGGGCAAAACACAGTCCGGTGCAGTTTGGTTAGATCCAAAGAAAACTTCTCCGTTTGAATTTTACCAATATTGGAGAAATGTTGCAGATGCAGATGTATTAAAATGTATCCGTATGCTGACCTTCTTACCGTTAGAAGAAATTGATAAAATGGATAAATGGGAAGGCAGCCAGTTAAATCAGGCAAAGGAAATCCTTGCATTTGAGCTTACCAAACTTGTACACGGCAAAGAGGAAGCAACAAAGGCACAGGAGAGTGCAAGAGCATTGTTCTCAGGCGGAAATGCAGCAAATATGCCAACCACAACTTTAACAGCATCCGACTTTAATGAAGATGGACAGATTGGTATTTTGGATTTATTGGTTAAAGCAGAGTTGGTAACCTCAAAATCAGAAGGTCGCCGCGGAGTTCAACAGGGTGGTGTTACCGTTAATGGCGAAAAAGTTGCTGATCCATTTACAATGTATGATAAGACCGCTTTTAGCGAAGACTTTGTATTAAAACGTGGTAAAAAGAACTTCCGTAAGATTGTAGTGGAGTAAAACAAAATTATAATATATTAAAAAAACAGTTGACATTTATGTAGGGTGTTAAAAATAAGAATCAGATAAGAGAAAATCTTACTGATTCTTATTTTTATATACTGAAGAACAGTGGTATTGTATTAAAATTGTTTCTTTATAGAAATATAATATTATAGTATAATAAGTATGTTTTTTCTTTGTGCGTAATATTTAAGAAAACGTTATAAAATTACAAATATTGGAGGAAGTAAAATGGCAGAACAGGAAAATAGTAAGGATTTAATAAGTGTATTATGGAGCGGTGCAGATATTCTACGTTCAAAGATGGATGCAAATGAATACAAGGATTATTTATTAGGAATTGTATTTTATAAATATTTATCAGACTCTTTTTTAATTAAAGTTTACGATTTGATTTATGATGAAAAACCGGAAAATATGAAAGTTGCTCTTGAAGCATACATAGAGGCTTTGAAAGATGAAAGCGCAGATGAATTAAAAGAACAAATTAAATCCGAATTTCATTATATTATAGAACCTGATTTGACATATACGCGCTTTGCCGAGTCGGCAAAAAATAATTCTTTTAATCGCGAACAATTACAAAAGGGTTTTAATAATATTGAACAAAGTGATGCAATATTTGCTGATTTGTTTTCGGATATTGATTTATATTCCAACCGTTTAGGAACAGGTGATCAAAAGCAGAGTGATACTATTTCAAGTTTGATTAAGGAAATTGATAAGGCTGATTTACTTAATTCAGATTCAGATGTGTTGGGAAATGCATACGAATATTTAATTGGACAATTTGCCTCGGAAACAGGAAAAAAGGCGGGAGAATTTTATACACCGCAAGCAGTTTCAAAAATACTAACAAAGATTGCTATATCGGGGCAGGAAGATAAGATGGGGCTGTCTGTTTATGATCCTTGTATGGGTTCTGGTTCGCTTTTGTTAAATGCAAAAAAATATTCTACACAGGCAAGAACAATAAAATATTATGGACAGGAATTGATGACTTCAACTTATAACTTGGCAAGAATGAATATGTTCCTTCATGGTATCGTTCCTGAAAATCAAAAACTACGTAATGGTGATACATTAGATGGGGATTGGCCTACAGAGGAAGAAACAGACTTTAATATGGTTTTGATGAATCCTCCATATTCAGCAAAATGGAGTGCGGCAACGGGATTCTTGCAGGATGAAAGATTTAGTGATTATGGAGTTTTGGCACCAAAATCAAAAGCTGATTATGCATTTTTGCTTCATGGTTTATATCATTTAAAAAATAATGGAACAATGGCAATTGTTTTACCGCATGGTGTGTTATTTAGAGGTGCGGCAGAAGGAAAAATAAGGGAAAAACTTCTACGTTCCGGAAATATCTATGCGGTTATCGGACTACCTTCAAATTTGTTTTATAACACTTCAATTCCAACCTGTATCATTGTATTAAAGAAACATAGAGATGGAAGAGATGTGCTATTTATAGATGCATCGAAGAAATTTGAAAAAGGGAAAAAACAGAATGCGATGACAGATGAGCATATCGATTCTGTTTTGGAATTATATAGTAAACGTGAAACAGTTGAAAAAGAATCATATCTTGCTTCTTTTGAGGATATTGAAAAGAATGATTTTAACCTAAATATTCCAAGATATGTTGACAACTTTGAACAAGAAGAGGAAATCGACATCAATGATCTATTATCAGAAATGAAGAAAACAGATGAGGAGATTGAACAAGTCCAAAAGGAGTTTGTATCTCTTATGAAAGATTTGACTGCTTCAGATGAAAAGGTGTTGGAATCACTAAATAGTTTGATTGAAATGATTGAGAGGTGATTTGTATGGAAAATCCAAAGATTAGATTTAAAGGATACACAGAAGCTTGGGAACAGCGTAAGTT
>CAKQYU010000007.1 GCA_934293575.1 uncultured Lachnospiraceae bacterium | reverse complement strand
GCCCAGATGGAAAAGGACCGTACCATCGTATTCCGTGTATTTGAATACGGTTTCCATCATGCACAAAGAAACCGTATCACGAAGGACGGAGCTTATGTATTACCATTTCCAAGACCGGTTGTAATTTATCTTTACTACGAAGGAAATGTACCGGATGAATACACCCTGACCTTGCAGTTTCATTCCCAAAATCAGAAAGAAGAACACTATGAATATAAGGTTCCGGTATTAAAATTGCAGGACACCACTTCAAAAGAATTAAATGACAAAAAGATGGTGATTTTAATACCGTTTCATCTGTTAAAATTCCGGAAAGCGGTTAAGGAAGGAAACCTTTCAAACCGCCTAGCTGAGTTGAAAAGGATGTATGAAACTGATATAATCGGAAGCATAGAAACGAACCGACAGATAGGAAACATTACAACGGAGGATGCATATAAGTTAAAGCTGTATGTAGATATGTTGTGGCGTTATTTGTTAAAGCATCATAAGGAATTGGAGGCGTTTGGGGATATGACCGATGAATCATTTATGACGGAAGCAGATATTATATGCGAAAGACTTCACAAGGCGGAAGATTTGTTGAAGGAGAAGGATAATGAATTACAAATAAAAGCAGATGAACTTCAAGAGCAGGAAACAAAATGGCAGAGTACATTGCAAGAAAAGGATAATGAACTGCATGAGAAAGAGTCAAAATGGCAGGATGTATTGAAAGATAAAGATGCCGAACTGGAACGCCTGCGTGCAGAACTGGAAAGGCTGAAAAATAAAAAGGATTAAGTTACTAAGCACCGCAAAGGCAATATCCGGATACAGATTCGAAGTGACAATAGCGAAGTTTTCGTAATGACGAGCGCGCGAACAGCGACAGCGGGCGCATGTCTGAGCCTCGAAGAGGCGAGTTTGCGCAAAAGCTGGAGCAATCGGTGCGTGCGAGGAGTAGAAAACGCAGTGTGTCACAAGAACTGTATCGGATATGCCTTGCGGGATAAAATAATGGAATAAGAAATTGATATAATCAGAAAAAATCTAACCGGCTGCAAGTATGCGGTCGGTTTCTTTATATTCCCCATACACATTGGGCATCACAAGTATCTTTTATCCTCCCTGACATAAAATTAAAAACCAATTCATAAACTGTAAAAACAAATGGATGGGGATTCGTCCTTGAAAGAATATATTGAAAAAAGAGTTATTAAGATTGGAAGCTATATTATAGATTCCAATGCAACTGTGCGCAAAACAGCCAAGAAATTTGGGGTTTCTAAATCAACGGTACATAAGGATGTAGCGGAACGACTGGTTTTGGTAAATCCTGTTATGGCAGAAAAAGTAAGAAAGGTATTAGATATTAACAAGGCAGAACGTCATATTCGCGGGGGACTTGCAACAAGAGAAAAATATTTGCACTAATAGAGAAAATCTAATATAATGATACTATATGTTTCGTAGTCAAGTATCAGATGAAAGAGGTTGAAATTAATATGAAATTTATACATATGGCAGATGTTCATTTAGGCGTTGTGCCGGATAAAGGAAAGGCATGGAGTGCAGAAAGAGAACAGGAAATTAAAGATACGTTTGTAAAGGTTGTTGAGACTGCACAGGAGAAGCAGGTTGATTTAATATTAGTTGCGGGAAATCTGTTTCATGTACCGCCAACAGAGGGAATGATTCGTGATGTCGATTATATTTTATCGAAGCTGACAAATACCAAGACAGTTATTATGGGTGGAAGCTGTGATTATATTGCACCGGACAGTCCGATGGCAAATTATAATTTCTCATCAAGAACGATTTGCCTTTCGCCTGACAAAATCAGTAATGTTTATATGAAGGATTTGAATGTCTGTGTGACCGGTTTTTCTTATGATCAGGCAGAGAAACCGGATGATATTTTGAATCATATTAAGCCTGCAAAACAGGGAGCAATTAATATTTTACTTGCGCACGGTGGAGATGAAAAACATTGTCCGTTTAACAAAAAGAATTTAAGGGATTCTAATTTTGATTATATTGCATTGGGATATAATCGTAAGCCGGAAGTAATAAAAGAAAATGCGGTAATAATGGCAGGATCCTTGGAACCGATTGACTATACGGATACCGGTGAGAGAGGTTATATTTACGGAGAGATTGAAGATGGTGTGATTCGGACGGAGTTTGTTCCGGTAGCACAGCGTTCATATATTAATCTATTGATAAATATTAAACCGGATCATGTACCGGCAATGATTGTTGATCTGGTAGACCGACAGATTCGCAATATAGGTGAGAAAAATATTTATCGGATTCTGGTAAAGGGACATAATCACAATAATGATGAATTTGATTTTTCTTCGATAGTTGAAAAATATAATATTTATGAAGTGGTTACAGAACTTTCAGATGATTATGATTTGAACAAACTTTATGAAGAAAATAAAGACAATCTGATTGGAAAATTTATCAATCAGCTATTTGATAATTACTATAGTGATGAGGTATGTAAGAAGGCAATTCACTATGGTTTGGATGTATTACTTAAGACAGGAGAGCAGTAATATGAAGGTTAATAAACTACATTTACAGGATTATGGACAATTTCATGATAAAGATATTACGTTAGCTCCGGGGATTAATGTGTTATATGGAGCAAACGAGGCAGGAAAATCAACAACAAAAGATTTTATTATTGATATGCTGTATGGTCTGGAAGACAAGGATGCATTCGGACAACCAAATGACCATTATGAGAAGAAAAAACCAATTGGAAAAGATGCCTATTGTGGCTCGATGGAACTTTCACAGAATGAAAAAACATATCTGGTTGAACGGAATTTTAATAAGAATGAGAAATCATTGGATGTGAAGGACCTTGATACCGGAGTTGAAGTTGCATTGAAGAATCCGGGACAGCTTGTTGGTACTTTGTTTGACACGGATCGTACTACCTATTTGAATACTTTATGTATCAGTCATTTAGGTGTTGCAACGGATCATTCCATTGTTGAGAAACTTAATGACTATATTGTAAATATGGCGTCAACAAAAAGCGGAGATCTGGATGTGGTAGATGCAATATTGCAGTTAAAAAACAAAAAAGCTGAGTTTTCCAATGAGGAATATGAAAAAAGAGCGGAAGAATTATCAGAGCAGTTGGTTCTGGATCGGGATTATGATGCAGAAATAGCCGCATTAAAAGAAGAATACAAGCAAATTGAATCAGGAGAAAAACCGGCAACGATTCAGTTCACTCCTATTTTGAAGTCTTCTGATGAGGAAGAAGCGCAGGAGGATGAGCAGGAAGCAGAAGAGAGAATTGATGCACAGTCAGAGGAAGAAAATGATTTTGCAGAAGGTGAAGAGGAAGAAAAACCGGTTCTGACAAAGAAAGAGAAAGATATCTTAATGTTAAGTAAGATGGGTGCAAAAAGTATATTAGATAATACATTTGTTATCTTATTTATCGGTCTTGTATTGGTTGCTATATTTGTTGGAGTTGCATATGCAGTGCCTGTTAATGTGCCGGAAGTTAAGATGATTATAATAGGTGCAGGTGCTTTCTGGGTTTTGATATCCTTGATTCAGATTTTTGCAAGACGTTCAAAGCTTCATAAGTTGTTAGAGGAATTAGAGATTGAACAGGGATTTGAAGAAGCAAAGAGCGGATTGCTTTCGGGAGATAAAGAGGCAGTGAATGCAAAGCTGAATGAACTGCGTGAAAAGGAACAAAGTCTGATGGAAGAACGGACTCAGCAGGAAGCAATGTTACAGGAGTTAACCGAATTAAAGGATAAAATCCAGAAAAATGAAGTGGAACTGGCAGCACTCGATTTGGCGATTCGTACAATTCAGGATTTGTCGGAAGAAATTTATGCATCCTTTGGAAGTATTTTAAATGATAAAGTTTCTCTGCTTATTAAGAAGATAACAAGAGGAAAATATACAGAAGTTAAAATTGATGATCAGTTGCACATTATGGTCAAAAATGGAAATACTTATATCAGTATGGATTATTTGAGTACCGGTACAATTGAGCAGATTTATCTTGCATTACGTCTGACAATTGCAGATTTATTGGTGAAGGATGATATGCCGATTGTGATGGATGATACGTTTGTTACTTATGATTATCAGAGAATGAATGATACCTTGCGTTGCTTTGGAGAGTACACAAATCGACAGATTGTAATATTTACAGGAAATCCGGGAATTCAGGATATGTTTGCGAAGCTTGGTATTACAAGCAATTATATATCAATTTAATGTGTTATGTGCAGGAATGCCGGATGGTCATATCTGGTAGGGTAGATGAATTATGATTTTGAAATGAGGAACAAATATGGCTGAAATGAAAAAGGATTCGGTAAAGGCAGAAACAACCGCTACAAAATCAAACAAGAATTCCATTCAAAATAAAGATGGGGAGAAAGAAAAAAATAAAAAAGAAAAAAAAGAACGCCGGAAGAAACGCCGTAAAGTTCGTCGGATTATCATCAGTTATTTGCTAGTGGTTTTTTTGTTAATTGGTGTAATAGGTGGATATTTTATTTACGAGAAGTTTGGGAAAAAACTGCTTGCCTATCGTGAAGAGGCAATAGAGCTTGTAGAAAATTCTTCCGAAAAAACATTCCGACAGGATGAAACTTCCATTGTATATGATACGAACGGAAAAAAATTAAGGGAAGTAACCGGTGAAAAAGAGGTTTATTATAAAACCTATGATGAAATACCGGCATACTTTGTGGAGGCAATGGTTTCTGTTGAGGATAGAAGATTCTATGAACACCATGGTGTTGATTATGAGGGTATTGCCAGAGCAGCCTATATTTTATTTAAGAATGACGGTAATATTACACAGGGAGCCAGCACCATTACACAGCAGTTGGCAAGAGGTGTGTTCTTGACGAATGAAGTCAGTTATGAGCGTAAGATCAAGGAAATATTTATTGCGTGGGAATTGGAGAAAAAATATACCAAACAGGAAATTTTAGAGTATTATCTGAATACGATTTTCTTCTCAAATGGGTACTATGGAATTGGTGCGGCAGCAAAGGGTTATTTTAATAAAGATTTGGATGAGCTGTCGGTATCGGAGGTTGCATTTTTATGTAGTATTCCGAATAGTCCGACCTATTATGACCCGAGGAGAAATTACGATCATACGATAGATCGTCGGAATAAGATTTTAAAGGATATGTATAAGCAGGGCTATCTGAATGATGTAGAATTGCAGATGGCATTGGACGAAGACATTAAATTGGCAGAGCCGGAGCAGATTAGCCATGATTATATTGAAACTTACACAAATTTCTGTGCAACGGAAGCATTAATGAAAGCTGCGGGCTTTGAGTTCCAATACAAATTTGATACGATTGAAGAACAGCAGGCATATAACAAGCAGTATCGGGAAGCATATGATACTTATTATGCAACGTTATATACCGGAGGATATCAGATTTATACTTCATTTGACCCGGACAAACAAAAAATGTTACAGGATACGGTAGATGAGGTGTTATCGGTAGACGAAGAAAAGAATACCGATACCGGTATTTATAACCTGCAGGGTGCGGCTACTTGTATTGATAATTCAAACGGACGAGTGGTTGCAATTGTAGGTGGAAGAACACAGAATGAAATTAAGGGTTATAGCTTAAATCGAGCTTATCAGAGTGCCCGTCAGCCGGGTAGTACAATAAAACCGTTGATTGTATATACGCCGCAGTTAGAGAGAGGATATACACCGTCAACAGTGGTAGATGATACCGATTTCGAGGATAGCAATATGCCGGAAAACTCCGGACGTTCTTATTCGGGAATGACTTCTTTGGCAGCCGCGGTTGCAGCATCAAAGAACGTTGTGGCATTCCGGTTGTTTGAGCAGTTGACACCGGAAGTTGGAGCTGATTATTTGTTAAATATGGACTTTAACTATCTGACAATCGAAGATCGTCATAATATGGCTGCCTGTCTGGGTGGTTTGACCTATGGAGCAACAACTGTTGAAATGGCTTCCGGTTACAGTACGATTGAAAATGATGGTGAGTTTAGAAAACCATCCTGCATTGTATCCATTACAGATGCGCAGGGAAATGTAATTGTAGATGATAAGATTGAATCAAAACAGGTATACGAATTAAATGCATCCCGAATGATGACATCTATGTTACAGGGCGTATTTACCGGCGGTACTGCAAGCGGTTTGGGAATTCCGGGGATGTCCTGTGCGGGAAAAACGGGAACAACAGATAATAATAATGATGGTTGGTTCTGTGCATATACACCGTACTATACAACAAGTGTATGGGTTGGATATGATACACCACAGTCAACAAGAGGTTTGTGGGGTTCCACATATCCGGGACGTATCTGGCATAATTATATGACACAGATTCATGAAGGATTAACGGATATAGGATTCCCGGATTATGAATGGGTACGTTCAACAAAGGACTGGAAGGATACCCGGTCTAGTTCGGAAATAAGCAGTGAGGATACATCGGGAGAACAGATTCCGTCTGAAATTACAACAGAGGTAATTACGGTTACACCATCGACGGAGGCACCGACAACACAGACACCATCGACGGAGGTGCCAACAACACAGGCGCCAACAACACAGGCACCATCAACGGAGCCGCCGACGCAAGCACCGACAACTCCATAAAGAAAGACATGAAAAAAGAGGTGTCAACTAAGTAATCTTAGTTCGACAACCTCTTTTTTTAAAAATTAGTAATTCTCACGAATGGTGTGTTTTTCACGATATTCCATAAGACGATCATTGATTCGATCAGAAGGATCGAGAATAGAGGAAATGGATGCATCATGATTTAAATGGTCAATCAATAATGCAATATATTTACTCATATCTGCGGATGTATACCATTCTCTGGTTAACAGTTCAGGTGTCTGATAGGTTAAGTTTGTTGTAATAACCTTCTCAATAATACCGTCTGCCTTTGCCTGATCAAATACGCTTAATCCGTTTGTAAATAAACCAAATGTGCAGACACAGAATACTCTGCGTGCTTTCCGCTTCTTTAACTGTTTTGCAACATCAATCATGCTTTCGCCGGATGCAATCATATCATCGATAATGATAACATCCTTGCCCTCTACGGAATCACCTAGGAACTCATGGGCAACGATTGGATTTCTTCCGTTTACTACCCGACTGTAATCACGACGTTTGTAGAACATACCAACGTCAACACCTAAAATGTTTGCAAAATAGATTGCACGGTTCATTGCACCTTCATCCGGGCTGATAACCATAAGATGTTCTTTATCTAACTCTAAATCATTTGTTGTACGAAGCAATGCTTTTAAAAATTGATAAGTTGGACGGATATTTTCAAATCCATGTCTTGGAATTGCGTTCTGAACACGAGGGTCATGCGCATCAAATGTGATAATGTTATCGACACCAAGATGTACTAATTCCTGTAATGCTTCTGCACAATCTAAGGACTCCCTGCCGCTACGTTTGTGCTGGCGGCTTTCATATAAGAAAGGCATAATGACTGTTATTTTTCTGGCTTTTCCACCGCAGGCAGCAATAATACGTTTGATATCTGCGTAATGGTCATCTGGTGACATTGGAACCATTCTTCCATATAAAGAATACTCAATGCTGTAGTTTGTTACATCGACTAAGATATATAAATCTTTACCACGGATAGATTCAAGAAGTTCTCCTTTTGCCTCACCGGAACCGAAACGTGGGCATGATGATTTTACAAGGTAAGAATCTTTTTCATATCCATTAAATGCAATGCTTGATTTTTCCATGTTATTTCTTGATGCACGCCATTTAGAAAGGTAGCTGTCTACACGTTCGCCCAAAGCGGTGCAACTATTCATGGCAACAATGCCTAATGGTCCTACTGGAATGGTTGTTAGTAAATTAATGTCGTTTGGCATGATAATTTCTCCTCCGTTATTTATCATTTTAAAAAGCATTTATAATTTAATATTCCTCTTTTTTGATTTTAAGACGAATATCATCACCAAAGAAATTATATACAGCGTATCCGGATAGAATACGGCTGATAACCCGATCCGTATAGCGTTCGGATATCTCTTTAATACTGAGATTGGTTGAAATAAGTGTTGATTTGTTTTCACGCATTCGCGTATTTAATATATCATAAACTTCTGAAGTAATAAAGCTTGTTTTTGTTTCTGTCCCGAGATCGTCAATAATCAGTAAATCACAATCAAATAAATAGTGATATAATTCCTGACTGTTCGGATTGTTTCCCTTTTTCATCAAAACATCGGCACAAATATCTTCAAACAGATGAACGGAACTTTGATAAAGCACCGTATGGTTTGTGTCAAGGAGTGCTTTTGCAATGCAATTTGATAGAAATGTCTTGCCAAGTCCTGTGCCTCCATAGAAGAGGAGGTTGCCTCCGTTTTGATCAAAACCATCTACAAATGCTTTTGCCTGTTTTAAGATATATGCAGCATTATCATAAGCAGATGTAGGATGCTGTGTGGATGTTTCTTTTGTATAATAGTCTAAACAAAAAACATCAAAATTTTCTGATTTTAATTTGTCCTCTATTGTTGATTGTTTGTATAGATAGGTAAGAGCCGCCTGTTTGAAACAAGAGCAGTACTCCTGGTTGATTTTACCGGTGTCCTTGCATTTCGGACAGGTATATATCGGTTGAAGATAATCGGCTGGATAACCGTTTTTTTCCAATAATGTATTTTTCTCTGCAATCAGCTTTCTATTATCCTCTTTGATTTTCTCAATTGAAATATCCTGATTTAGGAGCTTTGCACGGGCAGCCTGAATAGAGGAGGTTGCAATCTGATTGTCAATCTCTTCAATACGCGGAATTTTCTGGTAGATTTCTTCCTTCCGTTCCTGTTCTAATGCACGGTTGTTAAATTGATTTTCGTAATACGATTCCATGATACGGTCGTATTGTTGTTCGCTAAGTGCCATAATTGCTCCTGTGTTTTACTTATTCTTGTTTGCCTGATTGCGGATTAATGATTCAAATTCATCCAGTGTCTGGTCAGATATGGAACGCTGTGTATTTGGTGTCTTGTTTGCAGAAGCCGGGGCAGTTTTCTTCTTTTTCGATTCTGCCCATTTTTTATCCAGAGCTTCGATATCTGATAATTTATGTACATTTTGTTTGTGCCAATTTTCTAAAATTCCATTTACGTAGTTGAAATTAGCGGATTGTGGATTGGTAATAATAGCCCGTTTGCAGGCTTCCATAATAATGTTCTTGTTGAAGGAATATGTGTTGTACCAGGTATCAATATACGAGGTTTCAATTGGGGTTGGCATTCTTCTTGGAATACCTAATTCCTTTAGGACAGAAACATAAATGGAATTATAGTTTTTGGATGCGACTTTGGCATCATCTACCGTATGGATACCGGATTTATACCAGTCAATCGCAACCGCTTCAATATAACGGCAGCTTTTTTTGCCAAGTGTTACACAATACTCAACCAGATACTCTAAAAGATCCGGAGAAAATTTTAATTCTTCATATATATATAGAATTGAATTTAAGTCGCTTTGTGTAAGCGGTCTTGCAAAATAAGTTTCAATCTGAAATTGAAGATTACTGAAATCTTCGTCATTTGTTTTTTTATCTTCTATAAATGCAGCCTTGTATTTTACTTTAGCCGGAGCGGTTACTGCCATGATATCCTCGGTTGCTTCCAGGCTTACTGCACTTTCTGTCTGTTTTGCCGGTTTTTCTGTTTTTTTCGTATCATCAATTCCCAACATGGAAAGAAGGGATTCATCCTCTTTGCTGGTAGGTCTGGCTGATAGTGGAAGCAGAGTGATACCGGTTAAAACATTATCAGAGTTATATTCTAATTGAAGAACCTCTTCCTTAATCCAGTATTTAATTGCCCGGCAGATGTCTTTCTGCGTTAAGTTAAAATGGTCGGCAATGTCGGAAATGGTCAATGCACGTCCGCTGTTTAACAACCGAACCAGATACAGATAAACCTTTACAAACTCTCCGTTGGCTTCGGTCATATAATAATCGATAAAAAAGTTGGATACAGCAGAATAGGTTTCATGGTTTCTTGTTGAGATTGTAATGGTTTCCACTGTTTTTTCCTCCTTTTTCCATCATTTAAAATTGCATATCCGTTCAATGCTTCCACAGTATAGCACAGCAATTGTAAAATGAAAATGGAACGTTTGTTTGTCTGCTGGCTTCCGTTAAAAATGTGGAAAATGTGGAAAATGTGGAAAACAACAAGAAACCCTTTATTTCTCAAATAAAAATATCCACAACTTATATTTTCCTATGTAGGAGATATAAATTGTGGATAATGTGTATAACTATATTCCGAGGAGTTCTTCTCCAATTAAATACACGTCTCCGGCACCCATGGTTATCAACAAATCATTTTTTTTGCAATTTTTTAATAAATAATTTTCAACCGCAGGAAATGAACTGAAATACCGGACATCTGTTCCGTATTCTTTGATACGTTGTGCCAGATCCTTTGATGATACCAATCCGGTATCCTTTTCTCTTGCCGCATAAATGTCTACAAGAATAACGTGGTCAAATTCCTTTAATGCCTCAGCAAATTCTTCAAATAATGCCTTGGTACGCGTATAGGTATGTGGCTGGAAAACGACCCATAGTTCATTATGTGGGGTGTGCTGTGCAGTTGTAAGTGTTGCTTTGATTTCGGTTGGATGATGTGCGTAATCATCAATTACGGTTACATTGCCAAGTGTTCCCTTTTTCTCGAAACGTCTGTGTGCACCGCCAAAGCAGGAAAGACCTGCCAATACGTATTTATGGTCGATTCCCAAAAGGTCGGCAACTGCGATAGCGGACAATGAATTTGCAACATTGTGTAAGCCGCCGATATTTAAGTGAATCCGTTCTTTTGCTATACCGTTTACCATTAATGTATAATTCATATGCCCCATATCATCCGCTTCAATGTCAGCCGGATAATATTGGTTGGTGTCTTCCATACCAAAGGTTACGATGTTACAGGTTAAATCTCTGGTGACCTTTGGAAGGCATTCCATATCGCCGTTGACGACTAAGGTTCCGTTGTCCGGAAGATTGGTTGCAAAGGTGTGAAAGCTTTCGATAATTTCATCAATGCCGCTAAAGAAATCCAAATGATCCGCATCTACATTTAAAATGATACTGATATAAGGAAAGAATGCATGATAACTGTTTGTGTATTCACAAGCTTCCGTTACAAAATAATCAGAGGAACCGACACGGACATTACCGCCGATGGAATCCAAGATGCCGCCAACGGATATGGTAGGGTCAACATCAGCTTCCATAAATATCTGACTTAACATGGAAGTGGTGGTGGTTTTTCCGTGTGTTCCGGAAACGGCAACGGAATATTTATAGTTGTTCATAATCTGACCGAGTAACTGAGCTCTTGTCAGCATTGGGATATTTTTTTGAACGCATGCGGCAAATTCTTCATTATCTTTATGGATTGCCGCGGTATAGACAACTAAGTCAATATCATCCGTAATGTTTGATGCACACTGACCGATGTTAATCATGGCACCCATTGCAATTAATTTATCTATAATATCGGAACCCTTTGCGTCGGAACCGGTAATTTTAAAGTTCTCTTTTAATAATATCTCGGCAAGTCCGCTCATACTGATGCCGCCAATACCAATAAAATGAACATGAATCGGTTTTTTAAAATCAATTTGATACATATAAATGTCCTTCTTTCTTATAATAAAGAGATTATATAAATTTTTAACATTACAAGTATAATATAATGGAAAAACATTTACAAGAGACGGATTTCATAAAAAACAGTGTATTTCTCTTGACTTTTCTAATACATTCTGCTAATCTTAGCTTTGCGGCGGAAGTCGAGGCTTTTTTTTTGTGTGCAAATTTTCGAATTAACGCTTGAATTTGTACAGAAGAAAAAGTGAAAAATAATATGACGGAGGTGGAAGTTGTGCGAGTAAAGATTACATTGGCATGTACAGATTGTAAACAGCGTAACTATAATCTGACTAAGGACAAGAGAGTTCACACAGAACGTATGGAACTTAAGAAGTATTGTCGATTCTGTAAGGCTCATACCTTACACAAAGAGACCAAATAATTAACGGAGGTGAGTAAGATGGCAAATGAAAATGATGCATCTTTCAAAAGAGGCTTTTTCACTGAGTTAAAAGCAGAATTCCGTAAAATAATTTGGCCTGATAAGACGCTTTTAAGAAAGCAGTCTGTAGCTGTTGTGATTGCGGCAATCGTGATTGGAGTCATTGTGGCATTCATTGATTGGTTAATGCAGATTGGTTTATCATTTATTGTTGGATAGGAGAGGTGAGCATATGGCAGAAGCAGAAAATACAAGCGAAGCAAGATGGTATGTAGCTCATACCTATTCCGGCTATGAAAATAAGGTAAAAGCTGATATTGAAAAGACAATAGAAAACAGAAAACTTCAGGATCAGATTTTCGAAGTATTGGTTCCATTGCAGGATGTTGTGGAATTAAAGAATGGTTCTAAAAAAGTGGTTTCAAAAAAATTGTTTCCGGGTTATGTTCTTTTGAACATGATTATGAATGATGCAACATGGTACGTTGTCCGGAATACAAGAGGTGTAACAGGATTTGTAGGTCCTGGATCAAAACCGGTGCCACTTACAGAGTCAGAGATGAAAAATCTTGGTATCCGCGTTCCGGAAATGGAAATTGACGTAGAAATCGGTGATACTGTAAAGGCTGTAGCCGGTGCCTGGGAAGGTACGGTTGGAGTTGTTACGGATGTCAATACTGCAAAGCAGACAGTTACTATTGAAGTTGACATTTTTGGTCGTGCTACATCTGTAGAGATTAATTTTATGGAAGTTACGAAGATTGATTAAGAATCAGAAAAGTGGGAGGGTATATCCCGTTTGACCACATGAATTAGGAGGAAACAAAGATGGCTAAAAAAGTCGAAGGTTATATTAAATTACAGATTCCAGCAGGTAAGGCAACTCCTGCACCACCGGTTGGTCCAGCTTTAGGTCAGCATGGTGTTAATATCGTAGAATTCACAAAGCAGTTTAATGCTAGAACAGCAGATCAGGGAGATATGATTATTCCTGTAGTTATCACAGTATATGCTGATAGAAGTTTCAGTTTTGTAACAAAAACTCCACCAGCTGCAGTTTTATTAAAGAAAGCATGCAAGCTTCAGAAAGCTTCATCTGTTCCTAATAAAACAAAAGTTGCTACTATTTCAAAAGCTGAGGTTCAGAAAATCGCAGAGCTTAAGATGCCGGATTTAAATGCAGGTAGCATTGAAGCAGCAATTAGTATGATTTCAGGTACAGCTCGTTCAATGGGTATTGTAGTTGAAGATTAGGCTTTAAGCCCATCCTGATACGGAACGAGAAGGAATGAATTTAAGTTTGGTAGAATGGATGTCTATATAGGTTGAGTAAATTTAGTGGGAGGGTCGCTCCCGATAATACCACAGGAGGTTTTTATAAGATGAAAAAAGGTAAAAGATATGTTGAAGCGAAAAAGCTTGTAGACAAGACACAGTTATATGATATTCCGGAGGCAGTTTCAATTGTAAAGAAAGCAGCAAATGCTAAGTTTGATGAGACAATCGAAGCTCATTTAAGAATGGGTCTTGATGGACGTCATGCAGATCAGCAGATTCGTGGAGCTGTTGTTCTTCCTCATGGAACAGGTAAGACAGTTAAGGTTTTAGTTTTTGCTAAACCGGATAAGATTGATGCTGCTCTTGCAGCAGGTGCAGACTATGCTGGTGGCGAGGAATTAATTCCAAAGATTCAGAATGATGGATGGTTAGATTTCGATGTAGTTGTAGCAACACCTGATATGATGGGTGTAGTTGGTCGTCTTGGTCGTGTACTTGGACCAAAGGGATTAATGCCAAATCCAAAAGCCGGTACAGTTACTCCGGATGTAACAAAGGCAATTGCAGATATCAAAGCTGGTAAGATTGAATACAGACTTGATAAGAACAACATTATACATGTTCCAGTTGGTAAGGCTTCTTTTTCTGAGGAGCAGTTAGCAGACAACTTCCAAGCGTTAATAGATGAAATTAACAAGGTTAAGCCAGCAGCAGCTAAGGGTCAGTATATGAAGAGTGTTACTCTTACATCTACAATGGGTCCTGGCGTTAAATTAAATACTGTTAAGCTTAGCTAATATCAAATTTGATAGCAGAACGTGAAAAAGGAGTCAGACACTTTGTGGTGCCTGGCTCCTTTTATTTATTTTACGCAGTAAATAAATGAATACTCAGTGGTTCACCCTGATATTTTATAAAATGCCGATAGATTACAATTCCGGCAATCAGAAAACTGCTGATTTGCAAAGATGGAATTTTAATTGTAAAAAATACACTTAATGCAAACATTCCGAATGTTATCACGGACCGGAAGGAATGTGGACCTACGACAACAATAAGAGAAAAGAAAATATAAAAAAATGCAAGATATAGGGCAGGATTCATCATTGGAAACAGACCGAGCAATGCACCAAAGGAGACGGTAATTGCTTTGCCACCGTTTTCCTTTCGGAAAAACGGAAATGCATGTCCGAGCACCGGTGCGACAAGAACCGGTATGAATAATAAGGAATGAATATCCAAAAAATATTGTCCTGTAAAAACAGGAAGAAACCCTTTTACAAGATCCAATAAAAGTGCGGAGGAACCGCAAAAGAATCCGCTATACATAAATGCATTGGCAACACCCGGATTGTGATCCTCCGGAAGTTCACGGATGTCAATGTTTTTGATTATTTTAGGTACCCAGTAGGCAAATAATATACTTCCGAGAAAAAAACCTAAAAGTGTAAATAACAGATATAACATAATATTACCCTTCATATAAGTATGATTCCGATTGTAACCGTTCCAATAAATTTATAATGTTCATGGCAGCATCCGGTTTTCCCTCTTTTTGCTGCGCATCCGACATTTGTTTTCTAAGTGTTTCATTTTCAATTAAGATTTTTCCAAGTTCAATCTGCTTTGAAAGTGACTTGGAAGAGACGGATAGATGTCTTGTTCTGAAAAACTTCAGGTTTGCGGTTTCGCATCCCGGAATGGGAGCGGTATGAACAATTGGTATGTTTTTAACTAGTGCTTCCGTAGAAGTAAGTCCTCCCGGTTTGGTATAGATAACATTGCAGGCATCCATATAAGCGGAAACGAGAGTTGTATACCCAATAATATGCACCCGCCTATGAAAACGGAATTCTCTTTGCAACAGTTTCTTTGCTCTTGTGTTATTTCCGCAGATGATGACAATGTGCTCCTTGTTGTGACACCGGAGCGCCAACTCTGCCGCAAAGAAAGGAAGCTTTCCAAATCCCATGCTTCCACTCATTACAAGAAAGATTGGAACGTCAGGGGGAAGATGGAGCTGTTGTCTGGCAATATTTTCCGGCTGGTGGATGCAAAAGCTCTGACCGACTGGAATACCGTATGGCAGCAGCTTCTCCTTTGGAACGCCTCGTTTTACATATTCCGGAATTAAATCCTCATGGGGAATTATATAATAATCCAGATTGGTTTCCTCCCAAAATGGAATACAGGTGTAGTCTGTGCCGACCGCAACAACAGGGATGTGCAAAAGTCCCTTTTTCTTCATATAGGTCATAGTTTCCGCCGGATACAAGTGAGGCGTTACAACAAGATCAAAATGCTGTTCCTCAATGTAGGCAGCCAGTTTTCTTCCTAGTAATGTATTGGCATAATAAACCGGAGATTTCCGTTTTGCGCTGGAAATCAACATGCCCAGCTTATAAAGAAAGCCAAAGAAAAAGGGAATATGCTTTACAATACCGATATAAGCCCCTGCCACTGCATGGGAGGTTCCCTTTCCCGACAACAAAAACATATCTAACATCTCTACGGTATGCCCTTTTAATTCTGCTGCTTCTTTTACAGCCTTGCCGGCGCTGTTATGACCTTCTCCCGTATCGCAGGAGAGTATTAATATTTTCATATTGCTTCAAATCCTTTTCTATTTTTCTTCGGGAACATCTGATGTACAATGCATACATTTTACTGCATCGATTGGAATTTCCCCTAAGCAATAAGGACATTTTCTTGTTAAAGGAGCAGCTTCAGTTTCCGTTTTATGTCCGATGGAAATAATCTTATTAATGGTTTTCATCAAAAGAAAGATAATGAATGCCATAATTAAGAAGTTGATTACTGCCGTAAGAAATGTACCATAGTCAATATAGTTATCTCCGATTAAATGCAGTTTTCCCTGAACCTCGGCACCACCGATACAATTGATAATGGGATTAATGATATTATCCGTAAAGGAGGTAACGATTCCCGAAAATGCACCACCGATTAAAACACCTACTGCCATGTCCATTACATTTCCCTTTAATGCAAATGCCTTAAATTCCTCTAAAAATTTTCTCATTGTAAATTCTTCCTTTCGTAACATTTTCCTGTAAAATATCCTATAGGAGAGGGAAAAACGCGGAAGTTTTTAAGCTTTGCGCAAAATTTAATATAATATAGAAGCAGACTCTTGAAGCACATCGGCACTTAACGAAGGCAGGCTGTTGCCTTGCCTGAGTTTAGTGCCGTTATGTGCGGAACGAAGCGCAAGCGGGTCTGCGATATATATATTAAATTTTGTACAAAGTCATTCAGTTCTTCCCGCATTTCGCAATTGTCTATAGGATATAGTAAGAGATAAGGTAGAAAATTTCAAGAAATTTGAAAAATTTGTTTGACTTTTTTGGTGGGTGTATCGTTATATAGTATGAAACGTTTCGGAGGTGATACAGTAGTGAGAGAAAATGCAGATGTGAAAAAGGCAAAAAAAGGCGACATAGACAGCTTAAACCGCCTGTTTGAGCAGTACTATGATGTCATATATCGCTACTGTTATCGTCATGTAAGGCACAAGGAAGCTGCACAGGATATCACACAGGAAGTATTTTTAAGGGTGTGCCGGCATTTTTCGGACTATCGGCATTATGGTAAGTTTGAGAATTATTTATATGTAATTGCGGGAAATTTATGCAAGGATTATTTTAAAAGGCCTGTGGAATATTCTCTGGAGGATACGGAACTGCCGTTGAATACAAGTGATTTTAATCGTATCGAAAATCGGATTTGTATTCAGCAGGCAATGGACAGGCTGCCGGAATTGGAACGGGAAATCATTTATTTACGCTTTGATGAGGATTTGAAGATAAAGGATATTGCAAAGATATTGGGTCTTCAATTATCTACAACAAAATATCATTTGAAAAAAGCACAGAGTCTGTTACAGCAGGAGATCAGGAAGGGAGGTAATGATAATGGCAGGTTATGAGGAATATACAATGATTCCGAAACCGGATAATGAGAAGAAGGAAGAAGCGAGAAAGCTTTTCCTTGCGTCTTTTGAGAAAAAACGCATGACGGATATTGAATTTATATGGGGTCAGGTACGGTTTATCAGTACAAGGATGTGGATTGGACAGCTTGCGGCGTTGGCACTGTTATGCATTTGCGCGAAACGGTATATACAGTCTCCTGATGCCAATTATTGTGTGGAGTCATTTATTTCCACGATGACACCGGTATTTGTCATTTTTCAGGTTGATGAGATTGGAAATATTTTTCGGAGAAAAATGCTGGAATTGGAAGCTACCATGCGATTTTCCGTTAAAAAGCAGCTTCTTTCCCGGATGATTATTTTAGGTATTACGGATTTGATTTTAATGGCTGTTTGGATTGTTGCATTACATCTGATGAGCGGAAAGGCATATGTGAATCTTTTAATGTATACCTTGGTTCCGTTTAACATTACGGTGACCGGACTCTTTTTCCTGTTGAATTTTACCGGTGAGGGGTATGCGTATCGTTATATGGCACTGAGTTATATGGCTCTTGTATGCGGCGTGTTTACCGTTCTTCCGAGGTGGAAGAATGTAATCTATGCTCCGGATTATCAATTTTTGTGGGTGATCTTATTTGTGGTTTCCACAGGTCTGTGTATTTGTATGATGGGAAGTCTATGGCATTTGTATTCGGATAACAATAGGTTAAGAGAAAGGAAGTATTATGGAACTGAATATTAAAAATATAAGTAAACAATTTGGTGATAAGACGGCGGTTTCGAATCTGAACATCAAATTCGGAACCGGTGTATATGGATTATTAGGAGCAAATGGAGCGGGAAAGACAACGTTGATGCGTATGATTTGTGGAATTTCCACCCCATCGGAGGGGGTAATTTTGCTGGATGGAAAAACAATCCAGGAGCTAGGAGAAAACTATCGCGACCAATTAGGTTATTTGCCACAGGACTTTGGGTATTATAAGGAATTTAGTGCAAAGGAATTTATGTTGTATATTGCGGCACTAAAGGGTTTGCTGCCGGGAATTGCAAAGAAAAAAACAGTGGAATTATTAGAACTGGTGGGGTTATCGGATGTAGCCGGTAAAAAGATAAAAACCTATTCCGGAGGAATGAAACAGCGCCTTGGAATTGCACAGGCAATGTTAAATAATCCGAAGATTTTAGTATTGGATGAACCGACAGCGGGACTTGATCCGAAGGAAAGAGTGCGGTTTCGTAATTTGCTTTCCGATTTTGCAAAAGACCGACTTGTTATATTGTCCACTCATATCGTCTCGGATTTGGAGTATATTGCAGATGAGATCCTGATCATGAAAAAGGGCAGTCTCATTGAAAAGGGAACCGTAGAGGAACTGGTATCCGGAATGGAAGGAAAGGTATGGCGTGTAGTAACAGATGATACAGGTGCACGGAAGCTTTGTGAAAATCATGACATTATAAATCTTCGTCATGAGGGAGACAGCGTGGAGCTGCGGGTTGCGGCTGATGAAATGCCAACGAAGAATGCAGAAGTCGTTACACCGACACTGGAGGATTTGTATTTATATGAGTTTCAGGATGCTGTGAATGAGTAAAGGAAAGGATAGAAAGATGAAGAGTTTAATTCTATTTGAATTTCAAAAAATATATAAGAAAAGGATGAACAAAATCGTTCTTTTTGGAACATTTTTGCTTATGGCCTTAAGTATGGTCTTAAACATCGATCAGGTATGGACTTATAATGAAAAGAAGGAAACCATGAAAGGAAGGGATTACGTAGAATATACCAAATCTGTCTGTAAAAAATTAGAAGGCCCCATAACCGAAGAAAAGGCAAAGGAATATCTGGAAGAATATCAGAAAATGCTGGAAAATCCGAAGTATTTTGTGACGGATGAAACCGGTGAACATTTTACGGATGATGTTTACTGTTCTTATTATATTCCTCATAGATGGCTGGTAACGGAGCTTGGACATGTCTATGATGAACCGGGTATTCAATCATGGGGAGAAAATATAAAAAAATTGAACTTAAATGAGATAGAACCGTTGTATGAAGCTCGGACAAATCGGTTAAGAGATACCCTTATACAGGGTTCTTCCGACTGGCAGTATACCGATGCGGAGCAAAAATACTGGATATCTGAGGCCTCTGAAATCCGGACTCCGATATCCTACGGTTATGTGGAGGGTTTCAATCAGTGGTTTGATATGGCAAGCTTTTACTGCATTCCTTTAATTGCATTGTTTATTATTATGGCGACTGTTTATGCGGGGGAATATGAGCAGAATACAGACAATATCATATTAACCACAAAATACGGAAAATCAAAAATCATTACCGCCAAGAATATTGCGGCAATTTTATATGGCTTACTGTTTTGTACAGTTAATGTGGTAATCGGGTTTGTAATGATGTTTGGATGGTATGGAATATCCGGTTGGGATATGCCGATTCAGAGTATCTATTTCCAGTGTCCGTATGCCGTAACGAATCTTCAGGCAGCCATGCTGTTTGTTGCAGCATTCTATGCAGTAGCAATGGGAATCATCAGTACAACCTTATGGATTTCAGCACGATCAAAGAATGGTCTGACGGTACTGGCAATTATGTTGGTGTTCTTCTTTATCCCGATTTTCTTGAAGGAAAGTATGACTAATGGAGTTTACAATCATATTCTCCAGTTGCTTCCATATTCTTCTCTTTCTTCTTTTGGATTACAAAGTATGGTATCGTATCCTTTTGGAAAGGTTGTAATTCCTTACGGAACCATGAGATGGCTCACGTATCTGTGTCTGACTGTTGTTGTACTGCCTTTTGCAGGACGGGCATTCAAGCATCATGAGGTGAGATAAAAACAGGCGTTTGCAAATGGGTGAAAGCTTTATATGCTTTCATAATTTTATAAATTGGATATATTCGGGTAGGGGAGGTGCATAGCACCTCCTTTTTTCATGGCGATGCGGAAAATGAACATATTCATGCAGTGTATTTGACGACCACTAATTAGAGAGGGATTTGCAGAAGGTATCTTGTCTCTGTATGATAGGATTTTTCATGCGAATAAAATTTAAAAAAAGGTTCACAAAACCACTTGACATACGAGTTAGCATAGACTAACACATATGCGAATGAAATAAATAAAATATTCGCATATAGCAGGGAGAAATCAGAATGTTTATTGAAGGAAAAGGACTGGTAAAGAAATACGGAAAAGGAGAAGCAACGGTATATGCTTTATATCCTTGGTACGGAAGGAAAGGATATCTTTCATGAAGTGGCATTTGAGGAGATGATGGAGCATATGAGGGATGTAATCATATATGAGTTATTTGGTAAAACACAAGGATAGAATTTTGGTGCAAACTGTGGTAGGATAGAGTAAGAATTTGCTTATGTCAATGAGGAGTTTGATCGTTAGGAGATTTTTATGAGTAACCCAAAGGATAAGCACTACGCTTTCTTTCAGAATAGAGAATGTGAATATTTCCCCTGTCATGAGGGGGTGGCAGAAGAAGATTTCAACTGCCTTTTTTGTTACTGCCCATTGTATATGTTAGGTAAAGAATGCGGCGGTAATTTTTCGTATACGGAAAAAGGAATTAAAAATTGCAAAAACTGTAATCGTCCCCATATGGCAGATCATTACGGCGAGATCATCGGCCAGTTTTTAAAGATAAAGGATAAGATGCAGGAACCGGAATATGTGCATAAAAATCAAAAGGAGCTGCGAAGAGGCTTTACTACCGGAACCTGTAGTGCGGTGGCGGCTGTGGCAGGCTGTTATGATTTGTTAATGGGAATGGAGAAAAACAATGTTACCATTGATACGCCAAAGGGAATTCGTTTGGACGTGGAAGTGGAGAAGGTATCTGCTTCTGAGACTACATGCGAGTACCGGGTAAAAAAAGACAGTGGGGATGACCCGGATGTTACGAATCAGGCGTATATTCATGTAAAGGTAGAAAAGATAGGATGCGGGGATGCCAAGGAGTTATCCAATGTTTTTATCAGTGAATATGACAGTCAGGTTTTCCTTGCCGGAGGAACCGGTGTGGGAAGAGTAACCAAAGAGGGTCTGGAACAGAAGGTTGGTATGCCTGCCATTAATGTGGTACCGAGGAAGATGATATTTCAAGGGGTGCATGACATTTTGGATGTTTCAGATTACGATGGCGCCCTTTTGATTACGATCATTGTGCCGGAGGGAGAAACCCTTGCAAAGCAGACCTTTAATGAACAGTTAGGCATTAAAGGGGGTATTTCCATATTGGGAACGAGCGGAATTTTAGAACCGATGAGTGAAAAGGCGATTATAGATACCATAGAGGTAGAGATTCGGCAACTGTCGAATACCGGATGCAAAAATTTACTTGTGACACCGGGAAACTATGGACAGGTTTATGCATCAAAATATCTGAATCTGGATTTGTCGGAAAGTGTAAAGTCCAGCAATTATATTGGGGATACCATTGATCTGGCGATTTCTTACGGAATGGAATCGTTTTTACTGGTTGGTAATATCGGAAAATTAATCAAGTTAGCAGCGGGGATTATGAATACCCATTCCAAGGTGGCAGATGCCAGAGGGGAAATTATGGCGGTTCATACGGTGCTTTGTGGCGGAACGAAGGAAATGGCTGATAAGATTATGGGTTGTGTGAACACAGAACAGATGCTTAAGCTATTAGAGGAATGGAACTTAAGAGAAGGAGTAATCCAGAGTATTCTTAAAAAAATACAGGAGCATATGCAGCTGCGGATTAAGGATAAGATGGAATTTGGAGTGATTTTATTTTCAGAAAGCTTCGGATATCTGGGACAGACGGAGAATGCTGGGACACTGTTGGAAAAATACAGATAATAGGTTTTTGATTGTTATGTCCGGATTTCCCTTTTTAAGGAATGAATACAGGTTATGGAGTTTTTATAATTACACGGAAATCAATGTAAGATAGAGGAGACAGAAATGGTACATTTTGTAGGAGCCGGTCCCGGAGCAAAGGATTTGATTACGGTAAGAGGAAAAGAGTTATTGGAACAGGCAGATGTGATCATCTATGCCGGCTCTTTAGTGAATCCGGAATTATTGGAATACGCAAAGAAGGATTGTGAGATTCATAACAGTGCTTACATGACACTGGAGGAAGTAATTGCTGTCATGGTTAAGGCAGAGAAGGAGCAAAAGATGACAGTGCGTCTGCATACGGGAGATCCCGCAATTTTTGGGGCAATTAAGGAACAGATGGATGAATTGGAACAGTATGAGATTCCTTATGATGTGTGTCCCGGTGTCAGTGCCCTGTTTGGTGCGGCAGCTTCCTTAAAGGCAGAATATACCCTTCCGGAAGTTTCTCAAAGTGTCATTATTACAAGAGCCGAGGGAAGAACGAAGGTGCCGCAAAGGGAAAGCCTTGTAAGTATGGCGGGACATCAGGCAACGATGGTATTGTATTTATCTTCTTCGCTGGCAAAGAGTGTCAAGAAGGATTTGATAGAGGGCGGTTACAGACCGGAGACCCCGGTGGCGGTTGTATATAAGGCAACCTGGGAAGATGAAAAGATTATTCGGACAACGCTTGCCCTGTTGCCGGAAATGATGGAAAAAGAGGAGATTTACAAAACAGCATTGATTATTGTTGGAGATGTTTTAGACGGTTCCTATGAAAAATCAAAACTGTATGATAAAACATTTACTACAGAATTTAGAAAAGGAATGGAAAAATGAAATTACTGATAATTAGCTGTAGTCAAAATGCATATCATCTCTCAAAAAAAATAGAGAACTGCTTCGCGGAAAATTCGGACTACGAAATCATTTCGGCTGTAAAATGCAAGGCACTTCCGGAGGAGTCTTTCAAGGAAGGTCTTACGGAGTTTGTCGGGGAATGGTTTTACAGGGTGGATGCTGTTTTGTTTTTATGTGCCACCGGAATTGCAGTAAGAAGCATTGCATCATATATACAGCATAAGGGTAAAGACCCTGCTGTTTTGGTTATGGATGAAGGAGGAAATTTCTGCATTTCTTTGTTATCCGGACATATGGGAGGAGCAAATGCACTGGCATCGGAAATTGCCGGTTTGACAGGAGCAACACCGGTTATAACGACCGCTACTGATGTGGAAGGGAAGTTTTCTGTTGACAGCTTTGCCCGCTCCTATCATCTTTCCATAGAAAACTGGCAGCTTGCAAAGAATATATCGGCAGCCATTTTACAGGGAGAAAAGCTTTCCTATATTTCCCCTTTGGAACAAAGTGGTATAAAGTTCGGGAATGAAAAAGAGGAAGCCGATCTGCAACGTCTCTCAGAGCTTTTATTGACGGAGGCGGGAGAATGTTTTGCTATGGATGCTTCCGGGGAGTATAATGTATCCATTGATTATGAAGAAAAGGACATACATCATCAAAATTGCTTATGCCTCATTCCCAAAGTGTTAGTTTTAGGAATCGGCTGTAAGAAGAATACTTCTCTTGAAAAGATTATAGATGCAGTAAAAAAATGTTTCCATGAGAATCATTTATATGAAGAGGCAATCTGTCAGGTGGCAAGCATTGATATCAAAAAAGAGGAAGCAGGTATAAAGGAGTTTTGTGCAGCAAAAAATATACCATTTGTTACCTTTTCTTCAGAGGAATTAATGGCGGTAGAAGGCACATTTTCTTCCTCTGCCTTTGTAAGCTCCGTAACCGGGGTTGATAATGTGTGTGAACGCAGTGCCATGGCTGCCTGTAAAGATGCCGGAGGCAGGCTTCTTGTAAAGAAAACCGCCTATGACGGTGTAACGATATCCATAGCACGGCGATATTAATGAGGCATTTGGGTTTTCGGAAATATTTCAATGAAATTGTGCCAATTTAATATAATATATAAGCAGGCTCTTGCAGCACACCGGTACTTAACGAGGGAAAGCGTTAGCGCATCCTAAGTTTAGTACCGTTGTGTGCGGATGAAGCGCAAGCGTGCCTGCGTTATATATATTAAATTTGCACAAATTATAAAGAAACAAAATCTGAGACCCAAATGCCGGACTGATACATAACGAGGAGATATGCAAAGAATGAAACGTTTATATGTAGTTGGAATGGGGCCGGGAGATTATAGCGGAATGACAGGAGCGGCAATTCAGGTGCTGGATTCCTGTGATGTCATTGCAGGCTATACGGTATATGTGGACTTATTAAAGGAACATTTTCCGGATAAGGAATATATTGTAACCGGAATGAAGCGGGAGGAAGAACGATGTCGTCTTGCCTTCTGTCAGGCTGTGATGGGGAAAACGACAGCCATGGTCTGCAGCGGTGATGCCGGTGTATATGGCATGGCAGGGATTATCCTGCAGCTTTGGGAAGAATATGAAGAGGTGGAGATAGAGATTATTCCCGGAGTTACAGCCGCATTATCCGGCGGGGCGGTTTTAGGTGCTCCGTTAGGACATGATTTTGCGGTTATCAGTTTAAGTGATCTGCTGACACCATGGGACAAAATTTGTCTACGGTTAAAATATGCAGCAATGTCTGATATGGTTGTATGTCTTTACAACCCATCCAGTAAAAAAAGAGCGGATTATCTGAAAAAGGCATGTCATATATTATTAGAAGAAAAGAATGAAAATACAGTTTGCGGATATGTAAAAAATATAGGAAGAAAAGGCGAAAGCTATAAGCTTCTTACTTTAAAAGAACTGGCGGATGAACAGGTAGATATGTTCACTACTGTATTTATCGGTAATTCCTGTACAAAGGAGATTAAAGGAAGAATGGTAACTCCGAGAGGCTATCATCTGGCATCGGAGGGGAAATCAGAAAGTGAATAAGTCATGAAGAAAATTGTTATTTTTGGTGGAACTCTTGAAGGGCGGCAGTTGGCAGAAGTACTTCGTGGAACCAATATACAATTACATATATGTGTGACAACGGATTATGCCAAAACATTGATTCCCAAGGGAGATAATATACAGGTTCTGGTTGGAAGAATGGATTGTGAGGAAATGATTCGTTTGTTTGAGAATCTCCAGCCGGAGCTTTGTATTGATGCCACACATCCCTATGCGGTTGAAGTGACACAAAATATTCAGACAGCCTGTAATGAAAAAAATATTTTCTATATCCGGCTGATTCGGGAAGATGATACGGACGCTATCACGACAAGGGATGTTTGCTTTGCGGATAGTGTAGAGGCTGCGGTAGAGCAATTGTCCGGAACGAAGGGAAAGATTTTTATTACAACCGGAAGCAAGGAATTAGAGCAGTATACAAAAATTCCGGATTTTCAAAACCGGTGTATCGCAAGAGTTTTATCCACACCGGAGGTGTTGGAAAAGTGTGCCGGTTTGGGATTTTGCGGGAAAAACCTGATTGCAATGCAGGGACCGTTTGGTATGGAATTAAACGAGATTTTGTTTCGGGAAAGTCAGGCAGAATGGCTGGTAACAAAAAGCTCCGGAAGTGTCGGTGGATATACCGCAAAATGTGAGGCGGCAATCCGGCTTGGAATGCATCTGATGATAATTGGACGACCGTCGGAAAACGCAGGTGTAAATCAAAAAAGTCTGTCGGAAACATTGGATTACTTAAAAGAAACCTATGGTGTGGAACTTCAAAAACCAACGATTTATCTTGTGTCTATGGGACCCGGTAATGAAAATCTGCTTACCAAAGAGGCGAGGGATATACTAAAACATGCGGATGTTTTTATTGGTGCAAAACGTATGTTGGAGATTTTTAAATCTGAGAAAAAACCTTGTTTTGTTGGTTACAAAAAAGAAGAAATTATTGCATATATTAAGGAAAATCCCCAATATCAATCGGTTGCACTTTGTTATTCCGGGGATATCGGATTTTATTCCGGAGCAAAATCCATGCAGGAGATGCTTAAAGGTTATGAAATAAAACCGGTGTCAGGAATATCTTCCGTGATCTATTTTTTGAATAAAATCGGTGTGCCGTGGGAAGATGTTGTCTTTGCAAGCTGTCATGGAAGAACACTTGAAATTGCCAAACTATTACAAACAAATCGTAAAGCCTGTGTGATATTAGGAGATAATGAATCTTTTCATAAACTTTGCAGGGATATCATTGCTATGGACAATCCTTCCGGATGCCGTATAATATCAGGCAGCAGGTTGTCTTACGAAGATGAGAAAATTGTGACAGGAAGCGCAGAGGATTTTTTGAAAAAAGAACTGCTGCCATTGTCGCTTGTATATATAGAAAGAGGATAATATGTATCAATATAAGGGACTTGGAATTAAAGAAGAAGAATTTGTTCGTGGTCAGGTTCCTATGACCAAAACCAATATCCGTATTTTATCGGTTGCAAAGTTGCATTTAAAACCGGATTCCGTTGTGTATGATGTGGGAGCGGGAACCGGTTCCGTTTCGGTGGAAATGGCATTTTTATGTCCCAGGGGGAAGATATATGCAATTGAGAAGAAGCCGGAAGGTTGTGAATTGATTCGCAAAAATATTGAAAAATTTGAATTACGGAATATAGAGGTGATAGAAGGGGTGGCTCCGGATTGCCTTGAACAGATAGAAGCACCGACTCATGTTTTCCTTGGCGGTAGCAGTGGAAAATTAGCAGAAATTGTAAACCTGATTCGGAAAAAGAATCCGAAGGTGCGGTTTGTGGTAAATGCGGTAACCTTAGAGACCTTATCCGAACTTGCAAGATTATCAAGAAAGTATCCGGAGTACGAAGATATGGAGATAATTCAGGCACAGATTACTGAGGTTAGAAGGATTGCAGATTATCATATGATGCAGGGTACGAATCCGGTTTACATTGTGTCGTTTTCGGAGAATGAGGTAGAGTAAAGTATGGCTGATTGCAGAATTTTGTTTGCCGCTCCCAAAAGCGGATGCGGTAAAACAATGATTACATGTGGAGCAATTGAATTATTAAAACGTCGTGGATTAAACGTTTCCTCCTTTAAGTGCGGACCGGATTATATTGATCCAATGTTTCATCGAAGGGTATTTGATATTGATTCGGGTAATCTGGACACCTATTTTACAGATGAAGAGACCACAAGATATCTGTTACATCGAAAAGCCAAAGAAACGGACATTACCGTAATAGAAGGTGTTATGGGATATTACGATGGTTTGGGAGGCGTTAGTGTCAATGCCAGCACCTATGAAGTTGCCCGGATAACAAAGACGCCGGTAATTCTGATTGTGGACGGAAAGGGTGCCAGTGTTACGTTGGCGGCTGTGGTTAAGGGTATACAGGATTTTAAATCAGACAGTCATATTGCAGGAGTGATTTTAAACCGGGTATCGGCTGGTTATTATCAGCGGATTGCCGGTGTGATAGAAGATTCCTGTCATATTCCGGTTGTTGGATATCTGCCGGAAATAAAGGATTTAAAAGTTCCGTCCAGACACCTTGGATTGGTTTCGCCGGATGAAATTACCGAATTTGATACATGGATCAGACAGGTTGCGGATGTGATGGAAGAAACCGTTGACATGGAACAGATTCTGTTGATTGCCGGTCAGGCAAAAGAGGTACAGGGGAAATTGCCTGAGGATGTAAGAAAGCGGATAACCGAAAGCAAAGAAAAGAAACCGGTTCGGATTGGAATTGCGATGGATGAAGCATTTTCTTTTTATTATTCCGAGAATTTAGCATTATTAAAAGAAATGGGAGTAGAATTAATACCATTTTCTCCATTGCATGATAAGGTATTACCGGAGGGAATACAGGGAATGATTCTTGGTGGTGGATATCCGGAAAATTATGCGAAACAATTAGCCGTTAATAAAACCATGTTACAATCGGTAAGAAATGCCGCAGAGAAACTCTATATTCTTGCGGAATGTGGAGGCTTTTTGTATCTGCAGCAAAGTCTTGAGGATTTGGAAGGAAATATATATTGTATGACAGGTGTGTTGGACGGACAAGGCTATCGTAAAAAGAAATTATCCCGGTTTGGATATATGCAGTGTGAAATGAAACATGGGGGTTTTTTGTCGGAATCTACGATGGTTGTAAAAGGGCATGAATTCCATTATTATGATTGTACGGATAATGGGGATGCAGGCGTGGCAACAAAACCTGCAAACCCCGATGTTTCATACGAATGTATGGTTTACAATGAACATATATTTGCGGGTTTCCCGCATTTTTATTATTACAGTAATGTGGAAATGATAGCGGGATTTGTAGAGGCTTGCAGAGAGGTAAAAGGCTATGAAAACTGAGATTTCAAAACAGGCAAAGGCACATTGGGATGCAATTGCCAAACCGATTGACAGTTTGGGATTGCTCGAAGAATCCGTTGTAAAGCTGTGTGAGATATATGGAAGTGCAAATCCTCCGGATATTTCCAAACGCGCACTTATTATATTTTGCGGTGATCATGGTGTCGTAGAAGAACAGGTGACACAAACCGGACAGGAAGTGACAAGGATTGTTGCGGAAAATTTTGCACAAAATTTGTCTACGGTTAATATTATGGCGGATGTTGCCGGTGTGGATGTTTTTACGATTGATGTAGGTATGAATACGCCGGATTATCCGGATTCGGAATTAAAGCAGGGTGTTGTTGTCAATCGTAAAATTGCAAGAGGAACAAAGAATCTGGCAAAAGAGCCGGCAATGACGATAGAGGAATGTAAGAAAGCGATTGACGTAGGAAAACTGCTTGTAAAAGAATTAAAACAGATGGGATACCGGATTATTGCAACAGGAGAAATGGGGATTGGAAATACCACTCCAACCAGTGCATTGGCTGCACAGTTACTCGATGTGGATGTTGCATTGGTAACAGGTAAGGGTGCAGGGTTATCCCAAACAGGTATTGAAAGAAAATGTGATGTGATACGGAAAGCTTTACAACGGATAAAGGAAAAAGGAATTACACAACCGCTTTTGGTTCTGGCGGAACTTGGTGGATTTGAAATTGCGGCTATGACCGGTGTTTATCTGGGCGGTATGGAAGAACATATTCCGATTGTTATGGATGGTGTGATTTCCGTTGTGGCAGGACTTACAGCATATCATATGAATAAAGAAGTGGCAGATTATCTGTTTGCATCTCATGTTTCTTTGGAACCGGCAGGAAAGATGGCGTTGGAAACCATGGAATTAGAAGCTATGATTCACGGCAGGATGTGTCTTGGAGAGGGAACCGGAGCCATGACATTATTTCCGATTCTTGATATGGCGGTATCGGTATATGCAAATATGGGAAGCTTTACCGATTATGCAATTGATCCTTACCAAAGGTATGTGTAGGAAAGTGTGACAGAAATTAAGGGGAGAAGATAGATGGCGACCAAAGGACAAACCGGAAAGAAAATAGGAAGAAAAATATTTGCGGTTATTTTGTTTCTTTTTTTCCTGCTCAGTCTGATTATGGCATTGGACAAATGGAAGACCGGATATGATGAGGTATATGCAACGGTTACAAAAACATATGTTAGCCATGGAAAATATTCCCACCATGAGGCGTATAACATCACATGGAAAGCAAAAGACGGAAGCAGCGTGGCAGAGGGAAATCTGTTGAATAAGAATGGCTATAAAGAAGGTGACCGGATTGTAATCCGTGTTGATAAAAAGGATAATAAAACAAGATATAACAATTTGATACCATATGTTTGTATCGATATCATTATGATTGTTTTATCCATTTTGCTATTAATCGGAAAACGCAATGAAAAGGGAAAGGAAATAGACTCAGAAAACAACTGATACAATATGCACATATGAGAGGTTAAAAATGGTATATTTGGTAACAGGTGGGAGCGGAAGCGGAAAGTCTGCTTTTGCTGAAAAATTAGCGGTTGAATTAAAAAACCAAACGCTTCATGATGGGCTGTATTACATAGCAACCATGCATTGTTATGACGAAGAAAGCAAAAAAAGGATTTCCCGTCATCGGGAAATGCGCAAAGATAAATGTTTTGAAACGATAGAGCGGGAGTTGTTTCTGGAAGAAAAATTATGCCCGCAATCCGGAGAAGATTTTGACACATTTGATTTGTCCGGAACCTATCTGTTGGAAGATTTGTCCAATTTATTGGCAAATGAGATGTATATCGGAACACATAAGGAACTGTTTTTTAATCCGATGGAGGATGATAAGAAAAACGGTGTGGAATGTTTGTATGAAAAAATAAAGTTATTATCGGAAAAGACAAGGAATCTGATTATTGTAACAAATGAAATATTTTCGGATAATCTGGAATATGAAGAGCAAACACAGGACTATATGAGAAAATTGGGATATTTAAACGGAAGGCTGGCAAACCTGGCAGATGCAGTAGTTGAGGTTGTTGCAGGAATCCCGGTAATCTGGAAAGGAAAGATACCATGTTAAAATCATTTATAATCGCATTTTCAACATATTCAAAAATTCCAATGCCTAGGGTTACATGGGATGAAAAAAGTATGAAATACAGTATGTGCTGGTTTCCGGCAGTTGGTTTTGTGATCGGTATGGTTTTATTAGCCGGATACCGGATTGGTTTGTGGCTGCGGCTTCCGTCTCTTTTGTGGGGCGTGGCAGCGGCTGCAATTCCCATTTTTGTGACCGGAGGAATCCACATGGATGGATTTATGGATACCGTGGATGCAAAAAGTTCCTATCGTTCACCGAAAGAACGGCTCGAGATTTTAAAAGATCCCCATTCCGGAGCATTTGCGATTCTATATTGTTTTTTATATCTGATTGCCGCTGTTGCTATGTTTTCCACATTGGATGCAACCGGACTTTTTTATGTTGCAGCCGGATATATTTATTCGAGAATATTAAGTGGTTTGTCGGTTGTAACCTTGAAAAAAGCCAAAAAAGATGGAATGTTATCGGATACCGCGAAGGCCTCGGCAAAAAGTGTTCGATGGATTTTGTGTGGGCAGTTGTTATGCTTTATTGTTTTGATTATAATAGTATCTGTATTCGGAAATCAATTTCTGCCGTTTGGCGGCCGGTTTGATTTTCAAATACGATATGGCATTGGATTGATTTTGGTGGGACTGCTGGCATTTATATCTTACCGGCATATGGCATATAAATGGTTTGGCGGAATTACCGGTGATTTGGCAGGATATTTTTTGCAAATGTGTGAACTGGATATTTTAATTGTGATAACATTGTTATAGAGGATAAGTTATGATTTTTGTGATAGGCGGAGCATTTCAAGGGAAAACGGAATATGTAAAAACACATTACGGTTTGGATAAAAAAATAATCCAACAATATCACAAAAGAATAAGAAAACAGCTTCAGGAGGGGAAAGACCCGATTAAAGAAGCTTCTGTCTTGTTGGAGAAGGAGTTAACGGATAATCTGATCATTATCTGTGATGAGGTCGGTTCCGGCGTGGTTCCGATGAAGCAGGAGGAACGTATTTACCGGGAAATGACAGGCAGGGTAAGTTGTTATTTTGCAAAGGAGGCAACCGAGGTGATTCGTGTTGTTGCAGGAATAGGAATGAAAATAAAATGAAACTTTTATTGATAAGACACGGTGCTACGAAGGGAAATCTGGAAAAACGATACGTTGGGATAACGGATGAACCGCTTGTGGAACAGGCTAGGAAGGATTTGCTTTGTCGTAGAAAAGAACAGCAATTCCTGTTGCGGGATTTTCATCGGATTTATGTAAGTCCGATGCTTCGCTGTCTGGAAACAGCGGATATATTATTTCCGGATGAGAAGAAAATTGTGGTGCCGGGATTGAAAGAGTGTAATTTTGGGTTATTTGAATACAAAAATTATCAGGAATTAAATGGAAATAAAGACTATCAGGCATTTATTGACAGCGAAGGGATGTGTGGATTTCCGGAAGGAGAAGATCGAACCACATTTCAGGCGCGTTGCGTAAATGCTTTTTGCCGGGAGGTGACGGATGAAGAAAATGCAGCAATTGTATGTCATGGCGGAACGATTATGGCATTGCTGGATCAATACAGTAGTCCGCACAGAGATTACTATGACTGGCAGGTAAGAAACGGTTGTGGCTGGCTTGCTGATTTTACAAGAAAACCGGAACCGGAAATTTGCAATATAGTGGAAATATAGAGAAAATGATGAAAGAAAGAATAGTTGTAATCTGTATTGGATTCTTATTGGATTGTATATTTGGAGATCCGCATAATATATGGCATCCGGTACAGGGAATCGGAAAATTGATTTCATTGACGGAACATTTTTTGCGGAAGATATTCGGGCTGTCAATGGAACGTGAGATGGATAAAGGAAAAAAACGGATTGCCGGAGGTATTCTGGTTGCTTTTGTGATTGCTGTTGTAATGGGAATTGTCGGCGGAATACTTTTTATAAGTGGCAAATACTGTCCGTGGTTAAAATATGGAATAGAAACAATACTGTGTTATCAGATGCTTGCATTGAAATCCCTAAAAACAGAAAGCATGAAAGTCTATGACTGTCTTACAAAGGAAGGTACGAATCAGGATAAACTGGAAAGAGGAAGAAAGGCAGTCGCAATGATAGTGGGACGTGATACCGAACATCTTTCACAGGAACAGGTGGTTAAGGCGACCGTCGAAACCATAGCCGAGAATACATCCGACGGTGTCATAGCTCCCCTGTTTTATATGTGCCTGTTTGGACCTCTTGGAGCATTGTTTTATAAAACCGTTAATACAATGGATTCCATGATTGCGTATAAGAATGACCGGTATTGTTATTTTGGAACGGTTGCTGCAAAACTGGATGATATATTAAACTGGATTCCCGCAAGGCTGTCGGCGCTTTTTATGCTTATCGCGTGCGGTGTGGCAGGGTATGATAAAGAAAATGCATGGAATATTTTTAAAAGAGACCGTTATCAGCATGCAAGTCCGAATTCTGCACAGACGGAATCGGTGTGTGCCGGTGCGCTTGGACTTCAACTGGCGGGACCTACGGCATACTTTGGTGTAATGTATCAAAAACCGTATATTGGAGATGCAAAAAGAACGGCAGAAACGGAAGATATCCGCCGGGCAAACCATTTATTGGAGATAACAGCAAATCTGTTTTTTGTATTTTGTATTGTGATATTGATGATAGTATATATAAAGTTACCGATGTAAAGGATGATGGGAGTACTTATGAGGGAAACGCACGGAGGCAATGTTTACGATTATCAACAAATTAAATATGATTTTTCCGCAAATGTGAATCCGCTTGGAATGCCTGCGGGTGTGATAGAAGTGATAAAAAAAGAGGCGGAAAATCTGTCGAAGTATCCTGATATTTTGGGAAGGGATTTGCGGGAACAGATTGCAATACATGAGGGAGTCACAAGTTCAAATGTTGTTTTGGGAAACGGAGCAGGGGAGTTAATCTATGCACTTTGTAATGCATTGCGTCCGGAACGCTGTCTTGTTCTGGCACCGTCTTTTTCCGAATATGAGGCGGCAAGCAGGGTGTTTGGGTGCAGATTAAGTCGGATGAATTTAAAGGAAAAGAATAATTTTAATCTGACCAGACATGAAATGTCGGATTTGTTTGACTGGATAAGGAATACCTCCGGAAAACGGATTCTCTTTTTTTGCAATCCGAATAATCCGACCGGTGTGATTGTTCAAAAACAACATCTGTTAAGAATTGCGGATATCTGTCAGCAGGAGGGCGTTTATTTTTGTGTGGATGAATGTTTCCTGCCGTTTTTGGAGGATGAAAAACAGCATACCGTTAAGACGGAGGTATTGGCATATCCGCATCTGGTCGTACTGCGTGCATTTACAAAATTCTATGGAATGGCGGGACTCCGGCTTGGATATGCATTGACTTCGGATTCCTTTTTGCTGGAACGCTTCCGACAGGTGCTTCCACCGTGGAATACTTCGATGATTGCGCAGTTGGCGGGCATAGAGGCACTGAAGGATCGGGAATATGAAAATGCTACCAGACAGTTGGTTGCAAGAGAGCGGGAATATCTGTTTTGTGAGCTGGAAAACGGATTGGTTGATAAAGTGTTTCCGTCGGGAACGAATTATCTGCTGTTTCGTGCAGAGGAGGATTTAAAGGAAACCTTACTGAAGGACTCCATTTTAATCAGGGATTGCAGTAATTACATAAATCTGGAAAAGGGATATTACCGGATTGCGGTAAAGAAACACGAAGAGAATGTTGCTTTGGTAGAAGCATTGAAGAAGAGGTTTTGATTATGGCAAAATCAATTATGATTCAGGGAACAATGTCAAATGCCGGGAAAAGTCTGCTTGTGACAGGCTTATGCCGGATATTTAAACAGGATGGTTATAAGGTTGCACCGTTTAAATCGCAGAATATGGCATTAAATTCATATATTACAAAAGATAATTTAGAGATGGGACGGGCGCAGGTTGTTCAGGCGGAGGCTGCCGGAATCGAACCGGATGTATGTATGAATCCGATTTTGTTAAAACCGACCACCAATATGGGTTCGCAGGTAATTGTAAACGGAAAAGCAATCGGAAATATGCAGGCGGTCGATTATTTTAAGAAGAAAAAAGAGTATCTTCCGTTGATAAAAGAAGCTTATGATACATTGGCAAAGCAGGTAGATATTATTGTGATTGAAGGAGCGGGAAGTCCGGCTGAAATTAATCTGAAAAATGATGATATTGTAAATATGGGATTGGCAAAGCTGGTGGATGCGCCGGTTTTATTGGTCGGAGATATTGACCGGGGCGGTGTGTTTGCACAGTTGATTGGTACAATCCTGTTATTGGAGCCGGAGGAACAGGATAGAATCAAAGGATTAATTGTCAATAAATTCCGGGGAGATAAATCCATTTTGATGCCGGGGATTCGTATGCTGGAAGAAAAAAGCCGGAAGGAAGTGTGGGGCGTGGTTCCTTACACAGACGTGCGGATTGAGGATGAAGATTCTCTTGCGGAGGTGTTAAATCAAAAGCAATGCGGAGAAAAGATAGATGTAGCGGTGATGCGATTACCGAAGATATCAAATTTTACGGATTTTCAGGCGTTGTCATTTGAATCAATGGTGACTGTCCGATATGTGGAACGTGTGTCGGAACTTGGCAGTCCGGATGTGATTATTTTGCCGGGTACGAAAAACACAATAGAGGATATGAAGTGGCTCCGGCAGTCGGGAATGGAAGGGGCAATTTTGAAGACCCTTCAAAAGCCGGAGGAAAAAAGACCGGTTGTTTTAGGTATCTGTGGGGGATATCAGATGTTAGGCGAATGGATTGAAGATGAAGGTGGTATGGAAGGCTTCGGGACAATACAGGGGCTTGGATTGTTACCGGTTTCCACAAGCTTTTGCCGGGAAAAGACGAGAACGCAGATTGAGGGACATTTTAATAAAATGGAAGGAATTTTTGCGCCATTATCCAACCAGACGGTCAGGGGATATGAAATGCATATGGGTGTTACAAAGACGGAAGGAAAGTCAGCAATTTCTTTTCCAGATGCCGGAAAGGAAGATGGATGTTATAAGGATTATGTCTTAGGAACCTATTTGCATGGACTGTTTGATGCAGATGAATTTCGACAGGCATTTATAAAAATGATATGTGAGAAAAAAGGGTTGGAATGGAATGCAGGGGATGATATGATGGATTACCGGGAATGGAAAGAGCAGCAGTATGATTCTCTTGCAGATGTTCTACGTGAAAATTTATCTATGGATAAAATATATCGTTTGTTGGATTTATAAGAATTTGAAGCTTTAATTGATACAAAGAGCGAGGAAATAAAATGGGGATTATGCCGATTGCTGAGGTTACATCTGATGGCGTATGTACATTTTATTTAAGGAGAACATACAGAGAAAAGTTAGGGGATAGAAATGTATGATGGAAAAAGATAAAATAAAATTGCAGGAGGTTCTTCCGGCTGAAATTGAAAAACGCAGTTTTGAGATAATTACACAGGAGCTCGGAGATATTCAATTAGATCCTTTGCAGGAACCCGTTATCAAACGTGTAATTCATACATCGGCGGATTTTGATTATTTGGAGAATCTGTGTTTTTCCAATCATGCTGTGGAAATTTTTCAAAATGCGATAAAAAACGGTGCGGATATTGTTACGGATACGCAGATGGCAAAGGCGGGAATCAATAAAAAACGTCTGGCAGGATATGGCGGGGAAGTATTTTGCTTTATGAGTGATGAGGATGTTGCCCGATTTGCAAAGGAGAATGGAACAACCAGAGCAGTGGCATCTATGGATAAGGCAGCGGGGATGGAAAAACCATTTCTGTTTGCAGTGGGAAATGCGCCTACCGCATTGGTTCGGCTATATGAATTGATAAAGGAAGAAAAAATAAATCCGATTGGAATTATTGGAGTTCCGGTTGGCTTTGTAAATGTGGTGGAAGCCAAGGAACTGATTATGCAGGCGAATGTTCCGTTTATTGTGGCACGCGGCAGAAAAGGCGGAAGCAATGTTGCGGCAGCAATTGTGAATGCGCTGCTATATTCTATGGACACAGTTTAAAATTTGATGAAAAGAATTCGGATGAAGGAGGAATAAGATGGAACCGGTAAAACGACTAAAGAGAGAATTAAGAGCAAAGGGTACGGTTATCAGTCTGTATAAGGATACCGTTGAGGTAAACGGTCAGATTGCTGAGTGGGATTTTATCCATCATGACGGGGCTGCCGCAGTGGTTGCGGTGAACAGTGAGGGTAAGCTGTTGATGGTGCGCCAGTATCGAAATGCCTTGGATCGATTTACATTGGAAATTCCGGCAGGTAAATTGGATGATAAAGACGAACCGACACTTGATTGTGCGATGAGAGAATTGGAGGAGGAGACCGGCTATCATGCGGGAAAGTTTGAATATCTTTTAACGTTAAATACGACTATCGCATTCTGTGACGAGAAACTGGATGTTTATCTGGCAACGGATTTGACAAAAACACAACAACATTTAGATCCGGAAGAAGAAATCTGTGTTGAGGAATGGGATATAAATGATTTGAAACAGTTGATTTATACCGGAAAAATGACAGATGCAAAGACGGTAGCGGCTATTATGACATATGCGGCAAAATATAATTAAGAAAATAAGAGATGGCACGAAAACGGCTGTCTCTTATTTTCTTTCTATTACTTTAAGTTTGATGACAATATGTCTGATTTTAATTGTGGTTGTGTGAAACGGATTGTTTTATGATTTAAGCTTATTGAGGTCTTTTTTCTTTATAGTGATCAAAAGTTTTTCTTCTTTTTTTAGTGGTTCATCCGGATCCATTGCAATATTAAAATCGTCGTTTTGCATGATTGCAACTACATTCATTTTATATTTTTTTCTGAGTTCTAATTCCCGGAGAGATTTGCCAATCCACTCCTCTTTTGGATAAATCTCTACAAGACTGCTGGTGTCAGAAATATCAAAATAATCTATGAAATTATCGGATATGATTTTTTGACATAAGCGGATGCCTGCTTCCTGTTCCGGATAAACAACAGTATCTGCACCTATTTTTTCCAAAATAGTTCCTGTGACAAAATCCTTTGCTTTTGCAATTATATGAGGAACTCCCAGAGATTTAGAGGTTATAATAGCCATGATTGTTGCTTCTAGATGATCGGACATACTGGTAATTACGACATCCATATCACCAATACCGGCCTCTTCAAGTGCTTTTGCATCACGTACGTCCAAACTTATTGCACATGTTACATCTTCGGCATATTCATTAACTAATTCGCTGCTTTGATCAAGAAGCATAACATCGCAACCGTTGCGATAAAGTTCCTTTGCAATACTGATTCCAAATCTTCCAATGCCAATTACTGCTACTGATTTTTTCATATAATTATTTTCTCCTATCCCACCATTATTTTTGCTTGTGCATGATGAATTGAATTTTTCTTTGTTGCTTTTTGTCCAAAAATTATAAACATGGAAATGGGGCCAATGCGTCCCAAATACATACAGATAATAATGCAAATCTTTCCAAAAACATTAAGCGTTGGTGTAACATCGCGGCTTAGACCAACGGTAGCAACCGCACTTACCACTTCAAAGGTACTATCAGTCATGTTTAAATCGTTGGAAACCATTAATAAAGTACTAAAAATAAGAATAACAAAAATACTAATGGTTGCAACACTAATAGAACGCCTGATTAAATCAGGATAGATAGATTTTCGAAATGCCAGCGTTTCATTTTGCCCTTTGATAACAGCAAGTACTGTATAAAAAATCACTGCTGCGGTTAATGTTTTAATGCCTCCGGCTGTACCTACAGGGGAACCTCCAATCAGCATAATAAAATTACCGGGCAAAACAGAGGCCTGCGTTAACCCTGCCTGTGAAATTGCAGCAAAACCGGCAGTACGGTAGGTGACGGATTGAAATAGGGCATTTAGCAGTTTGTCACCTATAGACATTCCACCTAATGTTTCGGGGTTGTTATATTCAAACAAAAAGGTAATAATAAATCCAATAAATATTAGCATTAACGTGGTTGATAATACGATTTTGGTATGGGTTGTAAGATTTCTGAAATAATCACGGAGCCGTATCTGTTTATGATAAACCGATTTTGCTACATGTAAAAAATCTCTCCAGACTACAAAACCTATTCCGCCTGAAATAATCATCAGCATGGATGTAAGTAAGACCAGAGGAGATGATTGATAGGGAACCAGACTGTCGGGGCCCAGAATATCAATTCCGGCATTACAAAATGCTGAGATTGAAGTAAAAAAAGCATACCAAATGCCGCGAATACCATATTGTGGAATAAATTCTATCATGTAAAGACAACCGCCGATAAATTCAATTAAAAGGGTTCCGATAATTACATGCTTTACAAAATGACTTAAATTATACATATTGTCAAGTCCAAAGGCGTTTTGAATTGTTAGATTATCTTTTAGTGAAATATGTTTGTTGATGATAAGCATGATAATTGTTGTTAAAGCGACAACACCAAGTCCACCTAATTGTATTAAAATTAAAATTATAATTTTTCCGGATAATGTCCAATAAGAGTAGGTAGGAACAACAACCAATCCGGTTACACATACAGAGGTGGTGGCTGTAAATAATGCGGTAAGAAAATTACAGTGCTTATCCACTGATGAAGAGGGTAGCATTAGTAAAAATGTTCCAATTAATATTGCGAGTAAAAAACCAAATAAAATTTTTGCGGTAACAGATAATGTTTTTTTCTTTTTCATGATATTTCCTCTAAATTAATAATTCTGGCACTTAGTTTACTGCTAAATTAATAATTCTGTCAAATAAAATAAAATTCCTACTAGACAAATAGGGATAAACGTGATAATATAATCCCTGTAAACAGATAGGAATTAAGGAAAAGGGCGTGATGGAATGAAATTTAAAACAATGCGTAACTATTCATCCATCTATTACGGTGTATGCAGTAATAGACGAATGTGATAGGAAAATTTAGTTTTAAGAATGGTTCAGAATGTATAAAAAATAATTAGAAAGTCAGAGGAGATAATATTATGGGAAAGAAAACACGTTTAGAAAGAAATTTTAAATTTGAAACAAAGCAGTTACATGTAGGACAGGAAAATCCGGATCCGGTTACCGATGCAAGAGCAGTTCCGATTTACCTGACTTCATCTTATGTATTTCATAACAGCCAGCATGCAGCAGACAGATTTGGTTTAAGAGATGCCGGTAATATTTACGGAAGATTAACAAATCCAACAGAGGATATTTTTGAACAGAGAATCGCAGCATTAGAAGGTGGTGTGGCAGCATTGGCAGTTGGTTCCGGTGCAGCAGCATTGACTTATGCATTACAGGCAGCAGCTCATGCAGGTGATCATATCGTAGCAGCAAAGAATATTTATGGTGGTACATATAACTTATTGGCACATACACTTCCTGATTATGGAATTGAAGCAACATTTGTTGATCCGTTCGATTATGATGGAATTAAGGCAGCAATCAAGGAAAACACAAAGGCAATTGAAATCGAGACATTGGGTAACCCGAATTCAGAGGTTGTTGATATCGAAAAAATTGCTAATATTGCACATGAAGCAGGAATTCCGTTAATTGTAGATAATACATTTGCAACACCGTACCTTGTTCGTCCGATTGAATACGGTGCTGATATTGTCGTACATTCTGCAACAAAATTTATTGGTGGTCACGGAACAACAATCGGTGGTGTGATTATTGACAGTGGTAACTTTGACTGGACAAAGAGTGATAAGTTCCCATGGTTGACAGAGCCAAACGTATCTTATCATGGTGTAAGCTTTGCAAAGGATTGCGCACCGGCAGCATTTGTTACTTATATTCGTGCAATTTTGCTTCGTGATACAGGAGCAACCATTTCTCCGATTCATTCATTCATTTTCTTACAGGGATTGGAAACTTTGTCATTGCGTGTAGAACGTCATGTTGAAAATGCATTGAAGGTTGTAAAATACTTGGAAAGCCAGCCATTGGTAGAGAAGGTAAATCATCCTTCTATTTCAAAGGATCCGGAGCAGCAGGCACTTTATAAGAAGTATTTCCCAAATGGCGGCGGTTCTATCTTTACATTTGAGATTAAGGGTGATGCGAAAAAGGCACAGCAGTTTATTGATGAGTTGGAGTTATTCTCATTACTTGCAAATGTTGCAGATGTAAAATCACTTGCAATCCATCCTGCATCTACTACTCATTCAGAATGCAATGAGGCAGAGCTTTTGGATCAGGGAATTAAGCCGAACACAATCCGTCTTTCAATCGGAACAGAGAACATTGATGACATTATTGAAGATCTGGATGAAGCTTTCAAAGCAATTGCTGAGTAAATAAAATAATATTTCTTGTGAAAAAAAAGTGTATCTCAAAGATATGGTTTTGTACCGGATATCTGAGAGATACACTTTTTATTTGTTGAAAAATATGTAATTAAACGATTTCTAAGATGGTATTGACGACCGTATCGTTTTGTTCCGGTTTCAGGAAACAGAAACGGATATATTTGTTTCCGAGACCTTCATAGTCGGCACAGTCGCGAATCATCAGTCCACGCTCTAAGCAGTATTCAAAGACATCTGTGGACGTGATGTCCTCCCGTAATAATTTGATCAGAACAAAGTTTGCATCCGGCTTAAATACCTTAATTGTCTTACGGCTGCAAAGTGCAGAGTAAATCAGGTTGCGTTCTGTCTGAATCAGGCTGGTTGTGAGATTCATAAAATGTTCATCGCTAAACATCACACTCGCAATGGAAGCGAGGGAGTTGATGTTCCACGGAACTTTTGTGGAATCGGTTGCATTTAATAAATCCTGATTGCCGGTAAGTGCATATCCAAGTCTAAGCCCCGGTGTGGAGAAAAACTTAGAGGTACTGCGCAGTACCAAAAGATTATCAAAAGTCTGCGTCAGTGATACAGAAGAAATTGCCGATACATCCTGTACGAATTCTACATAGGTTTCATCAATCATAACAAAAATGTGATGCTGGCTACAGACATCTAAAATTGTCCGGATATCTTCTTTTTTCAATGCCTTGCTGGTTGGATTGTTCGGATTGCATAGAATCAGAAAATCAAAAGAATCATTTAAATAATCCGTAAATTTTGGAAGATCGAGTTCAAAATCATCTAATTGATTTAACATATACATATCTACTTCACTTCCGTAAAGTACGGCGGCGTTTTTGTATTCCGAATAGGTAGGACCTAAAATTAATGTTTTCTTTGGCTGCAATGTCTGAAAAGCCAACCGGATTAATTCCGATGTTCCGTTTCCTAAAATGATATGGTTCATATCTGTCTGACAATAGTTGGAAATGGCAGTGCGTAACCGGACATAGTTACGATCCGGATAGGACTGAAGGGCGTCAATATATTCGATGCAGGCCTGTCTTGCAACCGGGGACATTCCAAGTGGATTCACATTTGATGCAAATGGCTGAATGGAATCTTGTGAAATGCGATATTTTTGGGAAATAACTTCTAAATCACTGCCGTGAAAAGATGATTGATTACTCTCCATGTGATTCTCTCCTTTACTTTCGATTATTCTTTCCAATCGATTCAAAATTTGTTATAATGTTAGTTAAGTTTGATTATAAATTGTGAAGTTCTATAGGAATAATTTCTGTTTTTTATTATATAGTTTGAAAGTAAAAACTTCAACAACAAAAACATTAGAAAAAGATTGGAATATACGAATGAAAAGTAAGGTCGAACAATATGCAAAGGGTGATTTCTATGTGGAATATCCCGATGTCACTTTCAGTAAGAATCATTTACAATTAAAAATAGAATCTGGCAGTGTCTATACAGGAAATATTGAAGTCGTATCAAAGAATGATATTTCCATGAAGATGATGGTGTATGATGATGCATACTTGTTGCGATTTAAGGAACACAGTATTGTTGGAAAAAGCGGCACCATTGCGTTTACTTTTGATGCAACCGGAAGAAGACGGGGAAGTACCTATGAAGGTGTTATTTATGTTGTCGGGAACGGAATGGAGAAGAAGATTCCATATAACATTGAGGTCATTGCACCATTTATTGATCTGGATGGAGTAGCTTTGGAAGATTTGATGAAGTTTTCCGCGCTGGCAGAGGAAAACTGGTCAAAGGCATTGGTAATTTTTTATTCCCAGGAATTTGAAAAAACGATGCTGAGAGGGAATGGAGAATACATTCAGGCGTACCGAAGCATAAGAGATTCGAAGGATAAGAATCAGGCATTAGAGGAATTTCTTGTGTATATTCATAAAAAAAGAGCGATGATGCTTCAGGTGGAGCATGATCATTTTCAGTTTCATTTTCCGAAGATGCGGGAAGAACATCAGTTGCTTTTGCGTAAGAATACATGGGGTTATTGTAAGATGTCCGTGCGGACGGATGCGAAGTTTATCCAGTTACATCAGACCAGTATCTGTAGCATGGATAACAAGGAAGACAGTTGTGCGATTTCCTATACATTAGATCCGGAAATGTTGGATGAAAATGAGGCTGCAACCGGAAAAATCATACTGGAAAACACCTATCAGAAAATAGAAGTGACGATTGCAATTCGCAAACCGGAGGAAACCAGCCGTGTATTGATTCATAGAGACCGTGATTATCATTTGGAAAAGCTGGAGATTGCGGCGTTGGTTCATAATTATCTGGATTACCGGATTGGATTGCTGTCGATTGAACAATATATTGAAAAGTCAAGAGAATCCTTACAGGCTTTGATTGGATATGAACCGGGAGCCGGGGTTTATCGGTTGGGACTTTTACATATGAGTATTCTTGCCGGCAACGAAGAAAATGCAAGGCAGGAAATAAGACGTATGGAGGCAGATATGGATCATGCCCTGCAAGGAGCCAGAGAACATTGTTATTATCTGTATCTGAAAGCGTTACTATCAAAAGATACCAGAATGATTGTGAAGGCGTGTGAAGAGATTGAAGCAGCTTTGGCAAATCAGAAAGATAAGCTGTTTTATTTCTGGCTGCTCATTTATCTGGATGAGCGATATCAGAAGGACAAGGGATGGTTGTTTGCCCAGATTTCCGGACTGTATATGGGTGGATATGAAAGTCCGGTTCTTGCATTGGAAGTGTGTGATTTATTAAATCAGGATCCGCTTCTTTTGAAGAACCTTACCAAGGTGGAAATTGCGGCTTTGCGGTTTGGATTGAAAAATCATTATCTGAGCAAGGAGGCGGAAGAGGAGTTCCTTTTGCTTGCGGCAAAAGAAAAGGAATTTCGACCGGCTGTTTTTCGTCTGCTTCAGATTTTATATGAAAGAGACCGGCATCCGGATACGGTAAAACTGATGTGTTCTTTACTGATTCGTGGCGGTAAGTTAGACAGACGATATCATACTTATTATTTAGACGGTATCAAGTGTGGATTTAAGATAGTTGGAATACAGGAAAATTATTTAAGGAGTATGGATCATTCGGTCTATGACCGGATACCGGATTCGGTGCTTCGGTATTTTAACTACAAAAGCTTCCTGACCGATCAGGAATATGCATATTTATATGCAAATGTGATTACAAATAAACGTCAGTATTTAGGGCAGTATGAAGAGTACCTTCCGAATATGGAAGCATTTATGCGGGAGCAGATTGTAAAAGGCAATATGAGTGATGACCTAAGTGTAATATATGGGGAATTTTTGCGTCCACAGTCTGTAAATGCAAATTTTGCATCCGGTTTGACGAATATTATTTTTAAACGCAAACTCACAGTGTTAAATCCGAACATTGTGGCAGTTGTGGTATCGCATGAGGAATTGCGGGAAGAAATAATGGTTCCGGTTGTCAATCATGTGGCGTATATTGACATGATTACAGAAAATGCCGTGGTATCCCTGATGGATAATGAAAAGAATCGGTATGTCAGCACGATTCCGTACAAACTTCAGAAATTAGTGGATGAAACGTCATACATGGATTTATTGGAGCAGTACAGTGCAGATGATTATCATTATGTATTGTATCAATATCATACAAAGAAAGCATATGACCCGACAAATGCATTGGAAGTAAATATAGCCAGAGACCTGCTCGGCTTTCCAATCATCAGTGAAGAAACCAGACAACAGGCGTTATTCGGTATTGCCGGATATTATAAAGAGCATTTTGATATGGATATACTGGCATCTTATCTTAAGCGGATTGATAAGGAATATGTATCAAAAAAGGATGCGGCATTTTATATCAATTGTCTGTTGCAGGTGGGGTTGTATGATAACGGTTATGAAGCAATCCGGACTTTTGGATACCAGGGTGTTGAAGTGGATTTATTGATTCGTATGGTGGAGGCATTAAAGAAGTTTTCACAATATGCGAGCGATGAGGATTTACTTGCGGTTTCTTATTATCTGTTCCGCATGGGACGTGAAACACCGGAAGTACTGGTGTTTTTGGTAGACTATTATCAAAGTGGTCTGAAGAATATGATACGGTTGTGGAAGCGTGCAAATACCCGGTTGAATCGTTTGGATTTGCTGGAAGAAAACATAATTTGTGAAACTCTTTATACAGAACAGTGGAACAAAGAGGTATTTGATATATTTGCCTCCTATGTGGATAAAAAGCACAGGGGAATGGTAATCAAGGCATTCTTCAAGCGTGCAGCCTTTGCGTATCTGATAGAGGATGAAGAATTACCGGATACATTTTTTGAGCTGCTATATCATCAGATTATTGTAGAGGATTTGTCGGATGATATGTGCATGGCGGCGATGCTGTTGTACTTTAGCAGACGGACAAAGCTTGAGGAGCGGGAACTGTCATGGGTAAAGGTACAGGTAGAATATTTTATAAAACGCGGAATTTTATTCCCGTTTTTCAGAAGCTTTAAGGAATATATGAAATTACCGAAGGATTTGTTTTTACTGACTTATGTTGTGACAAAGGATAAGACCGGTAAGAATATTGCTTTCCGTTACGGTATTCAGGTAGGAGTGGAAAAACCGCAGTGCAAAAAAGAAGCCCGTATGGTAGAAGTACTGCCGGGATATTACATGAAAGAATTTGTATTGTTCCACGGAGAGAATCTGCTGTATGAAATGCCGGAGGAAAATATAAATAATACAACGGTATTTGAAAGTGATGCAATGAAGTCAAAGGGTGAAGCGGAAGAATACGAAAATCGTTTCGAGATGTTAAATTCTATGCTTTTGAATCAGGAAAATGGAGAAAATCAGATTTTAATTGATAAGATTGATAAATATCTGAAGTTGTCAACTGTTGTTGAGGAAAATCTTCAGATTATGGATTAAGTGCAGGAAGAGGAATCGTCATGAAGGAAATATTTCTGGGGTTGGATTTATGTAAAAAAAGCATACAGTTAAGTTATTACCGGGAAGATAAGAAAGAACCGCAGTCAATCTGCCAGCAGAATAATACAGAAACCTTTTTGTTTCCGAATGTTATGTTTTATGCCACGGCAGAGAAAAAGTGGTATGTGGGAAATGATGTAAGCAGTGTCCGATTTGTCAAAGAGGGAACGATAATCGAGGATGTGATTGGCAATATTGATTCGGATCAGCATGTGGTAATCGGCGCTTCTTCTTATACTTATGAGATGTTGTTGTTGATTTTGTTAAAAACACATATAGAGGATTTTCTTGCCCGAAATGAAAGTTATGAACTGAAAAAGGTTACCGTTTCATTGGAGGAATATCATCCGGTTGTTTATCGGGTGTTGCTGCGTCTTGCAAAAGAGCTTTCTCTGGATGAACAACATTTTGCAATTATCAGTCATGAAACCGCATTCTTTCAGTTTGTTATGAACCAGGAAGAAAAATTACATACCAACAGTGTGGCAATGTTTGACTATGGACATGAGGGCATGGAATATTACCGGATTGACCGTACCAATCAGGGAAGCCGTATGATTTATAATCTTCGATATGAAAGCCTGAAAGATGAGATTCCGTACACCTTGCTTTTTGAGGATGTAGAGGCTTTGGATAAGCTGTTCGCACAGGTTGCAAAAAAGAAAATGCGTGAGACTTATGTATCGGCGGTATATCTGACCGGCCCCGGTTTTAATGATACATGGATATCCGAATCACAGAAGGTTTTGTGTGATGGAAGGCGGGTTTTTGTAGGACAGAATCTGTTTACAAAGGGTGCCTGTTATCATGCTAGAAACGGTGCATATGAGAATGGAAATGATATTATTTTATGCACACAGGGAAGCATTCCGTTTGATATCGGAGTCAGTATTGGTGATTTAGAAGGCAGAAACCGGTTTTATCCGATTGCGATTGGCGGAAAAGAATGGTACAACATGCACGGAAAAGTGACGTTGTTTTTGGATGATACGAAACGAATCCATATGGTCTACCGGGATAAGGTAACAAAGGATATGGAAAAAGAGGTCATTGAAATTAACGGATTGCCGCACAGACCGCCTAAGACAACAAAGATTTCGTTAGAGGTCGAAATGTACAACGAGACAATGGGTGCTATCATTATCCGGGATGAAGGATTTGGTAGTATTTATCCGACAACAAATAAAATATATCGGAAAGAGTTTTCTGTAAAATTATAGAAAAGAGGAAGCAAATGCCTAGAGTAATATTGTGTGAAACCACACCTGCTACAACTTCATATATTTTTCCGAATACCAAGATAGAGGTGTATTCGTATGAGGAGCTTTGCTACTACATTTATAATAACGTTGCATTGATTTCCAAAGAATATATCGGAGTCAGTATGTTTCATTGGATTGAAAATGAATTGGGACTGCCGGATCTTGCAAATCAGCTGCGTGAGAAAAAGGAAAAAGAAACAACGGATTTAACGGATTTACTGACGATTATTCTGACGTATAAGGAATTTTATACAATAGAAGAAGTAAAAGAATTTATATTCCGCTTAGAAAGAATGAAGGGAATGTCGAAGGCACAGTTCCGTAAGCTTCAGGGGGATGGATTTTTGCGCTATCATAAGTATATGAAGGCAGCCGCTATCTATGATGAGATTTTAGAACAGAATACGGATTTGAAGAATGAAGAGCTGTTAGGTGCAATTTATCATAATAAAGCGGTTGCTATGGCACATAATTTTGAGATTAAAAATGCGATGGATGCATATTTAAAATCTTACGAATTGACGGGAAACAAGCAAACGATATTTGAATATCTTTTACTTGCCGCAATTTGCTATGACAAAAAAGAGGTTCAGGTTCTGGCAACGTTTTATAAAGTTGAGGACATGATGGACAAGTTATATGAGATGATAGAGGATGGTCAGGAGGATGTAAAAGGTTCACCGATTTATCATCGTATGGAACAGGCAATTTATCATTATAAGAAAAATAATCTGACAGACTTCAATAAACGTATGGATACAGTGTTAGAGGAATTGAAGAGAGATTTTCGGGAACAGACAGTATAGGAGATTAAGACATGGGATTGGTAGCTTTCGTAAAGGACATCTTTACTAAAACGGAGGTAACGGAAGAAGAGTTTGAATATGAGAGCATTGACAGTTATCTGACAAGAAAGACGGAGCAGTCGCAGGAAGAACCGGATGATGTGGCTTATTTATGCGACCAGATTGTGGATGCTTCTTATCAGATGGAGGATTTGCGAGTTGAGTATGAGATGGTAACCTCCTATTTTACGGATATTCAGACGATTGAAGAATTGCCACAGAATGTCAGAAAAGAATTAACCGATATTGCAAAGAAAATTGCATTTTTACAGAATGAAACATCCGAGTTTTTACATTCGGATGATCGTATCAGTGATGAGAATTTCCGGATGATTCAGGGACTGGAAAAGGAATTGACGGATATTTTCGGACAGTTGAAAGACCTTGAAGATATGGATATGAAAATAAAACGTGACATGAAGCATCTGGAAACGGAAAAAAACAGTCAGGAATATCTGCAGGACGCGATTGAGCACAAACAAGGAAAAATGCGGATGTTTATGATTATTTTCGGGACGGTTTCGGTTTTGCTGGTTGTTACACTTGCGGTGGTTGGCCTGCTTGCGGATATTAATTTTGTAATACCGGTATTGATTATATTATTGGTAGTAGCAGCTATGGCAGCATTGGCTGTTGTTACCTTCCGGAATCTGTCATACGATTACAAGATGTCGGAGCTTCGGGAAAACCGTGCAATCAATCTGATGAATAAGGTTAAAATTAAATACATAAATAATACTTCTACATTGGATTATTTATACAGTAAATACAATATTAAAAGTCTGCGGGAACTGGAATATCTGTATGAACAGTATTTACTGATGGTGGATGAGGTAAGAAAATATCAGAAGTCTGCGGGGAATTTAAAGGAGTATTCCGAAGCATTGATTAAACTGCTTTATGCACACGGAATTAAGGATCCGGATATCTGGGCAAAACAGTCGGCAGCCTTAATTGATAACAGGGAGATGGTGGAAGTGAAACATTCCCTGAATGTCAGAAGACAGAAATTAAGAGAACAGATTGCTTATAATGAGGACTTAAGACTTACCGGTTTGAAAAATATAAAAGAACTGTTAAAACAAAGTCCGGAATTAAGGGATCAGGTAAGAAGAGAATTAGAGGTATATCACATTAATTTACAATAGTCGGGAATGGGACACATGGAAGAAAACAATACAATGAAAATTTTAAATAAAGATTCTTATGGATTGACATGGTATGAACATGCACAGCCGTATCTGGGAAGCTTTCGGGGAATGCGCTACCGGATTGCAAGGGATCCGATGGATGATGTTTTTTTGACGCCCGCGGATAAAAAAGGAGAGGCGGAATTTGAAATTATTATCTGGCCGGAACCGTATTGCTTTGAAGAGACACCGGAGGAACAAAAAACTTCTGCCAGATTTCCGTTTACGGATGAGGGAAAATTAGAGATGATTGGCTGGTTGAACCGCCAATATGAAGAACACCTTGCAAAATGGGAAGAGGCGAAGAGCAGATTTTAAATTTCGTGGAGGAATGAAAGACAGATATGGCAAAAAAGAAATATTATGCGGTAGCAAAGGGGAAAACTCCCGGGATTTATTTTAGCTGGGCAGACTGTAAGGCACAGATTGACCATTTTTCCGGCGCGGTTTATAAAGGGTTTGAATTCCTTGCAGATGCAGAAAAATTTATCAATCAGATGGGAAAGGACAATACGGTCGCCCAAAAGGTAAGTGATGGAGCCTGTCTGGTTGCCTATGTGGATGGAAGTTATGATGACAGCCAGAAACGATATGCGTATGGCTGTGTTTTTGTATTAGAGGAGGGAACGCAGACCTTAAATGGGAGCGATGCTGAGGAAGAATATGTTTCCATGCGGAATGTAGCCGGAGAAATTTTAGGAAGCGAAAAGGCAATCGATTGGGCTATTAAGCAGGGATATCGGAAAATCATCATTTATTATGACTATGAAGGAATTGAAAAATGGGCAAATGATATCTGGAAGGCAAACAAACCGGGAACAATCCGGTACAAAAAATTTATTGCGGACAGAAGAAATCAAATCGAAATCGAGTTTTCAAAGGTGGCTGCCCATACCGGAGATACTTACAATGAAATGGCGGACAAGCTGGCAAAAGAAGCACTTGGTATTATATAGGAGGGTAGTATGGAATTTTCAAAATATTTTGACCACACAATTTTAAACGCTGCGGCGACAATGGAGGAGGTAGACCGGATCTGTAAGGAGGCCATAGAGTATCGGTTTGCATCTGTCTGTGTAAACGGAGCATGGACAAAAGCGGTAGCCGAAAAACTGACAGATACCGACATTGCGGTGTGTACAGTTATTGGATTTCCTTTGGGTGCAATGAGTACACGGGCAAAGAGATTTGAAACCCTGACGGCCATTGAGGACGGTGCTACGGAAATTGACATGGTAGTAAATATAGGAGCCGTGAAGGATAAAAATGATGCTTTTGTCCGTCAGGATATTGCGGCGGTCAAGGAAATCTGCAGCAATAATACGATGGGGAAAGAAGTTATTTTAAAGGTGATTATCGAGACCTGTCTGTTGAGTGATGAGGAAAAGAAGCGCGTCTGTGAATTAGCAGTGGAAGCCGGTGCGGATTTTGTGAAAACTTCAACGGGATTTTCGACAGGGGGAGCAACGACAAAGGATGTTGCTCTGATGAGAAAAACGGTGGATGAAAAGACAATCGCATTGGAAAAAGAAACCGGACAGACATGGAAACGTGTCCGGGTAAAAGCATCCGGTGGAATCCGGGATGCGAAAACCGCAAAAGAGATGATTGCAGCAGGGGCTGACCGTCTGGGAACGTCAGCAACCGTTGCTATTATACAGGGTGTCTGATGATGACAAGATAATGACAAGGAGGAAGACAATGAAAAGATTTCGGAAGGCAACGAGTTTACTTTTGGTTGGTGCGATGGCATTGAGTCTGGTGGCTTGCGGAAAGAAGAAAGAACCGGCAACAACACAAGAGGTAACGACAACGGAAGCAACAACAGAAGCTACGGAGGAGCAAACAACAGAGGCAGCGGTTGAAGAAGGTGGAAATCTATTGACTAACGGAGATTTATCCAATGACACAACCGATTATTTCATCTACACAAACGGTGGAAACGCTACGATGGAAGTGAATGCGGATGGACAGTTACAGGTGGATATTAAAAATCCGGGTTCGGTAGAACATGGTGTACAGATTTACCATGATGGATTTTCATTGAAACAGAATGCGGAATATGAAATTTCATTTGATGTGGCAAGTACGGTAGAAAGAGATATTGATATGCGATTCCAGTTAAATGGAGGAGATTATCATGCATACTACATTGAAACCATTCATGCAACGCCGCAGATGCAGCATGTAGATTACAAATTTACAATGGAAGAGGCAACGGATCCGGCACCGAGATTATGCTTTAATATGGGAAATGTTGCTTCTATGGAGGAAGCGGGCATAGATTGGAAAACCATGGAAGAACACTCCGTTATGTTTGATAATTTTGAATTATACTGTGTGGATGATTCCAATGCATCGGATAGTCTGACCGGTGTGGAGGCGCCAAAGGTTAAGGTAAATCAGGTTGGATATCGTCCAAATGATATTAAGACAGTTGTATTTTCCGATATTGCAGATGATGCCTATGAAATTGTAGATGTATCTTCCGATAAATCTGTTTACGAGGGAACAATCGGTAAGGCAGCTCATTGCGACAGTGCGGATGAGGATGTCAGTACAGCGGACTTTTCGGATTTCAAAGATAACGGTACTTATAAGGTGGTAACTTCCAGCGGGGAGGAATCCTATGAATTTACAATTTCAAAGAATCCGTATGAAGAATCATTTGATGATATTGTAAAAATGCTCTATATGCAAAGATGCGGAGAGGAATTAACCAAGGATATGGCAGGTGATTTTGCGCATCCTGCATGCCATACAACAAAGGCTACTGTTTACGGAACAAATGATAAAATCGATGTAAACGGTGGATGGCATGATGCCGGAGATTACGGACGTTATGTGGTATCCGGAGCAAAGGCGGTTGCAGATATTTTATTGGCATATGAGAAAAATCCAAAGGCATTTGGGGATGATTTGGGAATTCCGGAAAGTGGAAACGGTGTCAGTGATATTCTTGATGAAGCCAAGTATGAACTTGAGTGGATGATGAAAATGCAGAATAAAGAGGGCGGCGTTTATCATAAAGTGACCTGCGAGGTTTTCCCGGAGACGGTAATGCCACAGGATGAAACCGCAGAATTGATTGTTTGTCCGGTATCGAATACGGCAACCGGAGACTATGCGGCAGTTATGGCAATGGCTGCAAGGGTTTATGGTACAAGCAAAGATAAAGATATGCAGAAGTTTGCAAAATCCTGTCAGTCAGCTTCTGAAAAGGCATACCAGTATTTAGGAAAGCATTTGGATGAAAAGGGATTTAAGAATCCGGGTTCTGTTGTGACCGGAGAGTATCCGGATGATAACTGCACGGATGAATACTTCTGGGCAGCGGCAGAGTTATATAAGACAACCGGTGACGCTTCTTATATGAAGGATTTGGCAAAACATTACAAAGATGTTAACAATTATACAGGACTTGGCTGGGCAGATGTAGGAGGATTTGGATCTTATGCATTGTTGACAGCAAGTGGTGCGGCAGAGGAAAATGCAGATGTCTATAAGGCGGTATATGATGCATTTATGGATTCGGTAGAAGGGGTATTAAAGAACAGTGAAGCAAACGGCTATATGATTAACCGGGATGATACATTTGAGTGGGGTTCCAATATGGGAATCGCAAATGACGGTATGTTATTGCTTCTTGCCAATGATATTAAGGCAGATAAAAATTATACAGCATATGCAAAACATCATTTGGATTATCTGTTTGGAGTGAATGCAACCGGTTATTGCTTTGTTACCGGAGTTGGAAGTCAAAGTCCGACCGATCCGCATCACAGACCTTCGCAGGCGGTAGGTGAGTGTATGCCGGGAATGCTGGTAGGCGGAGCTGATTCGAACCTTGAAGACCCTTATGCACAAGCAGTATGTAAAGATATGCCGGCAGCGAAATGTTATGTAGATAATTCACAGAGCTATTCAATGAATGAGGTGACAATTTATTGGAATTCTCCATTGATTTATTTGTTATCTGCAACGGAAAAATAAAATGAACGAAAAAGGAGACAGAGTGAATGAAATGCATTTCGTGGAACGTGAATGGAATCCGTGCATGTGTGGGAAAAGGATTCCTGGATTTTTTTAAGGAAATCGATGCGGATGTTTTCTGCATACAGGAATCAAAAATGCAGGAAGGACAATTGGAACTTGACCTTCCGGGTTATTACCAGTATTGGAACTATGCACAACGAAAAGGATATTCCGGAACGGCGATTTTTACAAAACAGGAACCGCTTTCGGTACAATACGGAATCGGAACAGAGGAACATGATAAAGAGGGCAGAGTGATTACATTGGAGTATCCTGATTTTTATATGATAACGGTATATACTCCGAATTCACAAAATGAATTAAAACGTCTGGATTACCGAATGGAATGGGAAGATGCCTTTTTGGCGTACTTGAAAAATCTCGAAAAAACGAAACCGGTTGTTGTTTGCGGCGATATGAATGTGGCGCATAAAGAGATTGATTTAAAGAATCCCAAAACAAACCGGAAAAATGCAGGATTTACGGATGAGGAAAGAGGAAAAATGTCTGCACTGCTTGACAGTGGCATGATTGATACGTTCCGATATTTCTATCCGGAGCAAAAGGACATTTATTCATGGTGGTCCTATCGTTTCCATGCAAGAGAGAAAAATTCCGGATGGCGGATTGATTACTTCCTTGTATCGGAGATTTTGAAAGACCGGTTACAGGATGCGAAAATTCATACGGATATAATGGGAAGTGACCATTGTCCGGTTGAATTGGATATCAATATTTAAAATAGTATTATGAAATACACATCTTATAAAAAGGTGTGTATTTTTTATTGACAAAAACAGGAAATTGTATTATTGTATTAATCGCATAATACAATAATACAGTTGGTGATAAGGAGGATGCATATGGTATGGGAATTGAAATCGGACCGACCCATTTATACACAGCTATTAGAGGAGCTGAAGCGAAGAATTGTAGCCGGTGATTATAAACCGGGTGAAAAACTGCTGTCGGTAAGAGAATTTGCGCAGGAAGCAAAGGTAAATCCGAATACGATGCAGCGGGCACTGGCAGAACTTGAGGATATCGGATTGGTACACTCCATGCGGACCTCGGGAAGATTTGTTACAGAGGATACAGAGCTGATTACAAAGGAAAAGAACGGAATCGCGGCAGATTATGTAGAACAGTATTATAAGCAGATGCAGTTGTTGGGCTATTCTGTGGAGGATATGGTGGAACTGCTTTTGCAGTACAAAAAAGAAAGGGGAGAAGAGGATGAGTCTGGTAGAATGTAATAATTTATCAAAGCAATATGGTGGGAAGCCGGCATTGAATCGGATTGACCTGAATTTAGAGTCCGGTAAAATCATTGGTTTGCTGGGACCGAATGGCAGTGGAAAAACAACATTTATAAAGTTGTGTGCGGGTCTTTTGACACCAACGACCGGGAATATCCGGATTAATGGTTGTGAGATTGGAGTAAAAACAAAGGAAATGGTAGCGTATCTTCCGGAAAAAACGTATTTGGGGAGAACGGAAAAGGTAAAAGATATTGTACAGTTTTTTGATGAAATGTATGGGAACTTTCAAAAGGATATCGCTTATCAGATGTTATCCGATTTGGGAATTGATAAAGAGGACAAATTGAATGTAATGTCAAAGGGAACAAAAGAAAAGGTCCAGTTGATTATGGTTATGAGCCGGAAGGCAGATTTGTATCTGCTTGATGAACCGATGGGTGGTGTTGATCCGGCGGCAAGGGATTATATTTTAAATACCATTATTTCTAATTATAATCCGAAAGGAAGTATCTTAATCAGTACGCATTTGATTTCGGATGTCGAGAATGTGTTAGATGACGTTGTGGTGATTAAGCAGGGAAACATTGTTTTGCATGATATGGTAGATACAATCCGTATGCAGAAAGGATGTTCATTAGATGCATTATTCAGGGAGGTATTTCGATGCTAGGAAAATTATTAAAAAGAGAAATTAAATCTTATCGGCTCTCATTTGGAATTGTATTTTTGTGTATGCTGGGCATGACAATTTTGATTTCGGCAGTTTCGTCACTCCCGTATTCCTTTGAGGATGCAAAAGAAACAATAGGGTTCATTGGTTTTCAGGGTGGGCAGTATCTGTTATCTGCCGCCGGAATTGCAGGAACCATTCTGGTGTTTGTTCGGTTTTACAGTACAATGACAGGAGACAGAGGATATCTGACATGGACCTTACCGGCAACAACTTCACAGCATATCTGGTCAAAATTCTGGGGTGCTTACATATGGGAATTAGCCTATACACTTATGTGGATGGTTTCGTTTGGAATTTTGTGTGTAGGAATCCCTTTTATAAGAGATGAGGTAATAAGTGAAATTTTATTATATGAAGACGGTGTTATAACGGATTTGTTTTCTGCAATTTCCGATTGGTTTGAAATAAGATACCTGTTGCCGATCATTATTTTTGCGGTAGCTGCTTTTCTGGCAATCGGTGTGAGACTTCTTTATGGCTATATGTGTGTGGCGATTGGTCAGTTGTTTGGAAAATACAGACTGTTGGGTACGATTATCTGTTATTTTGGAATTATCTTTGTTTTCAACATTCTGTCATTTGTAATATTGATATGGATTATATTCGGAGAGATTGCAACTAATTTTGCAGACAATGTCGAAGGCTTTTGGGCAGTTACAATTGTGCTTTCGATTTTACTGTTGATGGAGATTATTATTGGTTGTATTTGTTATTTTGTGACTTATTATATTTTTGATAAACGGTTGAATCTCGAATAACTTAGGAAGGAAAAAGATATGGAAGCGCTAATTAAGGTCAGGGATATGTATAAAATCTATAATCCCGGAGAGAACGAGGTTCATGCATTGGATGGAGTCAGTCTGGATGTGTATGAGGGTGAGTTTGTGGCAATCATAGGTCATTCCGGTTCCGGAAAATCAACATTGATGAATATGCTGGGATGTCTGGATGTGCCGACACAGGGAACCTACATATTAAATGGAAGAGATGTATCAAGACTTACCGATAATGAACTGTCGGATGTCCGGAATAATCAAATCGGATTTATATTTCAGGGATTTAATCTGATTCCGAATCTGACTGCACTTGAAAATGTGGAACTGCCGTTGATATATCGAAAGGTTGACCGTGCGACAAGAAGGAGGTTGTCGGTGGAGGCTCTCAAACGTGTGGGGCTGGAAGAACGTATGAAGCATAAGCCGGCAGAGATGTCCGGTGGACAGCAGCAAAGGGTGGCAATTGCAAGAGCGATTGCCATGTCGCCGCCGTTGATTTTGGCGGATGAACCGACGGGAAATCTGGATTCGAAATCGACAAAGGATATTATGAAGATTTTAAATGATTTAAATCAACAGGGAAATACCATTGTTTTGATAACACATGATGATGGAATTGCAGAAAATGCAAGACGGGTGGTTCGAATCATGGATGGAAAAATCGAATCGGATATTACCAGGAAAAATCGTCTCGATGAGATGGAAGTACTGGTTTAGGAGGAATTTATGAGCAGGAAAGAAAAGAAGAAAAGAAAAACATGGGTAATTGTTGTCGGTGTTGCAGGAGTGCTGTTGGTTGTCGGAATTAGCGGATTGGCTGTCGCAGGACAGAAGGCTGTAAAGTCTGTAAATGAAATGACAATGGATGATGAAAATATATATAAAGTGAAAAAACAGGATGTTAAGAGTGAAATATCAACTTCCGGAACGGTAATTGGTCTGGAAGAATTTTCCTATACTTCTCCTGTGACGGCCAAGGTGGAGGATATCAAGGTACAGGTTGGACAAACGGTTTCGGAAGGCGAAATGCTGTTAACTTACAACGCAGATGATTTAGGAGATAATCTGACAAAGGTGCAGTTGCAGGCACAGTCGGAAAAAGCGGAAGGAAGCGCTGCCTATGAGAGTGCAAATAAGGCGGCAAATAAAGCCAATAGTGCAAGTGACAAGGTGGCGGCTTTAAATGCAGAGATTGCAAACTTAGAGGCAAGACAGAAGGAGTTAAACAGTGTGATTGCAACTTATGAAGCAGAACACGGCGGTAGCAATGCAGCTAACCAGCCGGCAGACCCGGCAAAGGGGAATGATACATCGGAGGATGCGGCGGAAAACGGTGAAAATTCCGGTACAGAATCAAAAACCTATACCGTTGATGATGCAACATATAAGAGTGCAGTGGCAGAGCTTGAAAGTGTAGCAGCTGACCTTGCAAAAAAACAGAGTGAAGCAGAGGGGCAGCAGGCTGTAATAGATGCCGCCGATGATGCAAAAGTAACCGGCAGTACGGCTACCCGGATTCAGGTGACAAATCAGCTGGCGGATATGAATGTCAATGAGGCACAGGAAACTTTGGATGCTGCAGAAGCGGGAATTGTGGCATCAAAGAAGGGAATTGTTACCTCGGTAGATATTGTAAGGGGAGCGTTGGCATCTGAAAATCAGAGCCTGATCACAGTGGCGGATGCAAATCAGATCGGTGTCGATTTTACAATTTCAAAAAGTGATTTGAATACCATTAAAAAAGGACAAAAGGCGAGAGTTGTTGTTGGCGGAAAAGAATATGAGGGTAGAGTGGATTTTGTCAGTCGTGTGGCAGTCAATAGTGCAGACGGCAAAACCGGAAGTTCAGTAAACGGCAGAATTGTATTGGATAATCCGGATGACGACATTTTCCTTGGTGTTTCTGCGAAAGTATATATTTTTGTCGGTGAGGCTGACCAGACAATTGCAGTTCCGTATCAGGCATTAAATTCTGACGTAGACGGTGATTTTGTTTATGTTGTAAATAAGGAAGGACTGATTGAAAGAAAGGACGTTACGATAGGATTGGTATCCGATGATTACTATGAAATTAAAGACGGAATCCGGGAAAAAGATAAGGTTATAACGAATGTAACTAAGGATATGAAGCCGGGAGAGGCTTATGTTCCGGGCATGTAAGAATGGTATCATATGAGATAAAAAAGATGGGAGGTACATATGGCACAGATTGGTGAATATGTCAAAATGGCTCTGCAAAATATATGGGCAAATAAAATTCGAACATTGCTTACCATGCTTGGAATTATTATAGGTATTTCTTCTGTCATATTGATTGTATCGATAGGTAATGGTGCAACGGAACTGATTTCTTCGGAATTAAGTGATATCGCAAAAGGACAGATTTATTTTTATGATGCGACGTATGAGGACAAATATGTTATATCGGAGGACGAATTGGAAGATATCCGTAAGATGGATGGAATAAAGGCAGTCGGTATACAGGAAATATTGGATGGAGCAATTACTACAAAAAAAGATGATTTTACGGTAAATGTGGTAGCGGTAAACAGTGATGGTCTTTTGCTGTTAAACCGGGAATTGGTTCAGGGAAGATTCTTTGGTGAGAAAGAGGCAGAAAACGGAAAACCATATTGTATTTTATCCGAATCCGATGCTATGAAGTTGTTTGGTTCTACCAATATAATCGGTATGGATATTGATATGACGGTTGCGGGCAAGGATGTTACATATACGGTTTGCGGGATAACAAAATCAACAGATGAAGGAATGGTTCTTTCTATAAATGAGGATCCATCGGTTCAGGTTGTTGTTTCTCCACAATCCATTACAAATCAGACCGGTATTGATTTAAATGAGCAGATGTATGGTTTTTATGTGTTAAAAGAAGATGCGGCAGACGGAAAGGAAGTCTGTGACAGGGTGATTGATTACCTTGAGACAAAACATCATTGTAAGGGACAGGATATTTATTCATACGAAAGCTTTGATGATATCATGTCTACCGTTAATTCGGTTATTCGTCTGATTACGGTATTTGTTGCATTTGTTGCTTCGGTTTCTTTATTGGTTGGTGGAATCGGAGTGATGAATATCATGTTGGTGTCTGTAACGGAACGAACAAGAGAAATTGGTATCCGCAAGGCGCTAGGAGCCAAAACGGGTTCCATTACCATACAGTTTCTGGCAGAATCCGCATTTATTACATTATTAGGTGGAATAATCGGAATTTTGCTGGGTGTGGCAGGCGCATGGATTATAGCCGGTATTATAGGAATTGTGGTTCCGAATATGAATTTTGCACCGGCGTTAAGTCCGGGTATCATCTTGATGGCGTCCGCATTTTCAACGGTTGTCGGATTGATATTCGGTGTATATCCGGCAAGAAAAGCGGCGAAATTAAGTCCGATTGAAGCATTGAGACAGAATTAAATGATAATTTTTTATTTATTTGTCCCCGTATCCATGAAATTTAGAAAAATTTCTTGACAGGATACGGGGACTTGTCTATAATGACAACTGCATGCGAATTTTTATAGGATTCGTGCGCCCAAATATTAAAATAGGAGGTGAAAAACATGCCAACATTTAACCAGTTAGTTAGAAAAGGAAGACAGACTGTAGAGAAGAAGTCTACTGCACCAGCTCTTCAGAGAGGTTATAACTCATTACAGAAGAAGCCTACCAACTCTCCTTCGCCACAGAAGCGTGGAGTTTGTACAGCAGTTAAGACAGCTACTCCTAAGAAACCTAACTCAGCTCTTAGAAAGATTGCCAGAGTACGTTTATCTAACGGTATCGAGGTTACCAGCTACATCCCAGGTGAAGGTCATAACCTTCAGGAGCATAGCGTTGTTATGATCCGTGGTGGTAGAGTAAAGGACTTACCAGGTACTAGATATCATATTATTCGTGGTACTTTGGATACAGCCGGTGTTGCAAAACGTCGCCAGGCTCGTTCTAAGTACGGCGCTAAGAGACCTAAGGATGCTAAATAGGCATTGAGCACTTAGCGAATGCGGCAGCATGAGGTTAGTGCGAAAGCCCATCTCGATACTTAGCGAAAGCGAGCAAAGCGAAGATTGAGCTTAGTAGAGTAGATGTCATTAGAGCACTTAGCGAATGCGACAGCATGAGGTTAGTGCGAAAGCCCATCTCGATACTTAGCGAAAGCGAGCGAAGCGAAGATTGAGCTTAGTAGAGTAGATGTCATTAGAGCACTTAGCGAATGCGGTAGCATGAGGTTAGTAAAGTGTGTTTTTATGCACTTAGCAAATGCGACAGCATGAGGTTAGTAAAGTGTGTTTTTATGCACTTAGCGAAATTATCTAGGGACAGTAAGTCGAAACAAATTTATAGTGCTGGTAGAGGCTATGTTTTTCACGATAAAAATATAAGCAAACCTGCACGAACACATTCCCCAAGCGAGCATAGGCTCCCAAGCGGAATATGAGTACCTTTAGATTGATTGGATATCAATCTAGTAATAAAAATAATAGGAGGGAAGTACCGTGCCACGTAAAGGACATATTGCAAAGAGAGACGTATTAGCGGATCCAATTTATAACAGTAAAGTGGTTACTAAGCTTATCAATAACATTATGTTAGATGGTAAGAAGGGTGTAGCCCAGAAGATCGTATACGGCGCATTCGAGCGTATTGCGAACGAGACAGGTAAGCCTGCTTTGGAAGTATTTGAAGAGGCTATGAACAATGTTATGCCTGTTCTTGAAGTAAAAGCAAGACGTATCGGTGGTGCTACTTATCAGGTACCAATTGATGTAAGACCTGATAGAAGACAGGCATTAGCTCTTCGTTGGATTACAACATTTTCTCGTAGTAGATCAGAAAAGACTATGGAAGAGAGATTAGCAAAAGAGTTAATGGATGCTGCAAACAATACCGGTGCAGCAGTTAAGAGAAAAGAAGAAATGCACAGAATGGCAGAGGCAAACAAGGCATTTGCTCATTACAGATTCTAGTATAGGAGGACAAGATATTGGCAGGAAGAGAATATCCATTGGACAGAACCAGAAATATTGGTATTATGGCTCATATCGATGCCGGTAAGACAACATTAACCGAGCGTATCCTTTATTATACTGGTGTTAATTATAAGATTGGTGAGACACATGATGGAGCTTCTACAATGGACTGGATGGAGCAGGAAAAAGAGCGTGGTATTACAATCACATCTGCTGCTACAACATGCCATTGGACTTTGGAAGATCATCATAAGAAGAAACCGGGTGCTTTAGAGCATCGTGTTAATATCATTGATACTCCTGGACACGTAGACTTTACTGTTGAGGTAGAGCGTTCACTTCGTGTATTGGATGGAGCTGTTGGTGTATTTGATGCTAAGGCCGGTGTTGAGCCACAGTCAGAGAACGTATGGCGTCAGGCTGACACATACAATGTTCCTCGTATGGCTTTCATTAATAAGATGGATAAGATGGGTGCAGACTTCTTCATGTCTGTACAGACAATTATTGATCGTTTAGGTAAGAATGCAATTCCTGTTCAGATTCCGATTGGAGCTGAGGATGAATTTATCGGTTTGATTGATTTGTTCGAAATGGAAGCATATTACTACAAAGATGATGATGGAAAAGATATCGAAATTACAACAATTCCGGATGATTTAAAAGAATTAGCTGACAAATGGCATGATAATCTTGTTGAGAAGTGCTGTGAGTTAGATGATGATTTGATGATGCAGTACCTTGAAGGTGAAGAGCCATCTATCGATGAGATGAAGAAGGCACTTCGTAAGGGTACAATTGCAAACGAAGCAGTTCCTGTATTCTGTGGATCAGCATACAAGAACAAGGGTGTTCAGAAGTTATTAGATGGTGTTATCGAGTACATGCCGGCTCCAACTGATATCCCGGATATCAAGGGTGTCGATATGGAAGGTAATGAGATTACAAAGCCATCTTCAGATGATGAGCCATTTGCAGCTCTTGCATTTAAGATTATGACAGACCCATTCGTTGGTAAGTTAGCATTCTTCCGTGTTTATTCAGGTACCTGTAACGCAGGTTCTTATATCCTGAATGCAACAAAGGATAAGAAAGAGCGTGTTGGACGTATCGTTCAGATGCATGCAAATAGTAGAACAGAGATTGACAAGGTTTACGCCGGTGATATCGCTGCAGCTGTTGGTCTTAAGATTACAACAACAGGTGATACAATCTGTGATGAGCAGCATCCTGTAATCCTTGAATCTATGGAATTCCCAGAGCCGGTTATCGAGCTTGCTATCGAGCCTAAGACAAAGAACGATCAGGGTAAGATGGGTGAAGCCCTTGCTAAGTTGGCTGAGGAAGATCCTACATTCCGTGCTCATACAAATCAGGAGACAGGTCAGACTATCATCGCTGGTATGGGTGAGTTACACTTAGAGGTTATCGTAGATCGTCTTCTTCGTGAGTTTAAGGTTGAGGCAAACGTTGGTGCACCTCAGGTTGCTTACAAAGAGACAATTACAAAGCCAGTTGATATTGACAGTAAGTACGCTAAGCAGTCAGGTGGTCGTGGTCAGTACGGTCACTGTAAGGTTAAATTCGAGCCTATGGATGCCAACGGTGAAGAGTTATTCAAGTTTGAGTCTTCTGTTGTCGGTGGTGCAATTCCTAAGGAATACATCCCAGCAGTTGGTGAAGGTATCGAGGAAGCTACTAAGGCCGGTGTATTAGCTGGATTCCCTGTAGTAGGTATCTATGCTAACGTATATGATGGTTCTTACCATGAAGTTGACTCGAATGAAATGGCATTCCACATTGCCGGTTCTATGGCTATGAAGGAAGCTATGCAGAAGGCTTCTCCGGTATTACTTGAGCCTATTATGAAGGTTGAAGTAACAATGCCTGAGGAATACATGGGTGATGTAATCGGAAGCTTGAACGCTAAGCGTGGTCAGATTCAGAGTATGGATGATCTTGGTGGTGGTAAGATTGTACGTGCATTAGTACCACTTGCTGAGATGTTTGGTTATTCTACAGAGCTTCGTTCTTCTACACAGGGACGTGGTAACTATTCTATGTTCTTCGAGAAGTATGAACCGGCTCCAAAGAATATTCAGGAGAAAGTTATCAACGCTAAGAAGGGTAACTAATTAAATAATTTGTGTATAGGATGCGTAAGTATCCTGTACACTTGTTAATAAATTTTGATAATTCCGATTATACTAAGAAAATACTTGAAAATATTAGGTATTTCTAATATAATCATTGTTAGCTGTAAAAATGCCCGTTGAGGCAACATTTTTAAGGAGGATTTAAAAAATGGCAAAAGAAACATTTGACAGAAGTAAGCCACATTGTAACATTGGTACCATTGGTCACGTAGATCATGGTAAAACAACTTTAACAGCTGCTATTACTAAAGTATTAGCTGAGAGAGTAGCTGGTAATGCAAAGGTAGATTTTGAGAACATCGATAAGGCTCCAGAAGAGAGAGAGCGTGGTATCACAATTTCTACAGCACACGTTGAGTATCAGACAGAGAAGAGACATTACGCACACGTTGACTGTCCAGGACATGCTGACTACGTTAAGAACATGATTACTGGTGCTGCTCAGATGGATGGTGCTATCCTTGTAGTAGCTGCAACTGATGGTGTTATGGCTCAGACAAAAGAGCATATCTTATTATCTCGTCAGGTAGGTGTACCTTATATCGTTGTATTCATGAACAAGTGCGATATGGTAGATGACGAAGAGTTATTAGAGTTAGTAGAGATGGAAATCACAGAGCAGTTAGAGGAATATGATTTCACTGACTGTCCAATCATCAAGGGTTCTGCTCTTAAGGCACTTGAGGATCCAATGGGACCTTGGGGTGATAAGATTATGGAGCTTATGGATACTGTTGATTCTTATATCCCAGATCCACAGCGTGATACAGATAAGCCATTCTTGATGCCTGTAGAGGACGTATTCACAATCACAGGTCGTGGTACTGTTGCTACTGGTAGAGTAGAGCGTGGTTGCTTACACTTAAATGATGAGTTAGAGATCGTTGGTGTTAAGGAAGAAGTTCAGAAGACTGTTGTAACCGGTATCGAAATGTTCCGTAAGTTACTTCCAGAAGCTATGGCTGGTGATAACATCGGTGCTTTACTTCGTGGTATCAACCGTGACCAGATCGTTCGTGGTCAGTGTTTATGTAAGCCAGGTACTGTAACTTGCCATCGTAAGTTTACAGCTCAGGTTTACGTATTAAGCAAAGACGAAGGTGGACGTCATACTCCATTCTTCAACAACTATCGTCCACAGTTCTACTTCAGAACAACTGACGTAACAGGTGTTTGCGAATTACCAGCAGGTACAGAGATGTGTATGCCTGGTGATAACGTAGAGATGACAATCGAATTGATTCATCCAGTAGCTATGGAGCAGGGTCTTACATTTGCTATCCGTGAGGGTGGTAGAACAGTAGGTTCTGGTCGTGTTGCTAGCATCATCGAGTAATCATAATCTGTTATTAGAATATTAACTCAAATATTATACCCCAGAGGTTTAAACCTCTGGGGTTTTTGTATAAAAATCTGTTTTTTCTGTTTTCAACGAATTGAATAGTAACTGTTAGTTTGATACAATGAAATGGATTATATGGTATTGAGGGCGAGAGATTATGCAGACGAAAGAACCTCGTTTTCATGGCGAAGTTACAGAAAAAAGCCATAAAAACATGAGTAGGATACATGGAAAAGATACAAGTATAGAGGTTGTGTTGAGAAAGGCACTATGGCATAGAGGATTTCATTATCAAAAAAATTACAAGGGATTGCCGGGGAGACCGGATATAGTTTTGACTAAGTATCGTATTGCTATTTTTTGTGATAGTGAATTTTTCCATGGGAAAGATTGGGAAATGCTGAAGCCACGGTTAGAAAAAGGAAAAAATCCAGATTATTGGGTTAAGAAAATAGAGAAAAATATCCAGAGAGATGAAGAAAAGGATCAGCAATTAAATTTTATGGGGTGGACCGTGATACATTTTTGGGGAAAAGATATTTTGAAAGATACAGAACAGTGCATTAGAGTGATAGAAGAGACAATATTTGCCCAGAAAATGGAAGAAGTAGACGACGAAGAGGAAATGTAATGATGAATTATTTAGAAGAATACAATGAAACAGATCCTATTTCAATTGAAACATATGCGAAAAGACTGATTGGAAAAACATTTGCCGATGTGTGTAAGCAGGATGATATCACCAAGGCGATGGTTGTCAGGGAGACAACAGATTATGAGATAAAGCATGAGAACAAGAGGCGAAAAGGCGGTTTGGGAGAACTAATAGAAGAGAGATTCTTCCACTATCAGACAAATAATGATGCGCGTCCAGATTTTGATAAAGCAGGTGTAGAACTAAAAGTAACACCGTATAAACAAAATAAGAATGGAACACTGGTAGCCAAGGAAAGACTGATATTGACAATGATTGATTATTTCTCAGTTGTTGATGAAACGTTTGAAGATAGTCATATGTGGCACAAGGCTCAGTTGATTTTATTGGTGTATTATCTGTATCAACAAGAGATAAAGAATCGATTAGATTATCGTATTGGATATGTGAAGCTGTTTGCACCACCGGAGCAAGATATAAAAATCATAGCACATGATTTTGAAGTTATTGTTGGAAAAATCAGAAACGGAAAAGCACATGAATTATCGGAAGGCGATACTCTGTATTTGGGAGCAGCACCAAAGGCGGCGACGTCTAAAGACCGGAGAAAGCAGCCATTTAGTAATGAATTAGCAAAACCACGGGCATTTGCATTTAAAAATTCCTACATGACATATGTTCTGAACAATTATATTATTCCGGGAAAAAACACATATGAACCGATTATCAAGGGTGCGGCGGAGGAATCTTTTGAGGATTATGTCGTGGGGAAAATAGATTCGTATTGTGATTGGTCGGTTACTGATTTATGTAACACATTTCATATAGAATATCAAAAGAAACCGAAAAGCCTGGAAGCAATGTTAGCATATCGGATATTAGGCATAAATGGGAACCATGCGGAAGAATTTGAAAAAGCAAATGTGGTAGTTAAGACAATACGTATTGAGAAAAATAATAAGATAAAGGAAAATATGTCATTCCCAACTTTCAAATTTAAAGAGTTAGTAGAGGAAAACTGGGAAGATTCTGTATTTGGAAATTATTTACGTGAAACTCGGTTTTTATTTATAGTTTATAAGTATGATCAACAAGATGAATTGAGGTTAAAGGGGTGCCAGTTCTGGAATATTCCATATGATGATTTGGAGGGTAATGTGAAGGCAGTTTGGGAAAGAACGCAGAGAGTGCTTCGCGAAGGACTTCAGATAGAAAAGAGAAATGGAAAGAATTATAATAATTTTCCCAAATCATCAGAAAATTCAGTGTGCCATGTAAGACCACATGCACAAAATGCCGAGGATACTTATGAACTTCCAGATGGGAGACGTTATCCAAAGCAATGTTTTTGGTTGAATAATAGTTATATTTTGTCGCAGTTGGATAAAAAATTTATTGAGGATTGATAATGGGTAATAAAGAATATAAAACTTCAGAAGAAGTAAAACAGAGAGCGGAAGAAGCGATAGGACATTCATTTAAAGAAATTTTTGAATTAGCTCAGAAATTTCAACAAGAAACTGGATTAAAAGAGAAGCATGGAAAGGGAGACATTGGGCAAGCCTATGAAGAAGGCTGGTTTAATTATGCGTGCAATGAAGAAGCTGAACCAGATTTTAAAGATGCGGACATTGAATTAAAAGTAACTCCATTTTTAATCAATAGTAGGGGATATAGAGCAAAAGAGAGATTATCGCTTGGAAAAATCAACTATAGAGACGAAAATTGGAATGAGTATGAAGAAAGCAGATTTTGGACAAAAAATCACCACCTGTTGGTTATGTATTATCAATACATCAAAGGTGTAAAACGTGAAAAGTTCAGTGTAGAGAAAGTAGACGAGATTCTGCTGGAAGAATTACCAGAAAGAGATCAGATGATTATTCAGCATGATTGGGAAAAAATCGCACGTTATGTTAAAGAGGGAAAAGCACATGAATTATCAGAACGAGATTTTATGTATCTCAGTCCGGCTAGAAAAGGTAGCGGTGGAGATGAGAAAGTAAAATATAATGACAAATATCCGAAAGCAAAACCAAGAGCATATTCATTTAAAAAGTCATATATGACAAAATTGTTTAATGAGAGAATGCTTACCACAGAGGAAATATCTTATATTTTGCCAGGTACGGTATTGCCAAAGGAAAAAGAGTTTGATGATATTTTGATTGAAACTTTGAAACCATATTTTGGAAGAACAGTTGAGTCGTTGAAAAAAGAATTTCCTAATTATCGTAGCGGATATAGTGAAAAGAACGATATTGTTAAACAGATATATAAGAGTGAGAATGATTTAGAAGAAACAGATGAATTCCAAAAGGCTAACTATAAATTAAGAACGCTTACAGTCGATGAAAAAGGAACACCAACGCAGGATATGTCATTTTCAGTGTTCGATTTTGAAGGATTACTGAAAGAAAAGAACTGGACAGAATCTATTGTTTATGATGAGATGATAGATTCAAAGTTTTTGCTTGTAATATTTTCAAAGAATGCAGATGGGCAAGAAGTCTTGAACAATGCCCTCATATGGTATATTCCGAAAAAAGATGTAAATAAAGTAAAGGACGTTTGGATAGAAGCAAGAAAAGTTATTAAAAATGGAATAAAGTTACAACAGAAATTATCGCATGACAGAGCGGGAAGGTTAATGTTTATATATGAAAATAACTTTCCAAAGAGTAACTTTAATAAAGTGGCACATGTAAGAAATAAGGCTGGAGAGAGCGAATATTTTTGTGAAAATGCTAATTCAGTAAAATTAAAAAAAACAGCAGAGGTTATTATTCTAAAAGAAATTCCAGATGAATTGAAAGATACTCCGATACCTACTGGGGAATATATGACCAAACAGTGCTTTTGGTTTAATAAGAAATATATGAAACAGCAGATTGAAGATTTTATAAAATCATACTAAGAAATAGAAAAGGATCTTTACAAGAATATAAAAATGGGTTATCATATTCAAGAACAATCGTTCGGTAATAAAAAGAAGAGGTAAAAGAAGTGAAGAAAACAGTTTGCGAATTGTTCGCCGGAGTAGGTGGCTTTAGATGTGGACTTAATAATATAAGAACAGCAGAAGATTATAAAAAAGAAGAAAAATGGGATACAGTTTGGTTTAGTCAATGGGAGCCGGCAGAGAAAAATACACAGTACGCACATGACTGTTATGTATATCGGTTTGGAACACGATTAGATAATAAGGGTGAAGATACCACCAATTATAATATTGAAGATGTAGATAAAACAACACTTCCTGATTTTAACCTGTTAGTCGGCGGATTTCCGTGTCAGGACTATTCTGTAGCATCTTCATTAGCTACTTCCAAAGGACTTGAGGGAAAAAAAGGAATTTTATGGTGGTCAATACGTGAGACCTTAGAAGCAAAGAAACCACCATTCGTATTATTAGAAAATGTTGATAGATTATTAAAATCTCCTGCAAAACAAAGAGGTAGGGATTTTGGAGTGATTCTTGCATGCTTTCGAGATGAAGGATATACAGTGGAATGGCGGGTGATAAATGCTGCGGAATATGGATATCAGCAAAGACGTCGTAGAACATTTATTTTTGCTTATAAAAATGACACAAAATATGCAGAAAGAATTTTAAATACAATCGGATATACAGATGTGTTGGAAGAAGAACGTAAACAAGAATGTATGGAAAAGGTAGTTTTAAAAGAAGGTTTTTTTGCAGAAACATTTCCGGTAAATAAAGCAGAATCTACTAAGATGAAAATTAAGGAACTGCCGGTAGAAGTAGGTGAAGTATCTGATACATTTCAATGCGCATTTGAAAATTCAGGGATAATGAAAAATGGAATAATATATACAATGAAGACTGTTCCAGACTATCATGGAAAGCAAATAACTCTTGGCGATGTTATGGAAACCGGACAAGTTGAAGAACAGTACTTTATCCCGGAAGAAAAGTTATATTATACAGATCCAACGGTCACACATAGTGATGAAACAGAGCAGCGTCTTCCAAAGGAGGATAGACAGACCTGGCAGTACTTGAAAGGTGCAAAAAAATTATTGCGTACAAGTTCAACAGGTCATGAATATGTATTCTCGGAGGGTGCTATTTCCATGATCGATCAAGAAGATAAACCGGCACGTACAATGCTGACATCAGAAGGTGGATTTAGCAGAACAACTCATATTGTGAAAGATAAGATGACTGGAAGAGTGAGATTGCTTACCGCAACAGAAGCAGAACGGATTCAAGGATTCCCTACAGATCATACAAAGTATTGTTTGGTTAAAGGAGAAATAGTAGAGATGCCATTGAGAAAACGTAGATTTATGATGGGAAATGCACTGGTGGTTAATCTGGTGGCAGATATGGAGAAGACATTGAATAATATATTTGATGAAGAATGATTTGACCTATATTTTAGAGTAAAAAGTTATTTCTACAAAAGAGGTATTTAGATGAGTGATAAGACTGTTTATTCTTATATAAATGATATTGCACAGCGATTAAAAGAACCAAGAAAATATGGGGATGTTTCGCTAATGATTGGAGCTGGATTTTCAAAAAATGCACAGAGTAAAGGAAGGGCAAGTATACAACCACCAAATTGGAGCGAACTTGCTGAAAAAATGTATGAGGAACTATATCCGGAACCATTAGAAGAACAAGAAAAAGAGGAATGGAATAGAAAAAGGATTATAAAAACATCTGGGAAAAACGTCACAAAGCTGGCAGATGAATATATTGCTAATTTTGATAGGAATAAAATAAACAATTTGATAGAACAGTCCATTGCAGACGAAATGTTTGTTCCAGGAGAATTACATAAAAGACTTTTAAAATTACATTGGTCAGATATTTTTACAACAAATTATGATACTCTTTTGGAGCAGACGGTAGATATGATCTATCGTGAGAATAACTATGAAATCATATATTCTCAAAATGATTTGCCAGGGAGTATAAAGCCACGGATAATCAAGCTGCACGGTAGTATTCCACAAGTAAAACCATATATAATAAGCGATGAAGATTATAGAACATACCCAGATAAATATTCAGCATTAGTTAATACTGTACAGCAAGCGATGCTTGAAACTAGATTATGCTTACTTGGATTTTCCGGGGATGACCCCAATTTTCAAAGCTGGCTTGGTTGGTTACGAGACAATATGGGTGAATACTGTCCAACGATTTATTTGATTGGTTTATATGAAAAACTCAGTGCACCAGAGAGAAAACTGTTAGAAAATAAGGGGATTACTATAGTAGATATTTCTGGGTTAGTATCTCGACAGGAAGAAAATCGACATTATCAGGCAATTTCAGAATTTGTTGGTTTATTAGAAAAAAATCAGAGTGAAAAAGATATTTATTTGGAAAGGGCATACCAAAATGTTGATATATTTTGGCAACCTAAAGAAGCGGAAAAAGAAGAATACTTTGAAAAGTTGAAAAACTATTCACATAAAGTTGAAAAGTTGATAGAGCCGTATATTTTACTCCCGGAAGAAAAAAGGGTTAAATATGCAAATTATTTCTTCGAACATTTTAGTGTAGTGCTGAAATTGGTTCATAATCAGGAGAAAGTACCAGAGAAGCTAATTTCAACTATTATTAAAATACTAAGAAAATGTTTGGTTGTTTTAGAAGATAAAAATGCTGAATACTTAGAAAAAGTAACAGAAAAGTTAATTGAGAAAAATTCACAAATAGAAACGTTATGTGAGATATTATTGTATTTGGCAGAAATGTATAGAATCGATGGTAAAAAAGAGTTATATGATGCTTGCATGGAAAAATGTGAGGTATATTGTAATAAAATCCCATATTATAAAAATGAATACCTTATTGAAAAAATGAAAAAACACATTTCATTATTTGGTTACGAGGAAGCGAAACAGCTGATTGAGGAGATAGAAATACCATCATTTGAGTATAAAGTAAAAAAAGCAGCGTTGTATAAACAATTGTCAAAGAATGATATTGCAGACAAGATATTAAGCGAGTGTTCAGCGGAATTGGCGCAGATGAAGTTATCAGATGAAATATATGCTTCATATTTGGGATATCTAAATTTATGTTATAGAATTGGAAATTGGGAAATAAAGGAGGAATACGCTGACAATAAGTATTATGATAATTCATATAACACAAGACGTATTATTGTTGAACAAAGGGAAAAGCTGGAGCAAGTTTTCTTTGAAAAAGATAGAAAAAAAGAAGAAAGAATAGTGCCGTTTAGTCTTAATTCCAATAAGAGTGTTACAGTAGTTTATTCAGGAGAAGATACTTGTTACAAAAGTTCGTTTGTTTTTATTCTTGGAATAGATAGATTGTGCTTGCCGATATTTTCGGATCAAGCAAGATTGCTTCCACGTGTATATGATGAGATAATGAATTCGAGTAAATATGCTTATTGGAAAATGTCATTAGCTGTTAGGACAAATCAAGAAAAAGTTATCAATCAAATTTTTACACGGAAAACCCTTTTAAATATAGATGATTTAGAAAAACAATCTCTTTTTGAAAAATTGATTGAAATTGTAAAGATGTATGCTGTAGAAGATAGTTATGATAGAAAAAAATATTTTGTATCAGTGAAGAACATCTTAAGCATATTATCGCGGTTAGCAGTATTTATAGAAGATGCAAATATAATTGCATTTTTAGAAATATTATGCAGATTTAGTCAAAAGGAAGATCCTTTTATGGTTAGAGATATAAAAAAGATTCTGCAGATAATTTCAACCAGATTTAATGGAAATATTGCAAATACTTGTCAGAATATTATTTTCTCTGAGTTTGATGCACAATATCATTTGGCTAGTTATTTTAATGATGTATCATTTGAAATATATGAAGAAGATGTGGAAATATTTTATGAAAAAGCACTTCGTGCGAGTCTAAGTGAAAATATATGTGAAAGAGATAATGGATTATCTTGCTTATTAGTATTGTGGAATAATAAACCGTTAGAAAAATATCGAGACGATATTATAACAGCCTTTTGGAAGAATGATAAAGATACCCTGCCGACAACAGAATTATACTATCCATTTATTTGGGAGGGATTACCGTATCCAGAATCAGTTGATTTTTCAAAATTATATTATACATATTTGATGAATACAGAATATGTGAAAAGTGTAACACCAACAGGGCGTTTGGGAAATAATTCATATGGAAGTGTCCGAGATTATTTTAGCTTTTTTTATTCGACATCGAAAATTTCCCTGAGAAAATGTAGTAAGGTTATTTTAAATAAAGAACTTGCAAGCACCATTTTGACTCGCTCATATGATTTCATAATCCATGAAAAAAGCTTATTAAAAGATAATTTTATGGGAGAAAAAGATGAATGTGAAAATAAGTTTCTAGTAATTGAGGAACTTGTTGCACTTATCTATTGTGAAGCTATACAAAATCAATTGATTACAGAGGTGTATCCACTGATTGAAAAAATTAAGACAGCATTATCGGATTGCCGAATTAGTACCATTGCAATCGATATACTAGAAATGACTGAGAAAAATGAACTTGAAAAATGTGTTGATATGTTTGAAAATATTATATTGACGAAAAATAAAAAACTTTATTCAAGTGTATTTACAGGAATACAATGTTTGGTATTTTTAAAAGAAAATTGCAATCAAAATGTTTCGTTTGAAAAATTTTTTAGCTCAATAAAATATTTAGATATAGAGTATTCGAAAACATTGTGGATTCATTTGACACCATTGCTCAGGCAACCTTTTTTTGCTAAGGAAGAAACTCAGAGATATATTACAGTATCTATCAGTAAGTGTATAGACATATATGAAGATTTAGCAAGTCAAGGTGAACGGTATTATTTGGATGGCTTATACAATTGTGTGGAGGCATTACATCAGTATTATAAAAGTGTTAAGACAACTGGAACAGAAGAAACAGACGAATTAAAACAATGTGTTGATAAGGTCAAGAAAATAAAAAATTATGAGATAGCAAATATTTTGTCTTACGAATAGCATGATATGATAACACCATGATAACAAAATCTCCAAAAATCACACGGACACAGCGTAAAATCTGGATTTTCCCCCACAAATTACACGAAAAATCACCATTTGCACATCGCAATACACCAGTCTGATATCGTGAGGGTGATAGAACAGTATCTTCTGGTCATGTTGCCAGCATCATCAAATAATTAAATACCGTTTGAGTATCAATTGACTTAATTGGCTCAGCCCTTTGTTTACAAGGGGCTGAGCCTTTTTTGTATATTTGACAAATTTTATGTAGGGATTTTAAAGTGATAGATGGATGCTTCTAAAGAAGACAGTCAGAAAGTAGAGATTGGAGCATGAGTATTTGTTTATAAAGGACTGGTTCCGAGAAGAGAAGGTGCGGGAGTAGTCTTCCGATTAGATTTGTAATAATATAAATCACGATGTTACACAATCATTTAATGAAGCGAAATGCAAGGATGAAGGAATCAGAATTTTAATAAACGAAGGAAAAATTATGGGATATTATACAGGGCTATTGTATCTAATAGTTATATGCAGCATATAAAAATACAGAAAAAGAGGTGAGGCTGTGAATAAAGAAGCATTGGGAGAACTTATTATAGAGAATCAGGAAATGTTTTATCGGGTTTCAAAAACTATATTATATAACGATGATGATTGTGCGGATGCGATATCGAATATGATTGTTACATCATTTTCAAAGAGGCATACCCTAAGAAATGAGAATTATGCAAAAACATGGTTAACCCGAATTTTGATTAATGAGTGCTACCAAATAATTAGAAAAGATAAAAAGGTGGTTTCTCTTGATGATTACGAGGAAAGTCACAATGTAGTCTCGGATGATTCAGACATTTCAGAATATTCCGATCTATATGAAGCAATTATGAAGCTGAAAGAGAAGGATAGAATCTGTGTTCAACAGTATTATATTGAAGGTTATTCGGTTCGGGAAGTTGCGAAGATGTTAAAATCATCAGAAACTGCAATCAGAAAACGATTGGCAAGATCAAGGGAAAAATTGAAGATGGAATTAGGGGAGGTATAAACTATGAATATCAGAGATATGAGAGAACAGTATCCGGATATGCCGGATTATATAAAGGACAGAGTGAGAATGGAGGTAGAAAACCAGATACATAAGAAAAATCAGAATCATTTAAAGGTAGCAATTATACCGGTTTTAGTGTGTCTGGTTCTTCTGTCAGGAGGTGTTGCATTAGCAAAATCGGATTATTTGAGACAGTTTTTTACAACATTAGGAGATAATGCCACAGAAGCGGAAAAATATGTTCAAACAGATACCATAGAATCAAAGGATGATTGGTTAACTGTAGACGAAGTATATTTGGATGGAGTAAATTTGGTTTATATTGCACATTTAAATGACAACCAGACAGATGTTCCGTATGATATGGGAGATCATGCATATGTGGATGGTGTAGATTGCCTCACGGATCGTTTTGATGTGCTGGGGGATGGAGTATATCAGGGCAAGATTTTTTTATCCGAGGAAATGATAGAAAATAACATACGCAAGGATGAAATACAGGTAGATGTTGAATTGTATGTTGGTGATAATACTGAATTACCCGTAAAAAGGGATTTTTCGTTTACAGTGTCAGGTAAAAATATGGCGCTAGCGGAAATGAAAGAGAATGAACAAATCATTTATATGACGGATGCAAATGGTGTTTCCCGTAGAATTGGAGTTGTAAAGGCAGACTTTACGGTTTCACCCTCAGCGATTAAATGTAGACTGCATTATGAATTTGAAGGAGAAGATGCAAAGGAAAATCGCGAGAAATATGTAGACGATAAACTGTCTTATATGCTCATCGATGATTCCGGAAATGAAAAAGAAGTATTTGATTTGATGAATTCTTGCGGTTATGAAAATGAAACGGATGACGATAACTATAGTAGTATTGATTTTTGGGTGGAGTTGAATCGGTTTGATATGCATTCTAAATATATGACCATTGTACCGGTTTCCATGGATTATTATACAGAAGGTGAGCTGGAAGGAAAAATGATAGATGGAACACAGGTAGTACATGACGAGTATGCTATAACATTTTCATTAGAATAAATGAAATATATATAGGGACACTTGATGGATAACATCAGCACGCAGGATGTGAGAAAGGGTAGGTTTGGTGAACCTGCTCTTTTTCTACTTGAAGTGCAGAGAGGGGATATGAATTGTGCGGAAGGAGGGTAAGAATTGTACGGAAAAAGACATGAATTGTTACTTGAATATTTGGCAGTGATATAATACAATGTTAATGTACGAGTATATATTAAGTTAGAGGTATGTTTATGTTCTGGAAAATGATAAATGTACAACTTCAAAAAGGTTCTATTTTTTCCCTTTACGGGGATAGTGCGCCTTTTTGTTGATTTGTCATTAACATACTTTTAATTATATAGAATGTTTTTGCAAATAAAATACGGTTATGCATTATCTCCTTAACAAAGATGAATGAATTCAGTTAAGGAGATTTTTTTATGTTCAAAATTAAAAAACAATTATCAAAATTATATGTAACATCCGTGCTTGGAAATCTGTCTTTGACCGGAGCATGGGTAGCAATCTTAGTATCAAGAGGTTATAGTCTTGTTGAAATAGGAATCGCAGAGACGGTATTTCATATGGTAAGTATTATTTTTGAAATACCATCCGGTGTGTTGGCAGATGTTTTTGGTAGAAAGAAAATGCTTGTTGTGAGCACGATTATGGGGATGGTTTCAGATGTTATTATGATTTTATCCTGTAACCTTTTTATGGTATGCCTGTCGATTGCATTTCGGGCTTTGAGCTATAATTTTTCATCGGGAACAAGTGACGCCCTTGCTTATGATTCCCTTAAGCTGGTTCATATGGAAGGTAAGTTTGAAAAATATATGTCGAATCAATTAATGATTTATCGTCTGTGCAGTGGTATTTCAACCTTGTGTGCAGGTATTGCCCTCACAATCGGTTATCGGATTGCGTATGGAACAAGTTTTATCACCGCCACAATACAGACAATCATTTTATTTTCCCTTCATGAGATACACGTAGAGTGTCAAGAGCAAGATATAGAAAAGAAGATAGACGAAGAACTGATTGCGTGCCTGAAAGAAAGTCTTAGGTTTCTAAAAGAAATGCGTAAATGTATGGGGATAATGCTTTGTAATTCATTGGTCGGTGTCATTGATATTTTGTTATTATTTTTCCTGCAAGGAAAACTGCCGGAATCCGGCATATCAAAATGGTGGCTTGGATTTGCACTCCTGTTTATGGAGCTGGGAGGAATTGTTGGTTCAAGACTGATATTAAAGATGCCTAAAATCAGGTATAAATGGATATTTGTAATCGCATTGCTGCTTGTTGTGACTGGGCTTCTTACTGAACATTCCGGTATCTGCTGGATTATGATTTTAGGTGGCTTTCTTGCGGCTGTTGGTGATGACTTTTTACAGGTGCGTACCAATGTTATCCTACAGGATATGTTCCCTTCCCAACAACGTGCCACACTTATATCCATTGAATCCTTCAGCTTTTCCCTTATTATGATAGTGCTATCGCCTCTTGCCGGCTTCTTTTTCACTTATTGGTGATTATGAATATCCATTGAAATATATGTTTTCAACTGTTAAAATTGGGGATGGAGTAGCAATGGGGACGAACCATTTTAGATGTAGAAAAAACCATAAAAAAATATAGTTACGGATTAAAAAGGGGTTACAGATGAAAAAGAACTTGGTATTAAAAGAAGATATAATCAATGCATTAGGGAACATAGGAGTCAAAAAGGGCGATACCTTAATTGTTCATTGCTCATTGAGTAAATTAGGTTATGTATGCGGTGGGGCGCAAACTGTGATAGAAGCTTTGTTAGAATGTGTGGGTAGTGATGGAAACATAGTAATGCCGACTCAATCATGGAGGAATCTGGATCCTGAAAAGGGCGTTCATTGGGAAGTTGATGAATTATATTGGGATGAGATAAGAAAGAATTGGCCTGCTTATGACAAAAATATTACACCATCTAACAATATGGGATGTGTTGCAGAAATGTTTCGGACATGGCCGCAGGTTTTAAGAAGTGACCATCCGGCACGTTCTTTTGCTGCATGGGGGAAGGATGCAGAGTATATTGTAAGTAATCATGACTTATCGAATATTTTCGGACAGGATTCCCCATTACATAAAATATATAAGTTGAAGGGACACGTCTTGTTGATTGGTGTGGGATATGATAAGTGTACTTCGTTGCATTTGTCTGAAAATTTTGCGGACATTAGGAAAGAATATTCTATAGAGCATAGTGCGATTCTTAAAAATGGAAAACGGCAGTGGGTGGAATACAAAACCCTGGATGTAGATGACAGTGATTTTAACAGGTTAGGAGAATCATTTGAACAAGAGCATATGGTTGGCTGTGAAGTAATCGGAGATGCGAAAATCAGATATATAAATCAAATGGAACTTGTAGACTTTGCCACAAATTGGTTTGAAAAGAATCGCATGTAAATTACAGTTGTTGAGGGTTTAACGATATTTATAGGAAGATGTAATGGAAAGACAGAATTTAGGAGAACCACCTATGACGAATGAAAAAAAGCGAATCTATATCATTGAAGATGATGCAACCATCAATCATGGTATAGAGCTTACTCTTGGAAATGAAAAATATGAATATCGGCAGTTTTATTCCTTAGGGGAGGTTGAAGACACGGAGCAGGCGGATCTTATCATTTTGGATATTAATTTACCGGATGGGAATGGATTTGATTTTCTAAAACAGTTAAGGAAGACTTCTGACGTACCGGTTTTGGTTGTGACTGCAAATGATACGGAATTGGATGAAGTGACAGGTCTTACTCTTGGAGCGGATGATTATGTGACAAAACCATTTTCCCTGATGGCACTCAGGCTTCGGGTGAACAATCTTTTATCAAGGGCGTCAGCCGGGAAGCCTTGCGGCATTTTAAACCGATACGAAAAGCATGGGTTATTATTTGATTTTGACAATCTGATATTTCAGAAAAATGATATGGAGATTGAATTAAGTAAGACGGAAATCCGGCTGTTAAAGTATTTTACGGAGAATGAGGGAATCACCCTTTCCCGGGAAAAGCTGATTGATTATGTATGGCAGAATCAACAGTATGTGGATGAAAATGCCCTATCCGTCAGCGTGAAAAGATTAAGAGATAAAATAGAAGGTTCTGGAGAAAAGATAATCCATACGGTATATGGTATTGGTTATGTCTTTAAGTGGGAAGAATGAAAATTAGAAGAAATGAATACGAGATTTTGAATCAAATGTTGGATGATGCAATTGCAGGTACCTTTGAGGAAAATTGCTTTGACGAAAGCGAGCTTTCAAAGTTACAGACAAAGCTTATGCGGTATCTGTCTACTGCATCCATGTCCGAGAAAAAGATTCAGGAAGAAAAAGACAATTTAAAGGAATTGATTACGAATATTTCTCATCAGACCAAAACCCCTCTTACCAATATACTGATGTATTCCGAGCTTCTAACAGAGGTGGCAGCTACCGAGCAGGAGAAGGAATACGCCGGTGAGGTTTTTGTTCAGGGAAAGAAGTTAGAAAGCCTGATTGAAGCATTGATAAAAATGTCCCGCCTTGAAACCGGTATTTTTCAATATCAGAAAAAGGAAACCACATATCGGGAAATTATCCATAAGGCAGTGGAACAGGCACTTCCCAAAGCATCGGAAAAGAATATTTCCATTATTGTAAGGGACGTGGGAAGATACCGCTCCAATGTAGATGAAAAATGGGTAATTGAAGCAGTCTATAATATTCTGGATAATGCGGTTAAGTATTCCGGAGAGGGTACTACCGTTTATATTGAGGAATTTTCTTATGAGTTTTTTTCGGGCATCCGGATTACAGATCAGGGTATCGGTATATCAGAGGAAGAAATTCCTTTGTTGTTTGGAAGATTTTACAGAGGAAAGTCCGCACATGACAAAGAAGGAATTGGTGTTGGATTGTTTCTGGCACGGGAGATTGTAGAAAACAACGGAGGCTATATCAAGGTCGCTTCACAGGTGGGAGCAGGTTCAAGATTTGATGTCTGTTTTCCAAATATTTCAACATTGTAAGATTTGAGAAAGAATCTGGAAAGAAGGATAAGTTATGCTGGGTATGAAAAACAGATACCCGGCATTGTTTATTTTATGAGACGCATATTTTTCATGGTCTGCGGGAATCGGAAAGGAAAAGGGAAAATGGAAATTTTAAGAACAGAGAATTTGAAAAAATATTACGACCAGAATATGGTTTGTGTAAAGGCACTGGATGGAGTGAGTCTTTCTGTGGAGCAGGGGGAATTTGTGGCAATTGTGGGAACCTCCGGAAGCGGAAAGTCGACTCTTTTGCATATGCTTGGAGGCTTAGATCGTCCTACCTCCGGAACCGTTTTGGTGGACGGAAAAAGGATATTCGATCTGGCAGATGGGGAGCTTACGATTTTCAGAAGAAGAAAAATCGGCTTTGTTTTTCAGGCATATAATCTTGTGCCGGTATTGAATGTATATGAAAATATTGTACTTCCCATACAGCTTGACGGAGGGGTTGTGGATACGGATTTTGTGGAACAGATAATTGATATATTAGGTCTTTCCGAAAAGATCAACAGCCTTCCAAACCAGCTTTCCGGCGGGCAGCAGCAAAGAGTTGCCATTGCGAGAGCACTGGCAACAAAACCATCCATCATTTTGGCAGATGAACCTACGGGAAATCTGGATTCAAAAACAAGTCAGGATGTGCTGGGGCTTTTGAAGGTGACAGGTCAGAAATTCAAACAGACCATCGTTATGATTACCCATAATGAGGAAATTGCCCAGATGGCCGATCGGATTATCCGGATTGAAGATGGACGGATTATATCGGGAGGGGGAGATACCAATGCGTAAGGTTGATAATTACCGCTGTATCACCAATATCAGTAAAAAAAGCATGCTGGCAAATAAAAAGAGAAATGGAATCCTGCTGGCTGCCATTATATTAACAACGGTAATGCTTACAACATTGTTTACGGTTGTAAACAGTCTGATAAAGTCATATGAGACTTCTACCTGTTATCAGGTTGGAACCTGTTCCCATGCAGGATTTAAATTTATGACGCAGGAAGAATATGATGAACTGGCAACAGATAAAAAGATACACAACCTATCTTATAATGTTATTATTGGTAATCTGTTAAATGAAGAATTAAAAAAAGATTATACAGAGATTCGATATACCAAGGAATTGAATGCCAAACAAAACTTTGCTTACCCGGAAATGGGAAGCCTTCCTGAGAAATACAATGAGGTGGCAGTCTGTACAAATGTTTTGGATGACTTTGGTCTTCCTCATGAATTGGGACAGATGCTTCACCTTAAGATTTCCAATGGCTTTGATACCTATGAAGGAGATTTTACGGTGTGCGGTATCTGGGAAAAACCGGCAGAAACCATAGCAAATCAGATTTTTGTGTCAAAGAAATTTCAGGAAAGCTTTGCTCCGGTCTGGAAAGACAGGGAAGATTATAACAAGTTTACAAAACAAAATTCCTATGCCGGTGCCATGAATCCGGATTTTGATTTTCCTTCGACTTTTAATATATCCGCACAGATGGATGCCTTAAAGGAAAGACATGGGTTTGGAGATGAGATAAATGATGGTATTAACTGGGCATATACAACAAGCTCCATTGATGGGACTTCCGTGCTGATTGTTTTGATTTTGCTTACATTGATCATGTTATCGGGATATTTGATCATTTATAATATTTTTCTGATTGCGGTAACGGCGGATATTCATTACTATGGTTTGCTTAAGACAATCGGTATGACGAATACACAGTTAAAAAAACTGGTGCTGAAGCAGGCAATGCTTTTAAGTGTGATTGCGATTCCAGTTGGTATGATTTTGGGATATGTGCTTTCTCATATAGTCCTGCCGCTGATTGCCGAGAATATAACCTCTGAGGCATGTAAGGTTTATTCCAATCCTTTTGTATTCCTGGCATGTGCTGTTTTTGCATGGGTTACAGTCCGAATCAGTTGTGCAAAACCATGCAGGATTATCAAAAAAATATCTCCGGTAGAAGCGGTGGAGTTTAATGACTGTCAGGTAGAAAAATTGTCTCAAAGGAAAAAGGCAAAGAAGGTAACTCCCTTTTCTATGGCATGGGAGAACTTAAAAAGAAATAAGAAGAGATCTACGGCGGTAATTCTTTCCATGGTTCTTAGTATTATAATGATAAATGTAACGGTATCCATTGTTTCCTGTTTTGATGAGGATAAATATATTTCTACTTTTGCAGGCAGTGATATTTCAGTAGCTGATGCAACCCTGTATAATTCCCATTCTTTGGAAACGGTATTGGATGGCGTGACTTTTCAGGATATGGAAGCACTAGAGAAAATGGATGGTATTACGGAATGTGGAGCCATTTATATGTCTGAGATACAGCAGAAGGTGGATGGTACTTCATGGGAGCGGTTGAAAAAGATTTATGAGGAACATAATGACTGGTTTGTGAGTGAGCAGGATCAAAAAGACTGGTTTGATTCCTTTGTCTATGACCAAAAACAAATAGATGCCCATCTGTATGGTGTGGATAAGATGATTTTTGATGCTATGGAATTGGACACAGAGGTGGTGGACTGGGAAACATTTTGTTCCGGTGATTACGCAATTGTTTCTTCCATGACAGAGGGAAGGAGTAATGATTCCGAGTTCGCACTTTATCAGGTGGGAGAAAAAATACCGGTAGAATTGCCAAGCGGCAAGGTAAAAGAGTATGAAGTGATTGCCGTTGGGGATGTACCATACGCTATGGGACCAAAGCACAGTCACGGAATGGATGTCTATGTAACGATTTCTTCAGAGGAATACAGGAAGGTTGTTCCGGACTCAAAAGGAGCAATGCAGCTGTTGCTGAATCTGGATAAGGAACATCTACAGGCGGCAGAAAGCTATGTGGAACAATATTGTGAGACGGTAAATAAGGATTTGGATTATCAATCCAGAGATATATATTTGAAGGAATTTAAGGATACTGTGCGGATGTTTTTAATTGTAGGAAGTGCTCTTAGTGCAATTCTTGCTTTGATTGGTATTATGAATTTTATAAATCTTACTTATACGTCCATTCATGAACGAAATCAGGAGCTTAAGGTATTATGGTCTGTGGGAATGACAAAAAATCAGATAGCATCCATGCTTTCCTTTGAAGGAATATTGAGAATGTGTCTGGCATTTGTATTTGTGCTTTCCGTGGGACAGCTTTTAAATTATCTGATTGTATATGCCATTGCAGGAGGTACCATAATGTTCACCTATCATTATGTTGTATGGCCGATGCTTGCCTGTATACCGGTATTTCTGCTGATTGCGGCAAGTGTTCCAAGATTTATGACAGGGAAAATATTTTAATCGTGAATCGCGGTGTAACATTTTTTGGCAGCAGTGATAAATTTTCGGAAAGCCTTGAACCCATCTTTTGATAGTGTTATAATCACCGAGGATGATTGAAGAATAAAGGAGGCGAATTATATGGATAGTTGTGATAGTCGAAGTCGAAGTACATATAATGATGGATGTAGACAGAGTTGCTATTACTACTGTCTGTAGGTGCGTCATTTTGAATATATAGTAAGCCGTAATCCATCATTATGAACGAGTTCACAACTGGTATTTGTGTAACAGTAGCATTATGATGGATTTTTTATGCCCTTTTTTAGGGAAGAAGGAGGCTTAATGTGAGAAGAGAAGTATTAAAAGAACCAATTTATGTAGAAGAAATCGTAAACATTGTTAAGGTATCTCATTCTATGGAAGAGATGCGGGAGCAGCTGCGGGATTATCATGAAAATGATATTGCACAAAGTCTTGAATTTTTAAACCGTGCGGAAAGAAATCTTTTGTACAGTGCTTTGGATGCAAAATGGATGGCAGAGATAATTTCTTATATTGATAATCCGTCAGAATACATAGAAGAAATCGGAATTGATAAATTAGCAGAGATTATTAATGAAATGGATGCCGATGATGCCGTTGACCTCTGGGAGGATATTGATGAAAGTGTCCGGGTAAAGCTGCGTCCCATGATTGATGACGAAATAAAGACGGATATCAAGTTAATCAATTCCTATGATGATGATGAAATCGGAAGTCTGATTACAACGAATTATATCTGTATCAGGCAGAATATTACCGTGCGTCAGGCAATGCATGAATTGGTGCAGCAGGCAGGAGAAAATGATAACATATCAACCATTTATGTTGTGGATGATAAGAAATGCTTCTGCGGTGCCATTGATTTAAAGGATTTGATTATTGCAAGAGAAAATGTAGACTTAGATACCCTGATCAGTTATGCTTATCCGTATTTGTATGATAATGAAAAGATATCCGACAGTCTGGAAAAAATAAAAGATTATGCGGAAGATTCCCTTCCGGTTTTGAATAAAAAAAGACATATTATCGGTATTATTACATCTCAGGATGTTGTAGAAGCAGTGGATGACGAATTGGGCGAGGATTATGCAAAGCTTGCCGGTTTGTCTGCGGAAGAGGATTTAGAAGAGACCACAAGGGAAAGTATGAAAAAACGTCTGCCATGGTTAGTTATTCTGCTTTTCCTTGGAATGGGCGTATCTACGGTAGTCGGTGCTTTTGAAGGTGTTGTTGCAGTATTGCCGGTTGTTATCTGCTTCCAGTCATTGATACTTGATATGGCAGGTAATGTGGGAACCCAGTCTCTTGCGGTTACCATCCGTGTGTTAATGGATGAAAATCTGAATGGAAAAGATAAATTCCGTTTGACCATGAAGGAAATGAAAGTAGGATTTTGTAACGGAGCATTACTTGGAATCCTTGCTTTGGTCTGCCTTGGAATTTACATTGCCCTGTTTAAGGGTTATTCCGTAGGAAATGCATTTTTGGTTTCCGGATGTGTCGGAATTTCCCTTCTTGTGGCGATTATTATTTCAAGCCTTGTAGGAACGTTAGTTCCAATCCTTTTTAACAAGATTAAAGTGGATCCGGCTGTGGCTTCCGGACCGCTGATTACAACGGTGAACGATTTGGTTGCGGTTGTAACTTATTATGGACTTGCATGGATATTACTGATTCAGTTAATCCATATTGTATAAAATGATAGAAATATTTCTTATATACTGTAAATGAAGAGGAAAGGAATACGGAGGAAGTGTTATGAGGGAAATGAAATGGGCAGTATTAGGAACCGGTGTGATTGCAAATGAAATGGCACAGGCATTGAATAAAAATGGAAGAAATATATATGCGGTTGCAAATCGTACCCATGAAAAGGCGGTTGATTTTGCAAAGAAATATAACATTGCAAAAGTATATGATGATATGAATGATGTATTTACGGATCCGGAGGTTGATGTAATCTATATTACGACACCCCACAATACCCATATCGAATTTATGAAGAAAGCAATTGAAAACGGAAAGCACATTCTGGTGGAAAAATCCATCGCCTTAAACAGCGACGAACTGGATGAGGCGATTTTGCTGGCAAAAGAAAAGGGTGTTGTAATCGGAGAGGCAATGACCATTTATCATATGCCGATTTATAAGAAGCTAAAAGAAATTTTAGAATCGGGAAAACTTGGAGAGGTGAATCTGATAACCATGAATTTTGGAAGCTTCAAGGAATACGATATGAATAATCGATTCTTTAACCGGAATCTTGCAGGAGGTGCCATGCTGGATATCGGAGTGTACGCACTTTCCTTTATTCGTTGGTTTATGGAGGAAGCACCGGACAGACTGGTATCGCAGGTAAAGGCGGCACCTACCGGCGTAGATGAACAGGCGGGATTGTTGCTGATGAATCAAAAGGGGCAGATGGCGTCGGTTATGTTGTCCCTTCATTCAAAGCAGCCAAAGCGGGGTATGATTTCCTGCGAAAAAGGTTTTATTGAGATTATGGAATATCCAAGAGCCTGGGAGGCAGTTATTACCGATACAAAATCCGGAGAACAAGAGGTTGTGAAAGCCGGTAAAAATGCAGATGCCCTTGCCTATGAGCTTGCGGATATGGAGTGTGCAATTTTGGGAGATACGGATATCATGCATCTTGATTACACAAAGGATGTAATGGATATGATGACAACATTCCGAAGAGAGTGGGGCTTCTATTACCCGGAGGAAGAAGGAAAATAAAGGGGATAACATGCAGATAACAGAAGTGACGGATATAAATTGTCCGCAGTTAAAATTTTATAAAGAGTTTTTGGAACGACAGCCTGCAACAATCTATGAGCCGATATCCTTTCTGACAAATTGGCAATAAATCCTCAAATGTGATATAATCTGTTTCATATGAGTATAATTAGAGTGTATATGAGAATTTATTGATGACTGTTACAGGGTCAGGGAGGGCAGAATGAATAGTCCGATTAATCTTACCGAAATTATAATTGTAAATGGTACAGGTGTTTTTTGCTTGTTGAGTTTACTCATGTCTAAACGTGCCAATAAAACATCCAAAAGGGTTGGCGAGGATTTATCTAATACGATAGTTTTAATAAATCTTGTTGCTCTTGTTTTAGAGACGATTTCTTTTTGGGTAGATGGAAAACCCGGGAAACTGATTTATGTTCTTCAGGTTCTGTCGAATGCCTTTTTAATTTTTTCTGTTATTTTTACCGGATATATGTGGTGTTTATTTGTTGAATTCAAGGTATATCATAGTATGAAGCGTGTCTATAAAAGGGCACGGATATTGATGGTGCCGGTGCTGATCAGCTTAGTCTGTGTAGGATGTGATTGCTTTGGAACAGACCTGTATTTTTCAATCTCCAAAGACAATGTATATATAAGAGGAAGCCTGAGTCTGATGGTGTATCTGTTTGTTACATTTTATTATTTATACAGTATTGTGATTGTCTACATAGCAAAATACAAGGGCAGCCAGATTCACTTTTTTCCGGTATATACATTCGTACTGCCGTGTATCATCGGAACGCTGGTGCAGGGAATGAACTACGGAACGGCAATGGGATGGTTTTCCGTTGCAATTGCTCTTTTGCTTGTTGAAATGCAGTTACAGAAAGAAGAATCCTTTGTAGATGATCTGTCCGGATTATATAATCGAAAATATCTGGAATTTTCTTTTCAACAGATACAGTTAAAGAAAGATTACCGTATCTATGGAATTATGATGGATATAAATTTTTTCAAAAAGATTAATGATACGTTGGGACATACCGTTGGTGATGATGCTATCCGTACAGTCGGAAAGCTGCTTTCCCAGTGGGTGGATATATCCGATACGGTTATCCGATTTGCCGGTGATGAGTTTATTATCCTCTGTATTAACAAAACAGAGGAAGAGGTTTGTTCGTTGATGGATACGATCCGGAGTAATCTATTAAATTATAATAAAACCGGAAGAAAACCGTATCAACTGTCATTTTCCATGGGATATACAAAGTATTTAAAAACACACCGGAAACTGGATGATTTCCTACGGGATATGGATAAAGTAATGTATGAAGATAAGGAAAAATTTCATCAGGAATATAAAAAAAATTATAGATGAAATTGATAGGCTCTTATGATACAATTATTTTATATTCATACAATAATAGATAGAAGATTAAAAGGAGATTAGACGATGGAATTTGAAAAGGAAGAAAATATAGTAATATTTGACCATCCGTTAATCCAGCATAAGATTTCAAGATTAAGGGATAAGACAACAGGAACGAATGAATTTCGAAAACTGGTAGAAGAGATTGCCATGTTAGAGGGATATGAAGCATTAGCAGACCTTCCGATGGAAGATGTTGAGATAGATACCCCATTGGAAACCTGTATGACACCGGTGCTTTCCGGACGTAAGTTAGCAATTGTACCAATCTTAAGAGCGGGACTTGGTATGGTGCCGGGTGTGTTATCTTTAGTACCTTCCGCAAAGGTTGGACATATTGGAATGTACCGGAATGAAGAATCCTTTGAACCGGTTCCGTATTATTGTAAGCTGCCACATCCGATTGAAGAACGTACCATTGTTGTAACCGATCCGATGCTTGCAACAGGAGGTTCTGCAGTGGATGCCATTAACCAGATTAAGAAATCAGGTGGTCAGAATATCAAATTCATGTGTATCATTGCCGCACCGGAAGGACTTCAAAGATTGCATGAGGAACATCCGGATATTCAGATTTATGTAGGACATTTGGATCGCGGATTGAATAAGGATGCATATATTTGTCCGGGTCTTGGTGACGCCGGAGACAGAATCTTTGGAACCAAATAAAAACAAAAATTTGCATTGACATATTTGTCGGTTCAATTTATAATCAAAGAAGAGTGTTACTGATAAAGCAGGCATGACCATATACGTTAGATACGTTTTTTGGTTGTGCCTTTTTGTATATCTGAGAATATACGAAAGATAACGGAGAAGGAGAGGAGGGCAGGAGCAATGGAGCTGATTAAGGCACTGAACAATAATGTAGCGTTGGTATATGATGATAACCATCAGGAAGCAGTTGTTATGGGAAGTGGGGTTGCATTTGGAATGAAAGCCGGAGATTCTGTCAACCGGAATAGTGTGGAAAAATTTTTCGTTCTGGATGGTGAAAAAGGACACAAGGACTTTAGCCGGCTGTTGGAACGTATTTCGCTAGATAATCTCGAATTGGCCAGCGATATTATCAAGCGGGGTGAACAACAATTAGGATACCATTGCAACGATAGCATTTTATTAACTTTATCAGATCACCTGGGAATGATGTTGGAACGTGTAAAAGAAGGTGTGTATTTTGTATCACCGCTTGAATGGGATATTAAATTGATTTATCCCAAAGAGTATCGGTATGCGATGACTGTTGTGGAGGATTTGCAAAAGAAATTCAATACAGAAATTCCGGAGCAGGAAGCGGCATTTATTGCATTGCATTTTATTAATGCAAACCTGAACTTAGAGGGTATGCAAAATACAATTCTTGGAACAAAGATAATTCAGAACATCTTAAATATCTGCAAGATATATTATAAGAGAGAATTCAAAGAGGACGATTTTGATGTCCGTCGGTTTATTTCTCATATACGATATTTTGTACAACGTCAGATGAAAGGCGAAGTGTTAGATATTGATGAAGCAGTTGCTGAGGCTGTGAAGTTAAGTTGTAAGGACGATTATAAATGTTCCTTAAAAATTGCTGATTTCCTAAAAAAGACATATAACTGGGATATCAGCCAGGGAGAGATTTTATATCTTACCCTTCATTTAAACCGAATCGGTAAAAAAGCATAAAGGTGTTACTGGTGCGACCAGGCATGACTCGAACGATACAGTGTTGAATGCACTGTGTCTGTTTCGGGTCATTTTTATTTTCACAAAAGAAAGGGGAAAACATTATGAAGTTTTTAGAAGAAGCAAAAACAATTGTACACCTTGTAGGTGGCGAAAAGAATATTAATAATCTTGTACATTGTGCAACAAGATTACGATTTGAATTAAAAAATGATGCTAAGGCAGACAAGACAGCATTGGAGCAGTTACCATATGTTATGAAGGTAATTGTAAGCGGTGGACAGTATCAGGTTGTAATAGGTCCGGAAGTTAATAATTATTACAATGCAATTTTATCTATAGTTAATATTGGAAACAAAAAAGATGACAAAGAAGAAAATGCGGAAAAGAAAAGTCCGATTGACCGTTTAATGAAGGTAATCTCCGGAGCATTTTCTCCGTTGATTCCGTTACTCGCCGGCGCAGGTATGGTAAAGGCATTGCTTACCGTATTAATTGAATTTGGGGTGTTGGGATATGAAGATCCAACCTATTTGATTTTATCGGCAGCAGGTAACGCAGTATTTTATTTCCTCCCGATTTTCCTGGGAACAACACTTGCAAAGCAGTTTGGTGCAAATGCATATGTTGGTGGTGCGATTGGTGCGGCATTGTTAGAACCGAATTTTACCGGTCTGTTGTCGGCAGAGGGTGTTAAATTTTTAGGAATCCCGGTCACACCGATTGACTATGCCTCAACCGTATTTCCGATTTTCATAGCAGTAATCGTTTACAGCTTTTTGGAAAAAGGTCTTAAGAAGATTATCAAAAAGGAATTGCAGTTATTCCTTGTACCAATGATCTGTTTGATGGTTATGGTACCGTTTACGGCAATTGTATTCGGTCCGGTTGGAACAACCGTTGGTAATGTAGTAGCAGATATCGTAGTTAAATTATTCAGCTTTAATAAAGTTATTGCAGGTTTCCTTCTTGCAGCAGCTTATCCGTTCCTTACAATCTTTGGTTTACATTGGGGATTTACACCAATCACATTGCAGAATTTAGAGCAGTACGGTGGAGATATGATTGAAGGTGTCTGTGTATGTGCGGTATTTGCACAGATTGGTATTGCAATCGGAGCTTACTTAAAGGGACGCAAGGGTTCTAAGATCCGTTCCGTTGCAGGTCCTACCGTTATAACAGGTATTATGGCAGGTGTAACAGAACCGATTCTTTACGGTATTGTAATGGAATATAAGAGATTGATGGCAGTTGTTGCTATCGCAAGTGGACTTGGTGGAGCAATCAACGGTGCGTTAAACGTAACAATGGATGAATATGTATTCCATAATATATTTGCGATGGTTATGCGGACATACTCTCCATTTGCAGGATATCTGATTGGTATTTCCGTAGCACTCGTTGCCGGTACATTACTGACTTATTTCTGGGGCATTGGACCAAATGATATGAAGGATTTTGTGGCAGAAAATGATACAGAAGAGAAAAAGACAGAAGAAAATCAGGATGCAGATGAGAAATCAGATGCAATCGTATGTGCTCCTGTAGATGGAACGGTAATCGCATTAAAGGATGTTCCGGATGAAGTATTTTCAAGCGGAGTAGCAGGAGACGGTGTTGCAATTAATCCGACAGGAAATGTAATTACAGCTCCGGCTTCCGGTGTAATCAGTGCAGTGCTTCCGTCTAAGCATGCAGTTGGTATGACACTTTCAAATGGTGCCGAAATTTTAATCCATGTAGGTTTGAACACCGTTATGTTAGAAGGAAAAGGATTTGATGTGAAGGTAACAGAAGGTCAGGAAGTAAATGCAGGTGATACACTCTTAAGCTTTGACCGTGATGTGATTGAAGGTGCAGGATATGCATTAACCACACCGATTCTTGTAACGAATATGGATGATTTTGGCTCAATCGAAGTGACAGATGCAGAAAATGTAAAGGTAGGAGACAACCTATACAAGATTATGGCATAGGAGGTTTGATATGAGAAACGATTTTTTATGGGGCGGCGCAGTTGCCGCCCATCAGGTAGAAGGCGCATATAACAGTGACGGAAAAGGATTAAGTATTGCAGATGTAATGACAGGCGGCAGCAGAGAAAAAGCAAGAGAAATTACAGATGGCATTGTAGATGGTAAATACTATCCCAATCATGAGGGCATCCATTTTTACGAACAGTACAAAGAAGATGTAAAAATGTTTGCACAGATGGGATTTAAGTGCTTTCGAACCAGTATTGCATGGAGCCGTATATTTCCGCAGGGTGATGAAACCGAGCCAAACGAAAAAGGACTGCAATTTTATGATGATTTGTTTGACGAATTATTGAAGTACAATATCGAACCGGTTATTACCCTGTCACATTTTGAAATGCCGTATGCACTGGTTCAAAAATACGGCGGCTGGCGTAATCGTAAGATGATAGAATTTTTTACCCGGTTTGCAACGACTGTTATGGAACGTTATCGTGATAAGGTAAAATATTGGATGACATTCAATGAGATTAACAATCAGATGATTTTGAGTAATCCGATTTATGCATTTACCAATTCCGGTATTCTGTTTCAAGAAGGAGAAGACAGACAAAAGCTTGTATATCAGGCTGCACATTATCAATTTGTAGCAAGTGCACAGGTGGTAAAACTTGGACATGCCATAAATAAAGATTTTCAAATCGGTTGTATGGTAGCCGCAACACCGGTATATGCATATAGCTGCAATCCGGATGATGTCTTGTTGGCACAAAAGGAAGATCGCAAAAACTTGTTCTTTACAGATGTGCAGGTAAGAGGACATTACCCTGCTTATATCTTGAAGGAATGGGAAAAGAACGGATATGACTTAGATGTAACGGATGAAGATTTGCGGATAATTGCTGACGGCTGTGTGGATTATATTGGTTTTAGTTATTATTTAAGCAGTGTAATGAGTACCGATGCCAATGTAGAAAAACTTGGAAATGATTTGGCGGCAAGTGCGGATGCGGTTCCAAACCCTTATCTTCAAATGACACCATGGGGATGGACAATTGATCCGAAGGGATTACGTTATGTATTAAATCAGTATTCCGATCGATATGAGGTACCTTTATTTATAGTAGAAAATGGATTTGGCTATGAAGATGAATTAAAAGATGGTAGAATAGAGGACGATAACCGTATTCGGTTCTTAGCTGACCATATTCGGGAAATGATGAAGGCGATTGAAGAAGATGGCGTCGATGTAATGGGATATACCGTTTGGGGTTGTATTGACCCGGTATCCTTTACAACAGGTGAAATGCGTAAGCGTTACGGATTCATTTATGTAGATAAGATGGATGATGGAAGCGGAACTTATGCCAGAAGAAAGAAGAAATCATTTGACTGGTATCGACAGGTTATAGAAAGCAATGGTAAGAATTTACAGTAGATGATTTAGCGATTTATTTTGGATGAGGTAGTGCTTATGACGGAATTACAGAAGAGATTGTTTCAATTACAGGATAATGCGTATCGGGAGTTTCATGCGAAACTGATACCGGATATTTCGCCCGAAAACATTATCGGTATCCGGACTCCCATTCTTCGGCAGTTCAAAAAGGAATTTGCAAAGGAGGAAGGGGTAGAACAATTTCTGGCACAATTGCCGCATACCTATTATGAAGAGAATAATCTGCATATGATGTTGATATCCGATTTGAAGGATTATGAACGTTGTATAACGGAGATAAAACGATTTCTTCCGTATGTTGACAACTGGGCAACCTGTGATTTTCCGGTACCGAAATGTTTTGCAAAGAATAAGGATGCACTGCTTATAGAAATTAAGAAATGGATCTCTTCAAAAGAGACGTATACCATCCGATACGGAATTGGATTATTGATGCGGTTGTATCTTGAGGATGACTTTAAACCGGAATATATGGAAATGGTTGCCGGGGTACGGTCGGAAGAATACTATGTGAATATGATGATTGCCTGGTATTTTGCTACGGCATTGGCAAAACAATGGGATATGGCAGTCGGTTATATTGAACAGCACCGTTTGTCCGACTGGGTGCATAAAAAGACAATTCAGAAGGCAGTTGAAAGTTATCGGATTACTGATGAACAAAAACTGTATCTGAAGACATTCCGATAATTATTTTTGGTAAATACTTTATAAAAAAAGCTCCCCGTATAAGAAGTTTATGCAGGGAGCCTTTTAAATTTAATTTAGTTTTCGCTTTTTGCCTTTGTGTATTGTTTCATTGAGTTAATCACAATGGTAAGACCTAAAGCAATTAAGAGGATTGCAATAATTAACTGTAAGCCTTCTACTAAGAATGTAGCACTTCCGGCGCTGATTGCCTTTAATAAACCGATGGTTCTTTGTACCAACGCGGTAAAGGTTACACAAAGCATGATGATAAGTGGAGGGAACAACATCTTGTTGCTTCTTCCGGTTACTTTCATGAATACACATAATGTAATCAATACCAAAGCACTTAATAACTGGTTTGCAGAACCAAATAATGGCCAGATATTTGCATATCCAATCTTAGCAAGAACGAAACCGCATACTAATGTGATTACGGTTGCAAAGTATGTATTGCAAAGTAATTTCTGGAATCCGGAAGCTTTTTCCATATCATCCGGTAAGAATAATTCCTGAAAACTCATACGACCGATACGTGCAACAGCATCCAAACTAGTAAGTGCCAAAGCGGATACACACATGGTCATGAAACACTGTGCAACATATACCGGAATTCCGAAGCTTTCCATGAATCCTGCAACACCGTGACTGAAAATCTGGAATGGAGTACCGACAGCGGCTGTACCATCAGAAGCAGCGGCGGCACCTGCAACACAAAGTGCGATAACGGCAAGGAAACTTTCCAATACCATAGCACCGTAACCAACCTTTAACATATCTTTTTCATTTGCAACTGTTTTAGAAGATGTACCACTTGATACCAGACTGTGGAAACCGGATACAGCACCACAGGCAACGGTTACAAAAAGAATTGGGAACATGGTTCCGAGGTTTTCATTTGTAAAGCCGGTATAGACCGGTAAGTTCATGGTTGGATGAGCCATAAACAATCCAAGTACGGCACAAACAATCATACCGACAAACATAAACGTTGTCATGTAATCACGAGGCTGTTTTAAAAACCACATTGGAAGTACAGAAGCAAATGCAATGTAGATGAATGTGATATAAGTCCAGGTGTCTTTACCTGCGGTAAGTGGGAACAGCATACCGATTGCTAATGCGGCAACGGTAAATACAAGACCTAAAACCGTCTGTTTCCAGCCTTTTAATTTAAATTTCTTCTGAATCAATCCGAGAATAACGGCAAAACCGATAAAGATTAAAGAAATACTTCCGGCAGCACCGTTACTCTTTGCTGTCTCTGCAAGAACTGTTTCACCGGCTTCCGTTACGGTATAAGCATTAAAGGTTCCGGCAACCATATCTGCGAAAGCAGCGATTACCAATAAGGTAAATAACCAGCAGAACAAAAGGAATAATTTACGTCCAAGGCGGCCGATGTATTTTTCAATAATCAAACCAAGAGATTTACCTTCGTTCTTGACACTGGCATATAATGCACCGAAGTCTGTAACGGCACCAAAGAATACGCCACCGATTAAAATCCAAAGCAATACCGGTAACCATCCAAATGCTGCTGCCTGAATTGCTCCGGTTACAGGACCGGCTCCGGCAATTGAACTGAACTGGTGGGCAAATACAACCCATCCATTGGTTGGAACATAGTCTTTTCCATCATTTTTTGCAACTGCGGGTGTAATTGCTTTTGGGTCGATTCCCCATTTCTTTGCAATCCATCTTCCGTATAATGCATAGGCTGCCACTAAAACTACGATGGCGATTAATACGATTACTAAAGTGTTCATAATATCCTTCCTTCCTCACTTAAGTATATAGTATATTTATGTAACAACCAGTAAAACTATCACTTCTTAAAGGACTGAATATAACTGAAAGGAATGGTTTTCCTATAAATTAAAAAAGTCCCCAAGAGAAAACTCTTGAAGACGAATCAAATCCGCGGTACCACTCCACTTGCAGAAAACTGCCACTTAATCACAGCTATCACTGTGTAGTTTGATTACGGAAACTAACCGTATCTGGTTACTTGATAAATCGTTCACTAGATCTGCTGGCAGGGGATACTGTTGTAGTAGTTGTTTACCACCTTTCACCATACGTGGCTCGCTGAAAACAAGTGACTCTACAAAGCCTGTCCTGCATGATTGCATTTGCTGGTCATTAAATTATCTGTATAATAGTCCCATTTTTTTTGTGTGTCAATACTACTTTTGCATTTAATTTAATACAATGTCGTGTTTGGGCTATGCATTTTCAAAAAATGATATATACTATTATGAGCAAAAAAATTCGGTATAATTAAGGAGCAGTTTCGATGAATCAGACATTTATGAAGGAAAAACCAATAAAAAGATTAGTGTTGTCCATGGCATTGCCGATGGTAATCTCCATGATGGTAAATTCTTTATATAATATAGTAGACAGTTATTTTGTTGCAAAGGTAAATGAACAGGCGATGACGGCATTATCGTTGGTGTATCCCATTCAGAACCTGATTACCTCCATTGCGGTAGGATTTTCGATTGCCGTCAATGCCATGATTGCATTTTATATGGGAGCAGGTAATCAGGAGAAGGCAGATAAGGTTGCAACCGACGGAATCGTATTTAATGTGTTACATGGAGTAATTATACTGATTGGTTGTTACATAGGTATGCCAACATTTTTGCGTTTTTTTACATCGGATGAGGTAGTCATTCGATATGGAATTATTTATTCCAGAATTGCATTTTCCTTTTCTGTTGTCATTACGGTAGGGATTGCGTTTGAAAAAATATTTCAGTCGGTGGGACGGATGAAGGTTTCTATGATCAGTATGATGGCAGGCTGTATTATGAACATCATTTTAGATCCTATTTTTATTTTTGGCCTGGGAAGGATTCCGGCTATGGGTATGCAGGGAGCAGCACTGGCAACCGGAATCGGACAGGTAATAACACTTATCGTATATCTGTATTTTTACTTTAAAAGACCGCTTCCGGTTACAATTTCATTCAGACATTGGAAGGTGGATTGGCAGATATTAAAGAAATTATACGGAATCGGTCTGCCTGCAACCTTAAACATGGCATTGCCTTCTTTGTTGATTACCGCGTTGAATGTAATTTTATCCGCATATGGTGGAATTTATGTGCTGGTATTGGGCGTGTACTACAAATTACAGACATTTTTGTATCTGCCGGCAAACGGTATTATTCAGGGAATCCGTCCGTTAATCGGATATAATTACGGAGCAAAAGAATATAAGAGAGTAAGAAAGATTTATCAGTTTGCGCTGGTTTTAATTATGGGAATTATGTTGTTGGGAACCGGTATCTGTGAGCTGTTACCGGGTAAATTAATTGGACTGTTTACAATAAATGAAGAGACTATTCAGGCGGGTGTGACTGCACTTCGGATTATCTGTCTTGGCTTTGTGGTATCTTCCGTATCGGTTACATTTTCCGGAACGTTGGAGGGACTTGGAAAGGGAACACCATCATTTTTTATATCCTTACTTCGTTATGTTGTTGTCATTATACCGACGGCATATCTGTTGAGCAGATGGCTGGGAGCTGTTGGTGTATGGCTGGCATTTGTTGTGGCAGAATGGCTGACTGCTGTATTTTCATATTCGCTGTTCCGAAGATGTTATAAATTTGTTGAGTAGGAACTTGATTTTTAGAACATTTGTGTATAGGATAGAAGAGAATGTAATATGAGTAAGTGATTGATAATGACGGGAGAATGAATATGAATCAGACGGAAGAGATGTTCTCTTTTTTGCAACAATTATGTATAGAGCCAAAAGACATGGAGGATTGCGAGAAGAATATACACAGTGCAGTGTCATCCATGGCAGAACAGTTGAGACTGGGAAGAGTGGAATTAAAACTGGTTGCACCCCCTACCAGATTAAGATTGAGAGATGGAAATAAAAAGATTTTGGTATATGACGGGGAAACGGCTTTTAGCGGACAGGCATATGCCATGAAATACAATCTACCGGATAAGGGACAGATAACAATATCGGTGGTCCCTGCAACAGATGAGGATTTTACAGACGAAGAAAAGGAACGGTTACAGATTGTATTCCGTGTGATTTATATGCAATACAGCCGGATGATGATGGAACAGTTATTGCAACACGTTGTTGATATGGATTTGTATACCGGTGCGGCAACGATGGATTATCTGATGCGTTTTGCAGGAGAAAAACTTCAGCGTAAGATTTTAAACCAATATGTAATCGTATTTTTTAATATACATAATTTCAAATATGTAAATAAAGTCTTTTCATATGCCGAGGGAGATGTGATACTGTCTCAATATACAACCCGCATCCAAAAGTATCTGGATGAGGATGAGTTGATTGCCCGTGCCGGTGGAGACAATTTTGTTGTGCTGGTAAAAGAGGAGAATTTTGCGCAGTTCCTGAAAAACATATCGGAAGTCAGAATCTTTTATATCGGTCAGCAAAGGGAAAAGGAATTTGTATTTGGTGCGACGGTTGGATACGGTGCCTTGAAGGATATTCATGAGGTGCGGGAAATCATGGCGCGTGCCAGTATTGCATATGCATCCGCCAGAAAGAAAGGTGCGGGATGTGTGGTAGAATACAATCCGCTGCTTTATAAGGAAATAATGGAAAAACAGAGCGTTTTGTCGGATTTTAAACAGGCGTTGGAAAACAGGGAATTTGTGGTTTATTACCAGCCGAAGGTAAATATACAGAATCGTTCCATTTATGGTGCGGAGGCATTGGTTCGCTGGATAAAGAATGGTGAGATTGTTCCGCCCGCAAACTTTATTCCGTTATTGGAACAGGAAGGCAGTGTGATTTCTCTGGACTATTATGTACTGGAAGAAGTTTGTCTGTGGTTAAAAAACAGAATGAAAAAAGGATTAGAACCAATCTGCATATCGGTTAATTTTTCGAGAAAACATTTGGAGGAAGATGGACTGGTTGATCATATTGTATCTATTATAGACAGGCATGGAATTGACCCGCAGTACATAGAAATCGAGTTGACGGAAAGTGAGGATTATCAGAATTTTGAAGTGATGACAGCCTTGGTTGAGGCATTAAAAGTTCGTGGTATCCGGACTTCCATGGATGATTTCGGAACCGGATTTTCTTCCCTTAACATGATTAAACAGGTTGATTTGAAAATGATTAAGATCGATAGATCATTTATTCCGTTAGAAACAGAGTATCCGGAAAAAGAAAAGGATTTGCTGATGTTTAACTACATTGTGAATATGATTAAAGGATTGGATAAAAAAACAATTGCAGAAGGTGTGGAAACAAAAGAGCAATTGGAATATCTGAAAAATGTAGGTTGTGATTTGGTGCAGGGATATGTATTTGATAAACCATTGCCTGCGGATGCATTTGAACAGCGGTTGTTAAAAGGGTATTCCTGATACATAATAAGAGAAAGTAATCCGTGTAACAGCGGATTATTTTTTTTGCATAAAACAAAGGAATTTGGAAAAAATAATCAGATAATATTGTCAGGAGGATGAGAAATGGATATAGCTGATAAAATTAAAGATTATTTAAAACGATTGGGAAACGGAGAATCCTTAGAGGCGGTACGGAGTGATTTTGTAAAAGAATTTCAGTCTGTGGATGCATCGGAAATTATGTTGGCGGAACAACGGTTGTTAAAGGAAGGAACACCGCTTCAGGAAGTACAGCGGTTGTGTGATGTTCATTCCGCATTGTTTCATGAAACAGTGAAAGAAAATAAAACGGAAAATCCCAAAGAAAGTGCCGCACAGCTTGCAAAGATTCCGGGACATCCGATTGCAGTTATGGTTCGGGAAAATCAGGCATTAAAAGTGATACTGGATCAGTGCCGGCAAGCAATCAGTAACGGATTTGTGGGAACCGAATTATTTGACCGGTTAAGAGAGATTTCCATTCATTATGTAAAAAAGGGAGATTTGCTTTATCCGCATTTAAAGGTGCAATACAAAATAGAGGGACCGTCGGCGGTAATGTGGACGGTTGATGATGAAATAAGAGATGAATTAAACCGATTAGCGGGATGCGAACAAAATCAGGAATGGCTGATAAAATTTTCCGATATATTAAAAAAAATCGAGGAGATGATATTCAAGGAGGAAAATATATTATTTCAAAACTGTGCAAAGAACTTTCGTACGGAAGAATGGTATGGAATTTATCAGGATGCAAAGGATTATGATGAGTGCTTTGGAGTAAAACAGGAAAATTGGCAGGAGGCGGAAAACAGCAAAATCATCAGAAAGATGGAGGGGAAGGAAAATGAAATCCGTATGCCCGGAGGTCATATGACTGTGGAACAGCTGACTGCCATGTTAAATGCGATTCCGCTTGAGATTACATTTGTTGATGTCGAAAACAAAAACCGTTATTTTAACGAAGGACCTAAATTTTTTAAGAGACCGGGGATGGCAATCGACCGTGAAGTTTTTTCCTGCCATCCGCCGAAGGTTGAGGCACAGGTAAGACGGATAATTGAAGAATTTCGAAAGGGAACAAGAGATGAAGTTTTGGTATTTACTCAAAAAAAGGGAAAAGATATGTTAGTGTCCTATCGTGCGGTAAGAGATGAAAAGAATCAATATATCGGAACGGTGGAACTGGTGCAGGATTTGGAAGTAATAAATAATCATCTGAAGAAGAAATAATGTTTGATTTTTCAAAACGAAAGGGATAAACTGTAGAAAGTATGCAAAACGGAGGCTTTTATGAGTAAAACAATAGCAATTATAACAGGTGCAACCGGAGGTGTCGGAAGAGAATTTACCAGACAGTTGTTACCGGAAGTGGATGAGATTTGGGCAATTGCCAGAAATAAAGAAAAATTATCAAAATTAGAGGAAATCTATCCGGATGTGGTAAAGGGTATGTCGGTTGATTTGAGCGATGAAAAGAATTTAGAAGTGATTTCGGAACAATTAAGGAAGGATGACTATCGGATTTTGTATCTTGTCAATAATGCGGGAGCCGGCAGATTTGCCCATTCTACGGATTTTTGTGCAAGTGAGATTGCCGGTCATGTAACAACGCATAATATAGCGATGGCAGTCTTATGTAATATTTGTATTCCTTATATGAAGAGAGGAAGCCATATCATAAATACTGTGTCCCAGGCATCCTTCCAGCCAATGCCGTATATGAATTTGTACGGCGCCTGCAAGGCATTCAATTTAAGTTATTCTCGGGCTTTGAATGCGGAGTTAAAAGAACGTGGAATCAAGGTTACAGCGGTCTGTCCCGGATGGATTAAGACCAATCTGTTACCGGAAACACTGAATGGAAGAAAAGTAAAATTTCCGCACATTTCCAATGCAAAAGACGTTGTAACAAAAGCATTGAAAGATGTGCGGAAAGGAAAAGAAATTTCATTATACGGTACTTATGTGAATATTCAAAGGATTCTTGTACGGTTATCTCCGAAAAAAGTAGTAATGAAATACTGGATGTTAGGAATTAAAAAATATATTTCCTAGGTTAATTGTTCTGCACCGCCTCAGAGGAAGGGGTAAATTCCTGTGAGGTTGATGCGGTTGTCAATGTATAAGTGCTTCCTTCTTTTAATTCCGGACAACTGATGATGACGCAATTATAAGTTTTACTGGTATCCTGTGTAAGAATGGTATTGCCTTCGCTGTCTGTTAAAGTAATGGTAGAAGGAACTTCTTCAATGGTACTTTCCAGCGTTGTCATGTAAGAATACTGTGTGGAATCCGTTCCAAAGTTTTGTGACATTCCGGAATATCCGATTGCAAGAAAACTTCCGCCGGTAATGGTTGCGCTGATACCATAATCAAGAGCACTGTCACCGCTGCTTTCCGGTCCTTCAACAAATACGGTTCCGCCTGTCATTGTGAAAGTTCCGTTTGAATCGATACCATCCCCACCTGCATTAATATGAATATTTCCTCCGGAGATTGTCAGGCTGCAGGATTCATCTGCATCCATATCAAATCCGCCTGCATTACCACCAAATTCGTTACCGTTATCGGTTGGCGGTTCCATGCCCTGTTGCTGATTATCGGGAAGTTCCGGTGGCTGCTGACCATCTGTGTCGTTTTGCGGCGGCTGTTGACCGTCTGAATTATTTTGCGGTGGCTGAGGAGTATTACCTTTTTGGTTTTCAAAGTTGTCGGAACTTTGGCTGTTGGATGAATCGGAAGCGCCGGCGGCATTGATTCCATCATCGGAAGATACGATATCGATATTGCCGTCTAAGATGGTAATGGTCTGTCCCTCCAAGCCTTCCAGACTTTCGAGAATATTTATGTCACCATTTTCAATGGTAAGGTCTCCGTCCGTATGAATACCGTCTTTTTGTGTACTTAGTGTAAAGGTTCCGTTTACAATCCGGATACCGTCCTTTCCGGAAAGACCGTGTTTTTTACAGGTCATTGTATAGGTTCCGTCTTCTACGGTTAATTCATCCTTTGTGACAATGCCATGTCCGTAAGGTGAGTCAATTTCCAGGCTGCCGCTTCCGGTCAGTATTAAATCATCTTTTGAGAAAATAACACCATCAATATTATTGTCATCAATGGCGACAAATTCATCTGTGGTTGAAAGATAATTCGTTGAACCGTCTTCTAAAGTGACGGTCAGTTGTTTTGCCGTTTTTACATAAATCGGGGCACTGGTTTCACAACTTAAGGTAAGGTCGGAAAGTGTCAGACTAACTTCGTCATCATCGGACGCGTCGATTATTATCTGGGCGTTTTCACTGCTTCCGCTTACCGTGTAATTGCCGGCCTTTGAAATGGTAATGACATTATCCTCAATGGATACATCGGAATCGGAACAGGTTATTTTGTCAGATGAAAAAGTAATGGTTTCTGAATTTGCAGCAGACTGTTCGGCTGCCTTTGTTGTTGATGTGGATTGTTTGGTTGTTCCGGTACCGCATCCTGTCAGTAGCGACAGGGTTAAAGTACTGATAAGAATAATACTGAAAAATCTTTTCATGGTAAAAAACCTCCTTTTATAATTCTGTTATTGTTGTTGCTTCGTTGAAAAGACTGATTTCTAAATTGCCGTTGCGACAACGAAGCGCATCAATGAAATCTTTTTGGTTGACATTTTTCTTGAACGAAATGGAGTATGTCAGACGGAACATACTTCCCATGTTTGTTGTTTTCACTGCTATCAAGCTTGCATTTGTTGTGTAGGTTTCAAATAAATCGGAAAATGCATCGGTATAGTTTAAGTCTTCCGGAATGGTAATGCGTAAGCTCAAACCTTCGGTTTTGCAATGTGCGCCAATGTGGAAGATGTTTAACAAAATTGTTGCAATTCCCATGATGATTGCAAAGATGGCTGCAAATCCGATATAACCCATTCCGGTCAATAATCCGGCACCCATTGCAAGTAAAATCGCACCGATTTCTTTGGCACTACCCGGAACAGAACGGAAACGAACCAGACTGAAAGTTCCGGCTACGGCAATTCCGGTTCCGATGTTACCATTGACCAGCATGATAATGACACAGACAATGGCAGGCAGTAATACGATGGTTGTAAAAAAACTCTGGGTATATTTTGTCCGGAAAGAATAGATTCCGGCTAAAAATAATCCGATAAGCAGTGATGCAAGTATGCAGATAAAAAAATCCGATGTGGAAATAACAGTAGTATTAAATAGTGAAAAATTCATAAGTCTCCTCCTTATTGTTCCTTTTGTTTTTGTAAATTTCTGTAAACAGTTCCGTATTTTGAAAAAGAGCATTTTTGTAAATGTTCTTCATTTAAGTAATGACTGAACCAAAGCGGTATGCCCCCTGCGGTTTTTATCTCCATTAACACCGTATTTTCCGGTAATAATGAATTGCCGTAGGCACCTTTGGTAAGGGAAAGGTCCTTTGTCCTCCACAAAATGTTTTTGTCAAAGGTGATTCGGAAATCCGAATTTCCTTTCTGATAAAAGGCTTCCCTTTCATAGGATAAAAACACATGAGGCGTCAGGTTTTTGTAATAGTGCATGAAGTAGTCGATTTCATGCATGATCTGGGAATCGGAAAAAGAAGTTCCCTGCTCTAAATAGCCAAGCATTTTGTCATAGGAAGCGGATTCCCTTCTTTTATAAACAACACTGTCATATTTCTTTTTGATTTCCAGAAACACCGGAGTGGAACCATCCGGTATATGGTAACTGCGAAGCCGCAGCTTTTCTTTGTAAACGGGCTTTTCCAAAGAATGACGGATTAATAAATCATTTGGTGTATCAAAATACAGATTTAAAATCGTTGATTTTCCATAGGCATCGGCTTCCATATAAGGCTGCATACATTCCTTTAAATGTTGAAGCTGCTTTGTGGTTAAAAAATATTTGATTTCGTAACGTTGAAAAATAGTTTGAACATCCATAAATTAAGGCTCCTTTGCTTTTCTGTAACCGATTGTAGCAAGGGAACCTTAATTGAACTTTAAAAGAAGTGTTAAGAATATGTGTTTTATTTATTTTTCATAGGAAAGGTAAGAAGAAATTGAATAACCTGCCGGTTCGGACATTTGGCAGTAATCTTTCCTTTGTGTGCTTCGGTAATTGCTTTTGCCGTTGCCAGTCCGATACCAAAGCCGCCCGTTTTGGTATTGCGGGAGGAATCCGGACGGTAGAACCGTTCAAAGAGTTCCGGATGGCGTCCGGGTTCCATATCTTCGATTGTATTTTCAAAAATAAATACAGCAGTATGTTTTTTCTTCTGAAGCGTAACACGGATGGAATCCTTGGTATATTTGATTGCATTATCCATCAACAGTGTAAACAAACGCCGCAGGCTGTCCTCATTGCCTGTGACGATAAGGTCAGGTTCTATGGCAATCGAGGTGTATATATTTTTGGTTACACAGACCGCCTCAAAAGAGTCGATTACATCATTTAGCAGGGCGGAAACATTGACCGGTGAAAATGCAATATCCGGTTGTTCCTCGTCCATTTTTGAGAGAATGACCAGTTTTTCGGTCAGGGAGGTCAGACGTTCAATCTGTTTTTTGGTGCTGTCTGTCCATTGGCTTTCTCCGTTTTCCATCTCGATGACATCAGTGTTGGCATTTATGACGGCAAGCGGTGTTTTGATTTCGTGGCTGGCATCGGTAATAAACTGTTTTTGTTTTTCATAACTTTCCACAATTGGACGAACTGCATGTGGAGAAAATAAAAGCAGCAGAATAAAAATACCGATCAGCCCCAGTACACTGATGAAGAGACTGGCAAGCAGGAAATTATGGAAGGAATTAAGCTCTCTGTCGCAGTCCACAAATATATACATTGTCTGATTATTCGTTGTTGTGATTTTCCGATATCGGTAGTTTCCCTGATAACCTTTTGATTTGTTTTTCTGATACAAATTTGTGGCATATTCAATTGCCGTATCGGAGGAGATGGCGGCGATGTTTTGCACATTCGTGTCAACGGTTCCGTCCGCTGCAATCGTTACCGTAAAATATCTGGTATTAAAAGGGGTTTCCGGAGACAGGGGTTCTTTCTTCGGTTCTGCCTGTGGTTCCATAGTGTTTTTTGGCTGCATATCCGGTTCTTTGTGCGGAAAACTTCCCTCGTTTTCTTCCAATATATTCAGAATCTGGTCGGCACCCTGTTTGGTGTTTTCATAGTTTAGAATATTGATGGTACCCATAATGATGAACAAAACGAAGAAAACGGCTGCCATGGAAATACCGACAAATTTTTTCTTTAGTTTTTTAAGCATTTTTTACCTCCACAGAATAACCGAGATTTCGGGTTGCTTTGATGCTTACCTGTGATTGCAGTCCGGTTAATTTTTTTCGCAGATTGGAAATATAAACCCAGACAACATTTAATTCGGCATCACTGTCATATCCCCATATTTTATCCATGAACTGTTCGGTGGAAATGATTTGTCCCGGTGTGACCAGGAGCATTTCCATAATTTGAAAATCCTTATTGGATAATTTGATATGATTTCCTTTGCAGGATAATTCATAGGTGGAACGGTTTAAGGATAAATCTTCAAAGGTAAGGACACTGCTTGTTAAATCCTCATGCCGTCTTGTGATTGCACGGATTCTTGCCAGCAATTCCTTTGTGGAGAAAGGTTTGGTCAGATAGTCATCTGCACCAAGGTCAAGACCGGTTACCTTATTATCCACACCGCTGACAGCAGTCAGCATAATGATGGGAATGGAACAGCCTTCTTTCCGAGTTTGCTTAAGAACGGAAAGACCATCCATTTTGGGCATCATAATATCTAAAACTGCGGCATCATATAATCCTGTCTGTAAATAGGCAAGTGCATCTTCACCGTCATATACGGTATCTACGGAATAATTATTATGTTTTAAGATAGCAGTCAGTGCGTTTGCAAGCTCCTGCTCGTCTTCTGCAATTAATAAACGCATAAAATCCCTCCTAAAAAATATTTAATAGAAGTCTATCAAATGAACTTTAAACGAAACTAAATAAATATAAAGAAGTATAACATAACTGTCCGGTATCTGAAAATACAGGACAAATGTAAAAATTTAAAACGGATGGAATAAGATTCAACAAAAACGAGCATACTTCATTTGTAAAAACAGACACCGAAAGAAGTCTGTTTAATAGAAAAAAGCGAGGTAACAAAATGATTTTAAAGGAAAAAGAAAAGACAGTTTTACAGGATTTGCAGACACAGGAAAAAAGCTGTATGGAAAAGTATGAAAAGTATGCACAGCAGGCAAAGGATCCGGTTTTGAAGGATTTATTTTTGGATTTACAAAAAAAGGAGCAGGAGCATTATAATTCCATTACCGGTATTTTAAACGGAGGAGAGGTCCCGGACAGTAACTGCAATGACAGTGACGGAGCAAATTATATGCCGACAGCAACTTATGATACAATGAGTGAATCGGAAGATAAAACCAGCGATTGTTTTTTGGCAACGGATTGTATTGGAACGGAAAAACTGGTATCTTCGGAATACAATAGTGATGTATTTGTTTTTCAGAATACAAAGCTTCGTAAATTACTGGCGGACATTCAGGTGGAAGAACAGAACCATGCAGAGATGCTTTGGAAGTATAAAACCGTGAATGGAATGGCTTAGAAACAGAGTAAAGATATTGAAAGAGGTGTTGGTCGGACACCTCTTTTTACATAGATTTTACATAACTATATCCATAGATTTTACTTATAAATGCTATATTCTTAAAAAAATTAGGTTTCCATGTACCTTTTTGTTACAGAGAATGTTAAAATAACGGAAAAGATGGGAGTGTTGATATGGCATTAATTTATATTGTAGAAGATGATGAAAGCATTCGTGAAATAGAGGAGTTTGCATTAAAAAATGCAGGACATAATGTGATTGGTTTTCCGGATGCAAAGAAATTTTATGAAAAACTGGATGATATATTACCGGATTTGGTCTTGCTTGATGTTATGCTGCCGGACGAAAGCGGCAATGATATCGTAAAAAAACTGCGCAGAAATCCGGATACCAAACATTTACCGGTTATAATGGTAACGGCAAAAACGACGGAGCTTGATTTGGTAAAAGGAATGGAAGACGGAGCGGATGATTATATCAAAAAACCATTTTCTGTTATGGAACTGATATCCCGCGTCAAGGCATTGTTGCGGCGGACCCAGCCGGAGGATATCAAACAGTTATCGGTGGATGGGCTGGTTCTGAATAATGAACGCCATGAGGTGACGATTGACAAACAGCAAATCCTTCTTACTTATAAGGAGTATGAGCTTTTGCAGTATCTTTTGATTAACAAGGGAATTGTTTTGGGACGGAACAGTATTATGGATCATATCTGGGGATTGACGGCAGAGGTGGAATCAAGAACTTTGGATATGCACATTAAAACACTCCGTCAGAAGCTTGGAGATTACGGTAGCAGAATTAAAACAGTACGAAATGTAGGGTATGTATTTGAATGAAAAATAAGATTAATTTGAGGTTGATTGGAATTGCCGTATTGGCGGTTATTGCAACAACCGTGGGAATGACAATTTTATATTACGGTCTGTTTGCAAAACAGGTGCGAAATGACTTGGCAGTCAGTGCAAAACTGTTAAAGGATACCCATTATTTTGAAGAAGTTGATGCAAATACGGATACGATTGATTTGTCAACCGATATCCGGGAACTGCGTGTGACCTGGGTAGATGAAGATGGTACGGTTTTATATGACAATGACAAGAGTGCAAATGAATTACAAAATCATATGGATCGTCCGGAGATTTTGCAGGCGTTTGAAAACGGTATCGGAGAATCCGTAAGACGTTCCGATACAATGAACAAAAGTACATTTTATTATGCCATTTTACTTGATAATCATACGGTATTGCGTGTTGCCATGGAGGCAAACAGTGTCTGGTATATGATGGCAAGCACAGTGCCGATGGTACTTCTGATTATTATCTGTATTATTGGAATTTGTATCTTATTATCGCATATGCTGACCAAACAGTTGATTCGTCCGATTGAAACGATGGCACAGAACATAGAAGATTCCAGTATCGATACACCGTATAAGGAACTGGCACCGTTTGCGGATATGATAAGAAGACAGCATGCGGATATTCTTTCGGCAGCGCGTGCCAGACAGGATTTTACCGCAAATGTATCCCATGAATTGAAAACGCCTCTGACGGCAATATCCGGTTATGCCGAATTGATGGAAAACGGAATGGTTGCAGAGGATAAGAAGAAACATTTTTATATGGAAATACGAAGAAATGCAGAACGGTTACTGGTGTTGATTAACGATATTATCCGTCTGTCGGAATTAGACCGGAACGATTCCATTGAAGAGATGGTGGATATGGATTTATATGAGTGTGTGAAAGAAAACATGGAATCCCTGATTATAAGCGGAGAAAAGAAAGGCATTCACGTAAGCTTTTCCGGAACCCCTTGTAATATCAGGGGAAATCGTGAATTGATTCGGGAATTGCTGGAAAATCTGGTGTTAAATGCTATCCGGTACAACAATCCGAACGGTCATGTTTATGTATCGGTATTAAAAAAGGAAGAGCCGATTTTAATGGTAAAAGACGATGGAATCGGAATCCCTGCGGCGGAACAGGAACGGATTTTTGAACGGTTTTACCGTGTAGATAAGAGCAGATCCAAAGAAAACGGAGGAACCGGCTTAGGACTTGCCATCGTAAAACATATCGTGGAGCTGCATGGTGCAAAGATAATTTTGGATAGTGCACCGGGAGTCGGAACAACAATACAGATACTTTTCTAGGGTATAAATGCGGGTATTGTGGGAATATTAATGTTGATATTTTATGGAAAAAGATATATGATACATTAAAATCCAATGCGCGAAAGGAATCAGTATGTCAGAGTATATTTTGAGTTGTTGTTCAACGGCGGATATGTCAAAAGAATATTTTATAAAACGGGATATTCAGTATATTTGTTTTCATTATGAATTAGATGGTGTTCCATATATGGATGATTTAGGTGACAGCATGGACATTAATGAGTTTTATCAACGGATGCAGGAGGGTGCTGATACCAAGACATCAACGATTAATGCAGAAGAGTTTATGGAATACTTTGAACCTTTCTTGAAAGAGGGAAAGGATATTTTACATCTTACATTATCATCTGGAATTACCAGTGTTTTAAATTCTGCTATGATTGCGAAGGAAGAATTGGAGGAAAAATATCCGGAACGGAAAATTTTTATCGTTGATTCCCTTGCGGCTTCATCCGGTTACGGATTGTTGATGGATAAGCTGGCAGATTTAAAGGATGAGGGTAAATCTATTACGGAAGTGCGTGATTATGCCATTGCCAATCGGTTAAAATTGAATCATTGGTTTTTTTCCAGTGATTTAACATTCTATGTAAAGGGTGGGCGAGTATCCAAGACAGCAGGATTTGTTGGCGGAGTATTGAATATTTGTCCATTACTAAACGTTGATTTTGAGGGTAAATTAATTCCAAGACAAAAGATCCGAACAAAGAAAAAGGCAATTATTGAGATTGTGAAGAAAATGGAACAACTGGCGGAAGACGGATTTGATTACAGCGGAAAATGTTTTATTTCCAACTCTGCCTGCTACGAAGATGCAAAGGCAGTTGCGGATTTGATTGAAGAACGTTTCCCTAAACTGGATGGTCCGGTTCAGATTGAGAATATTGGAACAACAATCGGAAGTCATACAGGACCCGGAACGGTTGCGCTTTTCTTCTGGGGTGCGCAAAGGGTTGATTAAAAACAATATATTTGATAGTTGGAGGAAAGAATGAAAGAAGAATTTAAACCTTATATTCCGGCGGAGAAAGTGACTGCCGAATTTACCGTAACATCCGTGATTATGGGTGTGTTACTTGCGATTATTTTTGGGGCGGCAAATGCCTATCTTGGATTGCGTGTCGGTATGACTGTATCGGCATCGATTCCGGCTGCGGTTATTTCCATGGGTGTAATCCGCATTATTATGAGAAAAGATTCCATATTGGAAAGCAATATGGTACAGACCATTGGTTCTGCCGGTGAATCTCTGGCTGCCGGAGCTATTTTTACACTGCCGGTTTTATTTTTGTGGGCAAAAGATGGTGTGATGGAAAAACCAAGTCTGATTACAATTTCATTGATTGCATTGTGTGGTGGTGTTTTGGGCGTATTGTTTATGGTGCCGCTTCGAAATGCATTAATTGTAAAAGAGCATGGTGTTTTACCATATCCGGAAGGAACTGCCTGTGCAGAGGTTTTGTTGGCAGGAGAAGAAGGCGGTGCAGGAGCCGGAACGGTATTTGCCGGTATGGGTTTGGCTGCCTTGTTCAAATTATTAGTAGATGGTCTGAAAGTGATTCCCGGTGTAATTACCGCACCTTTAAAGGCATTAAAAACCGAATTTTCTGTAGAAGTTTATCCGGCTTTGATTGGTGTCGGATATATTTGCGGAGCGAAGATATCTTCTTATATTCTGGCAGGTGGTTTGATTGGATGGTTTATCTTGATTCCGGCAATCATTACGTTTGGCGGTGAAACAATATTGTATCCGGGAACGGAGAGTATAGCAGCTATTTATGCAGCCGGAGGAGCAAGTGCAATCTGGAGCAGTTACATCCGTTATATCGGAGCCGGAGCGGTAGCAGCCGGAGGTATTATCAGTTTAATAAAGTCACTTCCTTTGATTGTAACGACTTTTGTGGATGCGGTAAAAGGAATGAAGGGAAGTAACGAAAATCGTACCATTCGTACAGAACGGGATTTGGATATGCGGATTATCGGTGCAGGTGTGTTGTTCATGATTTTAGCAATCTGGTTATTGCCACAGATTCCGGTATCCTTGTTGGGTGCTGTTTTGATTGTTGTGTTTGGATTTTTCTTCGGAGCAGTGTCTTCAAGAATGGTTGGTCTTGTAGGAAGCAGTAATAATCCGGTATCGGGTATGGCGATTGCAACACTTTTGATTGCAACCATTAGTTTAAAGGCATCCGGGGATATGGGAGCACACGGTATGCGTGGTGCGATTGCAATTGGTTCTGTTATCTGTATTGTGGCTGCGATGGCAGGAGATACTTCACAGGACTTAAAGACCGGATATATATTGGGAGCAACTCCTATGAAACAGCAGATTGGTGAATTAATCGGAGCTGTGATTTCTGCATTTACAATTGGTGGAGTGTTGGTTTTACTGGATTCCGCATGGGGATTTGGTACGACGGAATTATCAGCACCACAGGCAACACTTATGAAAATGATTATTGAGGGCGTCATGGATGGAAATCTTCCGTGGTCATTGGTATTTATCGGTGTATTTATTGCAGTTGTGATTGAAGTGTTGGGAATACCGGTATTGCCGGTTGCAATTGGTCTGTATTTGCCGTTGGAATTAAGTACAACCATTATGATTGGTGGTATCTTACGGTGGTTTATTGACCGGAAATCAAAAAATGCAGATAAGGACAGTGAAGCAGGTTCCGGTGTTTTGTTCTGCTCCGGTTTGATTGCGGGAGAAGGTCTTGTAGGTATTTTACTGGCTATTTTTGCGGTATTTGGTCTGGATAAAAAGATTGATCTATCCGGAATGCTTGATACAGGTATAGTTGGCGGATTGATATTAACCGCTGTTATGATTGCCTGTGTTGCGCATTTTGCAAAGCCGAAAAAGGATAACAAAGCATGAAAAAAAAGAAAGTAGAAGCAAACTATCTGAATTATAAGCCGTGCCATAATAAGGAATTTCCTTATCAGTTGGAAGAGGATGGAAACATAACCGTTCTCGTGAAAAATAAGGGAATTATGAACCGGCTGGCACAGAAATTTTTGCATAAACCTGAAGTATCACAGATTCATCTGGATGGGATGGGCAGTTTTATCTGGAAATTAATGGACGGCAACCGTACCATATATGATATAGCAGTTCGGGTAGACGAGGAATTTGGTGAGGATGCCCAGCCGCTTTATAACCGGCTGGTTGCATATATAAAAAATTTGGAAATGTATCAGTTTATTCAATTACAAAAGGAGGAAGAAAAATGAGTATTCGTATCGGCATTATGGGATATGGTAACTTGGGAAGAGGAATTGAATGTGCAATTAAGCAGAATGAGGATTTGGAACTGACAGCAGTTTTTACAAGAAGAAATCCGGAATCGGTTCAGACTTTGTCAAAGGATGTTACAGTATGTAAGGCATCAGAGGTAACAGATTGGAAAGATAAGATTGACGTACTGATTTTATGCGGTGGAAGTGCAACCGATTTGCCGGAACAGACACCGGAATATGCGAAATATTTTAATGTGGTAGACAGTTTTGATACCCATGCAAGAATTCCCGAACATTTTGCCAATGTAGATGCGGCAGCAAAAAATGCGGGAACGGTAGGAATTATTTCTGTCGGCTGGGATCCGGGAATGTTTTCACTAAATCGTATGTATGCTAATGCTATTTTGCCAAACGGAAAGGATTATACATTTTGGGGAAAGGGTGTCAGTCAGGGACATTCGGATGCAATCCGCCGGATTGATGGTGTCAAAGACGGAAAACAATATACAATTCCGGTTGATGCTGCATTAGAGGCAGTCCGGAATGGGGAAAATCCGGAACTTACAACGAGACAGAAACACACAAGGGAATGTTTTGTTGTATTGGAAGACGGAGCAGATGCAAAAAAGGTAGAAAATGAAATCAAGACAATGCCGAACTATTTTGCAGATTATGATACAACCGTACATTTTATCAGTGAAGAAGAATTAAAGGAGAATCACAGCGGTATTCCACACGGTGGTTTTGTAATCCGTTCCGGTAAGACCGGTTGGGAAGAAGAAAACAGCCATGTGATTGAGTATAGCCTAAAGCTGGATTCCAATCCGGAATTTACGGCATCGGTAATTGTTGCCTATGCAAGAGCAGCTTACCGGCTGTCACAGGAAGGTGTAAGCGGATGTAAGACTGTATTTGATATTGCACCGGCTTACTTAAGTGCAAAGAGTGGCGAGGAACTTCGAAAAGAATTACTGTAAGATATGAAATGTTCTCCGGAAATCATCCGGGGAACATTTTTTTATAAATAAGAACAGAAAATATAAAAAAATGCCAGAATTTGAATATATATACCGCAAAGAAAAAAATATAATGTAAACACAATGGAACAGGGGAAGGTCTGTTACAAGCTATCGTTCGTTATATTTTAAGAAGGAGGTTACATATGAAGAAAGAACTGAATTTGGATTGGAAAGAATATATTGAAACCGCTCGCAATGTAGTTGCAGAGGGCTGTGTATTATTGGAAAATAAAGATGCGGTATTGCCGTTAAAGGAAGGCAGTAAAATTTCCGTATTTGGAAGAATACAGACACATTATTATAAAAGCGGAACCGGTTCCGGTGGTATGGTAAATGTTTCAAAAGTGACCGGTATTGTGGATGCACTAAAGGAGAGCGGACTGGTAACCATCAATGAGGAATTGTTAAATACTTATCTTGCATGGGAAGAGGAACATCCCTTTGACGAAGGTGAAGGATGGGGCTGTGAACCATGGAGTCAGGAAGAAATGGAATTAGAGGATGAACTGGTTGGTAAAGCGGCAAAAGATTCGGATGTGGCAATTGTAATTATCGGAAGAACCGCAGGAGAAGATCAGGACGCAAGCGATACGGAAGGCTCTTACCGTCTGACAAAAAAAGAATTTGATATGCTTCAAAAAGTGAGGGATCATTTTGACAAAATGATTGTGCTATTAAATGTAGGCGGCATTATGGATATGCAGTTTGTAGATGTTTATCAGCCGGAAGTTGTGATGTATGTATGGCAGGGCGGCATGATTGGCGGTCTAGGTGTGGCAGATGTTTTGTTGGGAAAGACATCGCCGTCCGGACATCTGACCGATACGATTGCATACCATGTAAAAGACTATCCGTCTTCAAAAAACTTTGGTAATCCGGAACGCAATTTTTACCGGGAAGACATATATGTGGGTTATCGTTATTTTGAGACTTTTGCCAAGGATGCAGTGCGCTATCCGTTTGGTTACGGTATGTCCTATACAACCTTTGCTTTGAAAATGGATGACATTAAGGTTATGGATGGGCAAAATCCGATTGATAAGGAACCAAAGACAAAGGATATTGTCGGAAAAATACAGGTGGAAAATACAGGTAGTATGCCGGGTAAAGCAGTTGTACAGGTTTATGTCAAGGCTCCGCAGGGAAAACTTGGAAAACCGGAAAGAGTTCTGGCAGATTTTTGGAAATCGGAAGTGTTACAACCGGGACAGAAGGAAGAATCTATGCTGGTAATTCCGTTTGATGCCATTGCATCTTATGATGACGGCGGAATTACCGGACATAAATCCTGCTTTGTTTTGGAGGCAGGCACCTATGAAGTATATGTCGGTGAAGATGTAAGAAGTGCCGCACTTGCCGGAAGCTTCGAAGTGGAAGATATATATGTGGTGGAACAGTTGTCAGAGGCATTGGCACCGGTAGAAGAATTTGAACGGATGAAACCAATGGTATCGGCAGCGGATGGTTTTGAAATTCAGATGGAGCCGGTTCCGCTTGCAACAAGGGATATGGAACAGGTAAGAAAAGAAAATGTTCCGGAGGAATATAAGACAACCGGAGCCGGTAACAAATTCCGTTTGCAGGATGTGAAAAACGGAGCGGTTTCGATAGAAGAATTTGTGTCACAGATGACGGATGAGGAACTGACTTGTATCATACGTGGTGAAGGTATGGGAAGTCCAAGGGTAACACCGGGTACTGCGGCGGCATTTGGCGGTGTATCGGATGATTTGGTAAATCGTTTGGGAGTACCGGCAGTCTGCTGTAGTGACGGACCATCCGGAATGCGATTGGATTCCGGAATGAAGGCATTCAGTCTGCCGAACGGAACCTTGATTGGTGCAACCTTTAATCCGGATCTGATTGAGAAATTATATTCCTTTACCGGAATGGAAATGATAAAAAATCATGTGGATTGTCTATTAGGACCGGGAATGAATATCCACAGACATCCGTTGAATGGCAGAAACTTTGAGTATTTTTCGGAGGACCCGTTTGTAACCGGAATTATGGGAACTGCAATGGTGAAAGGTCTGCGTACTTATGGAGCAACCGGAACGATAAAGCATTTCTGTGCAAATAATCAGGAATACAAACGGCATTTTGCGGATTCGGTTGTATCGGAGCGAGCATTGAGAGAAATATATCTGAAGGGATTTGAAATGGTTGTGCGCTGTGGCGCGGCAAATTCCGTTATGACAACATACGGACCGGTTAACGGAATCTGGACAGCCGGAAATTATGACCTGACAACAACCATACTGCGTGAACAATGGGGATTTGAAGGCATTGTCATGACGGACTGGTGGGCATCGATTAATGAGAGTGGAAAAGAAGCGGATAAGGTGAATTTTGCTGCAATGGTGCGTGCCCAGAATGATTTGTATATGGTATGTCCGGACGGTTCAACAAATGCCAGCGGGGATAATCTGATGGAAGCGTTATCTGATGGAAGACTGACAAGAGCGGAATTGCAAAGATGTGCAGCCAATACCTGTGCATTTGTAATGCAGACGCCTGCAATGGAGCGGTTCATGGGAGATGAGATAACGGTATCGGTACAAAATCGTCCGCAGGAAGATGAGGATATGGATGTATCGGATGTAGATTTTACGGTATTAAACGGAGAGTTGGTTATTCCATTGGATAATAAGCCATCAAAATCCGGTACCAATTATGCGATTGCACTTGATATCCATACACAGGGCTGTTATGAAATATCTTTGGTTGGAAAATCAGATATGGGTGAACTGGCACAGATGCCTTGTACCTTGTTTGTTACAAGTATCCCGATTTTAACTTATACCTTTCATGGAACCGGTGGAAAGGAAGAAGTGATTTCAAGAAGACATGAATTTCGTAACCGTTATTCCGTAATGCGGTTATATGTTGCAAAGAACGGATTGGATTTGAAGGAAATCCGGTTCCGTCTGGTAAATGAGGAATAACAAATAAAATACCGACCTCCAAACGTTGGAACGAAAAATCCATCGATGGAGGCCGGTATTTTTATGTCTGTTTAAGAGAGAAGACTGGAAGCTCTGTTTAATGCTTCATCAATATTTTTACAGAAGTTTTCTTCTCCGACTTTGGCAACAAATCCATCTTTTTCCATTGTCTTCATTGGCTGCTCGTTTACATGGGAAAAGATAAGCTGAACCTTGTGTTTTGCACAGTCATCATAAAGCTGTTCGAGGGAGTGCATTGCGGTAGCGTCAACGGCGGGAACTCCACGCATACGGATAACCAGACATTGTGTGAAGTCCTTTAATGTAATTTCCGCCAATCGGTCAGCCGCACCAAAGAACATAGGACCACTGATTTCGTAAACACGCACTGCCTGCGGTACTTCTCTTAATTCAATGGAATCCGGGTCGGATTCGGCATCATAATATGTCCAGCCTCGCACCTGTGTTTCTTCACTCATTCGTTTCATAAATAAAATGCAGGCAATAATCATACCGGCTTCAATGGCAACCACCAGATCGAAAACAATGGTCAAAATAAAGGTTAATATTAAAACAATAATATCACTTTTGGGGGCGGTTTTGCAGAGGTTGATAAATGTTTTGTAGCCACACATATTGTAGGCAACCATAAATAAGATGGTAGCAATGGTCGGCATAGGAATCAATGCGGCATATGGCATGAGGATGACAAGCACGAGCATAAGTACAATCGCATGAACCATACCGGCAATCGGAGTACGTCCGCCGTTTTTGATATTGGCAGCAGTCCGGGCAATGGCTCCGGTAGCGGGAATTCCGCCAAAGAGGGCAGAGCCGAGATTTCCGATTCCCTGTGCAATTAATTCCATATTAGAACGATGGTGGGAATTAATCATACTGTCCGCAACAACGCAGGATAAAAGGGATTCAATGGCTGCTAAAATGGCAATTGTAAATCCATCGGACATTTCTAAACGCAGAACTTCCATGCTGAAATGAGGAAGCTGAAATGCCGGAAGGTGGCTGCTGATTGTGTATAAGTCACCGATGGTATTGACCGGGAGTTTTAATCCCTTCACAATGAAAATTCCTGCGATTACCGCAATGAGGGAACCCGGAATGGTTTTGTTGATAAAAGGCCATACAATAAGGATGGCAAGGCAGATGATACCAACCAAAAGGGCGTAAGGATTTAACGTATGGAAAAATGTAACAACGCATTTCATTTTTTCCATTGTTTCAATTGGTTTGACACCTTTTGTGTAGGTAAGCCCAAAGAAATCCTTTAACTGACCGATTACGATGGTAACGGCGATTCCGGCAGTAAATCCGGTTACAATCGTATACGGAATAAATTTAATTAATGCACCGACGCGGAATACACCCATCAGTATAAGTAATACTCCGGCAATTAAAGTTGCCATAATTAATCCGTCCATTCCGTTTTTCGCAACGATTCCGGCAACAATTGTTGCAAAAGCGGCAGTAGGACCGGCAATTTGAACACGGCTTCCGCCAAAGAAGGAAATGAGAAAACCGGCTACGATGGCAGTGTAGATACCCTGTTCCGGTCCGACTCCCGAAGCAAGTGCCAGCGCAATGGATAAAGGAAGTGCAATAATTGCAACGATAATTCCGGCTATGATATCCTTGATCAGCTGTTGTTTTGTGTAGCTTTTCATGACACTGAAAAGCATGGGTTTTAGTTTGTCTGTTTTCATAATTCTCTCCCTGTTGTGTTTCACATTTCATAATTTGGCTGTTATATAGCACCAAGTTCGAGATTATAGCACTTTCTGTTATGCATGACAATATCTATAAGGGATGGATTTCTTTTCAATTTTTCAGCAATTAGGACTAGATTTTTTTGTCGATATATGAGAAAATATATCCAGTTACGGCATTTAATCTATTACAGCAGGTAGATTGATTCTTAAAACAGAGATAAGCCGATAATTTTACAATTGAAAGGAGTTTCAACATGATTTATTCACAAGAAGTAGAAAACATGTGTCCAGTTGCTCAGGGCGTACATCATGGTTGTGCACCTATTCCAGAGGAAGCAAAGTGGGTACAGGCAAAAGAAGTTAAGGATATTTCCGGTTTAACACATGGTGTTGGCTGGTGTGCACCACAGCAGGGTGCCTGCAAGTTAACATTGAACGTTAAGGAAGGTATTATTCAGGAAGCATTAGTTGAGACAATCGGATGTTCAGGTATGACACATTCAGCAGCTATGTCAGCAGAGATTCTTCCTGGTTTAACTGTTATGGAAGCATTAAACACAGACTTAGTTTGTGATGCAATTAATACAGCTATGAGAGAGTTATTCCTTCAGATCGTTTACGGACGTTCACAGAGTGCATTCTCTGAGGAAGGTCTTCCAATCGGAGCAGGTCTTGAGGATTTAGGTAAAGGTCTTCGTTCACAGGTTGGTACTATGTACGGTACATTGAAGAAGGGACCTCGTTACTTAGAGATGGCTGAGGGTTATGTTACTGCTATCGCTTTGGATGCAGAGGACTTAATCATCGGTTACAAGTTCGTTAACCTTGGTAAGATGACTGACTTCATCAAGAAAGGTGATGATCCAAACACCGCTTATGAGAAGTCTTGTGGTCAGTACGGTAGAGTTGCTGATGCAGTGAAGTTAATCGACCCACGTACAGACAAAGAGATTGAGAAATAATAGAAGGAGGTAACGAGATCATGGCATTATTTGAATCATATGAAAGAAGAATTGATAAGATTAATGAAGTATTAGCAAGCTACGGTATTTCCTCTATTGAAGAAGCAGAGAAGATTACTAAAGACGCTGGCTTAGACGTATATAATCAGATTAAAGGAATTCAGCCAATTTGTTTTGAGAACGCTTGTTGGGCATACACAGTAGGTGCAGCAATCGCAATCAAGAAGGGTTGTAGAAGAGCAGCAGATGCAGCAGCAGCAATCGGAGAGGGACTTCAGTCTTTCTGTATTCCAGGTTCTGTAGCTGATACACGTAAAGTAGGTTTGGGACATGGTAACTTAGGTAAGATGTTACTTGAGGAAGAGACAGAGTGTTTCTGTTTCTTGGCTGGACATGAGTCATTCGCAGCTGCTGAGGGTGCTATCGGTATTGCTGAGAAGGCTAACAAAGTTCGTCAGAAACCATTAAGAGTTATCCTTAACGGTTTAGGTAAGGACGCAGCTCAGATTATTTCTCGTATCAACGGATTTACATTTGTTGAGACAGAGTATGATCCATATACAAATGAAGTAAAAGAAGTGTTCCGTAAGTCATATTCAGAAGGACTTCGTGCTAAGGTAAACTGCTATGGTGCTAACTCAGTACCGGAAGGTGTTGCTATCATGTGGAAGGAAGGCGTTGACGTATCTATCACAGGTAACTCAACAAATCCTACAAGATTCCAGCATCCGGTTGCAGGTACTTACAAGAAAGAGTGCTTAGAGAAAGGTAAGAAGTATTTCTCAGTTGCATCAGGTGGTGGTACAGGACGTACACTTCACCCGGATAACATGGCAGCAGGTCCTGCTTCTTATGGTATGACAGATACATTGGGACGTATGCATTCAGATGCACAGTTCGCTGGATCTTCATCAGTTCCTGCTCACGTTGAGATGATGGGATTAATCGGTGCCGGTAACAACCCAATGGTTGGTATGACTGTTGCAGTTGCAGTTTCTATCGAGGAAGCAGCAAACGCTGGTAAGTTCTAAATAAAAGGCTTAAAAGCTAGACTTTTCGGGCTATTCAGACTAGGTAATTCGGTCTGGATAGCCCTATTTTTATGCCCATAAGACACGTAAAAGTTGCAAGCAAGTCACAAGCAACAAGTCACACAAGTCACAAACCCTGTAGACTGTGTGAGTTGGGGGTTAGTTCCTGTGTTGTTATGTTCAGTATAAGGTGATTACTCAGTTGATGAATTCTTAATATCGCAAAATTTATTTGCAGTGTCTGAAATGAATAAATGTCTGAGTTGTTTTGGTGAGACATGTAAAAAATGTTAGAAAT
>CAKQYU010000006.1 GCA_934293575.1 uncultured Lachnospiraceae bacterium | reverse complement strand
CATGTAGCTGACAAGTACTAATCGGTCGAAGGCTTAACTTTAAAAGTTTGCAAGCCCGATATGTGGAAAGATGTAGAGATCTTTGTATGAAGTTCTGAAGGTACATGAAGTAAATACCTTTAACAGATTACCTGAAAGATGGTAATCTTATCTTGTATAATCCCTGATAGCTCAATGGTAGAGCACACGGCTGTTAACCGTGGTGTTGTAGGTTCGAGCCCTACTCGGGGAGTTTATATGGCGCGATGGCCAAGCGGTAAGGCACGGGTCTGCAACACCCTTATCGCCGGTTCGATTCCGGCTCGCGCCTCTTAAAGAACAATCCTTTTATAGGGTTGTTTTTTTTGTTCCGGATGAAGCAAATTATCAGGTAAAAGTATTTCGTATAATGCGTATGGGTTATGTAATATCAGGTTTTTACCGTACATATTGTTTGTTATTTTTGATTTCATTTTAAAAATTTCATTTGATAAGTTTTATAATTTATAAATTTAGCTTGATAGTTTTTTGTTTATATGTAAAGTCAGAGATATTTGTGTAATTTCCCGTAAATCGGTCAAAACTAAAATTAAGCAATATGGCGAATTGGGGGTTATACAAAATATGACAGAAAAGACAGAAAAAAAATTATATTTTTCTTTTCAAAAATTTTTATTTATATTGATTGGCTGTTTTTTTTATGCAGCCGGTATCTCTTTATTTTTAGATCCGAATATGTTAGCACCGGGTGGAGTAGTGGGAATCTCCGTTATTTTGAGTCATTCTTTAGGTGGAGAGACCGGTACATGGTATTTTTTATTAAATATTCCGATTATTTTACTTGGCTGGTGGAAATTTGGCGGTAAATTTATAGTCAACAGTTTCTATGCAATCATGCTCAATTCTATTTTTACCAATATATTCAGTGTTTTTCCGGCAATAACAAATAATACTTTTTTAGCAGCGGTTGCAGGAAGTATATTAGTCGGAGGTGGTCTTGGCCTTGTTTTAAAAACAGGGGCAACAACAGGTGGTATGGATATTATAATAAAACTCCTAAGACGAAAATTTCCATCCATTAAAACAAGTACATTTTTTATTACAATAGATATAATTATTGTAGCAATATCAGGTTTTGTATTCCGTGATTTTAATCTTGCCATGTATGCATTTATAACCGTTGTTTTTAACGGAAAGGTTATGGAATATATATTATACGGAGCAGATGAAGCAAATTTGGTATATATTGTTGCAGACACACCGGAAATAATATTATCCCGGATTCTTTCGGAAATGGATATCGGAGCGACGATTTTGTCGGGGAAGGGTGCATACAGTAATAATGATAAGAAAATAATCATGTGTGTAATGAAAAAAAGGGCAACTCCTATTTTGCAGGATATTGTAAAACAGGAGGATGAAAATGCATTTTTAATAATTACAAGTGCAAAAGAAATATACGGAGAAGGATATAAAAATATAAAATTAGAGGCACTGTAAGACTGTCAGTTTTTGTATATTATGGAAGAAAAGGAAGAAGGATGTGTTTTGCTTTTTCGAGCTTCATTTGGTATAATAAAATAGATTATCCTTATTATTTGAAGGGAATTATTTATGAAGCAATCGATATTAAATGGATTAATTGAATATAATGCAAAGGGGTCTTATCCGTGGCATATGCCAGGACATAAAAGAAGACTACAGACGATATTTCCTGAAATTATAGAAAATCCTTTTTCTATTGACGTGACAGAGGTTGACGGATTGGATGAATTTCATTGTCCAACCGGAATCATAGAGGAAGCATTTACAGAGGCAGCTAAAGTATATGGTTCAGATGAAAGTTTCTATCTGATAAATGGATCAACATCGGGAATATTGGCTGCAATATCTTCTCTTTGCAAAATAGGAGATTCTGTAATTGTGGCAAGAAATTGTCATACATCGGTTTATCATGCCATACGGTTATTACATTTAAAACCGGTTTATATTACACCGGAATGGAACGATGAATACGGAATGTTCGGAGGAGTAGCGGTCGATACGGTAAAGAAGGCAGTAAAAAATCATCCACAGGCAAAGGCTGTAATTTTAGTATCTCCTACTTATGAAGGTGTGGTTAGTGATATTGAAAAAATAGCTAAGATTACACATAAATCCAAGATGCCATTAATTGTAGATGAGGCACATGGAGCACATTTTGAATATATGTCAAATGCAAATGAGGCTATTTCAAATACAAATTATAAAGAATTACCGAAACCGGCAATAAGATTGGGAGCAGATATTGTAATTGAGAGTCTGCATAAAACATTACCTGCAATGACACAATGTGCTATTTTGCATATTAAAGGTAATTATATTAACAGAGACAAGTTAAAAGAGTATCTGTCAATATATCAAAGTTCGTCTCCGTCCTATGTGTTTATGGCAACGATGGAAGCCTGTATTGAAAAAATGGATCATGAAAGAGATGGTTTATTTATCATTTACAAAGAATTATTGACGGAATACCGAAAAAAATGGGGAAATCTCAGACATATCCATCTTATGGAAATGTCGGATTTTAAAAAGACAGGGGCGTATTCATATGATATCGGAAAATTAGTTTTTTCTGTTAAAAATTGTGGATATCAGAAAGAAGACAGGATAGAACCGTTTACAGGTGTAATGCTTGGAAAAATATTAAACGAGGAATATGGTCAGATGGTTGAAATGATGGCAGATAGTTATATTATTGCCATGACATCCATAGCTGACACGAAGGAGGCATTTGAAGCATTATATGCGGCATTGGAAGTAATTGATAATCAGTTAACGGATATGAAGGAAGTTGTCGATATATATGAAGAAGATACGATTCGTTATACAGATATACCGGAGTATAAGATAGGTATCGCCCAGGCGCGTGAAGCAATGTCTCATGAGATATTATTAAGGGATGCAGCCGGTAAAATCAGCAGTGATTACGTATATGTGTATCCGCCGGGAATTCCGATTATTGCACCGGGTGAAATTATATCAAGAGATTTAATTATTCAGTTAATGCATGCTGCAAAAAAAGGTCTTAATATAAAGGGATTAAAAATAGATAATGAATTATCGGAAAAGAATATTTATCAGTCCATTAAGATTTCGGTTGTTCAGGATAATAAGTGGATAAGCGGAAGAAAATTTTTTAACCGAGGTTAAATTTACAAAAGATAGGGGAACATTTTGAAGGGAATATTTATTACAATGGAGGGACCGGACGGTTCCGGAAAAACAACACAAATAGAATTACTTAAAAAATATTTAGAATCAAAAGGATACGATATAATAATAACAAGGGAACCGGGTGGAACGGCAATCAGTGAGGCAATCCGTAAAATAATATTAAATCCGGAATATAGTGAAATGAGTCATATGACGGAATTGTTGTTGTATGCTTCGGCAAGAGCACAGCTTGTCAATCAGGTTATTAAGCCTGCATTAGAACAAGGGAAGGCTGTTATAAGTGATCGATTTGTAGAATCTTCTGCTGTTTATCAGGGAATCGGACGAGGTCTCGGAGTTGAGACTGTATATGAGGTAAACAGCTACGCATTGGGAAATGTTAAGCCGGAATTAACCATTTTTATGGATTTAGAGGCAGAAGAAGGCATAAAAAGAAAGAAGAATCAGGCAGAATTAGACCGGATGGAAATGGAAGATTTAAGCTTTCATAAGAGAGTTGTTGAAGGATATCGTCAACTTGCCGGTTTATATCCGGAACGTATTGTATCAATTAATGCTACATTGCCAATTGATGAAATACATAGTATGATTATACAAGAGGTTGAAAAAAGATTTTTTTAAGATTAGAAAGGAGAGGAAAGAATGGATATGCGGATTAATCAATTGACAGGACAGATGCCGATAGAAAATCAGACACAGGCACCAAAAGGTGATGACACATTCAAATTTACGTTAATCAGTCATATTGAAAATTCAGAATTAAAAGAAAAACTCTCCGGTCTTATGAAGGATATAGAAGAACAGGGAAAAAAGATAGCAGAGCATATGGATATCAAAGATATGAAACGATATCGTTCTCTGGTAAAAGAATTTATGAATGAAGTGACAGTAAATTCACATGAATTTTCCAGAGAAAATTTTTTGGACAGGAGAGGCCGTCACAGAGTATATGGTATTGTAAAAGAAGTAGATAAGTCATTAGATGATTTAGCACAGGAGTTGATGAAGGACGAAAAAGACAACCTGGCTATTTTAGAAAAAATTGATGATATCCGCGGAATGTTATTGGATATTTCAACGTGATATACAGATAGGATAGAGGTGATAGATATGGCAAATTACAGCGATATTATCGGACATAATGATATCGTAAAACATTTTAAAAGCAGCATTGAACTTGGAAAAGTTTCACATGCATACATATTGAATGGAGAAAAGGGTGTTGGTAAGAAGACATTGGTCAGTGTTGTTACCAAATCTCTTCAGTGTGAAACCGGAGAACCGGATCCATGTGGAAAATGTAAGTCCTGTTTGCAGGCAGAATCCGGAAATCAGCCGGATATCATATGGATTACACATGAGAAACCGAATGTTATTTCCGTTGATGAAATTCGTCAGCAGATTGTGAATGATATCAGTTTAAAGCCATATAGCAGTCGTTACAAAATATATGTCATTCCGGATGCACAGTTAATGAATGCACAGGCGCAGAATGCAATATTAAAAACATTGGAGGAACCACCGGAATATGCAATTATTATTTTGCTCACATCGAATCTGGATAAAATTCTTCCGACAATTATAAGCAGATGTATCGTATTAAACTTCAAACCGGTAGAGCCTCTTTCTGTGATGGAATATCTGGTAAGCAATTTAGGTGTTGATGCGGCAAAGGCAAGGTTTTGTACGGATTTTGCACAGGGAAATTTAGGAAAAGCGGTTCGTCTCGCTATTTCGCCGGACTATCAGGAATTGAAAGATGAAAGTGTCCGTTTGTTAAGCCATATTCATGAAATGGAAATGGATGATATTATACGTGCCGTAAAGAGAATGAGTAAATATAAATTAGATGCCACGGATTATATTGATATTATGACAATGTGGTTTCGGGATATTTTAATGGTTAAGATATCAAATTCCCCAAATAAAATTATCTTTAAGGATGAGTATTCTGTTATGAAGAAACAGGCAGGATGTATTTCTTATGAAGGTATTGAGCAAATTTTGGAAGCAATGGAGAAATTAAAGGTTCGATTAGAAGCAAATGTGAATTTTGATATTGCGATGGAGCTGATGTTACTTACAATGAAGGAGAACATAAAATGACAGAAGTAATAGGCGTTCGTTTCAGAAAAAACGGTAAAATATATTTCTTTGCACCAAATGATATTGCATTAGAAGTAGGAGATGCCGTTATTGTGGAAACTGCAAGAGGAATTGAATATGGAAAGGTTGTTTTAGGTAAGCGGGAAATTGAGGATGGAAATATTATTTCTACCTTAAAGCCGGTTATCCGAAAGGCAACGGAAGAAGATGATAAGAAAAATGAAGATAATAAGAGAAAATGTGAGGAAGCATTTGGTATCTGTCTTCAAAAAATAGAAAAACACGGATTGGAAATGAAGTTAATCGATGTGGAATATACGTTTGATAACAATAAAATTTTGTTTTATTTCACAGCAGATGGACGAATTGATTTCAGGGAGCTGGTAAAGGATTTAGCAGCTGTATTCAAGACAAGAATTGAACTCCGGCAGATTGGTGTACGAGATGAAACCAAGGTTAAAGGTGGAATTGGTATATGTGGAAGAGAATTGTGTTGTCATAGTTATTTATCGGATTTCATTCCGGTTTCCATTAAGATGGCAAAGGAACAGAATTTATCTCTAAATCCATCCAAAATATCCGGTGTTTGCGGTAGATTGATGTGTTGCTTAAAAAATGAGCAGGAAACATATGAATATCTGAATGACAAATTGCCGAATGTAGGAGATTATGTAAAAACAATTGATGGATTACGGGGTGAAGTAAGCAGTGTGAGTGTGCTTCGTCAATTGGTAAAGGTAATTGTTGAATTGGATGACGGAGAAAAAGAAATTCGGGAATATAAAACAAAGGAATTGAAATTCAAACCGAAAAAGAGAAGGAACAACGATAAGGTAAATGATGCCGAATTGAAAGAATTAGAGGCATTGGAAAAACGTGAGGGTGGTTCCAAAATTGATTAATAAAGAAAATGAACGTATTGATGATTTACAATGTAAAGGATATAAAATAATTCAGAAGCCGAAAGGCTTCTGTTTTGGTATGGATGCGGTTTTATTATCGGATTTTGCTAAGGTAAAAAAAGGACAGAAAGTTATGGATTTTTGCACAGGAAGTGGTGTGATTCCTATTTTAATGGCAGCAAAATCAGAAGATACAATTTTTCATGGAATTGAAATTCAGGAAGAATATGCAGATATGGCATCCAGAAGTATGATATTAAATCATTTGGAAGACCGGATAAAAATTCAGTGTATGGATATTAAGGATATCAAAAAAGAATATCCGCCAATGTCATTTTCTGTGGTAACGGTAAATCCTCCTTATATGACAAATCAACATGGATTACAGAATTTATACGAGGATAAAACAATTGCCAGACATGAAATTTTGTTAAAATTAGAAGATGTCATTGCGGCAGCGTCTTATATATTGCCGCAAAAAGGAAATTTTTATATGATTCATAAGCCATTTCGTATTGCGGAAATTATCAGAATCATGAAGGAATATCATTTAGAACCGAAACGAATGCGTTTTGTACATCCATATATTGATAAGGAACCTACGATGGTTTTAATAGAGGGAACAAAGGGCGGAAGAGAACGAATCACAATTGAGCCACCGTTGATTGTTTATAAGGATAAAAATATATATACAGATGAAATCTATGAAATTTATCATATGACTTAGGAAAGGAAAAGCATGGGAGCATTATATATATGTGCAACACCAATTGGAAATCTGGAGGATATTACTCTTCGCACACTTCGTATCTTAAAGGAAGTTGACTTAATTGCAGCTGAGGATACAAGAAACAGTATTAAGTTATTAAATCATTTTGAAATTAAAACACCTATGACAAGCTATCATGAGTATAACAAATATGATAAGGCAAAAATTCTTGTAGAAAAAATGCAGCAGGGCATGAATATTGCATTAATTACGGATGCCGGAACACCTGCGATTTCCGATCCAGGTGAAGAATTGGTAAAACAATGTCATGAGGCGGGTGTTACCGTTACTTCATTGCCGGGACCGTCTGCTTTTGTGACAGCACTGACGATTTCCGGACAGAAAACAAGGAGATTTTGTTTTGAGGCATTTCTTCCGTATGATAAAAAAGAAAGAAATGAAATTCTCGATGAACTAAAGACGGAAACCAGAACAATTATAATATATGAAGCACCGCATAAATTGAAAAAGACATTGAAGGATTTGTATGAAAACCTAGGAAATCGAAATATTTCCGTCTGTAAGGAGCTGACGAAAAAACATGAGACAAACTTTCGGACAACGATGAAACATGCAATTGATTTTTATGAACAGGAAGAGCCGAGAGGAGAGTTTGTCTTAGTAATTGAAGGGGTAAATTCAGAAGAACTAAAACAGGAAAAACGGCAGAGTTATTTAGAAATGACGATAGAAGAACATATGCAGTCTTATCTGCAACAGGGTATGGATAAAAAGGATGCCATGAAAGCAGTTGCCAGGGACAGAGGTGTCGGAAAAAGAGAGATTTATCAGGCATTGTTAGATACAAAGGAATAGATGAAAGAAAAGACCGCAGATGGCTCTGTGGTCTTTTCTTTTTGAAATTACTTAGGTTGAGATTTGGATTTGGATATTAAATTTTGAAGCTGCTGAATTTCTGATTGCTGTTGTTGCAAATATTCTTCTACATTGGTTATAAAAAAGACATCTTCACCCTGATAAGGTCGTTCTAAGTTATCCTGTAACAGATAGTCAACGGAAACCTGTAACAAATCGGATATGCGGATAAGTAATTCTAAACTGATTCCGGTAATACCGCGTTCTACGTTACTGATATGCTGGTAGGAAAAATGCAGATGGTTTGCCATTTCTATCTGTGAGATATTTCGGTCTTTTCTCTTTTCCTTAATTCTTTGTCCGATTAATTCGTAATTCATAAACTCCTCCCCATATACACGATATTGTGTTTTGATAGATTAATTATATCAAAATGTTGATTAAATAAAATAAAGCTGTGGTTGAAAAATCTATGCTGCTACAAGAAAAAAGTCGGTTTTTTTTTAATATTTCCATGTAGAATAGAACTGCAAAATAAATTCTATTTTTCATAGAATATCAGTTGAGGATATATTTTTTTAATGTATCAAAATCACAGGGACCGGTTTCTAATAGTTTTTTATGAAATTCTTTTTCCGAGTAGGTATCTTTATGCATAAGCTGATACTCATTTTTTAATTCCTGTATTTCCAGACAACCGATAAAATAACTTAAATAATTTGCCGGGGATTCCACAACGTAAGTATATAAATTATTTGCATAGTAACTGTTAAATCCGTTGTCTTCAAAAAATTTCTTGACATCCGAAAGGGTCCAGTTTTCATAATTTACGCCTAAATCAATGCGGGAACTGATTGCCAGACTGATAATGGTATCACCCTGATACAGCTTACACAAGGATTCCATGGAGCTTGGATATTCCATATATTGATAGGAATTTAATTCAACGTAGGTTGCCCATCCCTCAACAAATCCGGGATAATTTAATATCTGACGAATCGGATTGGGATTGGTGTTGTTAAAATATACGGTTTGATAAAGATGGCCGGGAAAACCTTCATGTGCTAATGTGGTAAACAAATTTCCATTTTCAGTATTTGTAAATAGCGGATTGATATAAATGGTTTCACCCCTTGTATTATCAATCGGAGGAATCATATAAAAAGCGGGACTTGAAGAGGTGGTAAGGCTGTCGGATACATTTTTAATTTCATAATCGGGCGTTGTCGAAAGTGCAGGATAATCGGTACGCATTAACAGGGAAAGTGCTTCTAAAATGCTTTGTGGATTTTCATAGTATGATTTGGCTTCGTTATTACAATAATAGGTATATAAATCCGGATTTTCCATAGCGGTATTAACAACATTGCCAATGGCATCTTTTAATGTATTTTCAGTAAGCGTAATTAATTCTTCCGGTGTTTTGGAAGAACCTGTGGATTGCTTGACAAGAAGCGTATAGTAATCCTTTCCTTGTGGAAGGTTTGACAGACCGTAGGATGTATTTTCATCGGGTGTCATTTTAGAAGGAGATTTGGCGGCAAGGTAATCATAAAGAGATTCATATGCCGGAATAATATAGGTCTCAACATAATGCTTGTTCTTATTCATGTAATCGTTTTGCTGTTTTTTGGTCAATTCCGGAATTTGTTGGATTCTTTCATTAAAAGTATCAATAAAGGCGTTATCTTCTCCCTTTAAACCTTCCAAAATTGTGGATAAGGATTGAAAGGTACCGGGATAGATACATTCTTTTGAAAGCAGATGAAGGGATTCTCTTTCATTTTCATACTCTATTACATCATTGAAATAATCCGGAACTTGTTTGATCAGTTGAAAATAGGTTTGAATATCATTCTTACTGTGAAGAGGGTATTCTCCAAGCGTGATGGGAAGGCTAGCCTGAATTCCGGTTGAAGACCCCAATAATTCAGAGTAATATGGGTAATTGTTTAATTTGGAATTCAGAGATAAAGTATTTTTTAATAGATTATAGGTAAGTTGTTCTTTATCCGATAAGGAGGATGAATCAAAGCTATTTAAGGTCCGGGTAATTAGGTTGTTTGTATAGTCAGAAGATTGAAAACTGTTTTGATAGGATTTGTAGGAAAAGGATGTCAGGTCAGGTATGAGGGACGGAATATCATAGGCAGCAGGGTTTTCAACCGTATAGGCAGTTGTAACCGTATCGGAGGTAATCTCATAACAAAAAAGACTGTTGCAAAATTCCTCAAAGTTCTTGGCGTGTTCCATTTTAGAAAGAAGCGAGGTCTGGTAGGATTCATTGATTACGGGATATGTAAAATGGGTTCCGATAATCGTTGCGGATAAGACAATTACAAGAAAAAAAGAAAAATATTTTCTGTGAGAAGTTTTTTTTGTTGGTAAATGCGGAAAATGAAACATAGCAGCTTCCTGTCAGCTTTGTAATAATCTATGAAACGAAAGAAAAATTTATGATTTAAAGGGGAAGATGGTTGACAGAAAAAATGAATTTGCCTATAATAAAATTTAGTTTATAAATAGTATAAGCAAGGAAGAGAAGAGTACATTCGGGTAATTTTGACAGAGAACCTGGTAAGCTGAGAACAGGGAAAAAGGAACGAATGGAAGATGGTCTCGGAGCTTCTTATGTGAGGTGTTACAGATACTAAGCATAGGACGGGTACACCCGTTACAGTGTAGACTGATGGATGTCAGTTGATAAGGTCAGCATAGTGATATGCAGATGAATTAAAGTGGTACCGTGAGAGAAAGCTCGCCTTTAAGAAATTAAAGGTGGGCTATTTTTATTTATAAAGAAAACCCGGTACCGATTTGCCGAAGGAATATGAATGGGAGGTATAAAAAATGGCAAAGAAACCGTATTACATTACCACAGCGATTGCCTATACATCAGGCAAACCACATATTGGTAATACTTATGAAGTTGTTCTTGCAGATGCAATTGCAAGATATAAGAGATTCGTGGGATTTGATGTTCGATTCCAGACAGGAACCGATGAACACGGACAAAAAATTGAGTTAAAGGCAGCAGAAAAAGGAGTTACTCCGAAAGAGTTTGTAGATGGTACATCCGCAGAGATAAAGAGAATCTGGGATTTGATGAATACATCTTATGACAAATTTATCCGTACAACAGATGAGGATCATGAACGTCAGGTTCAGAAGATTTTTGAAAAATTAAAAAATCAGGGTGATATTTATGAGGGATATTATGATGGACTTTATTGTACCCCTTGTGAGTCATTTTTTACCGAATCACAGCTTGTTGATGGTAAATGTCCGGATTGCGGACGTCCGGTAGAGGCAAAGAAGGAAAAAGCATATTTCTTCCGTATGAGCAAGTATGAAGGAAGATTGATTGATTATATCGAAAGACATCCGGAATTTATCCAGCCGGAATCACGTAAAAATGAAATGATGAATAATTTCTTGAAGCCGGGTCTTCAGGATTTATGTGTTTCCCGTACATCCTTTAAATGGGGAATTCCGGTAGAATCCAATCCGAAACATGTTATTTATGTATGGATTGATGCACTTGCAAACTATATTACCGGTTTGGGATATGATTTGGATGGTCATTCCGATAAGATGTTTGAAAAATACTGGCCATGTGATTTACATCTGATTGGTAAGGATATTTTACGATTCCATACAATTTACTGGCCAATCATGCTGATGGCATTGGGTCTTCCGTTACCAAAACAGGTATTTGGACATCCTTGGTTATTACAAAGCGATGGTAAGATGAGTAAATCAAAGGGAAATGTTATTTATGCAGATGATTTGGTAGAATTATTCGGTGTAGATGCAGTTCGTTACTTTGTTCTTCATGAAATGCCGTTTGAAAATGATGGTGTTATTTCATATGAATTAATGGTAGAAAGATTGAATTCGGATCTTGCTAATACATTGGGAAATCTGGTAAATCGTACAATTTCAATGTCAAATAAGTATTTTGACGGTGAGGTATGTAATAAGAAGGTCAATGAACCGGTAGATCAGGATTTGATTGACTATGTATTGGATACCAGAATCCGTGTATCAAATTGTATGGATAAGTTAAGAGTTGCGGATGCAATGACAGAAATCTTTAATTTATTCAAGCGTTGTAATAAGTATATTGATGAAACAATGCCTTGGGTTCTTGCAAAGGACGAAGATAAAAAAGACCGTCTTGCAACGGTATTGTATAATCTGGTAGAGAGTATTGTAATCGGTGCAACTTTATTGGAAGCATATATGCCGGAAACCTCAGAAAAAATTTTGACACAGTTAAATGCATCTAAGAGAAAAGTAAATGATATTGTTAAATTCGGTGTTTACAAATCAGGTACAAAGGTTACAAGCAATCCGGAAATCTTATTTGCAAGATTAGATATTGAGGAAGTTTTGAAAAAGGTAGAAGAAATGATGCCGGAACCGGAACCTGAAGTAGATGACAATCCGGGAATCGATTTGGAAGAAAAGAAGCCGGAGATAACCATTGATGACTTTGATAAGATTCAGTTACAGGTTGGAGAAGTTATCAAGTGTGAAGAAGTTCCAAAGTCTAAGAAACTGTTATGTTCACAGGTTAAAATCGGAAGTGAAGTTCGACAGATTGTATCCGGAATCAAGACCCAGTTTTCACCGGAAGATATGGTTGGTAAGAAAGTTGTTGTTGTGACAAACTTAAAACCTGCAAAATTAGCCGGAGTGGAATCACAGGGAATGATTCTTTGTGCAGAGGATGCAGACGGTAAATTATCAATTGTAACAACAGAGGATGAAATGCCTCATGGTGCAGAGATAAGATAATTTCTATCCGGGATAAAGCATAAAAAACGTGAATGTTAAAAATAACATTCACGTTTTTTTAGTTCTCGGTTGATTCGGTTGTTTCTTCATTCGTTGCAGCTTCTGTGGAATCCGTTGTTGTGGCATCTTCAGAAACCGGAGCTTCCGGATCATCAGAAGTAGCTTCTGTTGTTTTTGGATTTTCTCTGATATAAAGAATTGCTGCATCTAATTTCAAAAAATCATCATCACTGATATAATAATAATCATCAGAAGGCTGGATTGGAACTTCCACAACAACCGGATCCATATATCCCGGCTTATCGGCAGTTGCTTTTAATATTTCAATGATTCCTTCTGCAAATTCCGTTTCATAGTCAACTTCGTTGGTGTTGTTGTAATCACCGTCATCTACACGGGCGTTAAAATCTTCAATATACTGAACCACATCATCGTAGGTTGTCTCTAATGTATCCAATGGATATACCGTTACCTCTAATGTATATTGATCGGATTTTTTGTCGTGTTTTACATCTGTAACCTTATATTTGGCATTGGAAAAAATGGTTTGTGCAAGGTAGTAAAACTCGGAAAGAATCGTACCGTCATCAACTTCCTTTACGCCGTAGTAGTTCATAAGGTTGTGAGCCTGATAATCCATATTGGCAACATAAACTGCCTCGGCATCTTTTTGTGAAACACCGGTTAAGGTCATATAATCTTTGGTGATATTCTTATAATTAATATCTAACAGGCTGACCAGATAACGGCTATATACTTTTTCTTTGCTATCAAATAATGAACATCCAACCATAGATAATACCATAACAAATACCATGGAAAGGGTGGTTATACGTTTTAAAATTATTTTCATACAGTTTCCTCCTAACGATGTTTACATACACATCTAGTATAACATATTATTTTAATAATTGTCTATGATTTTAAATTATGCTATAGTGAAATCAATTTCTTATTTAAATGTTGAAAATGGAGAAGCGTATGAAGGTTGTAGTAGCAATGGATTCCTTTAAAGGATGTATGGATTCACTGGAATTGGGAAGAACCATCCGGCTGGCAATGCATCAGGTGGACGAGGAACTGGATGTTGAGGTCTTTCCGTTGGCAGACGGAGGAGAGGGGACAATGAAAACCCTGACAAAGGAGCTTGGAGGAAGGATAATAAAAACTTATGCCACAGGTCCTTTGGGTGCACCGGTAGAATGTGAATATGGGGTAATTGAAAACAAAAAACTGGCAATTATAGAGATGGCAGGTGTGGCGGGACTTCCGCTTGTTCCCGAGGAGACGAGAAAGCCGTTATATACTACAACGTATGGTGTAGGAGAGCTGATATTACAGGCGATTGACCGTGGATGCCGGGAATTTATTATAGGAATAGGCGGCAGTGCCACAAATGATGGTGGAATTGGAATGTTACAGGCATTAGGTTTTGGAATGCTTGACAGTGATGGAAAACAGGTTCCGTTCGGTGCAGTCGGATTAAAGCATTTGTGTCTGATTACATCAAAAGAAGTGAATAAAAAATTGTCAGAATGTCATTTTAAAATTGCCTGTGATGTGGAAAATCCGTTGTGTGGTGAAAACGGATGTAGTTATGTATTTGCACCGCAAAAGGGAGCAACAAAGCAGGAAATTGAAAAAATGGATCAGTGGATGCGTCGTTACGGTAATCTTGCAAAGGAAGTAAGAGAACAGGCAGATATGCATTATAAGGGTGCGGGAGCTGCCGGCGGGCTTGGATTTGCATTTCGGACTTTTCTAAATGCAGATTTAGAGTCGGGAAGTAAGATTGTAATTGATACACTCGGTATGGAAGAATCCATAAAAGAGTCTGATCTGGTTGTAACCGGAGAAGGATGTATTGACGGACAATCCATTATGGGAAAAGGACCGATTGAGGTTGCGCAGATTGGAAAAAAATATAAGAAAAAAGTGGTTGCACTGGCGGGTTGTATAGGTAAGGATGCAGCAATTTGTAATGAATACGGGATTGACGCGTATTTTCCGATTATTCAAAGGGCAATGCATATCAATGAGGCTATGAAACCGGAGGTTGCCCGTGAAAATCTAATTGCAACCGTGATACAGGTTATGAGAATATTAAGTGATTAAGGAGAACAGAATGCAGATTTTTGAAACGCATGCTCATTATGATGATGCTGCATTTGATGAGGACAGACAGGAAGTACTTCGGAATATGAAGAAGTCGGGAATTGAATATATTGTAAATATCGGATGTTCCATGGAAAATTCAAAAGAGATTGTAAATTTTGTAAAACAATTTGATTTTTTGTACGGAACGGTTGGAGTACATCCGGAAAGTGTCGGAAGCTTAACGGAAAACGATATGGATGTGTTGAGAAAGCTTTGCCATAATGAGAAAATTCTCGGAATCGGGGAAATCGGGCTGGACTATTATTACGATGGATATGATAAAGAAAGTCAGAAGAAATGGTTTGCTGCACAGTTAAATGTAGCCAGACAGGAGCAGCTTCCGGTTGTAATCCACAGCAGGGATGCGGCGGCAGATACACTTGATATAATGAAGGCAGAGAATGCAAAGAATATTGGCGGTGTCATTCATTGTTTTTCCTATGGAAAGGAGCTTGCAAAGCAATATCTGGATATGGGATTTTTTATAGGAGTAGGCGGAGTTGTAACCTTTAAAAATGGGAAAAAATTAAAAGAAGTAGTTGCTTACACACCGTTAGACCGTATTGTTTTAGAAACAGACGCACCGTATCTTGCACCAACACCGTTTCGGGGGAAACGGAATTGTTCTGCATATTTAACTTATGTCGCACAGGAAATTGCCAACATAAAAGGGATAGATGTGGATAAGGTGTATGAAGTGACGTTTGCAAACGGAAAACGATTATATCGTATGCAGAGTGAATCAGAGAATTGATAGGAGATAACGGATATGGAAAAATTAAGTAATCCTCAGGTTACAATTGAGACCATAAAAAAATATGATTTTGCCTTCCAAAAAAAATTTGGTCAGAATTTCTTAATTGATGAACATGTATTGAATAAGATTATACGTTCAGCAGGAGTATCAAAGGATGATGTTGTGCTGGAAATCGGACCGGGTTTTGGAACCATGACACAGTATCTTGCTGAAAATGCAAAAGAAGTAATTGCGGTAGAAATCGATAAAACTCTGATTCCGATTTTACATGAAACACTGGCGGAATATGATAACGTAACCATAATAAATGAAGATATTTTAAAGGTTGATATCAATGCAATCGCAATGGAGAAAAATGGCGGGAAACCAATTAAGGTTGTTGCAAATCTGCCTTATTATATTACAACGCCGATTATTATGGGATTATTTGAAAGTCATGTGCCATTAGATAATATAACCGTTATGGTACAAAAAGAAGTAGCGGAACGAATGCAGGCAGGACCGGGAACGAAGGATTACGGTGCATTGTCACTGGCGGTTCAGTATTATGCCAAGCCGTACATTGCAGCAAATGTGCCACCGAATTGTTTTATACCAAGACCGAATGTAGGTTCTGCGGTGATTCGTCTTACCAAATGGGAGAATCCGCCGGTTAAGGTAAACGATGATATTTTTATGTTTTCTTTGATTCGGGCATCCTTTAATCAGAGAAGGAAAACCTTACAAAACAGTCTTGTAAACGGAGGCGTACCGGTAACAAAGGAACAGATTACAGCGGCATTGGAGGAAATGGAACTTTCCGCTACCGTTCGTGGAGAGGCGTTGACTCTGGAACAGTTTGCAAAACTTTCCGACATCTTACAAAGATAGGAATATATGTTGTCCCATGTGCATAGAATGTATAAACAAATAGGCAGTTATTATGTGAATATTTGTAGGAATATCAGATAATAGGAGTGGGACAAGTGCAGACATATAAACGTAAAATTACATATTTTTATCAGTTTCAGAATGGAAGGGTAGGAACAACCGTTGGTTTTTTAAAATTGGAAATTCGTGGTGAGAGTGTGAAAATCACTATTAATATTCAGGAGCCGGCGGGATTGCCTTATAAGGGTGGAGATTTATATTTTTATCATGAAGCAGGGGATCATTTAGCTGCGGTTAAAGTTGACAAGGTCAGTAGTGTGGATGGTGTTTTGACCTATCACACAAGACGGGACTGGAGACAGTTTTATGATACCGGACGCGATTTATATACCTTTGATGGGGCATTGGTTGTCTATAATAAGAATCATTATTATGTTGGGGATTTCAGAGATAAAGACCGGACAGGTATACCGATTCGGTTTACGGAACCGGAAAAGATTCAAAAGGAAGAAAAAACGGAGGTAAAACAGAAGGAGACGGCGACTGCGCCTGAGAAAAAATTACAGGCGGAAAATGTATCGACAGAAGAATTTTTTAAATGTGAAAACTGCCCATACCAGAAAAAAAGAGAAGAATTGAAAAAGGATGTCGACAGCTTTGCACAGATGTTAGAGGAATATCCAAAGCTTTCCGTATATGGAGCAACAGAATTGTTTCAGTGTGTGAGAATCCACCCAAAGGATATCGGAAAGCTGAATATGTCAAATTGGAAGCTGGGTGTGAACAGTTTTCTGACACATGGATTTTTTACCTACCAATATCTGTTATTAGGGAAAATGCGATTTGATGACGGAAGTGAACAGCCGATTATCGGAGTTCCGGGAGTGTATTCCAATCGTGAAAAATATCTGGCAAATATGTTTGGATTTGAACAATTTGTTCCTGTTCAGAAAAAAGGTATAAAAACAGGAGAATTCGGTTATTGGATTGTTACGCTCAACAATGAGTAGCAGATTGTAACAGGCTGTAACGATAATGATCCTGAAATGCTCCATTGACTTCAACGCCCTGATATTCAATTCCTTCATAAACAAATCCAAGATGTTCTAAGACATGAATGGAGGCAGTATTGTCGGGAGCAACCCGTGCTTCAATCCGATGAATTTTATAATTGGAAAAAATAACGGCAATTGCTGCTTTACAGGCTTCTTTTGTGTAACCCATGTTTTGGTAATCCCGGTCCATTTTGTAGCCGATTGTTGCATGTGAAAAAGGTCCGTGTTCAATCCGGGTAAAATTAACGGAACCGATGATAATGTCCGGATTTTCTTTTTTATAGATATAATAGCGGAGTGTTTTTCCCTTCATGATTTCGGAATATTCGTAGGATGCAGCGGCTTTTTGATAGGACAGTGTATAGAAGTTAGAAGGTCTGGTCGGTTCGTACCGGTCAAAAATTGCCGCATTTTTCTGATAGAAATTCAGGATATTCTGTGCTTTTGAGGCATCCTCAATTTGAAGTTGTAAACGATTTGTTGTAAGTTGAAATGACATAAAAACTCCTAACTGAACTTAAATTAAAATAAATGTATCATAGAATGAAAGAGATGTAAAATGACAAAAGACGAAAAGTATATGAAAGAGGCAATTAAACAGGCAAAAAAGGCGGCTTTGGTTGGAGACGTGCCGATTGGCTGCGTAATTGTACATCAGGACAAAATTATTGCAAGAGGGTATAACAAAAGAAATCTCAAAAAAACAACGTTAGCACATGCGGAGCTGCTTGCAATCGAAAAAGCTTCCAAAAAATTAGGGGATTGGAGATTGGAGGACTGTACCATGTATATTACATTGGAGCCATGTCAGATGTGTGCCGGTGCAATTATTCAGGCAAGAATACCAAAGGTGGTAGTGGGTGCCATGAATAAAAAGGCAGGCTGTGCAGGTTCTGTACTGAATCTGTTCCAAATTCCACAGTTTAATCATCAGGTGATTTTTGAAAACGGGATTTTAGAGGAGGAATGTAGTGAAATGCTGTCGGATTTTTTTAAACAGCTTCGGAAGAAAAAGGATATATAAAGGGGCTTTTTGTTGACAGAAAAGGGAAAGTCCTGTATACTAAGCGTCGTCATATCTGACGATATATATAGTTTATTTTTCCACGCAGCCGGGGAAGTAGCGGTGCCCTGTACCTGCAATCCGCTATAGCAGGGGTGATGGTTTGCCTAGGGAGCAGTCTTTAGTGCCGGCCATAGTAAGTGGCGTTGACGTATGGGTCTTACGCAATGGAAGCCTATGAACCGTGTCAGGTCGGGAACGAAGCAGCACTAAGTAGGATGTTTCATGTGCCGTAAGGGTGCCTGGACTGAGTTAACTGCTATGGTAACGATTAGGGATCGTTTACGAAGCAAACCGCGTGGATTTTTTATTGGAATTCTCCAAAAAAATCTCAGGAAAACGAAAAAAAATATAGAATAATTTGTAAATTGGTGTTACAATAAATAAGATTATCAGGATATAAGATTGGAGAGGGTAGCATGAACTACGCAAATGTTATTGAATTTGTAAAAGAACAAATTTCGAATAACGGAAGACCTTCTAACTATCCATTCCGCGATCGGTTTGAACATACCATGCGAGTATATAGATGGGCAATAAAATTACAGGCAAAAGTTGGGGGAGATCTGGAAATTATTGCGTTAGCAGCATTATTACATGATGTTGGCTGGGATGAAGAAAAGGATCATGGAGAGATTGGAGCCCAGATAGCGGTTAATTATTTGGATAGCATAGGAGTTGATCCGGACAAGATTAGTAGAATAGGTGAGATTATTCGTATCCATGAAGACAAAGATACAACAGAGGAATTATCAATAGAATGTCAGGTTGTTATGGATGCGGATTTATTAGATGAGGTTGGCGCCATCAGTGTAATATGGGATGCTATGGCAACTGCCTGTGAAGAAGAACCGAACTACAAAAAAGCTTACTATCGGGTTAAGAATTATTATAAAGGAAATCGTCCTAAAATCCGTCGATGTAAGACGGATGCAGCCCGGTTAGAATATAGCAGACGAATGAAGATTTTAGAGGAGTTTATTTTTCAGTTAGAAAAAGAGTTATTCTAGGACTTGGGAGGAACAAAGATGAAAGATATTTTAAAGAAAATTGTAGCCATTCTTGTCATTGTAGCTATTTTTGTAGGAATTTATTTTATATTGCCGGAATATCCGCAAAACTATGTAAAGGGAATGGTGCAGTCCGTAGCAGATGTGGAAGCAAAAGCTATGATTGACAAAGTAAAGCAGCTTCCTTGTAAAGATGTGGACAATCATTCATATGAAGAAGTATTGACAAAGAATACAACAACCGGCTGCTGGTCTTATTTGTCAGCAGAGGATTCTTCGGATGGATATGCAAGAGTATACTACTATGGAAGAGGTGCCAGTGTGAATTTAAAGGATTGGCCGGACTATGGTGGAATGTTATATACAAGTGCAATCGTCAAAGTAGAGTTTAAGATTGTAGATAAGAATGTTGAGATTTATCCATATATCGATGATTTGAAGAATCCGGTATATATTGATGATAAGGGTGTTCATTTCCAACAGAACGGAGACATCAAAAAAGATATTTTCCAGCAGTTATATAACGGTGTGAAGTCTGAAAACTAAACAAAACGACAGTACATAAAATCGGGACATTTTCCTAGTTGGAAGATGTCCCGATTTATTTTTGTAATATTATTTGTTGTTCTGTTCCTTGGTGGAAGAACCGGATAATTCCTCGATTAATTTCATAATGGTTCCGATGGAATCCGACATTTCACTTTCGTTCATTGCTTTGATGTATTGTTCCTTATGTGTTGATACGTCACGGATTGCATTTAGTAATGAGGCTTTGGAAAGCTCTTCCTCTTCAATTACATAACTGAAGCCGTTCTTTTTAAATGATTTTGCATTCAGAATCTGGTCTCCGCGGCTGGCTGCTTTGGAAAGAGGAATTAAAATATTCGGTTTTTTAAGGGCAAGCAGTTCACAAATTGCATTTGCGCCTGCTCTTGATATTACCAGGTCAGATAATGCAAATAAATCTCTTAATTCTTTTGAAACGTATTCAAATTGTGCATAACCCGGTTTGTCTTTCAGGGATTCATCCAAATGCCCTTTTCCACACAGATGAACGACCTGAAATGTTTTAAGAATTTCATCTAAGCTTTCTCTGACACAGTTGTTAATTACAACGCTTCCGCTGCTTCCGCCAATAATTAAAATAGTTGGTTTGTCTGTAGTTAAATTACATAACTGAGCTGCGGTTGCGGCATTGCCTTCAAACAATTCTCTGCGGATCGGAGTTCCGGTAAGTACGGCTTTTCCTTCCGGTAATAAATCAAAGGTTTCTTTAAAATTGCAGCAGACCTTACTTGCGGATGGAATACATATTTTATTTGCAAGACCCGGAGTCATATCCGATTCATGGATAATTGCCGGAATATGATTTTTCTTGGCTGCAATTACAACGGGTACGGTTACAAATCCACCTTTTGAAAATACAACATCCGGTTTAATCTTTTTGAGGATGCGGTTTGCTTCACTAAATCCTTTGATAACACGGAACGGATCGGAAAAATTCTTAACGTCAAAGTATCGACGAAGCTTTCCTGAAGAAATTCCGTAATAGGGAATCCCCATATTTTCAATTAATTCTTTTTCAATTCCGTTATAAGAACCGATGTAGTGTACTTCATATCCTGCGTTTTTCAGACTTGGTAACAATGCAATATTCGGGGTAACATGACCGGCAGTTCCCCCACCGGTAAGAACAATTTTTTTCATAGTATAAGCTCCTCATCTGTTTGATTATGCATTTTTTGTATTTAATGCCTGCTTTAATGCTTTTGCCAACTGATCCGGGCAGGAAGTACCCTTAAATCCGCACTGGATTCCTTCCATTCGCGCAATGGCTTCGTTTACATCCATTCCTTCAACTAAACGGGCAACACCCTGTGTGTTACCGTTGCAGCCGCCGTAGAAACGAACATTCATTACCTTACCATCCTCAATATCAAAATCGATTTTCTGAGAACAAACTCCCTGTGTTTTGTATGTCATGTGAATCATCCTTTCTTTTTAATATAAATATAATTGTACCATTAACAGGATTATTACAAGAAGTATAGCACAAGATAAGTAATTTGCAATCTGTAAAAGATAACAAATATAGTCAGGACGGTTGGATATATGTCGGAGATTGCGTCAAAATGCAATTGAGATTCCAATATCTGAAAGGTAAACTAAAATATATAAATATCGGAAAGGAAGTAAGAAAATGTATCAGTTTTTTAGTTTGCATAGCGGGTTATGCAGTATTTTTATTTTTGGAGCGGTAAGTCTTTTGTTACAGCTGTTGGTGACACTGTCTTTAAATAGTTATGTAAAGGCATCGGCTAATATGAAAACCACCAGAAAAAAGGTATTGGTAAATTTAAAAAATCAGTTTGAGACGATATACGGTATGGATTATGAAATACATAATACTCAGGCTTATGTGGAGAAATATTTACTAAAGTTAAAATTCATGGGTGTTCCGTATAATTCATTGGAAAGAGGACCGTTTATATGTGCGGGATTTGTTTCTTTATTAACATCCGGAATGGCATTTTATTATTATATGACAAAGGCGGCTTTGCAGATGTACATAGAAATTTTATTTGCCTATGTAATAACATTGGTATGTTTTTTTGTGTTCTTTCATATATTTGGAGTAAAAAATAAGAAGGCACAGATACAAATTCAGCTGGTGGATTATTTGGAAAATTTCCTGGCAAATCGATTGATACGGACAAAGGATGAAGAGAGAATGGCAGAAATGCCGCAAGGAGATTCTTTAACCGACAAACAGCGGGAAGAAGATGATCAAGCGGTTCAAAATGTTTCCTTGGAAAGGACGGAGGAAGCTTCAAAAGAATTGCCGGAAAGTGATATGGAGATGCTGCAAAGACTTGTAAGGGAAATGGAGGAAAAAAACAGCAAATCAAAGAGAGCGGATGTTGCCATGACAGAGGTTGCCTTATCGGATGACGAGGATCCGAATCTGGAATTACTGGAGGAATTTGTACAGAGTTTTCTTGCATAGGCAGGTAGATATTGAAAATCAGTAGCAGAAAAAAAGTTGTTTTTTTTGGATTTATCGTAATGGTCACAGGATTTTTTTTCATGTGGTTGCGTTTTGGGCATTCATTTACATACAATGGTGGATCTAATCAGAATGGGAAGGCTGGGTCGGTGACCGAAGAAAAAACGAAACAGGAAGACACACAATCGTCTAAAGAGGTGAAGAAACAGGAAAGAATAATCGTAGAGGACACCGATTATGATGCAATTGATAATACATTGTATGCATGGTGGTTTAAACGGAATGATTTACATGAACAGTCCGGATGTCAGGAGGATTTTGAGATTACGGACTATAATGCCTATTATGTGGTTCCCGTTAGTGAAAAAAAGATATATCTGACCTTTGACTGCGGATATGAAAACGGATTTACAAATGATATGCTGGATGTTTTAAAAAAGGAAGATGTGAAAGCTGCTTTTTTTGTAACCCAGACATTTATCCGGGATAATATCGATATTGTGAAACGGATGAAAAAAGAAGGGCATCTGGTCTGTAATCATACGGTGACACACCCTTCCATGCCGTCAAAAACAATTGAAGAGCAGAAAAACGAATTGCTTTCTTGTGAAAAATATATGAAGGAAGCTACAGGATATGAGATGGATTTATTTTTCCGTCCGCCAAGGGGCGAATACAGTCAAAGAACATTGCAGATGGCAAAGGATTTGGGATATACAACGATTTTCTGGTCCATTGCATATTTAGATTATGACGTAAATAATCAGCCGTCCAAGGAGCATGTTCTGGAACATTTTAAAAAATATTATCATCCGGGAGCAATTCCTCTTGTTCATAATGTATCAAAGGCAAATCATGATGCATTGGAGGAGATTATAAAGAATTTAAAAAAGGAAGGATATTCTTTTGGAACGCTTTATGATTTGAATCAATAGAAAATGATTGATATTTATTGCCTGATTTGATAGAATATAGGTTGATTTTTGGGATTAAAAATAATTCCTATAAAATGAGAACAAAGGAGAGCAAAGACATGGCAGAAGAGAATATTAGTTTTGACTATAGCAATGCGATGTTTATGGTATCGGATGAAGATATCGCAGCTATGAGACCAAGAGTAGAAGAAGCAAAGAAAACATTATTAGAGCGTACAGGTGAAGGTAATGATTTCTTAGGATGGATTGATCTTCCTGTTAATTATGACAGAGAAGAGTTCAAGAGAATCAAGGAAGCAGCAAAGAAGATTCAGAGTGATTCTGATATTTTAATCGTTATCGGTATTGGAGGATCTTACCTTGGTGCAAGAGCTGCCATTGAAGCATTAAGACATACATTTTACAATGTAATTGATAAGGATATGAGAAAGGGTACTCCGGAGATTTATTTCTGCGGTAACAATATCAGTTCTACTTATCTTGAGCATTTATTAGAGGTTGTTGGAGACAGAGATTTTTCAATTAATATTATTTCTAAGTCAGGAACAACAACAGAGCCTGCAATTGCGTTCCGTATTTTCAAGAAGCTTTTAATTGAGAAGTATGGTGAAAGAGAAGCTGCAAAGAGAATTTATGCAACCACAGATAAAGAAAAAGGTGCGCTTAAGAATTTAGCTGATGCAGAAGGATATGAGACATTTGTAGTTCCGGATGATGTAGGAGGACGTTTCTCGGTTCTTACTGCTGTTGGTTTACTTCCAATCGCTGTTTCCGGTGCAGACATCAAGCAGTTGATGGTTGGTGCCGCAGCTGCAAGACAGAAATGTATTGAAAGTGAATTTGAAGATAATTATGCATTACAGTATGCAGCAATCCGTAATATCTTACGTGAAAAGGGTAAGTCAATGGAGATTCTTGCAAACTATACACCATCTGTTCATTATATCGGTGAGTGGTGGAAGCAGTTATTTGGCGAGTCAGAAGGTAAGGATGGAAAAGGTATTTATCCTACAGCATGTGACTTTACAACCGACCTTCATTCTTTAGGACAGTTCATTCAGGACGGTACAAAGAATCATATTGAGACAGTTGTTAATATTGGTTCACCTAGACGTAAGATTATCATGGAAAAGGAAGATGATGATTTAGACGGATTGAACTATCTTGCAGGTAGAACAATTGATTACATCAACAAGCAGGCTATGAACGGAACTGTACTTGCCCATGTAGATGGTGAGATTCCAAATCTTATGATTACACTTCCGTTTATGAATGAATTTAACCTTGGTGAATTATTCTATTTCTTTGAGTTCGCTTGCGGTGTATCAGGATATGTACTTGGTGTTAATCCATTTAACCAGCCTGGTGTAGAAAGCTACAAGAAGAACATGTTTGCATTATTAGGTAAGCCTGGTTTTGAAGAGCAGGGAGCAAAGCTTCGTGCAAGATTAAATAAATAATTTCATGGAATAAGGATGATTGGCAGGACATTTCTTTTTGGGGGTGTCCTGCTTTTATGTAGAAGATAAAAACCGGAATCGGGAGTGAGAGATGAAAATAGTAGTATTAGAGGCAGCTTCCATCGGAAAGGATATATCGTGGAAGCCGTTGGAAAGATTCGGAGAAGTTGTATTGCATGGCAGTCTTTTACAGGAGAATGTAAAGGATGCGGTGAAAGATGCGGATATTATTGTTCCCAATAAGCTTATTATTGATAAAAGCGTACTGGAAGGAAGCAGTGTGAAAATGGTATGTGAAGCTGCAACCGGATATAATAATGTTGATATTGATTATTGTAAAAATGCCGGAATACGTGTAACAAATGTAAGTGGATATTCGACGGAAAGTGTGGCACAACATACAGTGGCGTTATTGTTATCCGTATATGAACATCTGGATTATTATTGCAGTTATGTTGAAAGCGGCGAATATACAAGAAGTAAAAAATTCAGTCATGTGGATTGTCAGTTTCATGAAATTGCAGGGAAAACATGGGGAATTGCCGGTCTTGGAGCGATTGGAAGACAGACGGCAAAGCTTGCACAGGCATTTGGAGCGGAGGTAATTTATTATTCTGCATCCGGTAATGCATATGATGTTTTGTATCAAAGGGTTGATTTTGATGAACTATTGGAAAAATCAGACATTATATCGGTGCATTGTCCGTTAAATGAAAAAACACAAGGGTTGTTTCGGGCGGAGGCATTTAAGAAAATGAAGAATACGGCAGTTTTGATTAATGTGGCGAGAGGTCCGGTAGTCGATAACGAAGCGCTGGCGGAAGCTTTAAAGAAAGAAGAGATTGCAGCGGCAGGGTTAGATGTATTTGAGGAAGAACCGCTTTCTTTTGCAAATCCGTTAAATGAGATAAAAGACAGGGATCGTTTGATTATGACACCGCATATCGGCTGGGGAACAATTGAGGCAAGAACAAGATTACTTTGTGAGCTGGAAAAAAATATTCAGAGTTTTTTGGATGGAGCAAAAAGAAACGTAATTGTATAAACAAATGAAAAACCTTGTATATCTTAAGATTTTTCGATATAATGATAGACTGAATATGAGAATACAACGGAGGAATTATCATGGCAGTTACAGCAACATTAGGCATGAATTATGATAAATATGCAGGTATATTGCTTCATCCGACCTCATTTCCAAGTCCTTACGGAATTGGAGATTTAGGAAAGGGAGCTTATGATTTTATTGATTTCATGAAACGCTCAGGACTTAATATATGGCAGGTATTACCTTTAGGTCATACAGGATTTGGAGATTCTCCATATCAGCCGTTTTCGTCTTTTGCGGGACAGCCGCTTATCATTGGAATTGATGCATTGAGACAGGCAGGTCTGCTTTGTGATGAAGATTTCTATGAGATGCCACAGTGGGATCCGCATCATGTAGAATATGGAAAGGTTATTACATTTAAGACGGGATTGTTGAAAAAAGCATATGAACGTTTTAATGATAAAGATATTCAGGATGCATATTCAACCAGTGATGAGTTTATGGCACAGTATAAGGAATTCTGTGAAGAATCCGACTGGCTGGATGATTATGCACTGTTTATGGCGGGAAAAGATTATCATCAGGGTATGCCTTGGTATATGTGGGAGGATTCCTTAAAGAAACCAACCGCAAAGCAATATAAAGAATGGTTGGATAAATTATCACAGGAAGTTGGATATTATCGTTTTATCCAGTATTTATTCCATAAACAATGGATGGAGTTAAAGGAATATGCACATGAGAATGGAATAAAGATTGTCTGTGATATGCCGATTTTTGTTGCATGGGACAGTGTGGATGTATGGTGTAATAAGAAGTTATTTGACCTTGACAGTAAGGGTTACCCAAAAACAGTTGCCGGAGTTCCACCGGATTATTTCTCTGCTACCGGACAGTTGTGGGGCAATCCGCTTTACAAGTGGTCGGAACACACAAAGACCGGATATGAATGGTGGATTAACAGAATCCGTCATCAGTTAAACTTAGGAGATTTTGTCCGTATTGACCATTTCCGTGGTTTTGATAAATTCTGGGCGATTCCATATGGTGAAGAAACAGCGGTAAACGGTAAGTGGGTACAGGCACCGGGAGTGAATTTCTTTACACATTTAGAGGCTACACTTGGTTACAATATGCCAATTATAGCAGAGGATTTGGGGGAAATCGACCAGTCGGTAATTGATCTTCGTGATAAGTTTGGTTTTCCGGGAATGAAGATTTTACAGTTTGGATTTGAAAATCCGGATGAAAATAACTTTCTTCCTCATAACTACGTGAGAAACTGTGTATGTTATACGGGAACACATGATAATGATACAACACTTGGCTGGTATCAGAAGTGTTATGAACAATCCCGCGATAAACTTAGAAGATACTATAATACAGATGGCGGAGATGTGTGCTGGACGTTGATTCGTGCATGTTTTTCATCGGTTGCGGATATTGCCATTGTACCAATGCAGGATGTTTTGTGTTTGGATTCATGGGCAAGAATGAATACACCGGGTGTTGGTGAAGGTAACTGGGCATGGAGATATACGCAGGAAGAGTTGACACCTCAGTTAGAGGCAAGATTATATGAAACGGCTAAGTTGTTTGGCCGCTAGAAGGAGAGGTTTTATTGAAAAGTTTTCTTGTTTTGCTTTTTTTATTCTTGTTTTTAGTACTTATGATACCAATTCATCTGATTTTGTTAATTATTGGTTGTTTTAATAAGGACTTGCGATACAAAATAGGAAATGCGATTGTTTATTGGGCATTTAAATGGGAACTGTTTCAGGCGGGAGCAAAGATTGAAGTAGAAGGAACGGAAAATATTCCGGAAGGTGCGGTATTGTTTACTCCGAATCACAGAAGCTATTTTGATATTTTGCTGTTGCACACAACAAGCACAAAAAGACCGGGATTTGTTGCAAAATCAGAAATGGATAAATTTCCGCTTTTAAATTGGTGGATGCGGAATATCCGGTGCATCTTTTTAGACCGGAAGGATATAAAATCCGGAGTGCAGATGATAAAGGATGGTACCGCAATTCTGAAATCGGGACATTCTATGGTAATTTTTGCCGAGGGAACAAGAAATCAGGGGAAAGAAATGCTTACTTTTAAAGAAGGTAGCATGAAGATGGCTGAAAAGGCAGGTTGTCCGGTTGTTCCGGTTACAATCATGAATTCCGATCAGTTGTTAGAGGTGCGTCCCGGCTTTGATATCCGGAAGGCAAATGTAAAGGTGATTTATGGAAAACCGATAGATATAAAGGAATTACCGAAAGAACAGCGTAAAAAAGCGGGAGTCTATATACAGAATATAATAAAAGAAACAATTGCCCGTGAGGGTGGTGAAATAGGAAAGAACGAAAAACAGAAGGAGGACGAAGTATGAGTACTTGGATGATTGTAGTACTGATAGTATTGCTTGTTTTAGGTATATTATTGGTCGTATTATCTATTTTTGGTAACAAAATGCAGAAAAAGCAGATTGCCCAGAAAGAAATGATGAAAGAAGCTGCACAGTTGGTTTCTATGTTGGTAATTGATAAAAAGATGATGAAGATTAAAGAAGCGGGATTGCCAAAGCAGGTGTTAGAGCAGACACCAAAGCGTTTTCGTAATTCTAAATTACCGATTGTAAAGGCAAAGGTAGGACCGCAGACAATTAATTTAATCTGTGATGATGGTATTTATGATGATTTGCCAACAAAATGTGAAGTAAAGGCAATGGTCAGCGGAATTTATATTACGGAAGTAAAGAGTATCCGCGGCAAAAAGAAGAAACAGGCAGAAGAACCAAAGAAAAAGAGCTTTGGACAAAAACTTCGTGCAAAACAGCGTAAGTTACAGGAAGAGATTGCACAGGAAGAAAAAGAGAAAGAAAATTACAAGAAAAACAAGGACGCTGAGAAGAAGAAAGCTGAGCGTGCAAAAAAAATCACCAAATAAAAGAAAAACCATCGCTTGCAGGCGGTGGTTTTTTCGTATGGGAAAGATTAAGATTTTATATAAGATAACCGACATATAACATAGAGGAATGATATAGTAAGACAGAGAAAATTGGTGAGGTGACAGCATGGATTATCAAATGTTCACAAATCAAACAGGATATCGTAATACATTATATGGAAAAAGTGACCTTGGAATGTTAGACAATAACGGAGGTCTTTTCAGTAATAACAGTGTTGGTGATTTGCTTGCGTGTAAGCTTGTAAAGGCAGGAAAGGAACCGGTTCTTGATTTAAATGGTGTGCAGATTAAAACAAGGGCAGCGGGTGAGCTGGAAAATGCAAATCCGGGAGACACCATTTATTTAAAGGTTCAAAGTACAAATAAAAATCAGGTTTCTTTAAAAGTGGTAGGCGTGCAGACAAATCTTCCGGACGAACAGGCAGCACTTGGAAATGTAACAAATGCACAGGTTTTACAGACCTCGGCACAATATTCGGAAATGATTCAGGATAATCTTGGAGGAGAATCTTTGGATGAGGAGCAAAAAGAAAACCAAAAGGAGATTCTTAGAAGTTTAACTGCGGATGAAATAGAAAAACTTCGCCGGATGCATGTAGATATTTCCAATTCGGAGTTAACCGATTTGATGGGCATGGTAATTACATTAAGAAATAATCAGCATACGGAAGAAATAAATGACCAGATTGGAGATATCGTAAAGGAAACCATTGGAAAAGTTAGGGAAACTGTTATTGCAGATGCATCTTCCGATACGAATGAAACAATAGAGATAGGCAAACAGTCAAAGGAAGAACAAGCGGAAGGATCGGATTTTGTCGGAGCGGCAAGGCTGAATGATGAGGGATATCTTGTTACGGTAACCAAAAAGACCGGAGAGAAGGCATATGAAGGTAGTGCTGCTCTATCCGAACAGGGTGAGGGTGTGATTCGGGGAGAACAGCCGGTTGTAAGTAATGAACAGCTGATTTATCTGATTAAGAATGGATTGGATTTAACAATTGATAATCTGATTACCGCGAAAAACAGTGTAAATGCAGATAGTCCGTCGATAGAATTACCGTTTGACAATAAGATATGGAATGATATCTATCCACAGGTGGCAGGTATTATTGAGGCAGCGGGGATGTCTGTTACGGAACAGAGCCAGGATGCCGCAAAATTTATGCTGGCACATGAACTTCCGATTACGACGGATTCTTTACGGCTGTATCGGGCGGTTGCATCCATTAATCAAAGGGGAATTCAGGTAGAAGCATTAAAGGTTAATATTGAGGAACAGATTGCAATGGGAAACGCTCCGGAAAATGCCAGAATCAGCGGAAGTTCGTTGCAGGATCGTGCGAACCAGCTGACAGAGAAGGTAAAAGGAATTACGGACAGGGCAATTGATAATGCTGTAAAACACGGAAAACCTCTGACAATTTCGTATTTGTATAATGCGTCCATGCGAAGTATTGATGTAAGAAGAATGAGGGGACCGGTGAATACGGGTGCAGAGGGAGCAAGTCTGTCTTTGAGCGGAATAAACAGTGACGGAAGTAATCCGGAAACCGCCCTTCCGTTATCAACGAATCCGGCAGCAATTACGGCAAGAAGGCAGTTGGAAGAAATTCGGATGTCTATGACATCAGAGGCTGCAATCCGTCTGATTCGTCAGGATATCAATATCGATGCAAAGCCAATTTCCAAGGTGATTGAGGAATTACGAAATCAGGAAAATGAATATTATGATATGGTTGTATCGGGAAGAGATCTGCATGATATTCCGGAAGGTGTTGATTTATTAAAAGAGACATTGAAGGAAACCGATGAATTAAAAAATATGCCGGAATATGCTTTAGGAGAAGTCGTAAGGCGTCCTGCAATTACAATCGGTGAATTATATGAAACCGGTAATCGTTTAAAATACACCTTAGCCGGTACGGCATACGAAACCATGATGACCAGACCGAGAAGTGATATGGGTGACTCCATTTCAGAGGCATTTCAGAATGTGGATACCATTTTGGAGGATATGGATTTAGACCGGAATAGTCAAAATGAAAGAGCTGTCCGGATTCTTGCCTACAATCAGATGGAATTAACACCGGAAAATATTATGACGGTAAAGGTTGCGGATGCGAAGGTCAATCAGATGTTTGAGACTTTAACACCACAGATTGTGTTAAATATGATTCGGGAAAATAAAAATCCTCTCAATATGACGATTGATGGCCTGAATGACGAGATTATGCAGCAAAGTGAGATTTTAGGCGTTACGGATGAACAACGTTTTTCTGAATTTTTATATCAGATGGATAGAAATAATCAGATTACGGATGAGGAACGCCAAAGTTTTATCGGAATTTACCGATTGTTGGATAAGGTTGAAAAATCGCATGGAAAGGATATCGGTGCGGTTATCCGTAACGGTCAGGAGGTTACGCTTCACAATCTGTTTGCTGCGGATAAAAGTCGTAAAGTACAGGGAATGGATGTATCGGTTGATGAAAATTTTGGAGAAAGAGTATCCGTTACAACCAATGAAAAGAACATATTAAATCAAATAAATACAGCGTATAATCAGACGCTTGCCGGAGGTATTGTGCGACATGTGACACCGGATGTACTGAAAAGCATCGGCAATATGGACTATGAGAATATGTCATTTGAGGAATTAAACAGTATTGTCAAAATGGCAGATACACAAGCAAGACCGTCCGAATTAACCAATTCCCTGACACAGGAATTGCAGACGGCTATGGAGTACCAGGATGAGGTTGAGACAATGTTAGATGCGAACAGTATGCCGTTAACGGCAACCAATATCATCGCAGCTCATCAGGTAATGTTTGGCGAAGATGGAATATATGGCATGATAAGAGATCTGAAATCAAATCTTTCCGCCAAGGGCAGAGAAGAAATTACCCGGAAAGAAGAAGGGATGTTGGAATTTCTGAATAACAAAGAGGATGTGATTTATGGTATGGAAAGTCTGCGTTCCGATATATCAAAGGCGGTTCATGATAAGGAAGAAGACGGAACCATTACGTCAATGGATATTCAGGCATTAAAATACTTAAATGCAGGGATGCCGATTGCGATGCGTGCGGTGGAAGAGAATTTATTCCGGGTGCCAATTGTTGTGGATGGAAGTGTTCGTGTTGTGAATGTGTCCATCGTACAGAACGGAAGCAATGCAGGAGAAATCAGTGCGGGAATTGATACAAAAGCCTATGGCAGGCTGGAAGCGGTAATCCATGTAAGTGATACGCAGATAGAGGGTTATATACAGACGCAGGAGGAAGCCGGACAGAGAGTATTGGAAAACGGAGAACTTACCATACGGTCTGTTTTTGCAAAAGCCGGCATGGAGGTAAAGGATTTAAGACTTGACGGAACGAAACCGATGCAGTACAGCACGGATGAAGAAACGACGGGAGTAGAGACCGCAAAGTTATATAAAATTTCCAAACAGCTTTTAACAGCTATTAAGTTGACAGGCGTGCTGGCCGATAATTAGTATAAAGGTTCGATTGGAAAACCAAGGATGGTTTGAAAGGAAATGACAGTAAGGTAGAATAAGGAGATTCGCTGCTGGCAGAAAGAAACAGAGGTGACAATATGAGATTAAATCATAATGCAATGGCTTATACAGCAGCCAATAATTTTTCTACAATTAATCAAAAGGTAGCGGCATCCATGGCTAGATTATCTTCCGGATATAAGATTAACAAGTCTTCGGATGACCCGACCGGTAAGGCAATTTCACAGAGAATGAATGCACAGATTCGTGGATTAAAGCGCGCAGAGTCCAATGCCAATGACGGTATTTCCCTGATTCAGACCGCTGAGGGTGCATTGAATGAGGAACATTCTATTTTAGGAAGAATGAGAGAACTGGCTGTACAGGCGGCAAACGAAACATATGATGAGACGGACAGGGATTCCATTCAGGCAGAGATAAAGCAGTTACAGGAAGAGCTGGATCGAATTTCCGACACAACGCAGTTTAACGGAAGAGCATTATTGAACGGAGAACTGAATCGTAAGGGATATACAAATGGAGATACTGTTAAGATTGCCGAAATCGGTGGAGATGTAGATGCGGGAGATTACCGGATTACAATTACCACACTTGGAACCTCCGCAAGAGTAACAACAAATCCGATTACGGGGGATTACACCGGAGAGCCGGGTGCAATAACGATTAATGGCATGTCCGTTACTGTTTCAAAGGGTATGACAATGGTGGAAATTCAGGAATCACTCTGCAATGAGGCAAATAAAATTGGTATCGACTATGATATAACCACCGGAGAATTTAAATCACAGGAAACCGGATTATCACAGAAAATTGAAGTAAAAGCGGATAATGATGATTTAAAGGCATTACTTGGTGTACCGGTAAGTGCAAACGGAACCGATGCACAGGCTACATTTGGAGCAAACCGGATTGGATTTTCGGATACCGCAACGATTCAGACAGACGGAAACCGGGTTACCGTTTCTGATAAGGATGGATTTAAGATGGTTTTTGATGCGCAGGCAACAGGAGATGCCAACGTTACCGTATTGACTGCCGGACCGATGGTTATTCAGGTTGGCGGCAATGAAGGTCAGACTTTGAATATTAATATTGATAAAACAACCGCAAATTCCCTGGGTGTTGATAAAATTTATATGTACACACATGAGTATGCATCGGAAGCAATTGATAAAATCGATGCGGCAATTGTTAAAATCTCCAGAATCCGTTCTTCGCTTGGTGCTTATGAAAACCGAATGGATTATACTTCCGATAATATAGAAACCCAGAACGAAAATCTGACAAGTGCAGTGTCCCGCATTTTGGATACGGATATGGCAGATGAGATTACAGAGTACACACAGCAAAATATATTAAGTCAGAGTGCAATGCAGATGCTTACAAAAGCAAATGCATTTCCGGAGGGACTGTTACAGTTATTCCAAAGATAGTGAGGTAGGCATATGACACAGGAACAGATGGAGCGATATCAGTTACGTCTTACACAAGCCGGTATAGGAGAGTATGCGGTAATATTACTTGAGGTTGAAATGCAGTGGATAAGGGAAGCGTTAGAGGCATTTGATCAAAAACAGCCGGATTCGTTTGTAGCACTTGTTAAGAAAGCACAGATGGCACAGCAGCAATTAATGGATATTTTGAATCCTGAAAATGCGGTTGCAAAGGATGTATATTCCGTGTTTATTTATATCAACAGACAGTTGATTCATTCACAGTTTAAGAAGGATCCTTTGGATTTGCAAAGATGTGTCGGCATGCTGGAAAAGTATCATAAAAGCTTTTTGGAGTTGGCAAAGACGGATACACAAGGGGCAATTATGGATACCGGCGAAAGGGTTTATGCCGGTTTGACATATGGTTCGGATGGACTGGTTGAAAATAGTGTAGGCGGAATGGATTTTTCCGTGTAATAAATAAGCCGATAGAAAGTCTGATTTTCTATCGGCTTTTCAAATGGACAAAAACGTGGTATGATACATAGGCTTGAAGTAATGTGAAACAATAGGAGGCAGATATGAAAAAAGACGATTGTATTTTTTGTAAAATTGCAAGTGGAGAAATTCCATCTACAACGATATTTGAAAATAATGAGTTTAAAGTATTTTTCGATGTGAATCCGGCAAGTTTCGGACATTGTCTGGTAGTTCCAAAGAATCATTATAATGATATATTTGATATGGATGCAGAAACCGGTGGCAAGTTGTTTTCTTTGGCAACCGCAGTTGCACGGGGATTGAAGAAAGAATTAAATTGTGATGGAATGAATATTGTTCAGAACAATGGTTTAATTGCAGGGCAGACGGTATTTCATTTTCATTTGCATATTATTCCAAGATACGAAGGCGATACAGTAAATATCGGATGGCAGCCAAATGTTGCGGATCAGCAGAAATTAGCGGAGCTTGCAAAAAAAATACGAAAAGATATCTAATATAGAGTATTTATATGGAAACAGGGCTATCACTATTTGTGATAGCCTTGTTGTATCTTATGGATATATGAATACGTGTATTTATGTTCAAATAATAAGACATATGAGTGGATGAAAGGAGATATAGAATGGAGTCGGAAAAAAAGGAAACATCCACCATAATAGAATTTACGGATGTCAGCTTTGGATATGGAAAGGATACCATTTTAAAAGATGTTAATTTAACCATTGATCAGGGCGAATATGTAGGTATTATTGGTGCGAATGGAGCGGGAAAAAGCACATTGATGAAGTTAATATTGGGACAGCTTTCTCCGGATTCAGGGCAGATACAGGTTTTGGTTGACAAAATTGGTTATGTCCCACAGGTGGGATTTCAGGGGGTCAATCATTTTCCTGCAAATGTGGAAGAGGTTGTACTGACCGGTCTTTGCAAGGAAATCGGACTTTTTCATTTTGCAGGTAAGGAAGACCGGAAGAGAGTTGTCGAGATTTTGGAGACGGTTGGCATGCAGGATTACAGAAAGCGGATGCTATCGGAGCTGTCCGGAGGTCAGCAGCAAAGAGTTATGATAGCCAGAGCGCTGATTATCAAACCGGAACTTCTGGTATTAGATGAACCGCTGACCGGAATTGACCGGCAGGCGGGAGAGGAATTATATCAGTTGTTAAATCGTCTGAATAAGGAACTGGGAATGACAATTGTTATGGTAACACACAATATGGAGCAGGTGGCAAGGTTTACGAACCGGTTCTATCATGTTCGAAACGGAAGTGTGCATTTGGATAAATCTTCTGTTTTGTGTGATGAGGTAATGAAACAGAAGATGGTTATTTCAAAGCCGAGAAAATTAAAGAATTTACATGCGGCAAGTACGGAGAAAGCGCAACCGTATGATGCATCTTATAAAGGGAACAGGAGGGATTCGTAATATGTTAGATATGTTTCAATATGCATTTATGCAGCGGGCGTTTATTGTGGGTATTCTGCTTGCGGTAATTATTCCTCTGATTGGTGTAATTGTTGTATTAAAGAGATTATCCATGATAGGAGATGCTTTATCCCATACCTCTCTTGCGGGCGTTGCACTTGGATTGATATTGGGAATTTCTCCGGTAATCGGTGCGGTAATTGCCTGTGTGATTGCAGCATTCAGTATTGAGGCAATTCGAAGGCGGCTGCCCAAATACGCAGAAATATCCATTTCCATTATCATGTCGGTAGGAATTGGTCTTGCCAGCGTGTTGTCGGGATTTATTGACGATACGGCATCCTTTAACTCGTTTTTATTTGGTAGTATCGTTGCAATAACCAATACGGAGGTCTGGATGGTTGTTATAGTAACGGTAATTGTTGTCGTTACATTTCTTTTGTTGTATAAGGAATTGATGTTTATTACCTTTGATGAGCCGGGAGCGGTACTTTCCGGTGTTCCGGTGAAAAAAATTAATTTTATTATTACGATTTTGACTGCCATTACCGTGTCGGTGGCATCCAGAAGTGTCGGAGCGTTGATTGTATCCTCCCTTATGGTAATTCCGGTGGCATGTGCAATGCAGATTGCAAACAGTTATAAGAAGATGGTAATTGATTCTGTACTGTTTGCATTGGGATTTACAATTGTAGGATTAATCTTGTCATACTATTTTAATTTAAAACCGGGTGGAACGATTGTGTTGACCGGGGTGGCGGTACTGATACCATTAATGATAATAAAAAACAGATAAAATAAAAACAAGGCGGTTATCAAACCACCTTGTTTTTATTTGTATGTGACGATTGAATTATTTTAAGTCAATGTAAACGTATCCTAATTCACCGTTTATAAACTCGAACTGATAACCGGAATCACCATAATACTGATCAGACTCTTTTTTGTATTCATATGTATTAGACTGGTAATCTCCGTCAGAATATTCACTCTTGTCTGTTGGCTCGCCTGAGTTAGCAATCAAATCTTCTTCTGTGATGGTTAATGGGAATGCAAACTGAAGAATGTTGTTCGAATCATCTAAATCAACCGGAAGATAAATCTCACAAATTGGACACTCTGCAATTGTCTTGTTATCCTCTGTAAAGTTACCGGCATAAACCTGTGCATTGTAGTAGTCACCAAGAACAATTTTGAATCCCTGTGAAGAAGAGTTACCGTTTAAGTTATTGTTTGCATTTGCAATGTCGTCTTCGTTAAATGGAACACCATCATCAATCATATCCTGTAAAGTTGTTACACCAAGTGTATATACTTTACCGTTGATTGCGAAGCTGCGGTTGTCTAAGTCAGCATAAGTTGAACTTAAACCATCAACCGGTGCAGGAGCTTCGGTTGCCTTCTTAGCTTCCTCAGTATCCTCTTCTGTATCTTCCTCAGATACATCCTCTGTGTCTTCTTCTGTATCCTCATAAGTATATTCCGATACAACCTCAGTATCGTCTTCAAGACCCTGTAACTTATCTGTAATGGTATTTGCATTAAGACCAACTACAAACATAACGATTGTTAAGATGACACCTAAGATAGAACAAATCAAACCTGCGATAGACAAACCTGATTTCTTGCCGGATGCCAAACAGATAATACTAAGAACTAATCCGATTACACCAAAGATACCGTAGCATACGCAACATACAATACCTAAGATACCAAATACCAAAGCACAAATCTGTAAAGCTTTACCCTCTGACTTTGGCTGATTATCTGTAGCAGATGTGTAAGTTGTTGATGTTGTTGAATCGTAGGTAGAATTCATTGGTGCTTCGTATGGTGCACTCTGTGCAGGCTGCCATTCATCTGCTGGCTGAGATGTACTAGCCGGTTGCCATTCATTAGCTGCTGAGTCAGTATTCTGGTTTTCTGAACCCAAATTATTGTTTTCGTCCATATTTTTCTCCCTTTATTGTTATAAAATTTCTGCGTAGCAGATAAGGAAATTATATCATAGAATTTATTTTACGCAAGTAAATAAATATTTACAAAAAGTTGCGGGTTTACATAAGAAGTGATACAATGAAAAAAATTTTAAATCCGAGAATGGAAGAAGGAGAATAGGAATGAAAAAGGAATCATGGAAGCCGGGAAATATGTTATATCCGGTACCTGCGGTATTGGTTAGCTGCAGAGATAAAAAGGGAAATGATAATGTATTAACAGTAGCATGGGCGGGCACGATTTGTTCGGACCCTGCAATGTTGTCAATTTCGGTACGGAAGGAAAGACATTCTTATCCTATGTTAAAGGAAAGCGGAGAGTTTGTTGTTAATCTGGTAACGAGTGATTTGGTATGGGCAACCGATTACTGTGGTGTAAAGAGCGGTAAGGACGAGGACAAATTTCAGAATGCAAAACTTACAAAGGGTGAAGCAGAACTTGTAAATGCGCCGATTATTATGGAAAGTCCGGTTAATATAGAATGTAAGGTAAAGCAGGTAATAGAACTTGGAAGTCACGATATGTTTCTTGCGGAGGTTGTAAATGTACAGGTTTCCGATACTTATATGGATGAAAAGGGAACATTCCATTTGGAAGATGCGGATTTGGTAGCTTATTCACATGGAAGATATTACGCATTAGGCGAGCAGCTTGGAAGCTTCGGTTATTCTGTTCGCAAAAAATAAAGGAGAATTTCGTGAAAAATATTGGCTGGAAAACCCGTTTACAATGGAAGACGTATGTAGCAATGCTGATGGGACTGGCGATTGTTGTTTTATTTGTTCCGCAGGTTGGACAATCCGTTGAACAGAAGAATCCGGTTTACCGGATGTTGGATTATTTATTTGGAGGAGAGCCTGTTAGTATTCAATTTTGCGGTAAAACGATTGCGGTTGCCGATTCCATGGAGTCTGCGAAGGAAGCATATAAGGCTGCCCGGTTAAAATATAATCAAAAGGGAATCACTTTAATAGACGGTGATGTTACTTATGAATATATGGAGAAACAATCGGAAACTCAGAAGCAGGAGAATTCGAAGATTCTGCGGGGTGATGCTTTGGAAAATCAGATATATCAATGTCTGGCAGAGAAAAAATCCAATCGTAATCTTGCTTATACAATGCGTGTGGATACGGATACGGTAACGTTTGACAGTATGGAAGATATTGTTACGGTGTTGGAGAAGATACAAAGTGTATATGATACAAAGGACGCATTTCAGGTAAAATTAAGTCAGCCGGAAAGTCACAACGTATCTTCCTATGAAGTTACGATAGCGAAAAAAGACAATGTAAATCTGAATCAGCCAATTACCGACAGCTCAAATGAACAGTTAAAGAGCCAGTCGCAGGAGGATGGCGTTAAAAATATCCGTTTTGCGGATGCCATACAGGTAATGGCTACGGCAGCGAGGGACGATCAGCTGATTGATACGGGAAAGGCGTATGATGAACTGGCGAAAGAAAAGGGCGAAGAGGCGGTTTATGTGGTGCAGCCCGGAGATTATCTGGAACTGATTGCCCGGAAAAATAATATGGAAGTATCCGAACTAAAGGAACTGAATCCACAGATTACATCGGATGAAGATTTATACTATGATGACCGGCTTAATGTTGTTGTACCGGAAGCGGTAATTTCTGTTTTGGTGGATAAGCAGGAAACTTATGAAGAAGCTTATATGGCAGATACGGTATATGAAGATGATGACAGTATGTTTATCGGAGAAAGCAGTGTTGTGCAGGAAGGTCAGGAAGGAACCCATATTGTGACGGATTTGGTTACCTATAAGGGCGAGGTAGAGGAAAATCGTGAGCCGTTAGAAGAAACAGTCGAAGTGGCGGCGGTTGCACAGGTTGTAAAACGGGGAACCAAATCAAAACCGACATATATGTATCCGGTTACGAACTGGAATGTGACATCAACCTTTGGTTATCGATGGGGACGTCTTCATGCAGGAACGGATGTCGGTATTCCAACGGGAACAACCGTAAGAGCATCCAGAGCCGGCAGGGTTGTAACCGCAGGCTGGGTTGGCGGTTATGGTAATTGTGTCATGATTGACCACGGAGATGGTGTGCAGACAAGATACGGACATTTGAGTCAGGTATTGGTCAGTGTGGGGCAGTATGTCGATCAGGGGCAGCAGATTGCACTTTCCGGTAATACCGGAAGAAGTACAGGACCGCATTTGCATTTTGAAGTCCGTGTAAACGGAGAGGCAACGGACGCTACACCTTATCTGGAAGGAAGAAATTAAAATGAAAATTTTAGGAATAATTGTGATGGTTGTTGGAATCGCCCTGATATTAGCGGGGCGGCTTGTTGAAAGAAGTCTGCCGCCCGGATATGAGGAGAATCCGGATGAGGATTTTTTAAAATTATTGCAGAGCGTTGGAAAAGTTCTTGGTGGAATCGGAATATTTTTCCTGGTGGCAGGTATTGTAATTATGATTGTTTTCAGATGACGGAAAGAAGGGATATCTTTGGGTGGAATTATATATGATGCCAGAAGAATAAAGGCGTATGAATATATGCAGGGTTTAGGAGCCATGACCGGAAAACCGCAGGACTTTATTGATTCTTTGTGGAAAGAAATAGTAATGGATGGAGATTTAATGAAGGAATTTGCATATTATCTTGACCATCATACTTTTTTGAATGAATTTAAGGTGAACGGATATGGATTGCCGGATTTGTACATGTGGCTGATGCGGCGGTATAATTTTTTGCATGATTATGGAAGAAATGATGGAAACTGTGATAAAGAGGCATTGGTACTGGATACATTCTGGCACATGGTTAAAATGAAAGATAATCCGGAAGAATATGAAAAACAATTAGAGGATGGATTTGGTCTTGGAATGGATCAGATGTGACAGATAGAGGGATTTGAAATTGTAGATGCAGTTTTGAATCCCTTTTCTTTAAGATTTTCTTCATTTTCTATGCTGATATTTTGTAAGAAGTCTTTCTTATAATCAAAACCATAACAAGTGCTTGCGAAAAAGAAGAATTTCTGTATAGTAGGAGGTGAGAGGTGATACTATGAATATTTTAATATGTGACGATGATAAAGAAATCGTAGAAGCAATTTCTATATATTTGAAACAGGAAGGATATCAGGTAATTTGTGCGTATGATGGACAGGAGGCTTTGGATATCACAAAGAAACAGGAAATCCATCTGATTATTTTGGATATTATGATGCCAAAGCTGGATGGAATCCATGCTTTATTGCAGCTTCGTGAAAAAAGTGCAATTCCGGTTATTTTACTTTCCGCAAAATCGGAGGATGCGGATAAGATTCTGGGTCTGAATGTGGGTGCGGATGATTATGTTACCAAACCATTTAATCCGTTGGAACTGGTGGCAAGGGTAAAATCCCAGCTTCGGAGATATACGAAGTTTGGGGGAATGGAACCGGAGAGAGATTCTTTGTTGGTAAACGGTGCCATAACACTTGATAAGGAACAAAAAATAGTGACGGTAGATGATGAAACGGTAAAATTGACACCAACCGAGTTTAAGATATTACAATTGTTTATGGAAAATGTGGGAATTGTATTTTCATCTTCACAGATATATGAGCGTATATGGGAAGAGGATGCTTATGCAACCGAAAATATTGTATCTGTGCATATTCGGAGATTGCGGGAAAAAATAGAGATAAATCCTAAAAATCCGGATTATATCAAGGTAATGTGGGGCGTAGGTTACCGCATGGAAAAGAAATAGAGAGGATGTTTTAGATGGAACAGGAAAATAAATTTATATATACAACGGGTGGAAAACTTCTGCGGGGATTTTTGTGCCTGCTGGCATTTGGTCTTGGACTGGCACTTGGCATATATACGGTATATGGCATATCAAATTACGGAAGTGCGGAAATATTTTCTTCGGATTCCAATTTTTTTAAGAGTACGGCATATCAGGATGACGTAGAAATGGGAATGCATCTGGCTTTGGATTTTCTTGAAATGAAAAAAGAAGATGCACCAGCAACCGTTTCTTTGATTGATGTATCACAAAAGGAATTATATACCTATGATTTAGCGAAATTATATGATAATTTTGGCGATGAGTTATATATGGATAGTAATGATTTTTCTATTTTTAACGATTATCGCAAGGATTATAAGCATATTAATAATTTTGATATTACGGACTATGCGCAGGCGAGAAAGATACTGGCAGATAAGACCTATGCGGATGATTACATTTATTTCGATTCCGCTGCGTTTAGGGCTTTGTTTTATGATTCCGGATTCCGGAATACCAACTACCGGTTTTCCTATGATTTTTCAGAGGATTCCTATTTTTTATTTGATTATCAGGGAAAGAATAAGGCAGCCACAAAATTATTGGAAAAAATCAAGGAAACCGATATGGAAGAGTCGGTTGGGGAACGGTATGATTTAGAAAATATTGACTATGCAGTTTATGATAATGGAGATACATACTATTCAACAGAGGATGATTACTTTGGTGAGATGGGAAGTTATGTGTATTCGGTGTCGGAAGTCAATGATATTTTAAATGAATTGGATGAGGACGGAACACGGTATGACAGTATCCTGATGGGATTGTTAAAGGCAGAGAATCAGGCGGAATATTGGATTCAGGATTCTTATTATACATACGGAAATTCTGAGTCTGTCGAGAAAACATTAAAAGATAATTTTGATTTGAATACGACCGGAATGTTTTATTATCTAAACAATAACGGAGTGGTTGATTGCAGCGACAAGGAACTTCTAAATAGTTTATCCGCAGATGGGAATGCAAGTGACCAACAGATTATTGATTATCTGACAGAGAATAACTGTATTTATTATTCTTATACAGTGAACGGAGCAAAGGACGTAACAGTCGAATCCAATAACGATACGCCGCTTCAAAATGAGGATGCGGTTGAATACGATTTGAAGAATGTGAATGAAGATGGTTGTACGCAATTTATTTATGGAATTTATATTGGTTCAAAGACAATGGAAAACAACACGGTTCAAATTTCCATGAATGAATATAATTTCTATAAGAGATATGCAAAGCTGTTTTTGTCGGGTACGATTGTTATGTTGCTGTTGACCATTGGGTTGGCAGTATCATTGATTCGTACAACCGGACGAAGATTTCCGAAGGACACGGAGGTTTTACTTAATTCATATGATAAACTTCCGGGAGAAGTGTGGTGGATTATTACCATCAGCGTGTGGATGGTTACGGGACTGGCATTGGTAGGTGCGGCAGAATTTATTATACCGAATATATATACACGGTCCAGATTTTTTATATGTATCTGTATTGCAACAGGCTGTGCGGTATTCTTTGCATTCTTTGTAATGGAATTTATATTAAGTTTCTGCCGGAGAATAAAAGGAAAGCAATTTGTGCGGAATACTTTATGTGCCAGACTGTTTTTGTACATTAAAAAACAGTATCGGGAACATAAAGGAGAAACCTTTAAAAATGTAAAGGGCACCAATCGATTGATTATTATTTTTGTAATCTACGCGGTTTTGAATTTGTTATTATCTTTTATGTTTTATGATTTTCAGTCGGGAATATGCTTTGTGCTTCTCTTGCTCTTGCAGATAGCGGGATTGATTGGAATCATGTTTTTATCAAGAGACACCAAACGACTGATTGGTGGTGTGGCTGAGATTGTAAAAGGAAATCTGGATTATAAGGTAAAGACGGATGAAAAATTTGGAATTTACAAGGAACTTACGAATAACATCAACCATATCGGGGATGGATTAAAGACAGCGATTGAGACTTCCTTAAAGGATGAGCGGATGAAAACGGAATTGATAACAAATGTTTCTCATGATTTGAAAACTCCGCTGACTTCCATTATCAACTACATCAATCTGTTAAAAGGCGAGGAAATGGTGACAGAAGAAGCCAGACATTATGTAGAGGTGTTGGATAAGAAGGCACTTCGTTTGAAGCAGCTGACCGAGGATTTGGTTGAAGCGGCGAAGGCAAATTCCGGAAATCTGGAACTTGATATGATGAAGATTAATTTAAATGAGCTGATGAGTCAGGCAATCGGAGAATTTGAAGAAAAATTCGAAAAGAAAGGTTTGATTATCGTTGCAAATTATCCGGAAGAAACCATGCATATAATGGCAGACGGAAGAAGATTATACCGTGTTTTGGAAAATGTTTTCCAAAATGTCTGCAATTATGCGATGCCAAAGACCAGAGTATATGCGGATTTGACAAGTCAGAGCGGAAAGGTCGTATTTACGGTTAAAAATGTATCGGAAGCACCGCTCAATATCAGTCCGGATGAGCTGATGGAGCGTTTTACCAGAGGTGATGAGTCGAGAACAACAGAAGGAAGTGGATTGGGATTATCCATTGCCAGGGATTTGACGAATTTGCAGGGCGGAACATTTGATATTGTATTGGACGGAGATTTGTTCAAGGTTATTATAACATTTCCGCTTGTTTCATAAAGAAAGGGAATACCACCGGAATAAAACCGGTCGGTATTCCCTTTTTGGGTCTTATTAATTCTATATAAGATAGGCTGTAATCAGATACAGTGCAAGCAGGTGTATCGGATAGAACCAGTAAAAGAACATCTTTATGGATGGCCCGCGCTTGCCGTTGTACAGTAAAATTGGAATCAGGGCAATCAATCCATACAGTTCAAAGGTCCCGAAACACAGATATAAAAGTAATGCAATTAAAAGACATTGGATAATTTTATTTTCTTTTGTCAGATAGAATACACAGATTAACAAAACGCCCCCGGCACCGTAATCGCAGTTGCTAAAGTAGGCAATTGCAATAATCAGGGAAAAGGGAATGGCAAAAACTCTTCTGGTATTCAGTTCTTCGAGACAAAACAAGGCACATAATCCAAGTGCTAATGTAAAGAATACGTTCTGGGACTGCCAGTAAAATAATGTTCCGTGAAATGCCAGATCAAACGGTATTTCCGACACAATGGCAAATACAAATAAACGAATCAGGTAATTCCATGTATTTCTGGTATGGAAAAATCCCTCTACAATTAAAAAACAAAAAATAGGAAAAGCGATTCGTCCGATAGCACGGAATATTATGACATCAGGGAATAATATACAACCGATATGGTCAATCAGCATCGTAGTAATTGCTATTATTTTCAAAGTAAAATTGTCAAAAATTCCGACTGATTTTCCGTTCAAACCATCACCTTCTTTATTATACTTATTTTGGCATGCTTACATAATAAAATATAACTTTGTTACAGTCAATAATAAGGCGCTAAAAATACCTTTATTTAAAACTATTGTAATTAAATATAGCATTTGATATTAATAATTGGTATAATAAAATGCAATAGTGGATGACTGTATTCACTTTTCGATGAATGAATAGAAACGGTTTGATTTGGAAAGAACCGGGAATGATAATATACGAAGGGAGACGGAAATATGGGAAAAGGTGATAAGTTTAAATCAGCATCTTTCGGTGGATATGATAAGGCAGAGGTAGATCGCTATATTGATGAAATGAAAAAGACGCATCAGCAGGATATCGCCGATTTAAAACAGACAATCAGTAAATTAAGTGAAACGGTTAAAAGCCTGCAATTGGTAAAAGACAGTATGAGTACAGAAAACAATCAGGCAATTGAGAATATGCAAAAGTATAATGAATCTTTGCAGTTAGAATTAGAAAAAGCAAACCGTAAGCTGGCACAGCAGGAAGAGACAGGGAAGGAATATGCAGATAAGCTCGAGGTTATTTCCCGTACACTGGTAGAGACAAATGAACGTTGTGACAAGCTTGTAAAAGAAGCAGAGACCAATGCCAAAAACATTATGGATGAGGCAGAGTCTAAAAGCCGTGAAATGCTGACTTTGGCAAAGGAAGAAAGTGATAAACTGGTGGATGCGGCAAAGAGTCAGAGCAATTATCTGATTCAGGATTCCGAGAAACAGAGTGCGAATATTTTACGTCGGGCAGAAGAAGAAAGAAATAACTTAAGGATTCGTGCGGAAGAGGAATACAAGCAGTCGACAGCAAAGATGAATGCAGAATGTCAGCAGATGTTAGAAGAGGCAGAAAGCCAGAAAGAGCAGATGCTGAAGGAAGCAAGAGAAAAAGTTACCTCTATCCGTGGCTCTATGCGTAAGGAATGTGAGAATGTCAGCACGTATATGCAGAGTTTAATGGAGTCGGTTGAGGGTGTTGTAAAGGCATGTAATGAAACAAAGGTAATCACAGATAAAGCATTTAACGGAATTGGAACAACAAAGGAAATGCCTGCACTTCCGGATGAGGATGCACAGGAGATTCCGCAGATTAAGTTCAATTCATAAAAGGGAGTTGTTACTATGGATAAAAATTGCATTGATATTTATCAGGAATTTGCAAATCATATAGAGTATCCTATGGTGGTTTTTGAGGCAGAGTCAGGAACTGTCTTAGGGATGAATTACGATGCAGAAGTTTTGTTAGGCACAAAGGCAGAAGTTATTCATATGGAACCGGGAAGAACTCTGACCACAACGAATTTCTGGGAGACGCTTCACGGGAAAAAGAGTATGATCTGGCATCGGATTCGATTGAATGCAGACGGAAAAGAAATTTTGGTAAGCGGATTGATTAATGAGACAATTGTGGGTGGTAAATTAGTCTACAGCCTGTTATTTGAACGGCGTTCGGATATGAATATCGGAAGTGTGACATTAGAACGGATTGTGAATCATGCCAATATTGTGGCAATTCACATTTGTGTGGAAAAAGACGGTTATAAGACAGATTATATTTCTCAGAATATTAACCGTTACGGATATACAAGAGCACAGCTATATGAAGGAAAGATTCAGTACGGCGATATTATTTGTGCGGAAGATATTGGGGAAGTCCATAATCATATGCAGGATGCCATCAGTAAAAAAACAGATGAAAGTGTTATAGAATGTCGATTTTTGAGTGAACAACGGGAATTAATACCGGTGCGTTTACTAATTCATTATGTGTATAATGAATATGGAAATATTTTGGCATTGGAAGTTCTGGCGCTGGATTTATCGGAAGAGATGCGTAAGAACAGAGAACGCAATTATTTAAATACTGCAATTTCTAAGATGAAGAGTGTTGTGTTGGTAAAGTCTTACAAGCACGGAAGAAGGATATTGCGTTATATCTCTCCGAATGCCGAAATGGTTGGAATGAATGTGGAAGCTTTGATGAAAGGTTATCGTCTGACGGAGGATTACATTCATCCGGATGACAGAGATGAAGTGATTGATACCATTTATCAGGCGGTAGACAGTGGTATTACGGATTATGTACAGGAATACCGTATGGTTCGGGATGACGGACGAAGAATCTGGGTTGAAAATATTGTGACGGTAAACCGAGTATCGGACGGAGAAGCAGAGATTTCATTTTTGCTGACGGATATTACGGAACGCAAGGAATTGGAACAGGAAATTGCTACTACGGTAGAACCGGAAACAGAGCCTGAAATGGATTATGGCGGCGCATTTATCAACCAAAAAAATAAAGGAATTGTTTATCAATTTGAAAGCATGGCAAAAGCATTGGGAACGAATGCTCATTTTTACAATGTTTTGCTCGATACAGACGGAAGACAGTTGTTTTCTCCGGTTGGACCATCGGATGATATGGGGCTGTTTTATGATTTGTTTGAACGTCCTGAATTTAAGGAAAAATTTACAGAGATTGTTCTGATTGAAAAGGATGATCCGGTTCCGCACAGTGTTACATTTATGATGGATAAAATTCATGTCAACATTGTATTTGCTCCGATTGTTCTCGGCAGTGATATTACGGCATACTGGGTTATGGCAAATTTTGGAGAAAATGGTTTAGCCGAATTGGAAAATATTCAAAATGCACAGTGGCGTTTGACAAATGCGATTGCGAAGTGTTTTTATGCGGATGAAATTGTCGACAGTGAAGTGCATCGTCGGAAGATAATAGAAATGCAGCTTGTAAAGGAACAAAAAGAGCAGACCGTTATGGAAGAATTAGTTGCCTGCATGTCCGATTCCGGAGTGGCTGGAATTGGTGAAATCTGCCAGAAGGCTGGATTGTTCCTGAATGTTACAGATATTGGGATTTATAAATCTAACAAAAAGAATTCCGGTACGGAGCTTTATTATCAGTGGAGCCAGACCGGTGATGATTCTGAATTTTTCAAACAGATGGAAGCTTCTGATTCCGAACATAAAGTAATTCAGAGACATTTCAAAGAAAATGGTGTATTGGTTGCCGATAAAAATTTAGAAAATCCGTTCCTGAAGGGATTGGTAAATCGAACCGGAATGGGTGCAATCATGTTAGTGGAATTAAAAATTGAAGGAAAATCCGACGGATATGTTATGATTGCAGATACGGACAAGAACCGGGAATTTGATAAGCATATGATACGGTTTACCAAAACGCTGACCAATTTATTCGGAAGGATGCTTTCCGGAGACGAAAAAAGCTCTCATTTTGAAATGCTGCATGAGGGATTTTTGGATGCCTACAATCATATAAGGGATGCGGTTTTTGTTAAAAACAATCGTTCAGGAGATATCATTTTTGCAAATAAGGCAACCGAAAAATTGTTTGGTTACAGTTTAGAGGGCAGACAGGCGAGTGAGATTATTACCGATCAGTTAGAACAATACCGTGCAATGCAGGGTGTCAGAAAACGTCTGATTGCCGACAAGAAAATAACCAAATGGCAGAGCTATATGAAAGAATTAGATCAGATTATGAATATAGTAGAGGTACATTTGGATACAATAAATGGTGCAGATTGCAGCTTGATTGTTCTTAAGAAAAATAAGAATAAGGACAAGAAAAAAGACGATAAAAAGAATTGATTTGTTAAGAAAAGATGAAATCTAGACGATATATATTTGAAAGGAGTACGAATATGGCAAGCTCGGATATAGGAATTGACTTAGGTACAGCCAGCATTCTTGTTTATGTAAAAGGAAAGGGAGTTGTATTAAAGGAACCTTCTGTAGTGGCATTTGACAGGGATACGAACAAAATTAAAGCAATAGGGGAAGAAGCCCGGCTTATGCTTGGTAGAACACCGGGAAATATTGTTGCAGTCAGACCGCTTCGTCAGGGTGTAATTTCCAATTATCGTATTACAGAAAAAATGATGAAGTACTTTATTCAAAAGGCGGTAGGAAAGAGTTTCTTCGGAAGAAGACCTAGAATTTCAGTCTGTGTTCCAAGCGGAGTTACAGAGGTTGAAAGAAAAGCAGTTGAAGATGCTACCTATCAGGCAGGAGCAAGGGATGTTTCTATTATAGAAGAACCGGTTGCAGCGGCAATTGGTGCCGGAATTGATATCTCAAGACCATGCGGAAATATGATTGTGGATATCGGTGGAGGAACAGCGGATATTGCTGTAATTTCCTTAAACGGAACCGTTGTCAGTACATCCATTAAGGTTGCCGGGGATAATTTTGATGAGGCAATTGTGCGTTATATGCGGAAGAAACATAATCTGTTGATTGGTGAGCGTACTGCGGAAGAAATCAAAATTCAAATAGGAACCTGTTACCGTCGTCCGGAGAATCTGACGTTGGATATTCGTGGCAGAAATCTTGTGACCGGATTGCCTCGTACAGTAACCGTTACATCGGAAGAAACAGTGGAAGCTTTAGAGGAAGTAACGGAACAGATTATAGAAGCAGTCCATTCGGTTTTGGAAAGAACTCCGCCGGAGCTGGCAGCGGATATTGCAGATCGTGGTATCGTACTTACCGGTGGTGGTGCAATGCTGCATGGTCTGGAGGAATTGATTGAGGAAGAAACCGGTATTACAACCATGACAGCGGAAGATCCAATGACATGTGTTGCAATCGGAACCGGTAAATATATTGAATTTTTAAGTGGAGTATTGGAAGAAGCTTAAGAAGAATAAGGAGTGACAAGATGGTAAGAGGTCTTTATACAGCATGGACCGGCATGGTAAACGAACAGAAACGTCTGGATGTTATTTCGAATAATATGGCAAATGCGGATACAACCGGATATAAGAAACAGGGTGTTACATCACAGTCCTTTGATGATGAATTAACCCTGCGTATCCATAACAATAATGCTTACAGCAATCCGTTAAGCCATCGAATCGGAAATATGAATTTAGGTGTTAAAATCGGTGAGACTTATCATGATTTTTCTCAGGGTGGAATGAGAGAAACCGGAAACACATATGATCTGGCGCTTGCCGGAGAAGACGGATTCTTTACCATTCAGACAACAAACAAGCAGGGAGAAACCAGTGTAAAATATACAAGAGATGGTTCCTTTACTGTAAACACGGAAGGTTATCTTGTTACCAAGGATGGAAATTATGTGTTGGATACGAATGGTGCGAGGATTCAGATTCCCGGCGCACAGACAACAACGAATGTAGCATTTGATGCACATGGTAATGTATTGGTAGACGGTCAGCAGATAGCAACTTTGGGGATTGCAGGATTTGATAATCCGCAGGCGTTATTATTATACGGAGAGAATATGTATGAAGCAACAGCGCAGGCAGGATTAAGAGCAGGTACCGCAACGGTGAATCAGGGATATCTGGAAATGTCAAATACCAATGTTATCACAGAAATGGTAAATATGATTACGGTAACAAGAGCCTATGAAGCAGGTCAGAAGGTGGTTCAGACAATGGATCAGACCCTTGATAAGGCAGTGAATCAGATAGGCAAAGTATAATAGGAGGAATGACATATGATGCGATCACTTTGGTCTGCTGCATCCGGAATGTTGGCTCAACAGACAAACTTAGACACAATAGCAAACAATTTATCAAATGTAAATACGGCTGGATATAAGAAAGATACAGTAGAATTTAAGTCATTACTTTATCAGACATTACAGTCACCTTCCACGAATAATCAGGGAGAGAACAAACCGGTACCGGCACAGGTAGGACTTGGCACCAGAACCGGTTCCATTACCACAGTATTTAAACAGGGTAATTTACAGGATGTTGATACGAATACATATATGGCAATTGAAGGTTCCGGATTTTTTAAGGTGCTGAATGCGGATGGACAGACCTGTTATACAAGGGACGGTAGTTTTGTTTTGCAGCCAACGACAAACGGAACGATTTTATGTGATTCACAGGGAAATATGGTGTTAGACCAGTATGGTAATACAATCCGTGTACCTGCCGGTGTGTCAGAAGAGGATTTTACAATAGACAGAGAGGGAAATATTTTTGTTCCAACCGGTGAGAATAACCAGAAGGTTCCGTTGACATCTACTATAAACGGTCAGACATACAATCAGTCTATCGGGTTGGTTCAGTTTAACAATCCGTCCGGTTTAGACAGTGTGGGAAACAATATGTACATGCAGACAGTGGCATCCGGAGCTCCGTTAGAGGAGGCAACCACACAGGGACTTACAAAAAGCCTTGTTCATCAGGGATATCTGGAAATGTCAAATGTTCAGGTGGCAGATGAAATGGTAAATATGATTGTTGCACAAAGAGCCTATGAAATGAATTCAAAGGCAATTCAGGCATCAGATGAGATGTTACAGCAGGCAAACAATCTAAGAGGATAGAACGGAGGTAATCTATGGCGAATATTTCAGGTTTGGATATCAGTTCTTATTACAGTGATTATTATACCAATGTATCAAATGCATCGGCATCTGCACTTTCCAATACACTGAATCAGGTTGATAAAACATCGACGGATGAAGAGTTGATGGATGCCTGTAAGGAATTTGAAGCGTATTTTCTGGAACAGATTTATAAGGGTATGGAAAAGACCATTATGAAAGCGGATGAAGAGGAAAACGATTATTTAAGTGTATTTAAGGATACACAGATTCAGGAATATGCAAAAGCAGCAACAGAACAGGGTGATGGAATTGGTTTGGCGAAACAATTGTTTGAATCCATGAAACGGAATAATATTTCTTAAGAATTAAGGTGCCGCATAGGATATGTGGCACTTTTTATTGTAAAAAGAGAGGAACATATGGAAAAAGAAGGAATCGTCTCAAAAATAATTTATAAAAATGAAAAAAATCAATATGTGGTTTTTGTTGTGGAAACAGAGGATGGGGATGACGAAACCTTTGTAGGGTATTTAAGTGGATTAGAAGAAGGTCTGTACATACTTGCAAGGGGAGAATATATTGAACATGCCAGTTACGGAGTCCAGTTTCGGGTGACGGAATATGAGGTGAAGATGCCGGATGATTTAGTCAGTATGGAACGGTATCTGGGTTCCGGTGCCATTAAGGGCGTTGGCGAGATAATGGCAAAACGGATTATCAAAACCTTTGGAAAAGATACCTTTAAAATTATAGAGGAACAGCCGGAGCGGCTTGCTGAGATAAAAGGGATTTCGGAACGAAAAGCAAATGAAATAGGCGTCAGTTTTATAGAAAAACAGGCGATGAGGGAAGCTGTGATGTTCTTAGGAGATTTTGGAATCAGTCCCAATTTGTCTGTAAAGATATTTAATGAGTACGGTCAGAGGATGTATCAGGTGGTAAAACAAAATCCGTATCAGATAGCAGAGGATATTCAGGGTGTTGGATTTAAAACCGCGGATGCGATTGCGGCAAGAGCGGGAATTGGGGTACAGTCCGATTTTCGTATCAGGGCGGCTTTGATTTATTCTTTAAATCAGGCGGTTGGGTTAGGACATATTTATCTGCCTAAGGAATTGCTGCTTCGCTGGACAAAGCAGTTATTGGAAAAAGGAAACTCGGATTATGTGCAGGATGTGAAAAATCTGTCGATTGCGGAGGATATGATTGAGGCGCAGTTGATGAACCTGCATGTGGATGGGAAGGTAATTATAAAAACATTGGAGGAACAGACCATTGTTTATGAACAACATTCCTATCATCGGGAATTGGATACAGCAAGAAGATTGTTAGAAACAAAGTCAACCCTGGATATTTCGGAACAGGAATTGGACGATGCCATTGTAAGGATTGAAAAACAGGAAAAATTACAGTTGGATGTTTTACAGAAAGAGGCAGTAAAACAGGCGGCAAGACAGGGGATTTTAGTGATTACCGGTGGACCGGGAACAGGAAAAACTACCACGATTAATGCAATTATCAAATATTTTGAATTGGAAAATCTGGAACTGCTGCTTGCGGCACCGACAGGAAGGGCTGCCAAACGTATGACGGAGGCAACCGGATATAAGGCACAGACCATTCACCGGATGTTAGAATTGACCGGCGGTGTGGCGGAGGACGGAGACTATTCCGGAATACATTTTGAGCGAAACGAAATGAATCCGTTAGAGGCAGATGTAATTATTATTGATGAAATGTCAATGGTTGATATGATGTTAATGCACGCTCTGATGAAGGCAATTATGCCGGGAACCCATTTGATTTTGGTTGGCGATGAGAATCAGCTTCCATCGGTTGGAGCGGGAAATGTATTAAAAGACATCATCAAATCGCAATGTGTTCCGGTGGTTTCCCTTATCCATATCTTCCGACAGGAGGAGGGAAGTGCGATTGTAGAAAATGCACATAAGATTAATAAAGGACTTCCGATTCAAATGGATAATAAAAGCAGGGATTTTTTCTATCTTCCGAGGAAATCCGTTCTTGACGTTACCAATGAAGTCGGGACACTTCTGACAAAAAAGCTGCCGAAGTATGTAGGGTGTGAACCGAGTGATATTCAGGTGCTTACACCGATGAGAAATGGGGAACTGGGAGTATCCCGGTTAAATGAAATCTTACAAAATATTTTAAATCCCAAGAGCCCGCGGAAGAAGGAAAAAGAACTGAATAACGGAACCGTCTTTCGGGAGGGAGATAAGGTAATGCAGATTAAAAATAACTACAAAATGGAATGGACCGTCTATGGAGGAAAAGGACGTTTTAAGGTAGAAGAAGGAGTAGGCGTTTTTAATGGAGATATGGGAATTATTAAGGAAATTGACAGCTATAATGAAGAAATTCTGGTACTGTTTGATGATGATAAGGAGGTTCATTACCCATATAATCTGTTAGATGAACTGGAGTTATCTTATGCAATTACGATACATAAATCCCAGGGTAGTGAATATCCGGCAGTAGTTCTTCCGTTATTTTCCGGTCCCAGAGTTTTAATGAACCGAAATCTGTTATATACGGCGGTTACGAGAGCAAAACAATGTGTTGTTATTGTAGGGAACGGACATCTGGTGGAGACGATGATTCAGAATAATGATGAACAAAAGAGATATTCAACTTTGGATGTCCGCTTACGGGAGATGAAGGAATTATAAAAAGAAAGGAATATGGATTGGGGAAACAGATGAATAAAATTTTGGATATCATTTATCCGAGGCATTGTCCACTCTGTGGTAAGGTGCTTGTTTATCAGCAGGGAAATGCCTGTAAAGAGTGCCTGCAGGAATTAAAAAGAGTAAAACCACCGGTATGTTTTCGCTGTGGGAAGCATATTGACGAGGAGGAAACGGAGTATTGTCAGGACTGCATGACCATACCCAAAAGATATATCAGGGGATATCCTGTTTTTGAATACAGTGGGAAACTGAAACAGGCAATATATGAGTACAAATATAAAAATCAACGGATTCATACGGATTTTTTTGTGGATTGTATTTACCATTGTTATAAAAATGAATTTTCAACTTTGGGGATAGATGGAATTATTCCGATACCGATTCACAAAAAAAGGAAAAAGATACGTGGATATAATCAGGCGGAGCTGCTGGCAAAGCAACTTGGAAATCGATTGCATATACCGGTTTATCCGAATGCAGTTATAAGAGTAATTCATACCAATCCACAAAAAGAATTAGGCGATAAGGCGCGTGTGAAAAATCTAAAAAATGCTTTTAAATTAGGCTCAAATACGATAAAATTAAATAAGGTTTTATTAGTGGACGATATTTATACAACCGGGGCAACCATTGATGCATGCACAAAGATTTTGATGGATGCCGGAGTGAAGGAAGTATATTATACCAGTATTGCAATTGGTAAAGGATATTAGGAGGATAGAAGATGGAAGTAAGAACATGTAAACAGTGTAAGCGGTTATTTAATTATCTGACAGGACCATCTATTTGTGCTGCATGTAAAGATGAACTGGAGAAGAAATTTGCCAAAGTAAAAGAATACATAAGGGAAAATCCAAAGGATGGTATTAATGAGGTTGCTACCGCAAATGAAGTATCGCCGAATCAGATTCGACGTTGGATTCGTGAGGAACGGTTATCCTTTTCGGAGGAGTCCGGAATTGGTCTTGATTGTGAAAGCTGTGGCAAAATGATTCGTTCCGGAAGACTTTGTCAGTCATGTAAAGACAAATTGCTTGGCAAAATGGACGCATTATATAGTAAGGAAGATTCTTATGTTGCAAAAAAACATCGTGAGGCAGCCAGAATGCGTTTCTTAGATCAGAAATAAGGAAAAAACTGAAATGAAATTAGGAAATCCTATAATGTTTTAGAAAAAGATACCGATATAAATATTGAATCTAGTGAATGGATTTTGTATTTATGGCTACTAGCGGGTCGTTAGGGTCAGTTAAAAGGAGGAAGGTGTAACAATGAGAATTGGATCAATGAATCAGATTGTTCAGGTATACGGTGCACAATCTGTAAAGAAGAACTACAAGTCAAGTTCCATTGGAGCCACATCCACAACTGATCAGGTTTCATTTTCTACAATAGGAAAAGATATGCAGGTTGCAAAAGCAGCGCTTCACTCAGTTCCTGATGTTAGAGAAGACAAGGTGAACGCATTACGGGAAAGCATTGCGAATGGAACCTATCAGGTAAGTGCAGAAAGCTTTGCGGATAAGCTTATGGATGCATTTGAGGCGAAATCTATTTAGTGCCTGAGGGTTTTCCCTCAGGTGCCGGATAAGCCTCTGTGGAAAAGGAGAATAGGATGGCAAGCTTAATTGAAAATTTGATTGAAACCTTAGAAGAAGAATGTTTGTTATATGAAAAATTAACAGAAGTATCATTGGCAAAAACGCCGGTTATCGTAGCAAATGATTTAGAAAAACTTACTGAGGCAAATGCAAAGGAACAGGCGGTTGTAGATCAGATTACCAATGTATCACATAAAAGAGATCAAATGTTGACCGAGATAGCAACAGTATTAGGCAAGGATGCAAAGACGATTACTGTTTCCCAGATTATTAAGTTAATGGAGAAACAGCCGGAGTTTCAGCATCCTTTAATTGCTATTAGAGATAGATTATTAAAACAGGTAGAGAGATTGAATCAGATAAGCCTTCATAATCAGGAACTTTTAAAGGAAAGCATTGAAATGACAGAATATTCCATTAATCTGATACAATCATTTAATCAGGCACCGGAAACAGCAAATTACAGTGGTGCCGGATACAGTGGTGCTACATTAGGGATGAGTCAGTCTGCATTTGATACAAAACAATAGATGAATTTGGTTAAGACAGCAAGAAGAAAGGAGGATTGCTATGGCGAATACAATGGGTAGCTTTTATATTGGAGCATCCGGAATACAGGCAAATCAGTATGCGTTGAATGCAACGGCACATAATGTTACAAATGCGGGAACCGATGGTTATTCCAGACAGCAAATTCTTCTTTCGGATACCAATTATATTAAACTCGGGAAAACGGCAATCGGTACGAATATGTCGGGACTCGGTACAAAAATTTCAGATGTACGTCTGGTAAGGGATCGTTTTGTAGATAAATCATATCGTGCAGAATTGGGAAGAGAAGAATATTATCAGACAAAGTACAATGTTGTTTCGGAAGTACAGAATTATTTCGGAGAACTGGAAAGCAGCAGTTTCCGGTCAACTATGCAGAATTTGTGGACAGCAGCGGAAGAGCTTCAGAAGGAATCGAACAGTATTGTTACAAGAAGTGCCTTTATAGCCAGAGCAGTGACATTTGCGGATCAGGCAAATGAAATCTATGAAGAGTTAAAAACTTATCAGAAGAATCTGAATAAAGAGATAACGGATCAGGTAAGCAGAATTAATGAACTGGCATCTACCATATACGATTTAAATAAAAAAATAGTAACGGTGGAGGCTGCCGGAGTAGAGAGTGCGAATGATTATCGGGATCAGCGGGATAAGGCGCTGGATGAACTGGGTGGATTGATTTCCATTACCTATCATGAGAATAGCGACGGTCAGGTTGATGTATATGCCGAGCGCAGAACTTTAGTCAGCATGGATCGTGTATATGAAATGGATACCGCAGAGGTAAGTGATGAATGTGATTATCTGATACCGATATGGAAGGATGACGGAGATCAGGTATTTGATATGCATTACAAGGAATCCAGAGATCCGAGATTGGATAAGAAGGCGGCATATGTTCCGAGTGCAACAACCAAAACAGATGTGGGTTCTTTGAAGGGATTGATAATGTCGCGTGGTGATTGGATTGCAAATTATACGGATATTCCACAGGCACCACAGGCACCGACGGTTCCGGTTCGTTCTAATTTTAAAACGGATGCGGAATATAATGATGCCATGGTACAATACAAAACAGATTATGCAGCTTATCAGAAGGATTACGAAACCTACTCGAAGGAAGTGGATTTTTATAATACATATTTAGAGCCGTATACCGTGAATAATATATTGGCGCAGTTTGACCAGCTGGTGCATGGTATTGTTACAAAAATCAACGATATCTTATGTCCGAATAAAGAAATCACACTTCAGGATGGCAGTACGATTCAAGTGTTGGATGAGGATAAGGCCGGATACGGAATGGGTGATTCAAACCGTATTCAGGGTGTGGAATTATTTAAACGCCGGACACAGGATCGATATGAGGAAAGAGACGTTGTTTTGGCAAACGGAGAGGCTGCCAAAGTAAAAGTGTATAAGGAAGAAGATCCGGATGATTATCTTTCTTTATATACATTGGGAAATATTCGGGTAAATGATGAGTTAGTAAAGAATCCAAGTTTAATGGGACTGAGTAATCTTCAGGGAGAAGAATTACAGGAAGCAGCTGATGAACTTGTTAAAATGTGGGATGAGGATTTCAATGTATTAAATCCGAACAGTCTGGTTGTAAATAACTTTATGGGTTATTACAAGGAGTTTATTGCGGATTTTGCCAATAAGGGATATACCTACAATGGTGTGGCACAATCGCAGCAATTGACCGTTCAGGAACTGGAACAGCAAAGACAGGCGGTTGTTGGTGTTTCAACAGATGAAGAACTATCCAACATGATTAAATTCCAACAGGGATTTAATGCATCTTCAAGATATTTTACCGTTGTATCGGAAATGATAGACCATCTGATTACAAAGCTTGGCGGATGATAAGAAGATTTTTAGGAAGGAAGTGGAGTTATGCCATCAACATTTTTGGGATTGAATACAGGAGTGTCAGGATTAAACTATTATCAGGCATCGTTAAATACAGCAGCACATAATATCTCAAATGCATCGACAAAGGGATATTCCAGACAGTATGTGCTTTCACAGGCTTCCGTGCCGATTCGCCTTGGAACTTCTTATGGTATGCAGGGAACCGGTGTTACAATGACAGGAATCCAACAGTTTCGGAATTCCTACTATGACACAAAATATCGTGCTTCTACATCAAAAAAGAATCAGTACAGTTCTGTGCAGGAGCAGCTTTCACAGTTAGAGTCATATTTAAATGAAATCAAGACGGAATCCGGATATACAAAATTATACAGTAAATTGTCTGATGCGTTGCAGGATTTAGCGGGAAGTCCGTCGGATGCAACTTATCGTACACAGATGATACAGGCAGCAGATAATTTTACGGATTTGATTAATGAGACAGCGGTAAATTATCAGAATTCGCAGATATCCATTAATAATGAAATTGCAATTCATGTGGATACCATTAATTCCATTTCATCTCAGATTTATGCATTAAATCAACAAATCATCAATATTGAAACCCGAAACGGAAATGCAAATGATTTGCGGGATCAAAGAGAGTTATTGGTTGACCAGTTATCCGAACTTGTAAATGTAACGGTTACAGAAACGCCGATTACATACGGAGACGGATTTGAATCCGGTGCGTATCGATACGAGGTAAGAATCGGAACCCATTTATTGGTGGATGATATGCAGTGCAACAAATTAAAAGTAGTTGCAAGAGAAGAAAAGGTTAACCAGAATGACGCGGATGGATTGTATGATGTTTACTGGACCGGATTACATGATTCGTTGGGAGATGAGTTTGATTTTAACAGTTCCAATATCACAGGTAAAATCAAAGGTCTGATAGAGGTTCGAGACGGAAATAACGCCAATCCGTTTTCGGGAACAACGAAGACGGTAAACAGCAGTGCAAACGGAACGTCCGTATTGGTAGAGCTTCCGGAAGGAATTGCTGTGGATAAGTTGAATATTCCGGAAAATGGTATGATTACATTAAACTGTAAGAATTATTACTATGAGGGATTTGAAGCGGTTTATGATGCGGACGGCAAATTAAATTCCTTTACCTTCAAGAACATAACCTCTTTGGCGGAGGATGGAAGCCGGGTTCCGGCAACGTTAAATGATGTTGTGAATAAGCCAATGTCAATCGGCGAAAAGGTAGATTGTAAGGGTATTCCGTATTATATGGAGCAGTTGAATGAATTTACCCGTACACTTTCAAAATATATGAATGATATTTTTACAACCGGTGTGGATGCAAATGGTGACAAAGGATTAGATTTCTTTACGGCGGCGGATTCCGTAACCGGAAAAGACTATATCTTAACAACTCCGGGTTCAAATCAGGCGGGTGCCGTTTTGTCATCCGGTGAAGGTAATTATTACCGTGTGAATGCATTTAACTGGTCAGTAAACCAGTCGATTTATGCAGACCAGAGCAAATTGGTAGTGTCTTATGCGGAAGATATTGCACAGGGAAATAAGGATGCAAAAGGCATTTTGGATAAAATTATTTACGGATTTACCGATCAGAATATGTTCTCGCAGGGAACGGTTTCACAGTTTATGCAGGCAGTTACAACTTCCCTGGCGGTGGATACATCAAAATATGATGCATTCCAGACGAATATGGATGAGGTGGCAACGGTAATTGATAATCAGAGATTATCGGTATCCAATGTAGATAAGAATGAAGAAGCAGCCAGCCTTGTTATTTATCAGGAGGGTTATAATCTGGCAAGTAAAGTAATCTCTGTAATGAATGAGATATATGATAAGCTTATTAACCAAACAGGGGTATAAGCCGATATATATAACATAGGGAGATATTCAGGGAAGAGTATCTAATATGTGAGGTTAATGGAGTAACCGGATAGGAGAGGTACAATGAGAATTACCAACAAAATGGTAACAGACAGTTCATTGCGGAATATGCAAAATACAATGAAGAGAGTTAGCAACTTAAATGAACAGTCTACGACAGGTAAGAAAATTTCTACGCCATCTGAGGATCCCGTTGTTGCAATCCGTGCTCTTAAACTTCGTACAACATGTGATCAGTTAACACAGTATAAAGATAAAAATATTAAAGATGCATTGAACTGGTTAGATACAACACAGTCTTCCATTCAGAATATGTATGACCGTATTGAAGATGTGTATGATCTTTGTGTACAGGGTTCAACAGATTCCTTTCAGTCGGATGACAGACAAACTATTATCAATGAATTAAAATCATTAAAGGATGCCCTTTATAAAGAGGGAGGAACGACTTATGCCGGAAGATATCTGTTTTCCGGGTATAAAACAGAGACAAATCTGATTTTTCAGGATGGAGCAGCGAAGAACGGACTTTCTTATACAATCAATGAGTCTGTTTCTCCGGGGAAAATCGAACCGAAAAGGGTTGTACTGAACGAAGTGGACCCTTCCCAGATTGATGCGGTATTAGGCGGAGGAACCTACAAATCACCGGTTCAGTCGAGCCCTTACGTATTGCAGTTGGCATACGACAAACTAAACAAAGAAGATACCACCGTTACGGTAACGAACAAGGATGGCAGTACAAGTACACAGACCATACCGGCCATTACAATTACTGCGGTATCAAAGGATGCAGCTGGAAATGTATTATCTACAATGAAGATTACACCGACCGTTATGACCGCCGGTAACAGTGCAAAGTATTATGATTTTAGTGACGGAGCTGACGCACATTTCATTCCGGAAACCGGAGAGATTGTATTTAGTGATGCAACCTACAATGCAATTAAGGATGTCAGCAGTCTGGATATATCATACGGAAAATCGGAGTTTGATGTGGGAGATTTACGTCCGGAGATGTATTTTGACTGTACCCGCTATGAAAAGACTTCCGACGGAACAACCAGAGCCGTAGATTATACAGCAGATGCAGATGGTCAGCAGATACAGTATGAGCTTAGTTTTAAGCAGTATGTTACTGTGAACGCAGAAGGCAAGGATTTAATTAAACATGAAATGGGTAATCGTATTGATGACATGGCAGATGCAGTGCAGGATGTTTTGGATATTGAGGAGACCATTTCAAAATTAAAAGCAAAATTAGAAGATCCGCAGTACAAAACAAATGATACGGCAATTTCCCAGATTAATAAGATGCTGGAAGATGCAGATGTTGAACTTGCCATGAAGCGTGAGAATATGCAGAAGTTATTTGGTAATAATATCACGAATTATCAGGGATATATGAATGATGTCAGTGCGGTTCAGGCAAGAGTGGGTACCACAATTTCGAAGGTGGAACTGATTCAGGAGCGTGTAACAGAACAGCTGGCTGATTTTAAGAAATTGAAGTCATCCAACGAGGATATTAATGCAGAAGAAGTAGCAATCGAATTATATCAGGCCGAACTGGTATATGATGCGGCATTATCTACAACAGCATCTGTTATCAAAAAGAGTTTATTGGATTATCTGTAGAAGGTTACATCAGACAATTGAAAGGAGAAAGTATATGAAGGCACAGACAAAGTTTTTTGGCGAAGTCGATATTGAAGAGGATAAGATTATCGAATTTCCCAACGGTATTATTGGATTTGAGAATTTTAAAAAGTTCTCTATTATATATGATATAGATAATGATGGTGAGACAAGGATTAGCTGGTTGCAATCCATGGAGGAGCCGGCACTTGCACTCCCTGTAATTGACCCATTGGCAATTACTCCGGAATATGCGCCAATGATTGAGGATGAATTATTAAGCCCGTTAGGAGATCCGGCGGATGAGGATTTATTATTTTTGTTGGTAATGACGGTACCTGCTGATATGACAAAGGTTACAGTGAATATGAAGGCTCCAATCATTATTAATGCAGAGAAGAAAAAGGGCGTACAGTTGATTGTGGAGAATGCGGATTATGCTGTAAAATTTAACGTATATGAGTCCGTGCAGAAGATGAAAGAAAAGGCGGGTGAATAATATGTTAGCATTATCAAGAAAAGCAAATGAATCCATTATTATCGGTAATGATATTGAAATAACTATTTTAGAGGTAAAGGGTGAACAGGTTAAAATCGGTATTAAAGCCCCAAAATCCGTTCCTGTTTACCGGGAAGAAGTGTATGCTCAGATTAAAGAGTCTAACAAAGAGGCTGCAAGTGATGCAGTTGCCGCAAATTTAAAAGATTTATTCAAATAAAAAGAAAAAACCGTAGCGATTTAATCGACTACGGTTTTTTAAGTAATTAAGCTCCTACATATTCAGATGAACCGAATGCCAGGATTAAGAGAAAGATTGGAGATAAGAATAATAATCCAAATCCAAATCCAACACCCTTGCCATAAGCTTTTGCAAGCTTAAATAACATGATAATGTTAATTACAAAATTAACAAATGGTACAAGATTCAGTAAGAATAACCAACCACTGCCCATTGAAATTTTGTAAAGTACATACATGTTGTAAAATGGAACAATTGCTGCCCATCCAGGTTCGCCTGCTTTTGTAAACAGTTTCCAATATGCGATAATAAAAATAACGCATAATGCCAACATTACAATCATGTAGATTGTTGAAAATGCGGCGACACCGGTTGCCATAGCAGGATCATAACTGCTACCGTAAGAATAAGAATAATCCATAAGAAAATCCTCCCCTAAAAATATTAGCGTATACGCTTAAGAAAAACTTATCATTGTTTTCGACAGATGTCAACAAATATTGTGTATGTTATGGAGAAAATATTGTGTATGTTATGGAGAAATCCACGCGGTATTATAAAAAGTGCTTGCATTTTTCCGCGATACACATAAAATAGTATATGGAAAATAGCGTGCTGATGTGAAAATGAGGACGCCGGTGAGTGAAGGATAATAGTATATTAAAAGGAGATTGTCATGGACAAGTTAGAACTTCAAAAGTTTGCAAACCAGTTAAGAAAGCATATTGTAACATCCTTACATGCTGCAAAGTGTGGACATCCGGGAGGTTCTTTATCTGCTGCGGATATTGTAACCTACTTGTATAATGAAGAAATGAATATTGATCCAAAGAATCCAAAGAAGGCGGATCGGGATCGTTTTGTTCTTTCAAAAGGTCATGTAGCACCGGCGCTGTACGGAGCGTTGGCTATGAAAGGATATTTTCCGGAAGAGGAACTGCTAAAACTTCGTAAAACAGGGGAAATGCTTCAGGGACATCCGGATATGAAAGGAACACCTGGCGTAGATATGTCAGCCGGTTCTTTGGGACAGGGAATTTCCGTAGCGGTTGGAATGGCTCTTTCTGCAAAGATGTCAAAGGAAGATTACAGAGTATATACATTGTTAGGTGATGGAGAGATTGAAGAAGGTCAGGTATGGGAAGCGGCTATGTTTGCCGGACACAGAAAGTTAGATAATCTGGTAGTGATTGTGGATAATAATGATTTACAGATTGATGGCAGTGTTGCGGATGTCTGTTCCCCTTATCCGATTGCAAATAAATTTGAGGCGTTTAATTTTCATGTGATTACAATTAACGGACATGATTTTGATGCGATTGATGCAGCATTTAAAGAGGCAAGACAGAAAAAGGGAATGCCAACTGCCATTATCGCAAAGACCGTAAAAGGAAAGGGTGTTTCTTTTATGGAGAATCAGGTTTCATGGCATGGAGCTGCACCAAATGATGAACAGTACAAGGTGGCAATGGAAGATTTAGAAAAGGAGGCATCAACACTATGTCAGAAGTAAAGAAAATCGCAACTCGTGAAAGTTATGGTAATGCTTTAGTAGAACTTGGTAGAGAGGATGAAAATCTTGTAGTATTAGATGCTGACCTTGCAGCGGCAACCAAAACCGGAATTTTTAAGAAGGAATTTCCGGACAGACATATTGATTGCGGTATTGCAGAATGTAATATGATGGGTATTGCGGCAGGACTTGCTTTGACCGGAAAGATTCCGTTTGCCAGCAGTTTTGCCATGTTTGCGGCAGGACGTGCATTTGAGCAGGTTCGTAACAGTATAGGATATCCAAAAATTAATGTTAAAATTGGAGCAACACATGCGGGAATTTCCGTAGGTGAAGATGGAGCAACACATCAGTGTAATGAAGATATTGCATTGATGCGTACGATACCGAATATGATAGTCATTAATCCGGCGGATGATGTAGAGGCAAGAGCAGCTGTTCGTGCCGCATATGAACATGTTGGACCGGTATATCTCCGGTTTGGAAGACTTGCAGCACCGGTTATTAATGATAATCCGGAATACAAGTTTGAATTAGGCAAGGGTGTTACTCTTCGTGAGGGAAAAGATATTACGATTGTTGCAACCGGGTTAGAGGTTGGTTTTGCATTGGAGGCAGCTAAGATGCTTGAAAAGGATGGTATTGATGCAAGAATTATCAATATCCATACAATTAAACCGATTGATGAAGATATTTTGGTGAAAGCGGCAAAAGAAACAAAGAAGTTGTTTACGGTTGAGGAACATTCTATTATTGGTGGACTTGGTTCGGCAGTATGTGATGTGCTTTGTGAAAAATATCCGGCACCGGTTTATAAGATTGGAATTCGTGATAAATTTGGTGAGTCCGGACCGGCGGTTGAATTATTGCATAAGTATCAATTAGATGCAGAAGGAATTTATCAACAGATTAAAGAAAATTTATAATATAAAAAATAATCCCCGATATGAATTTCTGACAAATCAGAAAAATCCGTGTCGGGGATTTTGTTTTCTATAAATAAGTTACCAGTTCTTCAACGGACTTTCTTTTTGGTGCTTCACATTCCTGATTTGGATATCCCATTACAATCAAAGCGGCAACCTTCTGACCTTCCGGAAGGGAGATTGCTTTGGCAACTTTATCTTCATCAAAAATACCAAGGATTACGGTTCCCACACCAAGGTCATGTGCTGCCAGACAAAAGGTCTGTGTTGCAATTCCGGCATCAAACATTTCCCAGCGGTCTTCCTTTGAGGTTGAATAGCTTCCGTCTCTTTCATATCCGCAGCGTTTTTCAATCATACTGACTACAACTAATTCCGGTGCACGGGATATTGTTTTCTGATTAAATTCAAAATCCAATACACAGTTATTTGCGATTTCTTCTAATGTTTTTTTGTCTTCTACGATGTTATAGCGGACAATCTGGGTGTTTTTCCATGATGGAGACAGGCTTGCTGCTTCGATAATTTTTTCAACAGTTGCATGCTCCACAATATCTTCCTTAAATTTACGGATACTTCTTCGTGTTTTGATACATTCGATTGCTTCCATATGCTTCCTCCTTGTAAGTTCATTTTATGAATTCATTATACTTGTTTTTTGTGGATTTGGGAATCCATGTTTTTTGACACAACCGTATCCTGTTTGAATATTTTAATAGTAAGAAGGAATGTTGAGGGAATCATGAGATTTGAAAACATTAATATCCGGCGATTGCTGCCGATGGCGTTGGCAATGGATGCAATCATTGTTGATGTGAGAAGTACAAATCGATTTGGCAGTGGACATATTCCAATGGCGGTAAATCTGCCTCTTGAGCGAATTGAAAAGGGATATGTATCACTTCCTAAGAATAGAACCTTAATTTTGTATTGTGATACGGGAGGAGCAAGTACAAAGGCGGCATATAAATTATCGGAAATGGGATATCGTGTGTTAAATTGTGTTGGGGGATTGAAAAACTACAATGGCTCTCTGACAAAATAATGTGTTTTTGCTTGTGTTTATACCGGTATATGCGTATAATTATTACGTATTAAAAGAGAAATCAGTGGGTGAATATATGAAAGAATATGAATTTATTGCTCCTTGCCATTTTGGCTTGGAAGCGGTATTAAAAAGAGAAATTATAGATTTGGGATATGAAATTGTGGAAGTGTCAGACGGACGGATTACCTTTAAGGGCGATTTATCGGCAGTGGCAAGGGCGAATATTTTTATTCGTACCGCAGAACGTATTATGCTTAAGGTTGGCAGCTTCCGCGCTACTACATTTGATGAATTGTTTGAGGGAACAAAAGCACTTGCGTGGGAAGAATATATTCCGGTAGATGGAAAATTCTGGGTTACGAAAGCAACAACGAATAAATCAAAGTTGTTTTCCGGCTCGGATATTCAATCGATTGTAAAAAAAGCAATTGTCGATCATTTGAAATATAAATACAGGGTGACCTGGTTTGAAGAGACGGGTTGCGATTATCCGATTCGTGTTTTTATCATGAAGGATATTGTAACGATTGCGCTTGACACATCAGGAACATCCTTACATAAGCGGGGATATCGTACCTTGGTCGGTAAGGCTCCGATTTCCGAGACGTTGGTAGCTGCTTTGATTTTGTTGACACCATGGAAGAGGGATCGGATTTTGGTTGATCCGTTTTGCGGAAGCGGAACGTTTCCGATTGAGGCTGCCATGATAGGAGCGAATATTGCACCGGGAATGAATCGGGAATTTACAGCGGAAAACTGGAAGAACCTTTTACCGAAGAAAGCATGGTATGACGCAATAACAGAGGCTGAGGATAATATACTGCGTGATATTAAAATGAACATTCAGGGATATGATCTGGATGGAGATATCATTAAATGTGCCATGAAAAATGCAAGGGATGCGGGCGTTGAGGAGCATATTCATTTCCAACAACGTGATATGCGTGATTTGTCAAGTCCGAAGAAATACGGATTTATTATAACAAATCCACCATACGGAGAACGATTAGAGGATAAAGCGGATCTACCAAAGCTTTATAAAGAGATGGGAATTGCATTTGGCAGATTGGATACCTGGTCGAAATTTATTATTACTTCATATGAGGATGCGGAACGCTTTTACGGAGCAAAGGCAACGAAAAACCGGAAGATTTATAACGGTATGATTAAGTCCTATTTTTATCAGTATATGGGACCGAGACCACCGAAAAGAGAGATACAGGAATGAAAGAGGAATGAAAATGGAAAAATTAATTTTTGCAACGGGAAATGAACATAAAATGAAAGAAATCCGCATGATTTTAGGGGATTTGGATTATGAGATTCTTTCTATGAAGGAAGTGGGAATTGATGTGGATATCGTAGAGGATGGTAAGACATTTGAGGAGAATGCGACAATCAAGGCAACGGCAATCAGCAAAATTGCAAATTGTATCGTGTTAGCGGATGATTCCGGACTGGAAGTGGATTATATGGATAAGAAGCCGGGAATCATGTCGGCAAGATGGATGGGAGAAGATACTTCTTACAGAATTAAGAATCAGAAGATTATTGATAATTTAGAGGGAGTTCCGGAGGAACAACGGACGGCTCGCTTTGTGTGTGCGATTGCAGCAGCATTTCCGGATGGACGTGTTATAACAAAGCGTGGTACGATTGAAGGTCTTATCGGTTATGAGGAGCAGGGTGAGAACGGATTTGGATACGATCCGATTTTTGTGGTTCCGGAATACGGAAAGACAACAGCACAGTTAAGTCCGGAAGAGAAGAATAAAATCAGTCATCGCGGACGAGCTCTCCAAATGATAAAAGAAGTACTGTAGATTGTTGTTTTGGAATAATAGGAGAACAATAAGATGATGAGAATACTGGTAATAAGTGATTCCCATGGAAAAAATGATGATGTAAAACAGGTAATTGAGCAGGTTGGCGATATTGATATGTTTATTCATCTTGGCGATATTGAGCGTGGACCGGAATATATACGTCAGTTAGCGGGCTGTGAGTGTCATATGGTAGCGGGAAATAATGACTATGATATTGATCTGCCTGCATCTGATTCATTTATGATTGGTGATAAAAAGGTATTTATTACACATGGGCATCGTTTTTATGTGGGTGGAGGTGTTGAACATCTTCGTCAATACGCATTGGATAACGGATATGATATTGTAATGTATGGACATACACATGTCCCTTTTTTGCAGCGTGGGGAGGTAACTATCTTAAATCCCGGTAGTATTTCTTATCCGAGACAGGAAGGCAGAAAACATACATTTATGATTATAGAATTGGATGATAAGGGAGAACTGCATTATCATCAGGGGGAGTTAAAATCTTCCTTGCGGGATTTTTACGAAGGGTTTTATTAAACCGAAAAAAATAAAAGCAGTTTTGGAATGGCTGAAAGGATTTAATAAATGAAAAAAGGACAAATTTTAGAAGGTGTAGTGAGTCGCTACACCTTTCCTAATAAAGGATATATAACGGTAACAGAGGAAAGAAAGATTCCGGGAACAGAAAAAAAGGATGAAGACGGAAATACCGTCTGGGATACAGAAACCGTCGAAAAAACATTTTCGGTAAAGGGTGCATTGAAGGGACAAAAGGTTCGGTTTTCGGTGAAAAAGATGCGCAATGGCGGAGGAGAAGGAAGATTACTGGAAGTATTGGAACCTTCTTCGATAGAGGATACAGAACCGGTCTGTCCGCATTTTGGAATATGCGGAGGCTGTGCATATCAGACACTTAGTTATAATAATCAGTTACAGTTAAAGGAAAATCAGGTGAAATCTTTGTTGGATGAAGTGATTTCTTCTTCTTATGTATGGGACGGAATTAAGAAAAGTCCGGTGCAGCAGGGATATCGTAATAAGATGGAGTTTTCTTTTGGTGATGAATATAAAGATGGCCCGCTTGCACTTGGTATGCATAAAAAGGGGAGTTTTTATGATGTGGTAACCGTAAATCACTGTAAGATTGTAGACGAGGATTATACCCGTATATTACAAACGGTACTGGATTTTTTTACGGAAAATGAAATCCCTTATTATAAGAAGATGCAGCATTTGGGAAGTCTTCGCCATCTGGTAATTCGGCAGACTGCAACAGGAAAGGATATTTTAATCAATCTTGTTACTACGACACAGACAAAAAATTATCCGCAGTCAAATTTATATACGGATGAAACAACAGGGGAAAAACAGATTACAGCGGAAAAATATAAAGAAGTAAAGGATTATCTGATGCTTGATAAGTTACAGGAGCGGTTATTGGCACTTCCTTTAAATGGAAAGATTGTCGGTATTTTGCATACATTAAATGATAGTCTGTCAGATGCCGTTGTTCCGGAAAAGATTATTAAGTTGTATGGTCAGGATTATGTATATGAAGAAATTCTGGGATTAAAATTTAAGATTTCACCGTTTTCATTTTTTCAGACCAATTCAAAAGGTGCGGAGGTGCTTTATGATACGGCGCGCTCTTATATAGGAGAGACGAAGGATAAAGTAATCTTTGATTTGTATAGTGGAACGGGAACGATTGCACAGATGCTAGCCCCTGTTGCCAAAGAGGTAATCGGTGTTGAAATTGTAGAAGAAGCGGTGGAGGCTGCAAAGGAAAATGCAAAATTAAACGGTCTTGATAACTGTGAATTTATTGCCGGAGATGTGTTGAAGGTGATTGATGATATTGAAGAAAAGCCGGATATTATAGTTCTTGATCCGCCAAGAGACGGTATTAACCCGAAGGCATTGGAAAAAATCATCAACTATGGTGTGGATGAAATGGTATATATTTCCTGCAAGCCAACTTCTCTTGCCAGGGATTTGGTGGTTTTGCAGGCAAGGGGATATCGTGTGGTAAAGGCTTGTGGGATTGATCAATTTCCGGGGACGTTGCATGTGGAGTGCGTAACACTGCTCCAAAGGAAAAATACCTGAAACTCCTTGAATTTAGGCACTTTGAGCGACATATACTCTTCTCCCAAAGTGACCGAAAAGAGAAGAAAAAGGCAATTTCCAACGGAGTAAACGTCCAAGTGGTTGTGAGGGTGTAGTTCGGAAACACAAAAATCTGTTGTTCATATTTCATCAAAAATAACTAACAATTCAATAAAGTAACAAAGTGGTCTGAGCCGCTTATTTTCAAGTAATTTTGAAAGTAAGCGGCTCTTTCTTTTTTGTCAGATGGTATCTGGCAAAGAGTGATTTTAACGGAGGTAATTGATTTTATGAAGAAAAAAGAAGAATTGTGTTCTTTTCCACAACAGGAGCAGAGTGCTGTGGTGGAAACAGATATCAAAATAGTTCCAATAGCGGAATTACAGGACTTTGAGGGGCATCCCTTTAAGGTAGAAAACGATATGGCATTGTTTGAACTAATGCAGAGTATTGAAAAAGAAGGTGTGATTGTTCCGGCTCTGGCAAGACCAAAGGCTGGTGGCGGTTATGAATTGATTGCAGGTCATAGAAGAAAGGCTGCTTGTAAATGGGCAGGGATTGATGTGATGCCTGTAGTGATTCGAGATTTGGATGATAATCAGGCTGTGATTGCTATGGTGGATAGCAATCTGCAAAGAGAACATCTGAAACCCAGCGAGAAAGCATTTGCTTATAAGATGAAGCTGGAGGCGATGAAGAGGCAGGGAGCGAGAACAGATTTAACTTTTTGCCAAGTTGGCGAAAAGTTAACTTCAGACCAAGTTGGAACGAAGTTGGAGAATCCGACGCTACAAACGCATTCATTGACAAGCGGACATGATGCCGATGGAAGATGGATGTTACTACAAGATAAAAGTGTTGAGGATGCAATCATTAGAAGTAATCAAGCATTAGCAATGCAGACTGGGGAAAGCCAAAGGCAGATATCACGTTACATCCGTCTTACCAATCTTATTCCCAAGCTTCTTGATATGGTAGATGAAGGAAAGATAGCTTTTACCATAGCTGTAGAGCTTTCCTATCTGACAGAGGAGCAGCAGTATGAGCTTTATGAGGTTATGGATATGGAGCAGTGTACTCCGTCATTGTCGCAGGCGAACCGGATGAAGCGTATGAGCCAGTCGGGAGAACTGGATATGGATGGGATGTTTCTCATATTAGAGCAGGAAAAACCAAACCAGAGGGAACAGATTAAGCTTCGTGCAGATACTTTGGCAAAGTATTTTCCGGAAGATTATACACCGAAGCAAAAGACGGATTTGATTGAGCGTCTTGTGAAGGAGTGGTATGAAAAGCAGGAACTTGAAAAAGCGCAAAGCCTTGGTAGTAGCCGGGGCAGAGCAAGATAGGAGGTCTAGACAATGAGTAGAGAATTATCTTTATATGAAGCAATGGGCGGTACTTACAGGTCAGTGGATGGTATTTTATATCCGAATATCGGTATGGATGATGTTGATACGAAATCTGATATGGCTTCGGTTGTAACAACCGCTGATATCGGGAAATACGGTCATCTGTGGATTACTTATATGAAAGAAAATCACCCTGACAGGTATCGTCACCATGTCAGAATGGGGCAGCTTCATATTAGGGCAAAGGAAGTTAATGAGGAGGCTTATGAGATGCTGGATAGGATTGTAGGGAAGTATCTGGCAAAGCATAAGCCAGAGAGTGCGCATTCCTTTATGGAGATGTGGAAATTAAGAGAGCAGGCAAAGCAACTTGCGGAGGAGGTTATTTATGGAGAGATTGTTTACAAGTATCACTAATGCAGGTCAGACTGAAACACAGAACAAAAATAATATGCAGACTGGTTATTATGCCGGAGAAAGAGAGGATTTTATGAGAGAAAATTTATTTATGACTGAAACAACTATGCCACCTGTTAAAATTGCACTGGATCACGGCTGGAGTTCCATTAAGGGCGAGCATATCTTTATGGAGACATCCGTGGTTCCGGTGGATTATGAACCTCTTACCAAGAACGGACTTTTGGATTATAAAGGGAAAAAGTATATCGTAGGACAGGGTAGACTTGGAAAGCAGGCAACCAAGACAGAGAATGAGAATTATTTTCTGTTGACCCTTGCAGGGATTGCCAAGGAATTGCAGTATCAGGGTAAGACTGCGGCTTCCCATGTGGAATTATATGCAGGTGTACCTCTTACCTTGTTTGGTGCAGAGCGTAAGGAGTTCCGTGATTATCTGTGGCATAAGGAGCGGATTTCCTTTACCTTTGAGGGAGTGCATTATTCTTTCTTCATGGATAAGGTAAAGATTTATGCCCAGTGCTATGCTGCCATTGCTAACCGTATGGGAGATATGGACAGACTCAGATGTGTGGACTTGGGTTCATGGACCTTGGATATATTAAGCGTCCGTGACAGAATCCCTATGGATAAGGATGCCTTTACTTATGAGCTTGGACTGATTACCACTATTGAGCGTATCAAAAAGGATGCCCTTCCCAAGTTAAAGTGTGAAATTCCCGAGGATGACATTGTTGATGTTATCCGTGGAAAGCAGTCCCATGTAAATGCTGATTTTGTCCCTTTTATCGAAAAGGGCTTACAGCAGTATGCAGACGAGGTGGAAGCGAAGCTTCGGGAGATTAAGGTGGATTTAATGCATGAGAATATTGTGTATGTGGGCGGTGGCGCCTGTGTGATGAAGCGTTTTGGCAGAGCGCAGGGCAGAAACATCCAGTATGTAACGGATGTGAAAGCCAATGCCATCGGCTACCGTTATCTTGCAGAAAATCTGGGATAGGAGGCTCTTATGGGAAATGCAATATCTTTTCGGTTGAATCCGAAATGTGAAAGTGACAGAAAAATCCTTGCGTGGCTGGAGGCAAAATCCAGCCAGCCGGGATATCTGAATCAGACAGAGCTTATCAAGCAGGCATTGCTTTCGGCTATGGAAAGTGAGCAAAGGGGCATTCGGGAAAAGGAAATTACAGAATGGATGGAGCAGGCAATCAAAAGCATGGCAGAGGAATTTACCAAGGTGGTGCAGGAGTCCTCACAGAGTGTGGCTAACAATATGTTTGCTGGAGTTCTGGGAGCAATGGCTCAGCAGATGAATATGGGAGTTGTTCCTATGGCTCCTATGCAGATGTCTGGTGTAGTTCCTAATGGTATGACGGTTGCTGTGTCGAATGCAATGTCGGATGCAATGTCATCTGCTGTAGCAGCTAATGTGCCGGAGCCAACAGTTCCCGATAATGAGCTTGCCGCAGACACTTCCAAAGCTATGGATAGTGCCACAAAAAATATGCTTGGAAGTTTGTTTGATATGGATGATGAGTAAGAAAATGAAATATCACAGTATGACGGACTGTCTTACAAAAAGGTGTCTTGTATGAGGAAATGACCTTATCTGTAAGACAGTTCTTTTTCTATGTGAAAAGCTGTGATACGAAATTCTTACGAAGCCAGCCAAGCCTTTGGCAAAAAATAAAGTCTGCTTGCAGGCTTTATTTTTTGACCATAAGGCGGTAGAAGCTGGGGCTTGGGGATGTCAAATCCCCAACAAGTTCCCGCCCGTGTATATACAGGGCGGAACTTGCTCTACCTTATGCGACGTATCCGGAGCCCATGCCGACCAAGGTCGGCATGCATTAGCGGAAAAAGGATGTCTTATGGAAAATGATGCGAGGGCTTACGCAGGATTTCTTATGGGGAATGTGATTAGTGGATTTTTTGTAAGACGGGTGTATGACAGAGTTCTATATAATCGGCGAGCAAATTATAACGAGCCGCTAGAAATTTCAGGAGGAAATATGCGCGAGTGACGAGCCAAGCGAGAATGCTTGCATTCTCATTTGGCGACCACCGCGGCACCGAACGTCTAGACGTGAGGTTCACGAGCGAAGCGAGTGTATTCGTGAACGACCTTAGGGGAGTGAGCGTAGACCGGAGGGAGGAGCGAAAGCGACGGCGAAAACCATCTGCCGTATCCGGCAGTGTAATAGTTCTATTGGAGTAGCAATTAACAATTTATATTTTGTGGGTATGAGGGAGCAGGTATTTATTTACCTGCTTCTTTGCGTATCGGATTGGAGGAAGTTATGAGAAACACAGATAAAAAGAAAGAGAATATGGTTCTGATGTCCATGCGTATATCGGCAGAGGATAAGGAACAGATTGAAGCAAAGGCGAGAAAGACCGGGCTTAGCACATCAGAATATATCAGACGGTGTGCATTGGGAAGAAAGCTTCCCTGCTATGGAGATACCAGTCTGCTGAAGGAGTATTCCATGCAGCTTGGCAAGATTGGTTCTAACCTAAACCAGATAGCAAAGCACTTAAATGGTGGCGGAGATTTTTACAGCATTTATTATGAACTGAAGGAAGCCATAAGGGAGCTGCTTAATTTGAAATTTAAAATACTTCCGGCATTGGAAGATGTTGCCTGTGGGAAGAAGTGCAGGCGTAAGACGAAAAAGGAGGGCGAAGAATAATGGCGATATTAAAGCATATTTCAGTAAAGAACAGATTCTATTCCTCGGCGGTGGAGTATCTTACCTGTCAGTTTGATGAATATACCAACAAGCCAGTTTTAGACGAAAAGGGCAGAATACAGGAGCGGGAAAATTATCTGATTGCAGGGGTAAACTGCGATGTGGATAGTTTTGGTGCGGAATGTATAGAGGTAAACCGTCTGTATGGTAAGAACAATTCTATAAAGGATGTAAAGGCACATCATTATATCATCAGCTTTGAGCCAAATGATCCCATTACCATGGAGCAGGCGTTGGAATTTGGCAAGCAATGGCTTTCGGTATTCGCACCGGGGCATCAGGCAGTGGTGGCAGTTCATCCGGATGGTCACAATGGCAGTCAGAATATGCACGTTCACATGGTTATCAATTCCGTCAGAAAGTATGCCGGAAAGCAGAGCAGGTGGCATGAGAAGCCCTGTGAATGGAAGCAGGGCTGTAAGCACAAAAGCACCGGGAAGATGATGTTCCATGCAAAAAAGTGGGTAATGGAGAAGTGTATCCGACTGGGTTTAGGACAGGTAGATTTGCTTGCTAAGAAGCACACGGACAACTACTGGGTGGAAAAGAATCTGATGAATCAGAATGCCAAGGACGGTGTTGGTGTCACTTCTAACAGAGAATTGATTCGGGATACCATAGACAAGCTGTTGCCTTTCGTGGATTCCTTTGAGCAAATGGTTGAATGTCTGCAATTTATGTATAACTGGAAGATTCGTGTTACGAATAAAACAGTGACATTTTCCACGTCGGGTATGAAGCAGGGTATTCGAGGAAATAAGCTGGGAGAAGGTTATGGCAAAGCTGACCTTGTAGAAAGAATTGCAAAGGTTGTGGCAGAGCGTAATGCGGAAAAAGAAGCCCGTCGCATTGCTGAGGAAGTAGCAAGGGTAAAAGCAGAGGCACTTGCCAGAGAAGAGGCTGCAAGGAAGGAGAAACAGCTACAGGAGGAGCAGAAGCAGAGAGAGCTTCTTGCGCGGAAAAGAAAACTGGCATTTGACAGAAATCGTATTTGTCAGGATTATTGTAGTGAAGAGCTTGCAAGAGAGGACTGGAATAAAGACTATGTGGATTATCTGCAATCACAGTTTATAAATGTAAATGATGCAGCCGGATTCATGGAAGGGGAGCTTACAGCACCGGTTATGACCAAAGATGAGTTTGAGCGACAGCAGGCAGTAGAACTGTATCATGAAAAAGCTGCCAGAGCAGTAGAACTTTGGGATATGGTGTTAAGCCAGCTTTCCAGTTCTACCCATAAGTGGAAGTGGGAGTATATGGATTATTTGGAAGATATCAAATACCAAGATACAGCAGATGTGACTTTGGAGATGGCAAAGGAAGATATTATGTCTTATGAGGAATTTGCGGAAGTGAAGGACGCAGAGAAAGCAATACAAGAGCAGATTTCTGAGACTGTAGAGGATTCTAAGATCGCAGCTATTCAGACTGCTTCAATAGACGAGCTACTGGCTATTGTAGTATCAGAGGAAGCAGATGTTGAAATTCCTGAGACAGAAGAAAAAGTATCAGAAGATACAGAGGTTTTTCCGGAAACGATTGATTATACTAAGCTGTCTATGGAAGAACGTGCTTCGCTTCTACCTGTGCCTACAGATGATTATACAGCAGAATATAATGCTTACTGTCAGCGTATGGGATATACGAGAGAGAAGATGAATAGTATCCGTTATAAGATGACTGTGTATGATGAATTTATGGCTGAATATCAGTATCGTAAGAAATACTATGGTGTAAGAGATGATTCGAGAAGTATCAGCGTACAGAAGAGTAGAGAAACAAGGTAGTAATTATTAAAACGTAATATTTGCTATATTGTTATGTTGTGGGCGAATTGTTGTAATTTACAGTTCGCCCTTTAATAAAAAATATAGAAAATATAAGTGGAATGAACCTCCTGAACATGGTAAAATGTAGGTTGTACAAGTAGCGTAGTTGTATGTGTTATAAAGCTATTGATTGGTAGGTAAGATATGTTTGATAATTATGAAAGAAAATTGCATAAGTGTATTGCCAAATTTATAAAAAGAGCGAATAAAGACTATCCGGATTGGAGCGAAAGTCGCGACAATGGGGAATGGGAGATTGACTTAAATGAATTTGACGATATGTGTGATGTTATATTTGATATAATTAAGACCACGTCCTGTGATGAAGCTTCGAAGCAGATGCTTGATGATATTTTATTTGGGATTGCAAGGGATAACGAATGTAGCCGTATTGTAGCAATGTTATTAGATTATCCTGAGTGGTACGAATTATTATGCAAGAAAGTGTTGTCTACTGATTACATAAATGCAAAGTGGCAATTCGCAGAGAGTCTGAAGGATTGTAATGGTAAGGATGAAATAAGGGAGCTGATATTCGATTTTTTGCAGGTTGATAATGAGTATACACAGCGTCTTGCTTTGCAATCCTTAGCTTATATTTACCCGGACAAAGCCGAGGAGTATGCAATAGATTTTTGGTGGAGAGATAAATATAAGGATGATGCTTATGCATCAGAGTACCAAAAGATTGTGGTACTTCATGTGTTGCATATTATTCATTCGGCTGAACTTGAAAAATATTTGGATTTGGCGGATAAAAGTGAATATCGCTATTTGAAAGAAAATGCAGAGGAAATACGGAAAATAATGGAATAGGTGATGATATGGAGTTAGAGAATAACAATAATAAGCTGAACGTTGAAAATACAGATACCATAGATGGCTTGGCGTATGAACAGGAAACTTCAAGTTTGATACTTCTTCTTGCAGATGGAATGGACTGGTCAGATATGAATCGACATTTATTGTTGTTGCAGGAGAAACTCAATAATTATATTTGGTACATAGATTCCAAACAATATGAAGAAAAATATCCTGATGTAAAAAGAATAGAGTTGCGTGTAAGCTTTTTGTTTCAGGAACCGGAGGTATGTCATAAGCTTTTGGAAAGAGCAAAGCAGGTGTTTGTGGATGTGTTTGAAAATGTAGAGATGATTGTGGAGCAGGGACGGCCTTAGGGGGATTGATATGGGAAATTATATTAAGTTACAGCTGGAAAATATACTTACAGAAGGTCAAACCATTGCACCGGAGTATTGCGATAAGAAATATGTCATCTATTATAATCCCAAGGAAACCAGGCAGAAAGTACGCATAAATACAGATTATTATCAAAATGATAATGTAATGATGCTGTGTAAATCTTACGACAGGGGATTGTGTGATACCATAGAGGAATATGAAAAGCTGAATTTAAAATACATTGAAAGTCAGGCATATGGTTCGTGGATGGATGGCGCCAGATAAGATACAGAAGGGAAAGCAAAATGTCAATATATATGATTCGAAGCAAATCCAGAGGACATCAGAGAAAATTTAAAAGACTGTTAAGATGGATGGATAAAATAGATCCATTTAAAAATGCAAATGATTTGCCCTTCAAAGATACAGAGGATTCATACGAGCATTTTCACGTACCATGCGGACCATGGCTTTCGAAACCTAAAACCTCTGGTAAGATTAAGACTGCATTTTGTAAGAAATGGCTTGAAAAGACCGAGGAAATTATCGGTAACAAGCCGAAGGATTTACCATTTTGTAAGGTAGTAGCAGCTATAACCTATCCGGATGTACGGGAATCCCAGATTATTATTTTCTATGATGAGGAGTATTATAATTCCTTTTGGGACAGGAAAGGACCTTATCAGATATGGACGAGAGTGGATGATAAGCGTTCCTTTGCGAAAGAAAGAGGAATCATGACAAAGTTGCCTGAGATTGGATATATAGAAGAACTCAATGATGAAGACTATTATACGAAATCGAATATATGGTTTTATGGAGAGTGGATATAATATGCAGATTTCAAAAACTGTTGTGAGGTGTGACAGATGAAGGACAATGAATGTAGAATCATTAAAATCGATAAGGATGCATTATATGAATTTATATATGAAAATTTTATAGCAAATCATGAAGAACTGATGGATATGGATGCTGTTGGAAATATGAACACATTTGCTATCAATTGGGAGACTGGAGAATTTATCTTCTGTGCACATAAGGACGAAAATGAACACGGGGATATTGTTCCGTTTCCGAAAGATATTGATGTGAATGAATTGCTAAAGGTGATTCCGGCAACGACAAATTCTATTCTGGAGCCGGGTGAAAATTATAGGGATTATTCCTTTGATGAGTTAAGGGAATTGCAGAAAAAGTAGGTGATTATTTGAGTATTGAAGATTTCAAATATTATTGGAGATTTAGCGATGAAAAATATGCAGTGTTATCTAAACAGGAACTATCTACAATAAGTGTTATATCCAAGGATGAAGTAGAGAAGGAATGGATTCGGATTTGTGAAAAGGAAATATTTCAAGAGAGTGCATACATAAACGATATAGTTCATCATAGCGCTCCAGTATTAATTAAAGATTGCCAGTGGGGAGAGAATGAAGATAAAACCAGAGAAGCTTTTGAAACATTTTTTAGTGAATTAAATGTGGACAAGATATTGATATATTATGACTGTGAAAATGGTTTACAATTGCCAATTAATCTTTTTTGTACAAAGTGGTCGGATTTTTGTTATCCATCTGATTTGGTTTTGATTTTGTTGCCGTCGGTGATGATTGTTTATTATGAGGATATAGTATATGGACCATACAGAATATAATTTGAATACTGTAGATTTTAACTATTTCTTGGCAGAATTGAGAAAAGGCAAAATTATGAATGAAACATCCTTCTATTTTGTTGATGAAATAAGTGAACCAGAACACTATATAGGTTGCCTTCCACAGTACGATAAACCCTACTGGGCTGGATTGTGTGATATTCCTAATGGAACGGAATTTTTAACAGCAGATGAATTAGTGAATGCAACAATTTATAGAGGAAAATCATTAAAAGAAAGATGGGATGATGTACGAATCATCTGCATGGGTGGAATTCCAGTAGATGATTACATGAAGTTGAGTGATTAATGATAGAAGCTTTAAAAGTGCTATAAATAGCCTAAAACGGAGGTAAATACAATGAAGGATACAGCGCCTACAATAGAGGAAATGAGAGAGGTTATACATACATTTGAAATGTTATCATTTAAAGAATTACAGGCACAGGGTATATTTGATGACAAAAGAAAAATGATAATTACAAAGCCTATGACCTATATCCTTATGTCTCATACAGACGACACCAATAAGGAAAAGATCTGGAAGTATTGTAAGAAGATAGCTTCTTTTAGTCATGCGCTAATCAAATTAAAGGACTACCAGAGAATGTTACCTTTTTCAGAGGATGTGGAATCGTAGATGTGATTATGAAAGCATTGGAAGAAAATAGGTATCCGTTCTCTGATGGGAAGAATAAAGTGGAGCCGGTGGAAGGATATTATTACGCCATAGCGACTATATCACAATCCACATACCGAAGAGAGGAAATTCTTTCACTACTTCAAGTTATTACGGATTATTTTAAGAGTAATCAGCCGGATAAACTATCGCTGCTAAAAAGGAATATGGATGTGCTTAAGAAGGGCTATCCGGACCTTGGAGAGATTGTGTTTTAAAATTTGAACTGGAGAAAATACGTGGATAAAGGAGAAAATTGTGATGAAAGGTTTTGAAGACGCGTTTACTGATTTACAGGCGGAGTTTGTATCTCTATGTATGGAGTATACAAACGGAAATGTTGATAAAATATATATCTACATTTACCAAGATACATCACAGAAAATGTTTAATGCCATTTTCGTGAAAGGAAACGATGTTATACCCGCGGGGAATTTTGCTGATGATGAAGCTTCTGACGAGTTTTTATCAATTGGAACAAAAGATATTAATAAGCTGGTTGAATTGTGTGATAGTTATCAACAAAAATGTCCCAATGAATATAAGCTGGAATTTGATGTTGCTACGCATAAATTCGATGCATCCTATCGTTATGACAACTATACCAAGAGTGGAATATCACCTGTGTCAGAGCTGATGAGCTGGTATGGAGAAATTAAAAAAATGGTTTAATAGGATTGGTGGTTTTGAGTATGGTTGCAAAGAAAGGGAAAAGAAAAATAGAATATGAAGGAAATATATTCTATTGGTTTGTGCGTGCTGATGATAATGGAAGATTAAGAATTCACATTTTGTCAGAAGATAAGAAGATAAATCTGGAATATCCACCGTTTGATTCGGAAGTACCTGTGACACCATCCTATATTAGAAGGCTATTGGATAATTATTTCATGAAAAGTATAAGGTGAGACTCATATACGAAGGGAGAATCTTATGAATTACAATATTATTTTTCCTACAGCGTTTGACAGTATCAATCCTGATAATGATAATATGGATGTGCTTGTTCAAACTGAGAATGGGAAGCAATATACATTTGTTGTTGCTACTCCGGATAATGTGGCGTATCTTATGAAAAAAGATAATGTGCCATTCCTTAAACCCGGATCGCCGTTTATTTTTGTTGAAAAACTTACAGAGGCTAATGTCCGCATGCTGGTGGAGGCATTAATGGAGGAAGATGCACAACTTATCCGTATGTATGGAGAGGATGTTTACTTGACGGATACAGAGAGAATGTTTTAATTCTATGTTTATAACATAGATGATAGTGGGTGGATTTAACATGGCGATATGGCAGTTTCAATGCAATATTGTATCAACAAGATTAAATTTTGATAGATTAAGTCGTGATGAAATGATTTCGTGGAAAGGTGTACCTCAACCACCGCATAATCTTAAGTTTCTTGAACCGGAAGATAGTTGGTCAAAAGATATTATCCAGTATGGAAAATCGGATGAAACGTGTATAGAGTTCATATACATTGATAACATATTAGATGAAATAAGCTGTCGATTGGATTTGCGAAGTCTTACGAAAAACAACTTAATTTCATTGATTGAATATGTACAAGAAATCGGTGCAATGTTTCTTGTGGGAGATAAGATTTACTCACCACGAATGGAAGAAATAATTGAGGTTATGAAAAAATCAAGAGCAAATCGGTTTTGCAAAAATCCAGTGGAGTACATTTTATCTCAAAATGAAAAATTAGAAATTTAGCAACACAATGCCGGGAGGAATCGATATGTATTTGAAACTGAATAATTATGAATATAAAATCACTGCTGCTAATGTAGGTTTTGAGATGTCAGAAGATAACAAATCATTAATCATGTTTCTGGATATAGACGGAAGCTATGAGGGTGAAGATTTGGATTATGAGCTTAGAACCATTAGATTGTATCATAATAATGGTTTTCATATCGGAGTAAAAGAACCAAATAAATTAATAGGAAAAAGCTTTGAATGGAATGAGGCTTATAATAACAAGGGCGAAGAGGCAGGAACTTTGTATGTGTTAGAGCACGAGGATGTCACATCAGGAAAAATTGATATTTTAGATGTTACGCAGGATTTGATTAAGGTAAAATGGTCCGGTCAGGCGAATGTGTTTTGGAATGAGGAATGTGGAGAAAACGTTTCTTTTGAAGCAGAAGTAGAAGCAAAAGTGCCATCTGTTCCAAAGGTAAAGGTGATAAATGGCTTTAAGAAGACAAAATTAAAAATAGATAAAAATACAGAAATCGAGCTGTTGAATTTTTCGGATATGGTAATGGAAGCAGAAAGGTGCAAGGAGTTATATCTGAAAAATGATTCGAATGCATGGTCTACTTTTGATAAAGCATTAAAGCTGAAGCTTACATATATGAAAAAGGAATATTACGGAGAGGCTGTATATCAGGGCTCGGGAACGAAATGTTATACGGTATTTGATGACCAGTGCCCTTTAAATGTGCAAATTACAAAGACTTCCATGTGGATTGAGAACGAGGAATATAAGTTTTATATTTTGGTAGAGGCTAAAAATTGAGTAATATGGTTGAACAAAAAATAGTAAGGATGTAAAAAAATGATTGTAGAATTTCATGGCATGAAGTGTCGCTGCAGCACATACCGAACAAATGGAGAAGATAAGAATATTTTAACGCTTTTGAATGCAAAGGATTGGGAGAAATCATTGCAATATGATTTTACGGAGCCGCAATACGGTTTGTGGTGTCATTTCTTGACGGAAGAGGAAATGATGCAGTGAAAAACAGTTCTGTCAGACCGACTTTTGAGTATAATGGACAGTATTATAGAGTGGATGAAGTTTGTTTTTCGGATAAACCATTTATTGTGATAGAGTATGGAACATATGATGAACTTATGAATAATGCTATGGAGGATGCAGAGCCTTTTCCGTATAACTTAACTGAGGAAGAGCTATTGAATGAGGTAAAATATTCGTTGGGAATAGAAGTATGTCCGGGAGAGTATTAAGAAAAATTTATTAGTCGGAATGAAGGGATAAAATTATGAATAGAATAAAAGATGATTTTAAGTCAAAGGAATACTATCAGAAAGAATTAGAAAATCTTGAAAAAAGAATTAATCGATATAAAGATAATCTTAACCAAGAGAATGCCTCAAGACTTCATATTGCAATAGGCTTAAAGCTATTATCTGTTATTTTGATTAAATATCAATTGGGGTATGAAATTGATGAGATAAAGCATGATGTTTTGGAATATATAGAAAATGATAAACAGAAGGTTCTGTACTGTGAAGGGAACCTAACATATGACGATGTGGCTAATTTACTCTCATTAGCATATTTGTTTGATGTTGATTCTGAGCAAGTGGATTTTATTAAAACAAAAATGGTTGAAGAAAAATACATAGATATTCGTCTGGATATTATCCGTAATTTATATTTTGAAGGAAAGTGTTATTCTTCCAAAGGTTTTTATTATAGGGATAAGGGGTATTTCGGAGATTTTAGTAAAGAAAATGGAGGGATTGTAGATGTTTACAATGCTCCTGATGCAGAAAGAACTGACTTGTTTTTAAGGCATTTGAACACTGTAAAGGACAAGCATCACAGAAAGCTTGTAAAGTATTATGAGTCATTAGCGGAAGACAGATATACATATACCGGTGCTACTGATATTGTGCTGACAGCAGTTGCAAAAGCGCTAGCGCTTGATATGTCTGCACTATGCGATTCGAAATATATCGCCTCCGATTTATTGTAAGGAACTACAGGTTGGGTATGTTGCAGTGTTGTGATTTATGGATTGGAGTGATTAAATGTTCGGAATAGAATTTGGTAATCTTGCCTTTAATTGCGAGGTTTCAGAACAGACTTTATGTATAGTAGTTGCAGGAAAAAATGAAACATCAAGCATTGATGAATTTATTCAAAAAGCTTTGGACTATCAGATAAAGAATGATTTTTCTTGTGATGCTGAAGAATATAAAAACTGTGTTTTTGTAGATGCTACAGACGATGTTGTAAAATGGCTACATGAAATTATTGAGGGAATGAATCGAAAAGTATCCTTTGAAATAGGAGAACCCATAAAAACCTTAACAGGTACTATAACAGATTTTGACAATGCTTGGGTTATAGAAACAAAGGAAATGTTTTATTATATATTTTGGTGTACAACGGCATAAATAGATTTGATTATTGTGGAGGAGCGACTATGGATATACATGAAATCTATCAGGAAGATAATAAATTTGAGGGTGAGGAGAGCATATATTACGTTCTTGTTGGAAAAGGTGACTCGTCCAGATGGGACAAGAGTCACAAGTATTATATTATTACACGTTCTGCTGTTGCAATCTATGATATAAACGCTGCCAGTATGGTGAAGAAGATAAAGGTTATGACATGGCCTATACCTAACGAGGAACATGATGCACAGGAGAAAAACAGCGGATATTTTAACAGATTTAAAGAGGGTGTCATTTATAAGGTGGCAGGAAGATTACAGTATAGTTACTTCGGAGAACTTGCATTTCTGTACATCAGAGAGGTTTTGGAAGAAAATGCATCCGGAACAAAGCTTGATAAAAATCAGGAAAAGTATCTGGCACCAATTGTCTTAGAGGATGAGGTGCTGGGGAAATTAATGTTAGAAAAATCGGAAGGTCTGTTTGAAGGTAAGTATGATTTTGCAGGTAATGACATCACAATTTATATTGAAGTAGAGTGGGACAGTAAGGCAACTTGGAAAAAGCCTTTGACTGTTGCCAGAGATATTGCAACTAATATTGCTTCAAAGGATGAGATGTTTAGAGAGTATATTGCATCGGATGCAGATTTGTATAATGCTGCATTGGAGTGCGTGGAAGAATATGAAGATGAATGTGAAATTCGTTTCTCTACACAGGAAGAATTTGCAGACGCATTAAAGGGGCGCATGAAATACATATTTGTGAATCGGAATGGCTCATATACTGTAGGATATGATGATGGATACGTGTTTGGCGGACATGAGATAGATGTGGATGTAAATTCTAAGGGCGAAATGTTGTGTGCGGAGATGAGATAAAAACATAGGAGCATGAAAAATTAGATGAGTGAAAAATCTGTTTTTATAAATCATTGGTTATATTCAAAACCGAATTCGGTACCAAATAAAGCTGGAAATATTGTTTTGATTTCAAAAGGTTGCGTTGGACCGATAGAAACATATGAGTGGGGTATAGATGATAAAAATATACCGTATGTGTGTTATGAATGGTTAGAGAACGATTTGTTTAAGGATTCAAGCTATTGTAAGAGTATTACAAAACAAGAGTTGTTAGACGTGATTAATTCTGAGATTCAGAAATTTAATGAATGCGGATTGAATGAATGGAGTGGTCTCTTAGAAGATGCGATTGCTAAATTTGATTTAGGAAATCCAGAAAGTTGATTTTGTTGCAGGCGGGCTGTTTAGACCCGCCTGAAGTATTTTGTGTATTTATTTATTGCCGAAATCCGCAATCTCTTCCAATGTGCCAATGCTTTTGATAAAGTCCTGTTCAACCGGGGAAATGGTGTTTTCCAAGCGGTTTTTGTACTTGGTGTATTCGGAATGAGCCTTATCAAGTGCCTGCTTATGGCTGATGTGACCGCTACTGGTAAGAATATCACGGCGGGTCATTTTCAGATAGTCGTCAATGGTTTCCAACCAGTCCTTCATATACATTGGTTCCTGATTAAGAGCATGTACCTCGGCGATATCAAGGTAGGCGGTAACTATTTTATTTAAAGCATCCAGCTCCTGCTGGGTGAGATAGTTTTTGGCAACTTCCACATCGGAGCGACGGATGGTGTCACTAGCCCATGAAGTAAGTCCCATATTATCTTTTTCAGCATCGGCACGCTGGTAAATAACTTCTGCGGCTGTGTGCTTGTGTGCTGCCCAGTGCATCTTATTCTGCACCTGCTTAAAGAATAGGACGGAGCTTTCTGCACTAGGATCGTAATCGATGCTGGTAGCATAGATTTCCAGAACCTTTCTCCAGAATACTTTTTCGGATGACCGGATGTCTCTGATACGGGCAAGCAATTCGTCAAAGTAATTGCCGCCGCCAAGTTTCTTCAGTCGGTCATCATCTAATGCAAATCCCTTTTTCATATATTCCTTTAAAATTCCCATAGCCCAGATACGGAACTGTGTACCACGGTGGGATTTTACACGGTAGCCTACGGAGATGATTACATCGAGATTGTAGTAATCGACATTGTAGGTTTTTCCGTCGGTGGCAGTTGTTGCAAAATTTGCAACAACTGAAATGCGCTGTAATTCTCCCTCTTCAAAGATGTTTTTGATATGGCGAGATATAGTGGATTTATCACGCTGAAACAACTCTGCCATCTGGTCAATGGACAGCCAAACAGTATCTTCTTCAAAGGTAGTTTCTATTTTTGTCAAACCATCTTCGGTTGTATACATAATAATATTCGATTTGTTCATGTGTATGTCCTCCCGCTATTCAAGATTGCTGTCATTATTCTTTTTTGCCCTGCTCTTATACACATTGTACTGGTTTTTACATTGTGGTGAACAGAATTCCATATTTGGTCTGGTGGCAACAAAAGCCTTGCCGCAGTGCTTGCATACCTTCATGGTGGAGTTTTCATCCGTCAGCATAAAGGAAAACATCATTTGGACGCATAACAACAAGGAATTGAAATCCCAGACAATGGTAGGGCGTTCCCGTAGTTCTATGCGGTAGGTAGGTGCCACACCGCCGAAAGCCGCCATTCCCTGACGGTATAGGTTACGCTCATTCTCATCTAGTCTGTCATAATCCAGATAATAAAGAAAGCTGGAGAAGAAGGTAAATGCCCAGTCTCGGAATACTTCAACAAGCCATTCATAAGGCTCTGCATATTCCTTCTGAAAGCTCATCATAACAGCCTGCGGCTTATTCTTCATGGTCATAATCAAGGCAATCATTTCCACGCAATCCGTACTCCAACTGGATTCCACACCCATTTTGCGGAAATCAATGTTGTCAAAAGGGAAGAAGTAGGACAAATACTTCTCTGTAGAGATGCTTTCTTCCTTGATAAAATGATTCTTTGGCAGATAGACTGCCTCGTATGTAATAAAATCCGGTGTGGTAGGCAGGGCAGTCATGAGCCCCAGCATACCGTATTCGGATACAAAGCCCATAATGGCATCCTTTAATTCTGCTTCACTTGCCTTGTTCATGGCAGTAGTACCTATGTTAATTGCGGTCAGCACCAGCTTTTCATAATCCTTGATAGGATTGTAGATGGATGGTTTGGCGTCCGCAGAAGGTGTAATATAACACTTTCCGTTTGTGGCTGTCCGCCATTCGTATTTATCATATTTCACCCAGTTGGAACTGGATTTCTGAAAGATATTCTTCATAGTAATTCCTTTCTGTATAAAAACTATTACTATCATAGCATGTCTTTATGCATATTTAAACTTCTTTTTTCTGATTTGTATCATTATTTTTCTTTTGCTTCTTGGCTTTTTTCTTTGCTCGCTTTTCCTGCTGTCTGGCAATTCTTCTCACGACCACACCGATTTCCTTTAGTAGAGCCAACTTTTCTTTATCCAGCTTTTCTATGGTAGCCGGGATATTTTCTTCATGTCTTGATAGGAAGCTTAATTCTTCCATGGTAAAAGGAAACTCTTCGCCCTGCCTGTCTACCAATATCAAAAGAACCTTTTTTTCAATCTGTCCAAGAATGGTAGAGCGGACACCACGGATATTTCTGTCACTTTGATTACGCAAAGCAGCCAGCTGACTGGTAGTGAAATCTCTAAGATATAGGAAGTATATCAGTTCCTTGTGGTCATCCTTTAAGTCGTAAATAATCTTGGAATAGTCCTCGTCGGAAAGGGAGTTGTGCATTTCATAAGGGCAATTAGATATGATATCTATATAATCTCCCTTCATAAGCTGTCGCCAGTAAGCATGATTGATGGGAGCTGGGATAACGATGGCAAGTGGTGCAACATCTTTCTTGCTGTCTATATTTTCCCTGCCGATTTCGTGATATCTTTCCTTGCGTTCTCTGTTGGAATCTAACAGGTCCCATTCCTTTATCACTTCCTCAAAATCTGAAACTGTACGGGCACCGTCCTCCAGTCGCTTCAGGGCAATGGCACGAAGCTCCCTTTTAAGCGTTGTCTTATTGGGGTGCTCATCCTCCGGCTGGATGTCATCATCCTTTATAGGATGCAATTCCTGCTCCAAATCCATTTCATTAAAATGCTCTAATTCAATTTGTAATTCCTGCTGTGCTTCATCAAAGGTAATATCCTCATCTATGGAAACGGCACCGTCTTCACTGTCGAAGTTATGAGAATATTCCCAGAAGTCCAGCAATTCCTGATGTTTTCTAATATTCATTTATTCGTAAAACCTGCCTTATGCATATTAGTCCGAGTCCATCATTCGCAAAATCGCTTCTTCGAAGCTTTCCTTTTGCCAGGAACCTTCGGTTCCTTTGTATGGCTTCTCGCCATATAGATTTATAAAAATAGTCTTTATCAAGCAAGCTTGAACAGCCTATTTTTAATAAATCTGCATGGACTCTGAAGTTTTTTCAAAAACACTTCCGCAAAACCCCTCCTAAATCTCCTATAGGTGAGGGAGTAATCCTTTTGAAAGAAAAAGTATTACTCAAAGTGCGAGCTGATTTTTGTAATCAGTATAACATATTTCGAATAGATGTTCTATATGTATTTGTAGAACTTTCGAAAATATGTTCTGGTCTAATAAGAGGAAGAAAATGAGAGGAGGATTTGCTATGGAGTGGTATCAGATGGATGCAAAAAAGTGTCTGGAATTTAGCAAGAAGATGGCTGTGCTTAGAAGGCTGGTTCATCTTGGCTTAATTTCAGAGAATGAGTATATTCTGGCAAAGAATAAGATTATGAGTTCGTATCATATGCTGGAGTCTAAATATTTCAAAACCGGTGCAGGAAACAGGGTTGCCTAGTAACCATAAGCTGTATTGGGTGGGTTAAGAAGAGTCTGTGTATGCGTGAAATGCATATGCAGGCTCTTTTGCTTTATGGATGTGCGAAAAAATATTTTCATACATTCGTTCACATTTTCATTTTTTAGTATGCTTGGTGCGAAGGGTAGCACAAGGCAAAAGATTTCAATTTAAGGAGGATTTTTATTATGGCAGAAGTAGAAGTAATTAAAGCGGTGGAGGGTCCCATTCTTCGTAAGAGAGATTATGAGGGCAAGCCACTTGTTATCACAAGACAGAGGATTGCGGCGTATGTGCGTGTAAGTACGGATGACGAGGAGCAGCTTGAGAGTTTTCAGTCCCAGAAGAAGTATTATCAGGAGAAGATATCGGAGAACCGGGACTGGGTTATGGTTGGCATTTATGCGGATGAAGCCATTACCGGAACAAAGGTAGATAAGCGTGAGCAGTTTCAGCGTATGATTCAGGATTGTATGGATGGAAAGATTGATGTGATTATGACGAAATCCGTATCCCGATTTTCCAGAAATACGGTGGATATTCTTCAGTATGTGCGTCTTTTAAAGGAAAGAGGGATTGCAGTGATTTTTGAAAAGGAAAATATCAATACCATGACAGAGCAGGGAGAAATGATGCTTACTCTTATGGGAACGCTGGCTCAGAACGAAGTGGAATCCACATCCAAGAATGTTAAGCTGGGCATTAAGATGAAGATGAAACGTGGAGAACTTATGGGCTTCAATGGGTGCCTTGGCTATGACTATCATCCGGAGGGCAAGACCATTACCGTAAATGAAGCGGAAGCAGAAACAGTGCGACTGATTTTTGAACTGTATTTGCAGGGCTATGGTACTTATACCATTGCAAATAAGCTGGAGGCACTTGGCAAGGTAAACAAAAAGGGTGAGGTGAAGTGGACTGACAGCGGTATTCGTGGCATTATCAAGAACGAAAAGTACAAGGGAGATTTGCTGTTGCAGAAAACCATTACCACAGACCCGATATCCAAGAGGCGCATTGAGAATTTCGGGGAAGAGGAGCAGTATTATGTTCGTGATCACCATGAGCCTATTGTGAGCAGGGAAGTGTGGGAGCAGGCAAAGGAGATTCGCCTGTCCCGTAACCGTAAGACCGATAAAAAGGCAGACGGCAAGAGAGAAAAGTACACCAAGAAATATGCACTTTCCAGTATGTGCGAGTGCGGATTCTGCGGTACGAAACTAACAAGGCGTACCCTTCACAGCAGTTCCAAATACGAAACTCCGGTCTGGTATTGCAGAAATGCCGCCAATAAGGGCAAGCATAACTGTCCTAACAGTAAGTCTGTGCATGAGTCCATTTTGGAAAATGCTTTTCTTGAAGCTTACAAGCTGCTGGCAGGAAGCTTCGATGATGTGATAGATTCTGTTGTTGGTGTTATTGAGGATATTAGCACCAATAATGAGGATATTGGCACCAATAATGAGGATATTGGCAGACTAAAAAAAGAACAGAAGGCTTTGAAGAATCTGGAACAGCGTCGAAAGAAACTTACCGACTTGTATCTGGACGAAGGCATTTCCAAGGAAGCATACGATGAAAAGTATGAAGACCTTTCCGTAAAAATACAGAAGTCCAGGGAAAACATTGAGATTTTGCAGGCGAATGTTTTCAATCAGAAGGATGTGGGTAAGAGAATGGCATCCCTGAAAAAAGCACTTTCCGATGGCAATATTCTGGAGGAGTTTGACAGAGTTGTATTTGAAAGCATTGTGGATAAGGTTATCGTGGGTGAAACGAACGATGACGGAACCGTGGACCCGTTTAAGCTGACTTTTGTTATGAAGGGGAATGGTAACAGCGTTATTCCTAATGCGAAGGATTGGTTTAAAGCAGAAAAAAGTACAATACAGTCAGCGTAGATTGTGGTATACTGATTTAAGGTAGCAAGGCATCTGTTACTTTCATAAGTAGCAGGTGCCTTGATATAAAAAACATTCATAAGGAGGGCTTGATTATGGCTAATCAGACAGACTTATTGAATGTTAGTGATGAGATGAAATTAGACGATATGAGACAGGAATTATGTGGTTCGGAGTGTGGAGAGGAATTGTGTTCTTCTTCATCAGACACTACTGAAGAATTGTATTCTTCTTCAGAACCCGACACATTGTGAGACTGTTTGCTTGCTAAGCCGAAAAGCCGCTAACTAATCGGTTTGCAGGGCAATTTCTGCATAGATGTGACTGTGTTTTAACTTGGTTAAAATGTGTAATTGATATTGATTTTTATAGAGGGGTGCAAAAATTTGCTGGGACTTTTGACGTGCGCCGGGATTGTATCGGCAAAAAATGGTTGTCCGCGAATAGTTGCACCCCTAAATAGAGATAAAATCTAATTAAATGAAATAAACAATTGAATTCTTATGCCGTTGGAGGTGAATATGAGTTACGAGATAAAACCTGGATTATCTATTGGACAAATTCAATTAGGAATGGACAGGAACAAGGTAAATGAGCTTATAACAGAGCTTGAAGAATGGAAAGATACTCCGTATGGATATAAAAAAGAAGTTATTTATGATTGTAATGATGATTTTCAGATTATGTATGATGATGATTTAAGAGTATCCTTTATTTTGTGTACATCACCTGAACTGTTGACTTTGCTAGGTAAATGTCTTAATTCAGAACTGTTCTACGAGGATATATTGGAAATGATTAAGGCTCAGGATCCTAGTATTGAAGAGGATGAAGAGGGTTTCATCAGTAATGAATTAGGATTTGGACTTAACTTTGATTATGATGATGACGAGCAAATATTTATTACATGTGTTCAGGTTGCTGTTAAAGATTTCTGGGCAAATGAGCCATGTGAGGAATAAATGTAATTTGTTATCTTTTAGTGCAGTGCTATAAGCCTTAAACTCGTAAGCTACGTTTACTATGTCACTAGACTGAAATAGTTCTTTAACTCGATTGTTAAATAATTGCATGATACAATATCCGAAAATACGGAAATGCAAAAGGGATATTGAACTATGAACATATATGAAAGAATCTTTGATAGACTTGAAGAACTACATATGAGTCAGATTGAATTATCGCGTAGAACCGGCATTGCAACCAGTACGATAAGCGATTGGCGTAAGAAAAAGATTAATCCACAGGCAGACAAGCTGGTTGCAATTTGCAAGGCACTTGATATGTCGCTTGTGGATTTACTTTGTGATGAGGTAGAAGAAAAGACTGTGCAGACGGATTATATGTTTGATGAAAAACATATGATTGAAGTATTCAGAAAGTCAGATCATGAAACGAAGAGAATATTATTAAGATATTTTGAGCTAGTAGAAATATGTAAACAAATCAATGAAGATAATGCTGCAAAAGAAAATAAAAGAAATGTATCTGTTATTCAAGATATTGATGGCAATAATATTGTTGTGATTAATGATATTAGATTTAAGGGAAAGCGTTCTGTTAATTGGAAGGATGTTAGAGAATATTTAAAAGAGTACATTGGGGAATTTTATACGATTGCTGCAACCAAAGATGCAATCTATATAGGCTCGGATTTGCCCAAAGAATATAGTGGGTCAAAGTATACCAATGGTATAAAAGGAACTAATGCTAAAGCTAAAGCAAATGCTGCAACAGGGATTCCAGAACTTATAGAGATTGCAATTGGAAAACATTTTAGAAAAAATCAAGAAGATAAACATAAAAGAGATGCAAAATATGGTTGGTATCGATATGATTCGCAATTTGCACTTCCGGTTTATAATGATAAATGTGAATTAGAAAGATACAATATTTTTCATGCATCTTTGCTTGTGCGTCATTCAAATGATGGAAAATTGTATCTATATGATATTATAGACATAAAAAAGAAACGAGCAACTCTCTCAGCGAATAATCGCTTACCAGACAAAAAACCCATTTCCTTTTCGAAATGATGATACTATATGATGTGTTATTTGTCAATCCAAATATTCGAAAAACTGTCCGCTGGAATGGTGCAATTTTTTATCATCTGAGTCAAAGGGTGTAAAAATTATAATTACACATTCGCGCGCGCGAATGTTAATACGAAGTAAGGTTTCAATGCATGTAGAAACTATCTGTCTTCTGTCGAAGAAACCTTGAGTTTATGCGGATTAACGGGATTTTTTAGAGAATATGTACCTGTGTTTTTAGCAGGGAAAAATGACAAATTCCCATTTGCTATGACCAAGAAATCATTGGTTGTGTATATTGTTTTTGCAGTACTTATGGGATTATTTCTGTTTTTTGTCAGAGGAGATACGGCTGGAAAATGTATGGCATGTACGGTTTGCCCGATGCTCATTTTGTATTTTATTTATGCATATTGTAAGGAAAGCAAAGCAGATATGAAAGCTGATGAGACGAAAGCGCAATATATGAATGGCAGCTATTTTGAAAGCCCTGAGTGGCATGAGAAATATGTAGCCTATCTTAATGAGCATCCTTTTGAGAAACCTAAATATCAAAGTATGAAACAGGATTTGTTAAAAAGATTTCAAAGACGGGAATATCTTGTCAAAATGATACTGCCATTGTTCCTAATATTTTGTACCCTGTGTCTTATTCCTTTAGGGCGCTATGGTATGGCTATCATAGGACTTTGCCTGTTCGGATTCCTGTTTTGGCTGGAGTTTTCATTGTATATAGGAATGCCGGTACGGAAGTGGTTGAAGGGTGATATTGATTATGAGGAGCTTGAATCGTCATATTTAAAAAGTCAGATGCTTATCTATAAAACAAATGCGTTAGCATTTGGAACCACACATTTACATGGATTTACAGAGAAAAAAATATATGCAATAGATTACCGATTGGTAGAGGGAATATCAAGAAAAATAGTACGGCTTAAGAAGTATGAGGATGGAATTTATAATACGGAGGAGTATCAGCATTTTGCAGTTATCCATGTCAGACTGCCAAGAAGCGGAAACATTCACGATGTTGAGATAGAATTAAATGAGTTTCAGGTTCAAATGGCAATCGATAAATTATCCACTTACAAAATTGGTGAAGATTTGATAGAAAATCTTTTGGTAAACGAGCATAAAGAAAATGAGACTGTAATATAGCCAATAAAATGAATGCTTCGGGAAAAGGTTGATTTCTGATCATACATATTTGAAAACTGAATCAATGTAATACTAATTACTGTGAAATTTAGTTGTTCATGATACGATATCCGAAAATAAGGAAATGTAAAAGGGATAGGAATACTGATTAAGGTTTTATAGGTATAGAAAATTGATTTAATGAATGAAAAAATCTCTATTTGACGTGATGGTGAAATTGTAAGGAAAGATGAAAGATAATGAATGAACATAAATATAAAAGTAAAGTATTAAAACGGACATTTAAAAGGTGTATGATTGCGGTGATTATAATGGCTATCTCCGGAATCATTGCCGGACTTTTTAATAGATGGCTTTTTTTAGTCGCTCTCTTTACCATTATTCCTATCATCTATTTGGTCAATCGATTTTTCATGATTATAAAATGGAATCTAGCCGAGGGAATCATCGAAGATGTAACTTTAACGAATGATTTTGACCAGCCCTACACAGAAGCTCATATTATATTTAAGGCAAAAGATAATATTGAACATGAGTGCCTCATCACGATAGGGCATTATGGAGATTACGAAGAAGGGATAGAACCGGAGTTAGAGAATATGCTTCAAAGTGACAGGGAATTATTTATGAAGAAGAAAATTCCGGTTTTTTATTCCCCTAAAGATGTTAATATATGTATGGTTTATTTAGAGGATTCTAAAACATAAAATCGTGATTGCTGTGGAGAAGAAAAAGACAAATCCCAAGATAAGAAGAAGGTTATGTAAGGTCGAGTGTGAGGAAAAGTGCCTTCTGTTAAGGAAGCTTTGTGTTATTTTATGTATTAAGTATAATGATAGATTTATAGTAAGTCTCGGTAAAGGTTTTTACCGAGATTTTTTTTGACAAATTGTTGACCATGTGGATGAAAGAATATATAATGTATTTATGCAATGCATAAAGAGGTGGATTTATGGAAGCGAGAGAAGAATTAAGAAAATTAAGAGAAAGTACCGGTATGAACCGGAAAGAATTTTGTGAGTATTTTGAAATTCCATATATGACGGAGACAGATTGGGAACTAGGAAATAGAAGGGTTCCCCAGTATCTTTTGCGTTTGATGACATATAAGATTCAGATGGAGAAGTTGGCTGACAAAAGGATCGAAGATAGTAAATAATACTATGGTAATTATGCAACAGCTTGTGGCATAAATTCCTTTCCTGATATGTATTTAGCATTGACAAATGTCTGAAAGATGTGGCATGCAGTATTAAGTATTTCGTCGTTGGAAAAAAACACAGTATCTGAATGTATTAAACCACGAAACAATTAAAATGAAAGGAGGTATGTTTAAATTTGATTGAGATAGATAAGAAAGAACTTTACAGGTTGAAGAAAGCAAAGAAAATTAGAAGGGGTTTCTGTTTGCCAATACTTTGGGTGATGCTGGTAACTTATTCTCTGGCGGGAATTTCGTTCATTTTATATGGTATTTTTTCAATGCCGGACTGCTGGTTCAAAAAATATATTATTGGGAATCCGGCGGTGTGCTTAACGCTTTATCTTGTGATAGGCGTTCTCATCATACCTTTATATTTTGCGATTCTTAACAAGGCATCCTCTATGGAGAAGAGATTTGGCGAATATCTATGTTCCATAGATATATCTTCAGATGATGTATTGTTAATAGGGGAAGAATATGGCTTTGATGAAGCCTTTGAGGTGGCACTTCAGAAGAGATTGAGGGAACTTGGAATATCGGAGGTTCCGCGCAAATGCACAGATGGAAGAGAAATCCTTAGACTGCCAACAAAAGAAGATTTGGAATGTTCAGGAACATTTTCCGAAAAAGAAGGATAAATCGATATACGGGAAGGGAAAGAAAAAGTTACAGACATTCCTAGTCGATTTAAAGGTGAACGTTCTTATATAAATAGATCTGGGAAAGAGTTTGCAAAATGTTTATGTGATGAAGTATTTGGTAAAGGCAATTATGATACGGATCCTAAGGCTGATTATAATATGTTGAAAAAATATGGAGACAGAGCATTTACTATTTCCCCAAATAGGAGCAAAGTTATGACAAAATATTATTTGACAAAAATCATTTATAACGAATTAATTTATTTTTTGATATGGTATAGTAACGATGAAGATGGTTTCTTACTTTTTAATCAACGACTGTTATATTTTTTTAGTGTTGAAGAAGCAAATATATTTGCGGAGAAGGAACATATTATTTTTGAAAAAGGAATAACAGTCTTTAATCTATCTAAAATTGTCGAATTAATAGATAATGTAGAAATATCGCAAAATTGTCGAATTTTGATAGATACATGGCACTTATTTAGTGATTTATCAAAATCACTAAATAGAGAGTTTGTAGGAGACTTTAATGATGAAGAAATTATTGGTATTTATAATAAGTTATTCTATGGAAGTAATTTGGAGCTTTTAAAAAATGAAGAATATCATCCTAGTCTTAATGTTGATGAAAAACATAAATGTTCGGAGATTTTTCAAAGTGGGTTATCAATACTAAACAAATATCTTAATTATGATTTTTGTAAATGAAAGATATTTTTAGTACAGTCAGAATTTGTAAATAATTTTGATAATGATGACTTTAATAATTGTGCCACGACCTGTTGCACAATCTGTAGGATGATGAGCGTACAAATGACAGAAAATACAGAATTAATGGCGGTAGATAATATATGTAATCAAGTTTATGTCATAAGAGGTCAGCAAGTAAAAAGAAATATTGATAGATTTCCAGAAGATTTTATGTTTCAACTTAAAAAAGAAGAAGTGCCAAAAGAGTTTTCAAAGTCACAAATTGTGACTTTGAATGAAAAGGGAGATAAAAGGGGAACTAATATCAAGAAAATGCCATATGTTTTTACTGAGCAAGGAATATACATACTCGCAACTGTTTTGAAAGGAAAAACAGAATGTTATTCATATGGGGGATATGGAGGTTAGGGGATGATAGCAGAGTTTGCCATTTTTTTGATAGCAGTCAAGGTGGAGCCTTTTGCAATTATACTTATGTTCATTCTATTTTTTGCTATCATACCTATTGTTTATTATATGCGTAAAAAAACGGCTGAATTTCGGGGTAAGGAATCATTTATATATGAAGATGTTACTGTTCATACTGTAGGCGGGGAATTGTAGAGGAGCCTTATTTAGAGGATTTTGTTCGATTTCTCAAGGAACAGGGTGTACAAATCCATCAGGAATCAGAAGCAGGCGAAACGGACAATGCCTGATAATATTAAATTCAACATTCGGTTGAGTTTATATAATAAACTCGCTTTTGCGGTTATTGTACGGCTATGAAAGGATAAGCTATTATAAAATAAAAACGGAGGTATTAAGATGCTTGATAGTATTAAAGTTGGAAATTTTATAATGGAAAAGAGAAAGAGTCATAATATGACCCAACAACAGCTGGCGGATAAGTTAAACATTTCTTTTCAGGCAATCTCAAAATGGGAAAACGGAACTACCTTCCCTAATATAGAAATATTACAGGATTTGGCAATTGTGTTAGATGTGTCTGTTGATGAAATTTTAGCGGGAAGCGAAAGAAATGAAGACGGATTATCCTACAGTAAAGCAGGAATTGATATTACATATACAGATACGATAAAGAAGGAAATGGCAAAGCATTTGGAAACCAAAGATAATCGTGTTTTGAATGGTTTAGGTCCATTTGCTTCTTTATACGATATTAGATTTCCAAATATAGAAAATCCTGTTTTGGTATTAAAATCGGAAGAACCGGGCTCTAAACAAAAACTTGCGATGGAATATGGATATACAGAATCTATCTGCCACGATATGATTAATCATTTGGTAAATGATATTGTGGTCATGGGAGCAACACCGTTGGCGGTATTGGATACCATAGTTTGTGGAAATGCAGAAAAAGATACCATAAAGACTTTGGTTAAGGGAGTATCGGATGCGTGTAAGGAAAATGAGTGTTCCCTTGTAGGAGGAGAAACTTCTATTCAACCGCTGGTTGTCGATTCCGGAGTTTATGTACTTACTTCAAGTATTGCCGGCATTGTAGAAAAATCCAAAGTCATTGATGGTTCTGCAATTGAAGCGGGAGATGTAGTTTTGGCAATTGCATCAAACGGACTACATACAAACGGATATTCTTTAGTGCGATTATTAATGGATAAAATGCCTCAAATAAAATTGGATAAAATAGATGGATTGACCTTTATTGAGCAGATTATGAAACCACATACCCCTTACTATAAAGCAATCAAAGGATTATTTGATAAAAATGTTATACACGGTATGGCGCACATTACTGGTGGTGGAATAGAAGGAAACCTAAGCCGGGTGATTCCGGATGGACTCAGTGCGAAGATAGATTTATCAAAGTTAAGAATATTGAAGATTTTTCAGTATATTCGTAACAGTGGAAATATCAGTGATGAGGAAATGTTGCGAACTTTTAATTGCGGAGTAGGATTTAATATTGTGGTTAATCCAAAAGATAAAGTTGAGGTTATGAATCATATTAACCGGTTTTATGATTGTTATGAGATTGGTACAATAGAAACAGGAAATAGTAAAGTGGAGTTTGTAAACCGGATGAATTGGTTGTAGGTTTATAGATAGGAGTCATGAGGGCTAAAACAGGAAAAAAGTCGTGTATGTAACCTCGGATTGCGGAAATTCAAAGTTGACATGGTGGCACTTTTCAACAATTCAGTATAGAATGGGAGATGTCAAAAGGAGGTCATATATGAGGATAGGAAATAAAATATCGTTTTGCCGAAAAAAGATTGGAATGTCGCAGCAGGCGGAACAATCATTTTGAGGGACGAATATCTAAGAGAAGATTAATAAAGTGGTGCGGACAATTTGTGAATGTCATATTGGGGTCGATGACAATGAATATATCAGATCAAATGATAGATTTACAAAATCCAACACCATTTCTAACATTTCCCCAATTATGCCGATATATTAATTATTAATTGCAGGAAAGCATTGCGTCTCAAATGTAGATTTGGGATGCGGTGCTTTTTTGTTATGCATCGCAAAGAAATGTAATCAACAAAAATAGTTCTTTCCAAGTGCATGATTTATGGTATAATGGTTTAAAAATGATGATAAATAGGTCGTATATGACCAGTTTGTTGCGAAAAATAAACGGGTGGGGTTATGAAGTTATATTATGAATTATTAAATAAGCCAATATTTACCTTGGAGGATATCAATCAGTATTACAACAATATAGAAGCTGTACGAACGGCAGTCAGACGATTGATTGAACAGGAACTTATTGTAAGAATCAGAAAAAATATGTATACCTGTATCAGTGGGGAAACGGGATGTCCAGTAGCGAATAAGTATCAGATTGGGAGTGCAATTAATGCCACTGCCTACATTTCCCATCATACAGCAATGGAATATTATGGAGTATGTGATCAAGTGTACTATAATATTTATGTATCATCAGAGACACCTTTTAAAGAATTTGAATTTGACGGATACACTTATTGTTATGTATCCTCAAAAAGTAAATTGGGAATCGAAAATGTTCAATATAGTGGCGGTGTACGGATAACGGACAAGGAACGGACAGTAATTGACAGTATAAAAGATATGGATAAAATTTCGGGAATTGAAGAAGTGCTGTCCAATATTGAAGGGTTGACATCCTTGAAGGAAGAGAAACTGACCGATTATCTGCAAGAATATCATAATCAGTTTTTATATCAAAAGACAGGATTTCTTTTGTACCCCTATCGAGATAAATTGGGACTTAGTCATAATTTTTTTGAAATGTGTCAATATAAAACGGGGAAGAGTAAACGGTATCTGACAAAGGAATTTACAAATGGCACATATAACAAAGAATGGAAATTGGTTGTGCCGTCGGATTCTCTGCCGTTTTTTAAATTTTGATTGACTTTCATGCTTGGAAAAAGTAATATAAAAAGCATAAAAGTCAAAGAAGGCGATAATGATGAATATATCGGAACAAATTATAGAATTTGCGAAAGAAAACAACGGGATAATAACAACCGCAGATATTTCTAAAAAAGGAATATTGCGAGGAAATTTAAAAAATCTTGTAGATACCGGAAAATTAGAAAAAACAGGAAGAGGTGTATATATTCTACCCGAAATATGGGAAGATGAATTTGTCAATCTACAAGTTCGTTTTAAAAAGGGCGTATTTTCAAATGAAACAGCATTATTTTTGTGGGATTTGACAGATAGGACACCGAATAAATATCATATGACATTTCCGGAATCCTATAATCTTACAAATGTGAAAAAAGAAGGAATTATATGTTCGACAGTAAAGAGAGAATGGTACGACCTTGGATTGGTTTGTGTGAAATCACCCGGAGGAAATGTTATTACAACATATAGTATGGAGCGGACATTATGTGATATTCTGCGAAAGGGAGTAGATATTGGTATTGTTGCTGAAGCATATAAACGATATGTATCCAGAAGGGACAAAAATATTCCTCAATTATCTGAATATGCGAAGAAATTTCGGATAGAAGAAAGAGTCCGAAGATATCTGGAGGTACTGATATGAAAAATGCAATGCAATTGAAAGCTATTATAAAAAATATGGCAAAGGATAAACATATATCAGCACAATTAGTTATGCAGAATTTTATGTTGGAACGATTGCTGGAGAGAATATCGGTTTCTGAGTATAGAAAGAATTTTATATTAAAAGGTGGATTTCTGATAGCCGCAATGGTAGGTTTAGATACGCGTGCGACAATGGATATGGATGCAACAATCAAAGGATTACCCGTCAACGAGGAAAGTGTTAAAAGGATGTTTTTGAATATCTGCAAAATAGAGTTACAGGATGATGTGATTTTTGAGTTTAAGAAGATTGGAGAGATTCGGGAAGGTGATGACTATACCGGATATCGGGTATCATTGACGGCATATTATCCTCCGATGGCTGTTCCATTAAAATTAGATATTACTACCGGTGATAAGATTACACCGAAAGAAATTGAATACCGGTTCAAATTGTTACTGGAGGACAGAGAAATATCTGTACTTGCATACAATCTGGAAACCGTTATGGCAGAAAAATTAGAGACTGTTGTATCAAGAGGTGATCAAAATACCAGACCGAGAGATTATTATGACATATATATTTTGACAAAATTACAATATAAAAATATTGAAAAAGATGCATTGAAATCAGCGCTTGAAGCAACTTCTCAAAAAAGAGGATCATCCGAAATTTTAAAGGATTATAAGCATATTATCAGTATTGTGAGAACTAGTGATGTGATGAGGGAGCAGTGGAAAACCTATCGAAAAGATTTTGAATATGCACAAAATATAGAATTTGATGAAGTGTGTGATGTAATAGTTCAAATGATGAACTTGTATGGATTAGAAAAAAAGATGGAAGTTTAGAAAACTTCTAAAGAATATTAGAACCCCTTTTTATATTTCTAACATTTTCAAAAATTATGCCGATATATTAATTGCAGGGAAGCATTGCGTCTCAAATGTAGATTTGGGATACGGTGCTTTTTTGTTTTCATACTATTATAAAACCGTTCGGACCTTTTTGGAGAGCGGTGCAGTCATGAACGCCGGATTGACTGCGGAAAGGGGAAGTATATGGGAATAACAGGATTAGGAATGTATAGTAATGCGAATTACTATTACAAATCCGTAACCAAGAGTAGAAGCAGTTCACTCTCAAATCTGTCGGAGGATTTTGTAAATGAAGAAATATCAAAAGATGATCCGCTGTATGATTTCAAAGAAGCTGCAAAAAAGGCAATGATGTCTTCACCATATTGCAAATGTATTATGGCAAATATTAAGACCGAGGAGGTATATGCAGCGAGCAGTGATGATGGGGAAATGATTTATTCCTATCAAAAAACGGAGCAAAGATTTCAGGTATTTGTTAAGTACGACGGACATGAAAAGACCTATACGGTAAAGGGTTATGACAAGGACGGTAATCCATTTGAAAAGAATATTGATCCGAATGAGGTGGATCCGGAATATGCAGATTTCCCGGAGTTTTCCGCACTTTGTATGTATTTTGAACAATCGGAGACAATAGCGGGATTTTTAGCGGATGATTCATTTGATTCGGACGATATTTTGGAGAAAATGAATTATTTGGAGAAAGTAAATGAGATTAGAAATGAAGATGGTTCAGAAGAAAAAGCGGATGTTGTTAATTTTGCAAAACGATTGTTTCGGAAATTACGTCTGATGTTTTATTCAACAGAGGATTTAGCCAAGGAATTAAAGGACGATAAAGATTGGCGGGAAATGACCGATGATGAATGGGATGATCTGCTTGGAGGAATGGATCGGTATATTGAAGCTTACAAGGAGAGAATCAAGCAATTACGGGAAATGCAGGAGGAAGCAATTCAAAAAGCAGCGATGTCGACATCATCCGATACAAAAACAGAGGCGGCAGCTTCGGCAGCAATGAATGTTGCGGCAGGTGCTTCGCCGGATGGGGAAAGCACGGAAAGCGGAGGGGATGAATCGGATTGGACAAAGAATCTGAAAACGGATGACAAGGTAATTTTAAATGAAGCAAAAGCCGCCCAGGAAACAGAGGCAAAGGCAGTATCCAAATACGAGGAAGTAATGTTAACCGATAAGACAACGGTTGGAACGACAAAAACGGATGGCGTTACAGAGAGTGCTTCTGTGGAGGATGATGAAAATGGAAATGCTGTTTGGATTATTACAGCGTATACTGAGGACGGTATTATCAGCAAGAAAATGCAGGACGGAAAGGTAATCAGTAGCTGGAGTATGGAGTACAGCAATCCGGGAGATGCAAAAAGAGTATGGGACTTCCTTGCTTCCTTTGATGAAAATGCAGATTTGAAATTCGCCGGATCAAAGGAATTTTTGGAAAGATTTCTTTCGGATAATTTGGATGGGAATCAATTATTTGCCGCACACGGAGAAGTATTTGACAAAGCAGCTCCCAACGCTCCGGCAAATGTAAAGAGAGCATGGATGGATGCGGCAAGGGAAACCGGATATTTAGAAGGTGGAATGATGAAGCACATTTCCCAGCTTGTTGTACGTCAGGCAATAAATACCATGAAGGGTATCAATAATCCTCAAAATGTATTTGGCGATTCTGTGGAATCCGCATTGCAGACGGCAAAAGAGTTATTATATGATTTGGAAAATCCGTTAGAACCATATAACAATCAAAGTGAAAGTGTTCGTATGTATAAGGAACAGGAAAAGGATTTTTACAGAAAATTTATTGAGAAGCTGGAACAGTTATAAACAACATAACAGATTTTAAAATGAAACGGTAGCCAAGATGATAAGCACCCTCTTTGCCGGACATCCAGTAAGGAGGGTAAATATAAAATGGCTACCGTTTTATTGTACTTTCATTGTAAGTAAGAAGTGAAAATGTTATCATCCGATTCCGCCGAGTGCAATTCCGAGAATAAGTACAAGGATGCAGATTGGACAGTACAGATATTTACAGATTGGAACGTACTTGTCTGTAAATTTTTTATCTCTTCCAAGGTTTACCTGTTCATTTACATATTTTTTGCCGTATATCCAGAAGAACATGATACCGGCAAGACCTGCACCAAGTGGGCAGATATAAATGGAAAGGATATTCATCCAGTCAGATACAATACCCTGAATACAGATGGATAAAACAACACCGATGATACCAATGATAAGGCAGGAAGGCTTGCGGTTCAAACCGGTTTTTTCCTGAATTGTTGCAATCGGTGCTTCGTATAAATTCAGCAATGATGAAAGTCCTGCGGAAAGTACAGCGATAAAGAAGATAATCGCAACGATTTTTCCTCCCGGCATGGATTTAAATAAGCTTGGAAGGAAGATAAACATAAGTCCCGGACCGCCTTGGTCTAACTGTGCGCCGGTTGTTGCCATAGCTGGAATGATAACCAAAGCTGCAAGCATGGCGGCGATGGTATCAAACAAAGCAACACGGGCTGCAGATGCAGGGATATCTTCACTGTCCGGCAGATAGGAGCCATAGATTAAGGTTCCGTTTCCTGCAACGGATAATGAGAAAAATGCCTGTCCCAGTGCAAATATCCATGTTTCCGGTTTTGCCAGAACCGAAGGTTCCACCCGGAAAATATATTTGTATCCATCTATGGCACCCGGCTGGCAGGCAGCATAGATTGCAAGAATTAAAAACAGTATAAAAAATACAGGCATCATAATCTTGTTTGCCTTCTCGATACCATTTCCGACACCGAACATCAATATAACGATTGCGATAATAAGTGCAATCACCTGCCATGTATTGTTTCCGAATGCAGATGCCATACTGCCAAAGGAAGCACCGAATCCATCAATGTTTTCCGGTGCAAGTGTGCTGCCGGTAAAGGTACCGATCATATATTTTAAAATCCATCCCATAACAACGGTATATCCGATTGCCATGGCAAGGGAGCCGATAACCGGGATGAATCCCAGTGTTTCTCCGATTTTTCTTTTTCCTCTTGATTCGCAGGCATTACCAAATGCGTCAATCGGACCAGCCTTTGTGCCACGTCCGAAGCTCATTTCACCGATAACACCGGTGGATGCAATTAATACTACAAAGATAAAGTATGGGATTAAATAAGAGCCGCCTCCGTAGAGGGATACTCGGGTTGGGAACATCCAGATGTTACCCATGCCGACAGCCGAGCCGATACAGGCAAGGATAAATCCCAGCCGATTTGAAAATGATTCTCGTTTGTTCATGAAATTAAGTTCTCTTTCTATATTTATTTTGATATAAAAATTACTATATAATACAAATGAAGAAAAGTAAAATACAATATACACAGCGGCATATTGTGGAAGACAATCCAACCTATGAAGAACTGAAGGAGTGGTATAAGAAAAGTGGTCTTCCGCTTCAGAAATTCTTTAACACAAGAAGAATGTTATATAAAGAAATGAAATTAAAGGACAAGCTTCCGGATATGAGTGAGGATGAACAGATAGAACTTCTTGCAACAAACGGTATGCTGGTAAAGAGGCCTCTTATTGTGGGGGGAAGATATGGTTCTTGTAGAATTTAGGGAAGCAGAGTGGACAGAAAAATGCAGGGTTGAAGAATAAACCCTGCATTTTACAAATTATTGACAGCCGTAATTTATTATGCTAATGTCCTATTAAAACAATAGGGAAATAGGACGCAATAGGTTAGAAATATATTAGGAGAGACAAGATGTTAACACAATTTTCAAGAACGCAGCTGTTATTAGGTGAAGATGCAATGGAACGGTTAAAGAATGCAAGGGTTGCTGTATTCGGAGTTGGTGGTGTAGGCGGTTATGTTTGCGAAGCACTGGTTCGAAGTGGAGTAGGAACGTTTGATTTGATTGATGACGATAAGGTTTGTTTGACCAATATCAATCGTCAGATTATCGCAACCAGAAAGACCGTGGGACAGTACAAGGCTGAAGTGATGAGAGACCGCATGTTGGAGATAAATCCGGATGTCAAAGTCAATATTTATAAATGTTTCTTTTTACCGGAAAATGCAGATGATTTTCCGTTTTCGGAGTACGATTATGTTGTGGATGCGGTAGATACGGTTACTGCAAAAATTGAGCTGGTAATGAAGTGTCAGGAGGCAGGTGTGCCGATTATCAGTTCAATGGGAGCCGGTAATAAGATAGAGGCAAGTGCATTTAAGGTTGCGGATATTTACAAAACCAAAATGTGCCCGTTGGCTAAAGTGATGCGCCGGGAGTTAAAAAAACGTGGTGTGAAAAAGCTGAAGGTGGTATATTCAGAGGAAAAACCAATCCGACCATTAGAGGATATGTCGATTAGCTGCCGAACAAATTGTATTTGCCCGCCGGGTGCAAAGCATACATGTACGGAAAGAAGAGATATTCCGGGAAGTCTTGCTTTTGTTCCATCGGTGGCGGGATTGATTGCCGCGGGAGAAATTGTAAAGGATTTGACCGGAAAAAGCGGGACGTTTTGATGGTGTTCAATCACTTCCCGCCTGTCGATGAACGGGGTTCATTTTTCCGATACTGTGACGGAGAACATCCCTTTTGCTTGCGGAATAATCGGCTGAAGTATAACTGATTTTCATAGCCGACAATGGAAGCAATCTCATTGATTGGGTAGTCGGTGGTTTCTAACAGTATTTGTGCATTGTTAATTCTTAAGGATACAATAAATTGCATGGGTGTCTGACCGGTGTAATTTTTGAAATTACGAATGAACCAGCTGACACTCATTCCCCTGGAATGGGCGTAATCATCAATGTTGATATCAAGGTTATAATTTTCATTAAAATAGGTAGAGGCAATATCCATTTCCCTGTCTAAATATTCATTTTTTATAATATGTTCACATTTCAGTTCTCGTTCAAAGGCAATCAATAGATGGCGAAGCAGTAGTGTGAGCATTTCTTCGTAATGCGTCTGTTGTCTTTGCAGTTCCGTAATGATTCTTTTAAATATGCGTTCATATTCCATAGAGGTTCCTACCGGAAATACACGTTTGTTATCCTTAAATCCATACATTCTTAAAATATTCTTTACATCACTTCCGGTAAAATGAATCCAGTAAACCTCCGTTTTATCCTCTCCGTAATATTCATATTTTTGAAATTCTTTCGGACGGTAGAGTACAATGTTTCCTGCGGGAACAATGGTTTCGTTTTTAACCGAATCAAAATGAAAATGTCCAATACCGGATGCAATATAAATAATCTGATAATCCACTCTTCCTTTTGGGCGGTAGGTAGGAAGTTTCGGTTGTGTGGACAGACGGTAGGTACCACAGCTTCCGACCATCAGAGGAAGACGCTTATCCTTAAAATCCATATGGGAGTTGTTGAAATAGCCGGTATTGATATACATAATTGAAACCTCCTGTAAAAGATATATTTAAAGCAGTGTATCATTTTGTGCATATTTTGTCTATTCCTGTTCATAGATATTTTTATACTGATAGAGTATGATAATCGTAGAAAACAAAAGACAAATACAAAACAATATAAAATGATTGTCAAAAATAGTACATACATTAAAGGAGGATTACAACATGATAGTACCACGTTATTATGAAGATTTAAAAATGCTGCACGAAAACACAATGCCGCCAAGAGCGTATTATATTCCCGCATCCGTACGAATGGATGACCTGATAGAAAACAGAGAACATTCCGACCGGTTTCAACTGTTAAACGGAGAATGGAAATTTAAGTATTTTGACAGTATTTATAAGGTAACCGATACGTTTTATGAGGAGGGTTATGATGTTTCCGGATTTGATGAACTGACCGTTCCGGGCGTATGGCAGATGGCAGGGTATGACAACCATCAATATACCAATATCCGCTATCCTTTTCCGTTTGATCCGCCTTATGTACCACAGGATATTCCATGTGGGGCATATGTGCATACGTTTTCCTATCAAAAAGATGAAAAGGCACCGAAGGCATACTTAAATTTTGAGGGTGTTGACAGCTGCTTTTATCTGTGGCTGAACGGAACATATATCGGATATAGCCAGGTGTCACATACAACGAGTGAGTTTGATGTTACTTCTGTGTTGCGAAACGGAGAGAATACGGTTTCGGTTTTGGTACTGAAATGGTGTGACGGTTCTTATTTAGAGGATCAGGACAAGTTTCGTATGAGCGGAATTTTTCGTGATGTCTATCTGTTGAAACGCCCGGAAAAGGCAATACGGGATTACCGTATTTCAACAAAGCTTACAAATGAAAAAGCCACAGTAGAATTTGAGATAAAATACTCGGAATTTACAGCCACAAAGATTCAGATTGAGGATAAGACCGGAAAAATCGTTGCCGGCGGAGAGATTTCTGCGGATGGAAGGAAAGCGTTTACGATTGAAAATCCTATATTATGGAATACGGAAAATCCCTATCTTTATAAAATCATTTTTACAACAATGGATGAAGTGATTGTAGACGATATAGGATTAAGAAGTATAACGATAAAGGATGCCGTTATTTATATAAACGGCGAAAAGATAAAATTCCGGGGTGTGAACCGGCATGATTTTGATCCGGAAACCGGTTTTGTTATCGGTGTAAATCAGATAAAAACGGATCTTGCATTAATGAAGCAGCATAACTTTAATGCAATCCGTTCCAGTCATTATCCGAATGCTCCGTATTTTTATCAGATGTGCGACCAGTACGGATTTATGGTAATTAATGAGGCGGATATTGAGGCACATGGACCATTCATGTTGTATCGAAGGGATGATACGGAGCAGAATCGTTTTCATCGGTGGAATGAGAAAATAGCAGACAATCCTGCCTGGGAAGCTGCCATTTTAGACCGTGTAATGCGGATGGTGGAAAGAGATAAAAACCGGTCATGTATTGTGATTTGGTCAATGGGAAATGAAAGTGCATACGGCTGCAACTTTGAGAAGGCGTTAAAGTGGACGAAGTCATTTGACCCGGAACGGATTACGCAGTATGAAAGTGCAAGATATCGTAATTATGATATCACTTATCATTATGAAAATCTTGATTTGTACAGCCGCATGTATCCGGCATTGTCAGAGATAGAGGAATATTTGGACAGGGACGGAAGCAAACCGTTTTTGTTAGTAGAATATTGTCATAGTATGGGAAATGGTCCCGGAGATTTGGAGGATTATTTCCGGATGATTCATAAGGATGACAGGATGTGCGGCGGATTTGTCTGGGAGTGGTGTGATCATGCAATTGCACATGGGAAAGCAGAAAACGGAAAGACCATTTATTACTATGGCGGAGACCATGGCGAGATGATTCATGACGGCAATTTCTGTATGGACGGACTCGTATATCCGGATCGCAGACCGCATACCGGCTTGTTGGAATATAAAAATGTTTATCGTCCTGTCCGGGTGGTTCATTACAATCAGGAAAGTGGGGAATTGCTCCTTCATAATTATATGGATTTTGACAATCTGGAAGATTTTGCAGAGATTTTGTATGAAATGACAAAGGATGGACAACTTATACAAAAGGGAGAACTTACCAATGTATTTGCAAAACCTCATGAAGATGCGAAAACAGAACTCAAATTACAGATTCCGGCAGCGGGAAAAATATATCTGAAGTTGATATATCGTTTAAAGAAAGAAATTCCGCTTTTGGAAACAGGACATATATTGGGATTTGATGAGATAAAACTGGAGAATACAGATGGCAGAAATCAAAAGGCTGTAGAATGGCTGGAAAGCATGGAAACAGTGGATAATGCAATTGCAGTGAAAGAAAGTGATACAAAAATAATCGTACAGGCGAAAAATTTTTGCTATACATTTGACCGGCGTACGGGATTGTTTCAAAAGATGCAGTTTGGAGAAAGAGATTATTTCAATCATCCAATGGAATTGAATATCTGGAGAGCACCGACGGATAATGACATGTATGGAAAAGAAGAGTGGAAAAAAGCACATTATGATGCAGCTTATACCAGAGCCTATACAACAGAAGTTTTCCGGAATCAAAAGGGTATTTTTATCAGTGGACATCTGGCAGTGGTAGCGGATAGCGTTCAGAAAATACTTGATGTTGAATTGACGTGGCAGATTACGGCAAGCGGAAAGATTACAGCGGTGATGAATGTAAAAAAGGATGAGGAATTTCCGGATTTGCCAAGATTTGGAGTACGGTTGTTTTTGGATAAAAGGATAGAAGAAGCAGGATATTTTGGAATGGGGCCACAGGAAAGTTACCGGGATAAACATCAGTCTGCCTGCCACGGACTATATCATGCAAAGATTTCGGATTTGCATGAGGACTATATTAAGCCACAGGAAAATGGAAGTCATTTTGATTGTGATTATGTAAAACTTGCAAGCGAAAGCTTTGGTCTTACTGTAGTGGGAGAGAAACCATTTTCCTTTAATGCTTCAAGATATACACAGGAGGAACTGGAAAAAACCGCACATAATTATGAGTTAGAGGAATCCGATAGTACCGTGCTTTGTATTGATTATGCAATGAACGGTATCGGTTCAAACAGCTGTGGGCCGGTTGTGGCGGATGCTTACCGGTTTTGTGAGGATACATTTCAATTTGAATTTGAATTGGTTCCGTTTACAAAATAAAAATTGGGATAAAATAAATATTTTTTAATATTAAAATCTCCTTGACAAATACCCCATACGGGTATATATTGATGCCTGAAACGATACCCTATAGGGGTATTTGGATTGCAAGGAGGTTAGGATATGGCGGATAATGGAAAAGAGCCGGAAGAAAATAAAGAATGTTGTTCCTGTTGTTCCGGGAAACATAAGGATAGAGATGAAAAAGAATATCGGGATTTAATGAACCGGTTAAAAAGAATTGAGGGACAGGTAAGAGGGGTTGAAGGAATGCTTGAAAAAAATGCATATTGTACAGATATCCTGATACAGGTGTCGGCAATTAATTCGGCATTGAACAGCTTTAATAAAGCGCTTCTTGCAAATCATATGAGAACTTGTGTTGCAGAGAATATCAGAGAGGGAAATGACGAGGTAATTGATGAACTGGTTGTTACCCTTCAGAAGCTTATGAGGTAGGTGATTGAGATGGAACACTATAACGTTACAGGTATGAGTTGTGCTGCCTGCCAGGCAAGAGTTGAGAAGGCGGTGAATGCGGTAGAAGGTGTGGATGGTTGTGCAGTAAGCCTGCTTACGAATTCCATGGGTGTAGAAGGAACCGCTTCTCCGGAGGCGATTATTCAGGCGGTGGAAAATGCCGGTTATGGAGCCAGCTTGAAATCGGCAGGTGATAGCAGTGCAAAAAACGGTGGGATGGAAGATTCCCTGAAAGACACAGAGACACCGAAGATGAAAAAACGTCTGATTGCATCGGTTGTTTTATTGATTCCGCTTATGTATGTTTCTATGGGACATATGATGTGGAATTGGCCACTCCCGGGATTTTTGGATGGGAATCATGTGGCTATGGGATTGTATGAACTGTTACTTGCCGGATTCATTATGGTGGTAAATCAAAAGTTTTTTATCAGCGGATTCAAAGGTTTGATAAATCGTTCTCCTAATATGGATACCTTGGTTGCCCTTGGAGCAACCGCTTCTTACGGTTACAGTATATATGCCTTGTTTGCGATGACTGCAAGGGTGCTTGAGGGTGACATGGATCAGGTCATGTACTACATGGATCAGTTTTATTTTGAATCGGCAGCCATGATTCTTACTCTTATTACAGTCGGTAAGATGTTAGAGGCAAAGTCTAAGGGTAAAACAACGGATGCATTGAAGTCTCTTATGAAGCTGGCTCCACAGACAGCAGTGATATTGGAAAACGGAGAAGAGAAAACCATATCCATTGATACGGTTAAGATTGGAGACCGGTTTGTCGTTCGTCCGGGAGACAGTATTCCGGTTGATGGAATTGTAATGGAAGGACAAAGTGCAGTAAATGAATCTGCCCTCACCGGAGAAAGTATTCCGGTGGAAAAACAGGTTGGAGATAGTGTATCCGCGGCAACCATTAATACATCCGGATATATGGTATGTGAAGCAAGCCGTGTCGGAGAGGATACAACACTTGCCGGAATTATACGGATGGTCAGTGATGCAGCTGCAACGAAGGCACCGATAGCTAAAATTGCAGATAAGGTATCCGGTGTGTTTGTTCCGGTGGTCATTCTCATTTCCATTATTACCTTTGTTGTATGGATGCTGGTAGGTCAGACCGTCGGTTATGCAATTGCAAGAGCGGTATCGGTTCTTGTGATAAGCTGTCCTTGTGCACTTGGTCTGGCAACTCCGGTCGCAATTATGGTAGGAAACGGTGTATCCGCAAAAGAAGGAATTTTATTTAAAACAGCAGCATCCCTTGAACAGGCGGGAAAGACCGGTATTGTTGCCCTTGATAAAACGGGAACGATTACAACCGGAATGATGCAGGTTACGGATGTTGTACCGGCAGAGGGTTGTGACAGGGATGAACTTCTTAAGATTGCCTATGCGCTTGAGGTTAAGAGTGAGCATCCGATTTCCAAAGCGATTATAGAATATGGAGAACAAAATCACATAGAACTTCTGGAAACAGAAGAATTTGAAGCGGTATCCGGTAACGGATTGCAGGCAAAGCTTCAGGATATGCAGATAGCCGGAGGAAATGCGGCATTTATTTCAAAAGTAATTGCGTTAAGTGAAAAAATGCTGGATACCATGATTACAGAGCTTGCCGGACAGGGAAAGACACCGATTTTCTTTACAAAGAATCAGAAATTGCTTGGAATTATAGCGGTTGCCGATACCATGAAAGAAGATTCGGAAGAGGCAATAGCAGAATTAAAAGGCATGGGAATTCATGTGGTAATGCTTACCGGTGATAATGAGATAACCGCAAATGCCATTGCAAAGCAGGCCGGTGTAGATGAGGTAATTGCAGAGGTTAAGCCGGATGGAAAGGAAGCGGTGATTAAGGAACTTAAGAAACATGGAAAGGTTGCCATGGTTGGTGACGGAATTAATGATGCACCTGCACTGACCCGTGCTGACCTTGGAATTGCCATCGGTGCGGGAACGGATATCGCAATCGATGCCGCAGATATCGTTTTAATGAAAAGCAGTATCCGTGATGTGGCTGCTGCCATTCGGATTTCCAGAGCTACCATTAAAAACATTCATGAGAATTTGTTTTGGGCATTTTTCTACAATGTAATCGGAATCCCTCTGGCTACCGGATGTTATGTGAAGGCTTTTGGATGGACATTGAATCCGATGTTTGGTGCCGCTGCTATGGGACTATCCAGCTTTTGCGTTGCATCCAATGCCCTTCGGTTAAATCTTGTGAAGGTATATAACAGTAAAAAGGATAAATCAATTAAAAATCCGATAAAAGGAAATTTAATACAAAAAAAGGAAAAGAATGAATCAGGAAAGGAAGACAAAGAAATGAAGATTACAGTAAACGGAATGATGTGTGGACATTGTGAGGCTCACGTAAAGAAGGCACTTGAAGCAATTGACGGAATTGAGACAGCGGAAGCTTCTCATGAAGAAAATCTTGTTACGATTAAAAAAACCAAGGATGTTGAAGAATCTCTTATTAAGGCAGCGGTAGAAGATGCCGGATATGAGTATGCAGGAATTTTAGAGGCATAATAATAAATAAAATCAGTAACAGAATAGAAGATAAGGGATTAGGAAGGAATCCGGAGTGAAAACTCCGGATTTTTTTATTGAAAACTGACTTTTTTTATTTTGAGGTTGTTATATTATGTGTAGGACATCAAAGGAGGTGAAAGCGTGCATGAAGTAAATGATTTTTGGTTGGTTTATCGGGCAAGAGCCGGGGACGAAGAGGCGTGCGCTGGGTTAGTTAAAAAATATTATCCGGATATTTATCAATATTGCCGGCTGCATATATATGATGCATACGATGCGGAGGATTTGACACAGGAAGTGTTCATTAATTTCTTTCAGAGTCTGCATCGGTACAAAGAATATGGAAAGGTTAAAAATTATCTTTATATAATCGCCGGAAATATTGTCAGAAATTACTACAAAAAGAAAAAAGATATAGTGTTGGAAAAATTACCGGAATACGAAAGGGATAACAAAGACAATATAGAAAAAATTGGAATCCGGCTGGATGTTGAACAGGCGGTCGGAGGTTTGCCGGGAGAAATCAGAGAGGTTGCAATTTTATATTTCTTTCAGGAATTAAAGCAAAGGGAAATTGCACAGTTACTTCATATTAAGCTTTCCCTTGTAAAATACAGAATCGGACGGGCAAAAGAACTTTTAATGAAAGATTTGGAGGTGGAAAGATGACAGAATATCGGCAACAAATACAGGAATATAAGAAGGAACTTCAAAAAAACTGTTTTAAAAAAGAGGAACAGACGATACAAGCGTGTCAGAATATTGTGAGAGAACAGATATACAGGAAACAATCACTTCCGATGTCGTATTTTGAATTTTTGTATGAACAGTCAAAATTTATCAAAAAAAAATGGTGGATTTTACAGGGATGTGTTCTTTTGTTTTTGTGGATATGGCTAAGAGGTTATGCTTCCGATATGGAAGAAATGATGAGACTTGTAGGAATCTTTGCAACGGTATTTGTAATTTTAATCGTTCCCGAAATTTGGAAAAACAGGCGAAATGGTGCAATTGAGATAGAACAGGCAGCTTACTATACGTTGCGTCAGATTTGTGCAGCCAGAATGTTACTGTTTGCAGTAGTGGATTTTACTATCATTATGTTGTTTTTTGTAACAACATACAGTACAACGGCAATTCCTTTGAGTCCATTGATAATTAATTTTTTGCTCCCGGTAAATGTATCTTGTTGTATATGTTTCCGATTGTTATATAGCAGATGGGAAAAATCAGAATATGTTGCAATATTTTTATGCCTGATATGGGTTGCGGTTTGGATGATGATTGTTACAAATGACGGAATTTATCAAAAAATTGCAATTCATGTATGGGTAATGATGTTGCTTTTGACATTTGCTTATTTTATTTATTGTGTTCGGAAATCATTGATGTTTAATGAGAAATTATTGGAGGATTACACATATGAAATTAGAATTTAAAAATGTGACAAAACAGTATGGAGAAGTTAATGCGGTTGACCGGGTGAATTGTGTGATGGAAAAGGGAGTATATGGACTTTTAGGAGTAAACGGAGCCGGAAAAACCACGTTAATGCGTATGCTTTGTACGATTATTCAGCCGTCTGAGGGTCAAATATTATGGAACGGAGAAGACATATGGGAAATGGGGGAAAACTACAGAGCAATTTTAGGATATCTGCCTCAGGATTTTGGATATTATCCGGACTTAAGTGTTTATGATTATATGATGTACATTTCATCAATAAAAGGGTTGAAGGAAGCATTTGCCGGAAAGAAAATCAAACAGTTATTAACACAGGTGGGAATGGAGAAATTCAGTAAAAGAAAAATGAAAAATCTTTCCGGTGGTATGGTCAGACGTGTTGGAATTGCGCAGGCAATGTTAAATAACCCGGAGATTCTTGTTTTGGATGAACCTACAGCGGGATTGGATCCGAATGAAAGGATACGGTTTCGTAATTTAATCAGCGAGCTGGCAGAAGACCGTTTGGTATTGTTGTCAACACATATTGTGTCGGATATTGAGTACATTGCAAATGGGATTGTGTTAATGAAAGATGGACAGTTTTGTTATACCGGAACAGCTGAAAATTTATTAACATCAATGGAAGAAAGCGTATGGTTATGTCAGGTGCCAAGAGATAAGGTAAACAGTTACAGAAAAAAATATTTAGTGGGAAATATCAAAACAACAGAGGATGGAGCAGAGCTTAGAATCATTTCCGGCGAAAAACCTACGGATAATGCGATACCGGTGGAAAAAAATCTGGAAGATGCATTTTTACTTTATTTTGGAGAAGGAACGGAGGGAAGATACGATGCTTAAATTGGAAATAAGACGGATTTTTTCGAAAAAAATTAATGTGTTTGCAATTGGTATAATGCTGATACTTGCAGTAATTTTCAGTATATTTGCAGTGACCAGCAATCGTTATATCGATGAAACGGGCAATGTCAGTACCGGAATAATGTCGACCAGAAAACTTACCGATAATAGAAAGATATGGTCTGGAACTTTGACGGAGGATGAGCTTTTAAAGGCTTTGATACAACACAAAAATGCAATGAATCAATCCGTGGAAGAGCAAGATGCACATTATGGTACAACATTACAGCCCGTTGATGAGATTACGGATTTTATGATATCCGTTATGACCCCGGATTCACAATATGATTTCAGTATTCTGAATCAGTTATCAGAAAATAACATACAAAATTTTTATGATATTTATCAGAAAAATATGAAAATGATGTCAGAGGAGTATGGGAAAACCTCGGTTCAGAAAAAATATCTGGAAAAGAAATACAGTAAAATAAAATTGCCGTTAAACTATGCACCGTTTACTTCATGGGATACCATGATAATGTATGGGGAAACCTATTCCATAATTTTGGCAATTATAGTTGGATTTATTTGTGCCGGTATTTTTGCGGATGATTTTCAGACAAAAGCGGATGCGGTATTTTTTTCCGCAAAATACGGACGAACCAAGGCAGTTAAGACGAAGATAATTGCCGGAATGACAACAACAACCATTATTTATTGGTCGGGTATTTTACTGCTCAGTATAATTTGTTTTTCAATCATGGGAATCAGCGGTATAAATACGCCATATCAAATAAGAGAGGCATACAGTATTTATGTTATGACATATGGACAATACTATCTGCTGACTGTGGTATGCGGATATATCGCCAGCCTGTTGGCAGCATCACTGTCTATGCTGACCGCAGCAAAAATGCATACAATCGGTGTTGCGGTATGTATTCCGTTTTTCTTGTATTGTTTATTACCGTTTATCGGACGGGCACTTTCCGGATATACAACGATTTTTAATTTGATACCGACCGTTTTGGTAAATGTAGAAGCAAGTGCAAGAGTTCCTCTTGTGTATCAGCTTGGAAATCATGTTTTCCGGCAGATTCCGCTTGTTATGGTGATTTACACAATCGTTTCTGTTATATTACTGCCTTTGATTTATAAAAGCTTTTGCGGATATGGAAGGAAATAAAAGAAAAATACTTTTCTAAAAAAGGATATCGTGTATAATGACAGCAGGGGCATGGAAGTGTCCCTGCATTTAACATTGAAAATACGATAGAAACAGTGTAAGGAATCAGAGGAGAGTGTGTATGAATTCAAAAAATGCATTTGTAGAATTTGAAGCGGATGAAAAGGAATTATTTCCGGAAATATATGAATTAAACATTATCAGCGGGGGTTGTCATCTGTATGGATATATGTTGACACCGGACAAGAGGATAAAGGGTCCGTATCCGACCGTAATAATGTCACATGGTTTTCCGGGTTATACAACAAACAATGATTTGGAACATGCTCTGATGCGAATGGGATGTGTTGTGATACATATGAATCACAGGGGTGCATGGGGTAGTGAAGGAAATTATCTCTTTACCCATTTAAAGGATGATCTCGTGGCAATTGCAAAATGGGCACATAATCCGGCAATTGCAGACCAGTATTATATTGACAGGGATAATTTGTTCCTTGTCGGTCACAGTATGGGAGGTCAGACGGTATTAAATGCTGCAAAGGAGTTATCTTTCATTAAAGGTGTTGTAGCAATGGCTGCCTATGATATTGGTGCCGCATTCCGTTATAAAATGGAAAAGGATTTATTTTTAATGATAGAGACGGAAGGTCAGTGTCTGAAGATGAATTCCGCAAGTGAGGTATATGAAAATGCACTTTTGAATCAGCAGGAGCTTAGTGTATTAAACCGATACGAGGAATTGGTAAATCGTAATGTACTTTTGGTGGAAGCCTCTTTTGATACGATTGCCCCGCCAGATAAGATGTTAAAACCGCTGGCAGTGAAATTGAAAGAATCAAACGGAAATGTCCGTTATGAGACAATTGCAAGTAATCATAGTTTTATCGGTCAGCGAATGAAACTGACAAATCTTGTCGGTCGATGGATTGAAGAGACCGTGAATATCTGATATTGATTTAAGAGGCGTAGGAGTAAAATCCTACGTCTTTTTTTGTGTGACGGATTTCTTTACCTGCTTGACAAAATAAAAGCAAGTGTATATATTGGATATATACAATAATTATTGAGGGAACGTATATGGATATTATTATAAGCAACAGCTCCGGAGTGCCTATATATGAGCAGATTGAGGAGCAAATAAAAAGTCAGATTATGACAGGTGAACTGCGGGAGGGGGAGGCACTGCCTTCTATGCGTGTTCTTGCCAAGGAATTGAAAATCAGTATTATTACGACAAAAAGAGCTTACGAAGATTTGGAACGGGATGGATTCATAGAATCTGTTACCGGAAAGGGCAGTTTTGTAAAAGGCATTAACAGTGAGATGGTAAAGGAAAATATGATGTTTGCCATACAGGAGCTTTTAGAGGCTGCAGTTGGAAAAGCACACCTTGGGAAGATTTCCAAAGAGGAGCTTGTGGAAATGCTCAACCTTTTATATGAAGATAAAAATATATAGTGTGAATTGGAGAAGAGAATGGAAGAAGCGGGAAATGTAATAGAACTGAAAAATGTAAGAAAGGATTACGGAGATTTTAAATTGGATGATGTTTCGTTTTCCGTGCCGGAAGGAACAATTTGCGGATTCATCGGACAAAACGGTGCAGGAAAAACGACTACCATTAAGGCAATCCTGGATGTGATTTGTGTGGATATGGGGGAAATTACTGTATTTGGTCAGGATATCAAAAAAGACAGTGCCGGACTGCGGGAAGATATTGGTGTTGTATTTGACGAAATGGGATTTCATGAATTTCTTACCGGAAAAGACATCAATATTATGATGAAAAATATATACAAAAATTGGGATGAAGCAGTCTTTTTTGATTATTTAAAGAGATTTTCACTTCCGTCCAAAAAACCATGTGGGGATTTTTCGCGTGGTATGAGAATGAAGCTTCAGATAGCGGTTGCACTTTCGCATAATGCAAGATTGTTGATTATGGATGAGCCGACATCGGGACTTGACCCGATTGTCCGAAACGAAATGCTTCAGATTTTCCGGGAATTTGTTGTGGAGGAAGATCATACGATACTGCTTTCTTCCCATATTACCGGGGATCTTGAGAAACTTGCGGATGAGGTTGTCTTTATTAATGGCGGAAGGGTTGTTCTTTCCGGAAATAAGGATGAAATTATAGAAAAACATGGACTGTTAAAATGCAAAAAGGAACAGTTAAAGGATATCAGTGATTCCTTTATTGTTTTTTCGGAAGTTGAAACATTCGGTGTAACGGTGCTTGTCAATGACAGAAAAACCTGTGAGAAGCTGTACCCTGAAATGGTAATAGAGCCTGCTACACTGGAAACCATTATGCTTTTCTATGTCAACAGACAAAATAGCAGGTAAACGGGAGGGAACGATGAAGGGTTTAGTAATAAAAGATATGATGTGTCTGCGAAAACAGAGGGTGATTTTTTGCTATGTCGTTTTCTGTACGGTTGTATTGTCCGTTATGTTTGTGTTGAGTGCAAAGTTTGGAAATATTGCACAGGCGGGTCAGAAAATGATGGTGGAAAACGGAATCGGTGAAATGGATGTAAAGAATTTATCCACAAATGTACTGATTTTGTTTATGTTTCTTCCGATTGCAATGGTGGGGGATGTGGCTGCCATTCTTACAGCAGACGGAAAGGCGGGTTTTATAGGTGTATCATCCATTCTTCCTGTTTCCGTTGAAAAGAGAGTACTGGCAAAATATATTACGGTTACATTCATGTTTGGGATTGGTGTTGCTATCGATTTGGTTTTGTCATTTGTTTTGTCATTGCTGACGGATTTGATTTCCTTCCGGGAGTTTTTTGGAATTATCATCGGTGTGGCAAGTATTATGCTTATGTACGGAACACTTACGATTGTTTTTCATTGTCTTTACGGATATGGGAAGGAAAGTTATTCGCAAATTACCGCAATCCTGTTCATGGGAATGGGAACCGTTCTTGTAAAGCGAAAAGATGTAAAGGAAATTTTGTTACAGCTTACAATGCAGACACAGTCAAATCATTATATCAACCGGTTTATGGATTTTATGAAATATAAATCTTATATTTTGTTTATCGTTTCCCTTGTGGTTGCATTGTTGTCATATATGGTTTCCGTGAGAATTGCAAAGAAAAAGAGGGGGATTTTTTAATGGGTGGTTTGTTGTATAAGGATTTTGTTTCCGTTAATAAAATAGGAAAGCTTCGGCTTACCTGGGGAATTACAGCCGCCAGTATGATATATATTCTTCTAAGAATCGTATTTCCCGGAAGCACGGCTTCGGCAGATTTTATGGCCGTAAATGAACAGGGACAGGAAGTTAACCTGCTGGATATGTTTTTTATTATCTTTTTTGGGCTGCTTGTAGTAACTTTCGTTCTGTTGATAAACGGATTTACGCAAAAAATTGTGGATGGAGATGAGAAAAACAAAATCAGAGGCTATCTGAATGCCATGCCGATAGGAAAAAATACCTATGTCGCATCAAAATATATATTCATTGGTGTGTCGGCATACGTTTTTTTATCGGTTGCTTATATATGGGGGATTGCCTGTACAGCGTTTTGCAGTGGGGAGTATGAGCTTGAACTGATAAATAAACTGACCGGTTTTCTGCTCCCGGTAATGGGGATTACGATTTTGGCTGCGGCAATTGAGCTTCCCCTTTTTCTCCTGCTTGGAAAGGAAAAAGCACAACTGATAAAAATAGGCATCTGGACAGTTATTGCATTGATTGCAATTGGATTTGTGATGTTCGGAAATCTGACAAAGATGGAAAAACATTTCAACATTGGTGCGTTTGTCGCATACATAAATCACCATCCGATGCAGGTCATGATTTTTCAGTCGATGGTACCGGTTATTTTATTGTTGATTTATTATTTGTCCTATTGTATAACCTGTTATTTTTATAGAAAAAAGGAGAGATAGAAGATGGCGGAGCATTATGATAAAAAATTGGAAATCAAAAGATTAATGATCTATCTTTTCATTTCTTTTGGGTTGACGTGGTTTCTATTTATCATTGCAATTTTAAATGGATTAAAATGGGATGGCTCCAATCCTGCTATGGAACAGTTTGTGGGACTGGGAATGCTTATGCCTTTTGCTGCCAATGTAATTACCAGAAAAATAACCGGAGAAGGTTTTGCGTTGACCGGAGAGGATTCCCTGATGTTAGGCATAAATCTGAAAAATAAAATGTGGAAATATTACCTGTTTGCATTGTTTGTGCCATGGATTTGTATGGAGATTGGAAATCTTTTTAAATTGCTTATCTGTTCAAATGCATTTGATACGAAACTGGTAAAGGAAGCGGGATTAGAAGAAAGTTTTACCTATGTATATCCGTTGATTGCTATCAGTTCTGCGGCAATTCTTTCTTTCGCAGCATTGGGAGAGGAAGAAGGTTGGCGTGGCTACATGATGCCGAAGTTAATTCATTTGATGGGGATGAAAAAGGCTTTGTTTGTCGGTGGAATTATCTGGGGACTCTGGCATGCGCCACTTACCTGTATCGGGCATAATTTTGGAACAGATTATCCGGGATTTCCGTATCTGGGGATTCTTGTTATGTGTATCATGTGTATTCTTATGGGGATTTTGTTTACATTTCTTACTATCCGGACCCAATCCATATGGCCGGCAACCATTATGCATGCGGTGAATAATGCAAGTCCGGGTATTTTAAGATTTTATATCAATGAAGATGTGTTAAGCGGCAAACTGTCAAATCCTATTATTTCCATCTTATTTGTACTGATTCCGGTTGCGGTTATAGACCTGTTGATTCTTATTTATGGGAAGAAGGAAAACAGATAACAACAAAACAGATATCAATAACACTCTTGTGTTGTATGTATTTTGGATTCTGTGATAAAATTACATTGATATGACAGGAGGACAAAATTATGACAGATTGGGAATATAAGAGAAATGAATTATTGGCAAAGAAAGTAATAGACGGTTTAAAGTCCCGTAATATGGAAGGCTTTTATGCTGCGTCCAAAGAGGATGCCTTAAAGCAGATGATTGACTTAATACCGGAAGGCAGTTCCATCGGATGGGGCGGGACGATGAGTGTCGGAGCAATTGGTGGCTTTGATGCAATTCGTAACGGAAAATATGTATTATTGGATCGGGATGCAGCAGCTACGCCGGAGGAGAAAGAAAAAATACAGCGGGATATATTTTCGGCGGACTATTTTCTTACCAGCAGCAATGCGATTACAGAGGATGGTATCTTAGTGAACATTGACGGAAATTCCAATCGGGTTTCTGCAATTGCCTTTGGACCGGCACATGTAATCGTAGTTGCCGGAATGAATAAAATTGTAAAGTCAGAGGCAGATGCCAGAAGTCGTGCCAAAAATTTAGCGGCACCGATTAATGCACAGAGATTTCATTTGGATACGCCATGTTCGAAAACAGGTGCCTGTTTTGATTGTAAGTCCCATGATACGGTATGTTGTCAGGAGTTGATTACACGGTACAGCAAGCATGATGGCAGAATTAAGGTTATTTTGGTCAATGATAATCTTGGATTTTAAATGTTGGGAGCTGTAAGACAGGAGGAAGCTATGAAAAGGTATGATGTTGTTGCGTTAGGAGAATTATTAATAGATTTTACGGAAAATGGAGTCAGTGCCCAGGGAAATCCCCTGTTAGAAGCAAATCCCGGAGGCGCTCCCTGTAATGTATTGTCCATGCTGCAGAAGCTTGGAAAGAAAACTGCATTTATCGGAAAGGTTGGAGACGATATTTTTGGAGAAATGTTAATTCAGGCAGTGAAGGAACAGGGAATTAGCACGGACAATCTGGTTGTTGATAAGGATGTCCGGACAACCCTTGCCTTTGTTCATACAGCACCGGATGGGGACAGAAGCTTTTCTTTCTATAGAAATCCGGGAGCGGATATGATGCTGCAATGGGATGAGGTTGATCGGGAAATTATCGCAGATTCGAAAATTTTTCATTTTGGAACCTTATCAATGACAGATAAAAGAATTGGAACAGTGACGCAGTATGCCCTTGAAAAAGCAAAGATGGAAAAAAATCTTGTTTCTTTTGATCCGAATTTAAGACCTCCTTTGTGGAAACGGTTAGAGGATGCCAAAGCAAGAATGTGGTATGGTATTACGGCATGCGATATTCTGAAAATCTCAGATGATGAGGTGGAATTTTTGACCGGAGCGAAGGATATTGACAGTGGAATGGATCATATTTTGGCTTTATGTCACGCCAAATTAATTTGTGTTACCATGGGAAAAAATGGAAGCCGGGCTTATTACAATGATAAGGTTGTATGTTGCGATTCCTATTTGCAGGAGCATACCATTGAGACAACCGGTGCCGGAGATACCTTTATGGCGTGTATTTTGAATACCGTATTAGAGCGTGGGCTGGATGATTTGTCGGAACAGGATTTACAGGAAATGCTGCAGTTTGCAAATGCGGCAGCCTCAATTATAACAACAAGAAAAGGTGCATTACGGGTGATGCCTCAAAAGCAGGAAGTGTTAAAGCTGATAGAAGATATGAAGTAATTCAAGGTTATGGTCATGATACGGTTTTTAAACCATCTATACGAAATGCTCTGGAACTTTTTTATGGCAAATCAGATGATGAGTTAAACCAGATAGGGATAAAAATAGATATGTATCGGCAGGAGTACAGATTTACTCCTGCTTTCGCCTTTATTCAGGCGGTTTGACGTGTAGTACGCCGCATATATTCCCGCTCCATTTCCCGCATTTCCTCGTCTGTGGGAATATCCACAATCCCGACATAGGAATAGTAAATGTCGATTTGCTGTGTCCGTTTCCCGTCCTTTTTCTCACGCTCATGGATTACGATTTTATCCACAAATGCGTTTAGGATTTCGGGCGTGAGTTCGTCAATGCGGGTATATTTCTTCGTGACGGCTATCAGCTTTGCTACATTGGTCACTTCCATATCGGCTTGGCTGACCTCTGCGGTCAACGCTTCGATTTCACGCTTTAACTGTCCCTGCTCCGCTTCATATCCGTCTGACAGCTTGTAAAAGCGTTCGTCATTCAGTTTTCCGCTGACATTGTCCTCGTAGATTTTGCGGAACAGGCGGTCAAGCTCATCCATCCGCTTTTCGTCTTTTTCTATCTGTTTCTGCTTTGCGGACAGTTCGTATCGGCGTTCCGCAAGGGTGGTGTCTATCTGCCGTCGGATAAATACCCGCTCAAACTGCTGTAAATAGGACAGGAAATGCTGAAGCTGTTTCAAAACCAACTGGTTTAATGCGTCCTCTCGGATATAATGCTGCGTGCAGTTCTGCGTGCGGCTCGTCCGTTTGTACTGCGAACAGCGGAAATGGGCGTATCCGTTGGCAGTGGCAAGGCTTAACTTTGCCCCGCAGTCGGCACAATAGAGCAGTCCAGAAAACATGCTCGTAATCCCGCTTTTGTTCGGTCTGCGTTTGTTTTCCCGTATTATCTGTACCTTTTCCCATATATCCCTGTCAATGATGGGGGCATGGGCATTTTCGATATACGCCCGCCTGTCCTTTGCGGTGGGGATGCGTTTTTTGCTCTTAAAGCCAAGCCTTGTGGATTTGAAGCTTTCCGTTATGCCGATATATGCTACGTTTTCCAGAATGGCGGCTACGGCAGATGTTTCCCAGCAATACGGGTCTTCCGACACTTTTGCAACGCCGATTCCCTTTGACGCTTTGTAGGCTGACGGGGTAAGCGTCCTGTCTTTCCAGAGGGTTGTGGCTATGGCAGACACGCCCTTTCCCTGCATGCAGAGGGAGAATATCCTGCGGACGACTGCCGCCGCTTCCCCGTCCACAAGCCATCGGGTCTTGTCATCTGGATTCCGTAAATATCCATAAGGCGGCGCACCCAGATGTTCGCCTGCAAGCCCCTTCGCTTTCTTAACTTCCTTTACCTTTTTGCTCGTGCTTTTGGGATACCATTCGTTAAAAAGGTTGGTAAAGGCGGCAAATTCATTGCTCTCAAGGCTGCCAGTGTCCACGTTGTCCATGATGGCGATGAACCTCACGCCCGCTTCGGGATAGATGATTTCGGAGTAAGAGCCGACCTCAATATAATTCCTGCCGAAGCGTGACAAATCTTTGACAATGACTGTCTTTACAAGCCCTTTTTCAATATCCGCCGACATTTCCTTAAAGCTTGGGCGGTCAAAATTCGTACCCGTATAGCCGTCGTCCACATAGAATTTCGGGTTAGGGAAACCGTGTTCCTTTGCGTACTTCATCAGATATTCTTTCTGGTTTACAATGCTGTTGCTCTCGCCTTCCCGTCCGTCGTCCTGGCTTAAACGGCAGTACAAGGCGGTAAATTTTTCCTGCTGTCTTTTCATAAGGTTCTCCTTTCCGACAGCAGACACGGTATTGTGAAGTGTAGGTACAGTGTACCATACCTGTCCTCAAACTTCAACGCTTTAAAGCGGTAATTCTTCTGCGGTCTGCTATGCTCCGTCATCGCCACTCCAATCCCCGTCATTATAACATTCATATCCCTGCATGCCACGCATAAAAATATCCGTAAGCTTGGAAAGCAAATCCCGCCCGTCCTTTCGGAAATGGGCGTCGACGGTGTATTCCGTGCCGCCGATTTTCTCGGTAAAGCTCATCTGCTCTGGAACACGGACAAGGGGAGTGACGTTTTGGACGGGCGGCAGAGGGGGATATACTTTATCGGGATTTACCATAGGGGCGTCCCTGTATTCCTCCATGATTGCCTGTATTTCTTCTTCGGACTTTCTGCTCATCGCAATGATTCCTCCCTCCTGCGGTCTGTTTTGCCTGCCCTCCCGTTCTGGTTTGAACGCTGTTTTTCAGCCGTATCGTGGATTTGGTTTAAACAATCATCAATGTGGGCAGAGCGTTTTTCAATTCCATCCGCATATTTCAGCCGCTTTCGCAGTTCTGTTATCTGCTCCGTCACTCCGTTTTTTTCTTCTCGGAGCGTTTCTTTCTCGGCGGGTGAAGCACGCCGTATCTTATTCTGCAAGTGCCGCCGATAGTCGGTAAGCATGTCCATTTCCGTCTGGTTTTTCTCCCTGTCGGCGTGCAAATCGGAGAGGGTGGAGATGTCATGCTCTGACATATAGCGTACCTGTGCGGTAATCTCGTCCAGTTTCCGAAGCTCCTCTTTCATCAGCGGGCTTGTCGGCTTGTAGTCCGTGCCTTTCGGGAATATCCCCAACTGATAGCACCAGTAATAATACAACGCTAAGATTCCCGTGGTTTTCTGGTGCGGTTTCCAAGCCTTTTTATATTCCTCTGGCATATGGGGAGAGTAGGAAATCCTCGCTTTATAGTTCCCGTACCTTGCCCTTGTGCCTAAATGTGAGCGGATAAAATCGGGCGTTAAGCGTTCATCAAGCGTATCTAATCTTGTAAAATGCTTATACTGCGGCAGCTTCATCTTCCAATGCCCGCCCGAAAAATCAACCTCGTAGCCTTTGTCGGTAAGGTATCTCATCATGTGCGGAATATCCCGACTGCCGCTGATTGCCTCCGCCAAATCTTCCAGATAGACGTTGTAGCGTGTCGGCTTGCCGCTCTTTTCATCCAGATACAGCGGTCTTGAAGGGGCTTTCTTCGGGTTCTCAATCACCGATAATCCGTACTCTCTGCACAAGCGGTCTGACGTTTCCCTTAGCCGTTTCTGCTCCGATTTTGAGTAATTATATTTGCTCCCATCCAGATAGGAAACGGAGTTGAAGCAGAAGTGGTTGTGGAGATGCCCCCTGTCAAGGTGGGTGGCAACGATTATCTGGTACTTGTCGCCCCACATCTCCCTTGCCAGTTTCAAGCCGATTTCGTGGCATTGTTCGGGCGTTACCTCGTCTGGCTTGAAGCTCTGGTAGCCGTGCCAAGCGATATACCCGCCTGTCTTCTGGTACTGCTTTTTCGTCAGAATCTTCTGCTGTAACGCTGTTTCTTTTAAACAGTTGATGGCGGAAACAAACTCTCCATTGTCCGTTTTCTCTGGATTTTTCACATAGGAGAACACGTCAAAGAAGTCCTGCATCTCCTTATTCGGCACGGTCTTTTCTGGATTTTCCACATAAGAAATCAGGTCTTTCAACCGTCCTTCGATGTGCCAGAGGCTCGTTGCCGCCATATCAGACTACCCCTTTCCCTGCATATTTTTCCATATCAAACGGTTGTGGCATAGTAAATCTCTGCTGCAAATCCATCACTAACTGCTCAATCTCCTTACAGATTTCAGCGGCGGCAGGATAGAAAGGGACGCATTTTCTGAAAGCATCATGCACTTCATAGAGCTTGCCTAGCAGTTCCCAAAACTCGGTTTGCGGCATTGGCTGTGGGGCATTTCCCCTGCATAACTGACGCATAAATTCTGCTGCGGACAGACCGCAGGCGGATGAATACTGCTTTAATTTTTCATGTTCTTCTTCGCTCAATCTAAAAGTAATGCATACTTTTTCTGATTTTTCTCTACTCATTTTTCTTAATCCTCCAGTCTTATTTTTTCTTTTATCGGGGTAGCTAGGGGCGCTGGACGTCCAGTGGACGTCCGCTTAGCGCCGACCGAAGCGGAGCGTAGACCTGTCCCCTAAGTTAGTCCACACGCCTTTAGGCTGTGGATTGGGATTGTGGCTGACACAATCCGATGCTCGCTATCCCTGCGGACATCTCCGCAGGGCAACTTTTCTGTGCAGCGACATTCTTTATACCTGCCCTTACCCTCCGAAAAGAAAATCCTATGTGCTTCCACCTCCGTTCTGGATTTGATTACCTTTGACTTTTGGATAAATGAAAAAGCCGCTGCACCACACCACGAACGACAAGAGGATTCCCTCTCAATCTGATTCGCAATGTTATGTAGCGGCTTTGAAATTCAAAACCCATGTCAGCCTTGTCGATTGACCAACATTTCAATTTTATATCTATGTACTTATTTAATTTTCAATCTTCCAATTTCCCCATTAGTATTTTAGAATACCATAGCGGCAATATGGCTGTCAAGATTTTGCACAAACTTTTTAGTATTCCCTATGGACAGGGATTTTATTCACTTATTCTAAAATTGGGCGGGAGAATTTTATCCCCCACCCAATAGCCCATAAGAAAGCGTGCTGTATTAGATGCCTATAAAATCTTCTGCAACTTTTTTCTGAGATGGTCTAACCGTGCATAGATAGCACCCGTCGTTAAATGCACAAGCGGGGCAATCTCTTTTGTGGAATAGCCCTGCATTTTCAGCAGAACGATTTGCAGAGTACGCCTGTCCACCGTAAGCAATGCCTGATACAGATTTTCATCCTCGATTTCATCTAATAAATCCGTAACGGTCTTTATCTCGGATGATTGCTCTTTGTCTGCCATTCCCTCAAGGTATTCCCCGAAATCGCTTGTCCAATGGTAAAACCGCCTGTTGGAATTAAAGTCTGCCCTGTCGTCTATACGGATTTGTTCAATGGTAGTTTCATCAACTCCATGTTCCCGCAACACTTTTTCCTCGGCTTCTTTCCAGATACGCCACTTCCTGTCCTCACGTCCGTTGTTATATGCCATTCTTTTTTCCTCCAATCAATCTGAATTGAGCAGGCTTTAGCCTGCGATGAAATGTAAAAATCCAGATGGAGAGGCGGGGAACGACACCCAAAACAAGTAACAGCCCTGCGGCGTATTCCGATAAAAAACGACAAAAGAAAAACCGCAAAGGCTCTGTGACCTCTACGGTTATGGGAAATACTAATTCTGTTGTATGGAGATTGTACTTCTACCTTCATGGTGAGAAGTACCGTTGCACTGGCAGGGATTTTTTTAACTGGCTTCCTGCCAGTCCCTGATATGCTATGTATAGATAAACTTTGCTTTATATAAGCAGATGGACAACCGCCCGAAAAAAGGAACATAAAAACCCTCCAAATTTAAAAACAAATTCAGAGGGTAATTTAGGGTATAACAAAATAACCCACCCGAATATCGTTTTTTTTA
>CAKQYU010000005.1 GCA_934293575.1 uncultured Lachnospiraceae bacterium | reverse complement strand
GATAACTAAAAATTATCCGTCACTTATCTCATTTTAACTTCTTGACGTTTTTTACATCGTCTTGTCTTTTTGTCCTGCTCTCCAAGACACTCCTTACTATACCACATAAAATAGCCAATTTTTTCAACATGGTAAAAATAACACGATTTTTGGTAAAACTCGTCAAAATTACATCTAAAATCCTCTAAAAAAGCAAAAAAAGAGATTGGAAAAATCCAATCTCTCGCATCAACGATTCCAAATATTATAATAAAATATGCTACAAATAACATCCCTTCATAACTTGTCCTTGTGCTCCACCATCAACCTCTAATACCTTTTTATGCAAATTATCTCTCATTGCCCGGCTTACGGGAATAACATCTTTATTTACCATCCGGACAGATTCCTTACCGTATTCCTCCACATATTGCATATTAATGATGTAAGACTTATGCACGGCACAAAAGCGATACTCGTTCAATTGTGGCAGAATGTCCGATAGTTTTCCATAAAATTCAGTCTCTCCGCCCTGTGTGACGATTCTGATTTTTTTGCCCTGGCTTTGCAAATAAATGATAGCCTTTTGATCCACTTTTCTCTTATCTTTTCCAATCGAAAATTCAAAAAAGCAGGTTTGAAATTTATATAATCTTCCGTACTCCCGCAGAATATACTCTACCTTCGAATAATCAATCGGTTTCACAAGAAAATTCATCGGACGAATATTAAATAACTGCATGGCATAGTTTTCCTCTGCGGATACAAAAACAATCTGCATTGCCTCATTTTTTATATCGGAACGTATCCATTCTCCAATTTCCACACCGGTTGCATCCCCCAATTCAATATCCAAAAATAACAAATCACAGGTATACCCCTTTCTAATTGCAGCCAGCAGTTCTTCTGATTTTGTGTAAATTTCTATCTCAAATTCTAATTTATTTCTTTTTGCAAATTCCAGAATAAATCCCTCTAACTCTGTTGCAAATATTTTATCATCATCACATATACCAATTTTCAGCAATTTATTACCCCTATATTTACACCCACACATTTTGTCATAAGTGGTCAAAATACATATACTATTCTAATCTCACAAAAGTTCCATCAACTTTTTTGCATGCTCCAGTACTTCCTTCCCCTGCAAGCCTTTTCCGTCATCCATCTCCATGAGAAGATAACCCAGAATATAATACATATGTCTTCTGATATCGAAGAAAAATGACGGCTGGCAATAATTCCATTCGTATAAGTTCAACAAAACTCCCGCATCCGGCTTTGTTTTTCCATGTTCCAGTTTCATATAAGTTTTTATATTCATTTTAAATTTTTCTGCCATATCAATTTGTGAAATATGGTGCGTTGTCCGGATCGCGTATAAATAATTAGGAGAATCCAGATTATCTATTTTCATAAGAGCAAGCACTTCATGATATAAATAATCATCCGGTGATAATACACCTTTATGAATCCGGTTTTCCATAAAATATAACCAAAAACGTAAACTTTTCTGATTTTCAAAAATTTCTGTATGGAATGCCATCGTTTTTTGAAGTGAAATTTCTTTTTCCTCTGTTTCCTGACCGGTAACTATATAATCAATATCCCATCCTATATGATACAATTTATCCAGTATATCATATGACATCATCAGTTTATCATTTTCCAACTTGCTATAATAATCCTGTGTAATACCCAGCAAGGTCACAAGCTGTTCCTGTGTCATATGTTTATTATTGCGGCATTTTTGTAACCGTTTTCCAATCGTATCACAAACTCTATCTATCATCACATTCTCCGATAAGCATCTTTTAATGTGATTTTACGATATCCATTTGTACCTATATTATACCTAATTTGGCATATAATTTCTACTAATCTATCAAAAATGAAATGGTTACACACATATTTCTAAATTCCGTTCTATATTTTCGAACAGTATATTACAAATATTTCATTTCTTTTCAAACATTCTGTGAACATCTGCATCTGCTATTGTTTATGAAATACTTGTACAAATTCAAAAAAATCAGCCAGCCTCACGAATACCCGTAAGACTAGCTGATAATAATAGATAATTCCTGCTAGCAAAAGGATGACCAGAATTCTTTTCATATCAACCTCTCATAACTACACTAATGGCATTTTACATAATAATCAATTACGCATTCTTCGTAACTCCAAGGTCTACCTTTTCACCATTAATATTCCAGTTCTTTGTATAGCCCTGTGCCTCACCATAAGTAATTGCTGTTGCAAGCACATCCTTAAAGATTGCATCCTCATTATTCTTCATGATTTCGGCAACCTTGTCATTATTCGCTACGGAAATGGTAATCTTATCCATAACTTCAAATCCGGCTTCCTTACGCATGGTCTGTACCTTGGAAATAATCTCACGCACAAAACCTTCCTCAATTAACTCCGGTGTCAGCTGCTTATCAAGAACAACCGTAACCACTGCATCTGCTGCTGTTTCATAGTTCGGATTTTCCGCTAAGTCAATTAATAAATCTTCCTCTGCGAGCGAAACTTCAACATCACCTACATTAAACTTCAAAGCGCCTTCACTCTTAAGTGTTTCCATAGCATCTTTTCCGTCAACATTTGCAAGATACTGCTTAATTCCACCCAGCTGCTTACCATACTTTGGACCAACTGTTTTTAACTGCGGTTTAAAACTGTAAGAAGCAAACTCCGATACGTCATCCTTAAATGTAACTGCCTTTACATTTAACTCGTCCTCAATAATCTCAACAAAATACTCTGAAAGTGCCTTTGCAGCCTTCACGTACATATTTCCAATTGGCTGACGATTCTTAATATTGGCAGCATTTCTGGCAGCACGTCCCAAAACAACAATCTTAAGCACTTCATCCATATCTGCTTCTAATTCCGTATCGATTACGCTTTCATCTGCAACCGGGAAGTCACAAAGATGAATTGACTTCGGTGCGTTTGAATCAAGATTTGTTACCAGATTCTGATAAATATCCTCTGTCATAAACGGAATCATAGGAGCGGCAGCCTTACAAAGTGTTACCAATGCAGTATAAAGTGTCATATACGCATTAATCTTATCCTGTTCCATTCCCTTTGCCCAGAAACGATCACGGGAACGTCTTACATACCAGTTACTCATATCATCCACAAACTCAGATAATGCACGGGTGGCTTCCGGAATCTTATAACTTCCGAGTGACTCATCAACCGTCTTTACCATGGTGTTCATCTTCGATAACAACCATTTATCCATAACAGATAACTTATCATACTCTAAGCTGTATTTTGTCGGATCAAACTGATCGATCTCTGCGTACAATACATAGAATGCATAAGTATTCCACAATGTACCCATGAATTTTCTCTGACCTTCCACAACAGCATCCTCATGGAAACGATTTGGCAACCATGGTGCAGAGTTACTGTAGAAATACCAGCGGATTGCATCTGCTCCGTATGAATTCAATGCCTCCATCGGATCAACGGCATTACCCTTAGACTTACTCATCTTATTACCGTCTTTATCCAAAACATGACCTAATACGATAACATTCTTATATGGTGCCTTATCAAAAATAAGGGTTGAAATTGCCATTAACGAATAGAACCATCCACGAGTCTGATCCACTGCCTCTGAAATAAAGTCAGCAGGGAAATTCTCCTCAAAAATATCCTGATTTTCAAACGGATAATGCCACTGTGCAAATGGCATTGCACCTGAATCGAACCAACAGTCAATTACTTCCGGTACACGTTTCATTTCGCCGCCACAATCCGGACAAACCAATGTAACTTCATCAATATACGGACGGTGAAGCTCGATATCATCCGGACAGTTCTTACTCATTGCCTTCAATTCTTCCTTTGAACCAATGGCATGACGTTTTCCACAAGAACATTCCCAGATATTAAGCGGAGTACCCCAGTAACGGTTACGTGAAAGACCCCAATCCTGTACATTTTCAAGCCATGCACCAAAACGGCCCTTACCGATACCTTCCGGAATCCAGTTAACGGTATTATTATTTGCAACCAATCTATCCTTTACCGCAGACATCTTAATAAACCATGTATCGCGTGCATAGTAAATAAGCGGTGTATCACATCTCCAACAGAATGGATAATCATGCTCAAATTTCGGAGCATCAAATAACAGACCTTCCTTTTCCAAATCCATCAAAATCGGCTTATCTGCATCCTTTACAAACATTCCCGCATAAGGAGTTTCCTCTGTCATTTCACCCTTACCGTTAACAAACTGAACAAACGGAAGGTTATAATTACGTCCAACATTTGCATCATCCTCACCAAATGCAGGAGCAATATGAACAATACCGGTACCGTCTGACATGGTTACATAACTGTCACATGTAATGTAATGTCCTTTTTCCGGAAGTTTTGCAACATAATCACCGGTACATTTAAACAAAGGTTCGTACTCTTTATTCTCTAAATCCTTACCAACATAAGTCTCTAATACTTCATAAGCTGCCACACCTTCTTCAGCATTTCCAAGCTTGCCTAATACAGTATCAAGCAATGCTTCTGCCATGTAATAGGTATAACCATCAGCTGCTTTTACTTTACAGTAAGTTTCATCCGGATTGACACAAAGGGCAACGTTACTTGGCAGTGTCCAAGGTGTTGTTGTCCATGCAAGGAAATATGCATCCTCTCCGATTACCTTAAAACGAACAACTGCGGAACGTTCCTTTACAGACTTGTATCCCTGTGCCACCTCATGAGAAGAAAGAGGCGTACCACAACGTGGACAATACGGAACAATCTTAAATCCTTTGTATAAAAGACCGTCATCCCAAATCTTTTTTAATGCCCACCATTCGGATTCAATAAAATTATCATGGTATGTTACATATGGATTGTCCATATCTGCCCAGAATCCGACTTTTCCGGAAAACTCTTCCCACATACCTTTATATTTCCATACAGATTCCTTACATTTGCGGATAAATGGATCTAACCCGTAAGCCTCAATCTGTTCCTTACCGTCAATTCCCAATTCCTTCTCGATTTCAAGCTCAACCGGAAGACCATGTGTATCCCATCCCGCTTTACGGATGATTTTATGACCCTTCATTGTCTGGTATCTTGGAATCATATCCTTAATAACACGGGTAAGTACATGTCCGATATGTGGCTTACCGTTTGCTGTTGGAGGTCCGTCATAAAAGGTATAGACCGGACATCCTTCTTTTTCTTCAATTGACTGTTCGAAAATCTTGTTCTCTTTCCAAAAGTCTAACGTCTTTTGCTCTCGTTCTACGAAATTCAAATTTGCTGAAACTTTTTCGTACATCTTCTTCTTCCTTTCAATCTTATTACTGAAAATAAAAAGCCCCTTTCATCCTGTATCAGGACGAAAAGGGCTAGGATTCGTTATACCACCTAATACACTGTACTCCGATTTTTAACTGTAGTTAAAATTGTCTTTATACATGGTTTCTGTAACGGGAAACAACCGTTGAAGCCTACTTACATTCGTTACGAATCTTTCAGTTCAAAACTCAGGAGTGATTTTCATATTCTCTTTACTTCCATCTGTCTTCCACCATCACAGACTCGCTATCTGATAAAATGCTATCATCGGGTTCAATGAGAAAATTACTGTCTCCATCAACGTCTATTACAATCGCATAAAATATAGCATTTTCCCGCTATTTTGTCAATCTTTTATTCAGTTTCCGTGCTGTAGCCGTCGTTGCCAGACCCTCTAATCCGGTCTCCTTTAAACAAACCGGTATTTGTCTGCCAATCCGCCGCATCGCATCAATTGTTTCATCCGGATCAATCGCACTTTGAATTCCCGCCATTACCATCTGAGAGGTAATGACCGCATTGACCGCTCCACTGACATTCCGTTTAATACAGGGTACTTCCACCAGCCCCGCAACCGGATCACAGGTTAATCCCAACATATTCTTTAATGCCAGCGCCACAGCATGAATAATCTTTGTATTGTCTCCGCCCTCTAAATAGGTTAACGCTCCCGCTGCCATCGCACTTGCCGATCCGATTTCTGCCTGACATCCGCCTTCCGCACCGGAAATACTGGCACTCGTTGCAATTACTTCTCCAATCCCGCCTGCTACATACAAAGCCTGCACAATTGTTTCATCCGGCACCTGTTTATACTCCGCATAAGATAATAACACCGCAGGAATCACCCCACAGGAACCGGCTGTCGGCATGGCAACAATCCGCTTCATACAGGCATTGGACTCTCCCATTTTCACAGCCTTTTCCATAACCATAGTAAGAAAATCTCCGATCAGACGATTCTCTTTTTTTCGGAATTCTTCAAGCTTTGCACCATCTCCGCCCGCCATACGGCTGGGTGACCGTAATTTGGGATCGTAATTTTTATCCGCATTCTTCATGACATCAAGCAATCCCTGCATCTGTTTTACGGACTCAGCTTCTGCAATATTTCTTTCCCTACAGTCATTTTCCAAAACGACTTCCCAGAAAGGCTTTTTCGTATTTTCCGATTCTTCTATAATCTCACTTAGCTTCGAAAATCCCATTTTACTCTCCTTCGTCTTCTGACAGACTGTAATATGTTACCTTTTCAACCCCTTCTAAATGTTCTAACCATTTTACCGCATCCAGTGGAATTTCCTGGTCACATTCAATAATCATAACCGCATGTCCGCCTCTGCCTGCACGATATAACTGCATGGATGCAATATTGACGGATTTATGGGATAACATACTTGTAACTTCCGCGACATGTCCGGGCTGGTCTAAATTATGTACGATTAAAGTTGGATTATCACCTGAAAAATTAGCAGCCAGTCCGTCTATTTTTGCAATATTTATCATAGAACCACCGATTGACTGTCCTTCAATTTCTAATTTTTTACCATCCACTCCCTGCAAACGAAGTACAACGGAATTTGGATGTGCATCCTTTAAATCCGCCTTTCCAAAGGCAAATGACATACCCTTTTCCTTTGCAATTTCAAAGCTTTGCGGAATCCGTTCATCATCCGGCATCATTCCCAATAAGCCTGCAACAATCGCATAAGGTGTTCCATGTCCCTTTCCGGTAGCCAGAAAAGAACCATATAACAAAATATCCGCATGCAGAATCGGTTGTGCCATCAGCTTTCTTGCCACCCTGCCAATCTTCACCGCTCCGGCAGTATGGGAGCTGGAAGGACCAACCATTACCGGTCCCATAATATCAAATAAATTCATACCATCGCCCCTTAAAATGCTCTCGGTTCATCCCACACCTTTAATCTGGTTCCGATTCCATGAATCAATGCATAAGTATAACATTCATACGCCCATGCAACGTCCTCTATCGGCATTCCTTCCATGGATACCAGAATAATTTCATCCTCCGATTCTCTTCCCGGTTTTTTACCACGGACAATTTCACCGATATGTGTGAGGGAATCTCTTGTAATCAAACCATCCTCGACCATATAGACAAAGTCTTCACCCATACAGCCGGTGTGTTTTCTTACTCCGTTTTCATCATATCCAAGTTTATCTTCTTCCGCATAATTTTCATACATTCCATAATTATCAATGACTTTCTTTAAATCGGTAATACTCTTATAATCCATATTAAAAGTGCTTGATGAAATATACAAAAGTCCCGGTTTCATCCACTCCCGCTTTACCTCTGGCCACTGACCTGCCATACACGATACCGCTTCACTTACAATATCCGCATCCCGTACCGCTTCTTCCACTGTCTCACATAAAATCACCTCTTTGACATTCGGATATTTTTCCAATATGTAATCCCTCATTGCCAATGCCGTTTTTGATGTCACAGAACTTCCCTTTAATTTCACAATCTCGATATTCGGTCTTACCGTCATAATCGACATCAGACAGGCTTTATTTACAACCCCGCATCCAAGCAGCGTTAATACCTTTGGATTTTTTATGGCTAACAGTTTTGCCGCAACACCCGGCATGGCTCCCGTACGCATGGAACTTAACAAATTACCCGACATATAAGCCAGAGGTTTTCCGGTTTCCACATCATTTAACATAACCATTAATATGGATCTTGGTAAACCCTTTTGCCGGTTATTTCCGTTTGAACCATACCATTTTTCTCCCGCAACATGAAATCGTCCACCAAGGTATGCAGGCATTGCTATAAACCGGCGATCCCTTGCATTATTGATTGGGAAGTTTTCGATTGGAGATTTTTTAGGAAAGTACAGCATCAGGCCATGGGCATCATTGTATGGACCTCCCATAATGAAATCTCCATCCTCCAACAGACCAATGGTTTCCTCCATGACATCAACACATCTGGCTGCATTTAACACGCCCGCATCCACCATATCTTCTTCACTTAAATAGAGGAAACTGACCTCTGCGTTTTCCGTTTCAACATTACTTTTTCTGTCAACAGGTTCAAATGTTACATCTCTTTCTTCCGTCATACTATCATCTCCCAAAATAAAAAAGGCAAAGGTACCAATCCGGCACCCTTGCCTTTATTAATTATTTATATTGTATTATATACCATAGAACCATACCAGAGTCAATGGATTTTATTCGGTATTCTTTTCAAGACGTTCCTCCTTCATCATACACATGAAAAACATTACAAACACTGCCAATGCATTAACCAGCGTACCAGCTTTCATCAAGCCGTAAAGTCCAAACTTCTGATGAATCATGCCACAGACTAAAGATGCAAGTCCCTCTCCCATTCCAACGGTTGCCACACTGATTAATGTCGTTGCTTTTACCAGATCCTTTTTGGGTAACATATCCGCAACCAGATACATTCCACCGGCATAGTAAAGACCAAATCCCAACATTTCACACGCCTGTGCCAGAATCACTATTCCGATATGATGCGAAATTGTCGGTATCAGATTTTTTAAGGTCATAAAAAAAGCACAACAAAGCATAAACCACTTCATCGGAATCTTTTTGCGGAATTTCAGAATTAAAAATGCCGAAGGAACCTCGGATATTGCCAGCACGAATTCACCGATTCCATAGTGTGTGTTATTCCCGCCAAGGCCTTTAAATATGTCAATCAAAAACACACTGCCCAGGTTATAACCCATAAACATCAAGGCAGAGCCTATCAGAAAAACAGTATAGACCTTATAATTTCTTAAAATTGACCAAACCGAATCTTCGTTTGCGGATTCCCTTTTCCCATTTATTCGGTTTTTACTATTTATTGGCTGCCACGGCATGGAAAATGCAACAACACCCATTAAAAAGCACATGCCGATTGCAAACAACGGAAAATTATCAAGTCCCATTTTATCGCAATAAATTCCTGCCAATATACAAAGAAACGCCCAGGATATAGACCCTCCTGCGCGTCCCTTTGCAAAATTAACATCTTTACCGTGATTGACATACAGCATAGATAAGGAATCAATCAATGGTGACACCGTCGTAAATGTAACACCTAAACCCATGCAGATGATTAACATCCATACAAAATGATGTCCCACTCTCCATAACAAAAAGGAAAAAATGCCTGCACCGATTGATAAAACGGCAATTATATTTTTTAACGGAAACCGATATACATACCGGTCAGCAAATGCACCGATCCATATCTGGAATATCAGTCCGGTCAGTAAACGGCTCCCGCTTAAAATCCCGATTTCAAGCTCACTGAATCCCTTAAATTCCAGAATTTGTGTCATATATGCATAATGTATTACCGCAGCACCCCAGAATAATATCTGAAGGAAAAAATACCGAAGATTCAGTATTTTTGTATTGAAATTCATAAGCATCCGCCCTTTATGCCATAAATGGTTTATCCCATAACTTTAACTTTGTTCCTATTCCTTCTTTCAATGCTTTCATATAACATTCATATCCCCAACCGACATCCAGGATTGGCATACCGCCTAAACTAATCATAATCACCTCATCCTCTGAAGTTCTGCCCGGTTCAATACCTCTGACAATTGCTCCAAGATGTTGGACATCTGTCCGGTCAATTTCACCTGCAATAATCATATTGGCATATTCCATACCCGGCACTCCGGTTGGCAGTTTATTTCCATCCTCATCATATTCCTGATATACATTAATATACTCTTCATACATTCCGAGGTTATCCACTACCTTCGTAATATGATCTCTTGTATAATCATAATCCAATCCGATTGAACCGGATGAAATAATCAGGCTTCCCTTTTTTATCCATGCCGAATCAATAATCGGCCACTTTCTCGGTTCCACGGATACACCTTCACACACAATATCCACATCAATAACGGCTTCAGACAATTCCTTACAAATTGTAATCTCTTTTAACTGCGGATAATTTTCCTCTGCATATTTTGCAAGTTCTGCCGCTGTTTTTGACGTCGGAGAACTTCCCTTGATTTTCAGTACTTCTATGGTTGGAATCTTTGACATAATTGCCATTAATGAAGTTTTATTGACGACACCTGCCCCTAACAGGCTCAATACCTTTGCATCCTTCTTTGCCAGATATTTTGCGGCAAGACCGGGCATTGCCCCTGTCCGCATGGCACTTAACAGGTTGGCTGACATATACGCTAACGGCTGACCGGTTTCAATATCATTTAAGGTTACCATCAAGATAGAACGGGGAAGACCTTTTTCACTATTTCGTCCGTTAGAGCCATACCATTTCTCTCCAGCCATATGGAATCGTCCGCCAAGATACGCCGGCATTGCCATAAATCTACGGTCTCTGGAATCCTCTTTCGGAAATCCGACAATATCGGATTTCTTTGGAAATATCAGCTGAATTCCATGATCATTATGTGCCCTGCCGCCCATCAGATAGTCTCCGGCACTTAACAGGCTCATAACCTCTCCTACTGTCTCTACACAATGACCGGCATCAAGAACACCGGCTTTTAACATATCCTCTTCATTTAAAAATAAAAATTCTACTTTTGTATTCATAGCAAAGACTCCTTTCTATCGAACCGTTTTAAATCTGTCATAACTTAATGCAGATATATCAACCACTGTTTTTTCACCTAACACCATCTGTGCCAGCATCAGACCAACTGCGGGAGCCGTACCAAATCCATGACCGGTAAAGCCGCACGCCAATATCAAACCCGGAACCTCGGAAACCTTACTGATTACCGGAACACCGTCATGACACATATCAATCCAGCCGCCCCAGGTTCTTACAATCTTTGCATCCGCTAACAACGGGATATAACCCATGATGGCACGACATCCGGCAGATACGGTTAAAGACGATGTTCTTAAATCATCCATTGACATATCAATTCCATCCTCTAAACCACTGTCAGAGCCAAACACAAAGGAACCATGCTGTGACTGATGTCCATAGAAATCACCGTCTGCACAACCAAGCATAATATCAAACATTTTCGGTTCCATTTCCGTAACCAATGCCTCTTCAAAATATTTCCACAACGGTACATCAATACCGACGGTTCTTGCTATATATCTGCTTTCATAACCGGCTGCCACAATAACTTGTTCCGCCTCAAAAATTTCTCCGGTCTGCAAAATTACCCTTCGGATTTTTCCTTTGTACTTTTCCAAACGCTCTACCTTTGCATCCGTAAAGAATCGGACACCCATTTCTACCGCCCGCTTATAATAAGCTAACGTTGTAAGCATTGGATTGGCATGTCCGTCTGTCGGACACCAGCTGGCACCGATTACTTCATCGGAAAGATAAGGGCATATTTCCTTAACGGTTTTTGCATCCACCACATTCATATCCAGACCAAGATTTCTGGATTTGGAAGCCAGATCCTCCAACTTCTTCAAATGTGCCTCCGTCTTACCCATACGAAGATTACCTCTTTGGTAATACTCCACATCCACTCCTAATTCCTCAGAAAGGGTCGGCCACATATTATTCACCGCATACATGGCATACGGCAGTTCCCGCATATCTCGTCCGGACTGTCTGACACCTCCGCCGTTTCTGGAAGAACCGCCATGTCCGATACTTTTATCTGCCTCTAAAACAATCACATCGGTTACTCCCTTTTTTGCTAAGTAATATGCAGTTGCACAACCATTTACACCGCCACCTATAATAATTACATCCGCTGTTTTCTTACTCATGACCCTCACCTCCATCTCTTGCTAAGATTTTCATCTCGGTTGGTCTCATCGGAGCTCTCGATGTTGCCGGTTCAATCTCTAATGGGGAAACCTTCAATTCCCTTGCAACAATTCCTTTTACAAGTTTTCCGCAGGTCTGCCCCTGACACAATCCCATACCGCATCTTAAAAATCTTCGGATTTCTTCAATGGTAAACATTCCCGCATGTACTGCCTGCCGGATTTCTCCCTTTGTAACTTCCTCACAACGACATACCAACATATCATCATCTGCTGCTTCCACATAAGGACCTATCTCTTTCAATTTCTCCTGAATATCTATCATGAAAATCCCTCCTTACTCTGCCTTAAAGAACCTTGCCTTCATAACCATGTCGGTCGGCACCTTCATTGTCAGCAGATTCGTATGATCAAATGCCTTCGAGCTTCTTATTTTAAGAACTTCTGCCTTACATACCGGCTTGCCGTCCCTGCCAAGAGCAACTCCTTTTGTTCCGATTTCCGGTAACGGTAAGAATTCATAAGGAAGGGTAACGGTTCCAAATCCATCCCCGATATCATCCTCAACCAAAAAGATTGCCTGTCCGGAACAAGATGCCACACACATACCACAACCAATGCACTTGACATCCCCTTTCACAACCGGAAGGGAAGTAATATTCTTACCGATACTGATACACCCCTTCGGGCAGGCATCCTGACATGGATTACACGGAATATTCTGTGTACATTCAATTACCGGATGGATTCCGCTTGTCTTCGTCACACCCGGATACTGTTCAATTTCATCATCCGCAACGTATCCTTTTTCCAGAAGACTCATGGAAGTATTAATGCCTTCCTCCGTTTTTGTCACAAGCTTTCCTCTGTTCTCCGGCGCAAACATACCTTTTCGCAGGCTATCCAGCGCCTTTTCCAGTTCCGCAATCCGTGCCTTTAGTGCATCTTCTTCCAGATAACCCAGATAATTGGCAATCACCGCTCCCGAAATTCTTCCTTCAATCATCGCCGAACTTGCTTCCTCAATTCCCGCAACATCACCGGCTGCATAAATGCCGGGAATAGAGGTGGCTCCTAATATGTCACATTCCGGTATATAACCTCCCGGCGTATCCTTCATCTTACAGCCCGCCTGCTTTAACAACTGTGACATCGGTGATAATCCAACCGCTACACAGACCGTATCCACATCGAAGGTTTTCTCGGTTCCCGGTATAAACTGAAATTTATCATCAACTGACGCTATCGTTACACTTTCCACTGCATTGGTACCTTTTACCTCAACAATAGTATGGGATAAATAAAACGGAACCCCACACCTTGCAATCTTGGCGGCATGTACACCGTATCCGCCAATTCTCGGAGCGGCATCCACAAGTGCTACCACTTCACAGCCTGCCTGCATCAGCTGATAACTGACAACCAGACCTACATTACCGGAACCTAACATCAACACCCGTTTTCCCGGCATAATATGGTGCAGATTCATCATGGTCTGTGCTGCTCCCGCTCCGATTACACCCGGCGTTGTCCAACCTTTAAATGTAACCATATTCTCACTGGCACCGGTTGCAACCAAAATGCTGTCACCCTTAAAATGCTTGATTTCATCACCGATTTTAACGGTAACCTCTTTTTCTCCGTAAAGTCCGACAACCGTTGCATTTAATACCACCTCTACACCGTTTTCAGCCGCTTCCTTTAACAGTTCCTCTCCGATATTAAATCCTCTTATCTTTGCTTTATGTTCCTTTGAACCAAAAAACTTATGTATCTGTTTAAACAGCTGACCACCCGGCTTTGCATTTTCATCAAACACGATTGGCTTTAATCCATTCTTAGCTGCCTCTATTGCCGCACTTAAACCTGCCGGACCGGCTCCAATTACAATCAAATCATATCTCTTTGCCATAACTACTCCTCCTTCCGATCCGAAGCACCATATTGTGTATTTACAACCATTCCTTCTTTCAATGGTGTAATACAGGTTCTTACATTCGGTTTTCCGTCTACAACCATAACGCAGTCGGTACAACGACCAATGGCACAAAATACACCTCGCGGCTCATGCCGTTTTTTTGTATAACGATGTGTCATAACTCCCGCTACACGGAGTGCAGCAGAAATCGGCTCTCCTTCTATTCCCTGCAGTGTTTTTCCGTCATATGTAAAATTTACCAACCGACCCTCAGGTGTATCCCCAAGAATCGGATGTGTCTTTATTCTTTCCATACAAATCTCTCCTTCCTTTTACAAAATAGAACTTATACATTTACGAAACACTTTTTTTCTCTTTATAGTTTGTGACAATTTAATATATATAACACAGGCACGCTCTCGCTTCATCCGCACACAGCGGTACTAAACTTGGGATGCGCTAACGCTTTCCCTCGTTAAGTACCGGCGTGCTACAAGAGCCTGCTTATATATATTATTAAATTGACACAACCTATTACAGGTTACGAAACGTTTCGCAATCACCTAACAAAATATAACTTGTTTCGTTGATATAAATATGCTAAACTCTAGTATCATACCAGTGTCAATACATTTTGACTTAAAAAAATTAAGTTTTCAGAGGTAAAGAAATGACAAAAGATGAAACCTTTAAAATCGGCGAATTATCCAGATTTTTTAATATCGGTGTCGATTCCATCCGGTATTATGAAAAAGTCGGAATATTAAATCCCGTCCGTAATGAAGAGAACAATTACCGTTTTTATACTATCGAAGATTTCCGTCGGGTTGCCTTAATCCGGGAAATGTTAGGCCTGGGATTTTCCACGGAAGAAATCAAATCCTTTGTAACAAACCGCAGTGTGGAAAAAACCAAACAGACATTACAGAAGGAATTGGATACCATAGATGAACAGATTAAGAATTTAGAATACTGCAAAAAAAATCTGACCAACCGGCTCCATAGCATTGAAACCATGCTTAACCGGTATGATGAAACAGAAACCATCAAAGAACTCCGGTACCCGAAACGTGGCGGTGTCATGGTAAAAGACTCCAACATTCCGGATAACCTTGTGGATTATTATCTTATAAAATATATGAATGAAACGAAAAATTACATCGGAACCATCGGTCTATGTGACTGTTATACCCTAGACCTTCCCGGCAGCAATCCGAATTCTTTGTATTACCGTACCAAGAATGTATTTTTTTACTCCGAAAAATTCACAAAAAAAGAGTGCAATTACTTTCTTCCGGAAGGACTTTATCTTTCCATCCTATACAAAGGCCCTCTGACCAAAACAAAGCAATTGCTCCCTTCCTTATATGATTATGCCACCCAAAAAGGTTATGTCCCTGCGGGAGATCCTATTGAGTTTTGCTATATCGACGAATACGAAACGAATACCGAAGCAGAATACCTGATTGAAATCCAACTGCCGGTTAAGTAACTTACATTAGCTGCTTACCATCTAAAAACGCATGCCCGATTTCATCCCCTAACCGATAGTACAGATTTCCGTCCGGATCATAACTTGCAATATTAGCTCTGGAAATGTCAAGATGCCCATTTAACAATTCAATGGAATCATCCACCAAAACATCTGTGATTTCAGCAATGATACGCAAGGTCTGGTCAAATTGTCGGATTTCTTCCACACGACATTCCAATGTAATCGGACTTTCTTCAATTACCGGAGCATTAATATGCTCCGATTTGTTTATATGTAATCCCGATTTTTTAACCTTGTCCGGTTCTTCATGTCCGGAGACCATTCCGACATAATCAGCTGCAGTTATAATGTTCTCCGTGGCCAGTCCCACGGTAAATTCCTGCATATTTTTAATATTATCCGACGTTTTATGTCTTACACCAATATTAATCTGTAGGCGGTTTGAATTTACAATTCCCCCATACGCCACATTCATAATATCCGGAACGTCATTCTTATCATATGTTCCCACTAACAGAACCGGTTGTGGAAAAATAAACGGTTTTGCACCTATATAACTTTTCATTCGTCATCCCTCCGTTTGAAACAACACTGACCGGCAATCCATGTCTCCATGACTTTGGTTTTGTATATATCCTCTTTCGGAATGGTTGTTACATCCTGACTTAAAATAACAAAATCAGCATCCTTTCCCACCTCAATCGAGCCTTTTTTATCCTCTAAAAAGTTTTCATAAGCTCCACCTAAGGTAAATGCCTTTAATGCAGACTCAATATCCAATGCTTCTTTTTCAAAAAACGGAGTCTTTGATTCCTTCGGATGCATCCGGTTCACCATTATATGAAGTCCCATCATGGTATCCGGTGGTACGGTTACCGGAAAATCACTTGCCTGACTGATTACGATTCCTTCCTGTGCAAAGGCTTTGACATAATACATCTGTTCCGCCCTTTCCTTTCCAAGAAATGGCAGTTCCAATGGCTGATAGAGCGGGGTTTCATAAAACCAGTACGGATTTACAACCGCAACAACACCCAACTTCTTCATCCGCTTTGGATGATCCGGCTGACATACCTGCAAATGGGTAATTGCATTCCGATAATTTCCCGGAACCGCAGTCTGTGCCGCTTCAAATGCATTCAAGGCTTCATCAATTGCGGCATCCCCGATTGCATGGACATGAATCTGGAATCCTTCTTTTAATGCTTTCGTCATTCTTTTGTTTAATTCTTCCTGTTCATACATAACCGGTCCGCAATCAAACGGCGCCACACAATATGGTTCCCGTAACAAGGCAGTATGTCCATCCACAACACCATCCATAAAAAATTTAATGGTATTCACCTGTATTTTTTTCCTATCGGCAAATCTTTTATGAAGTGCAACCGCATTTTGAAAGAAAATCTCCGTATCATCACCGGGATTTAAAGTTGGCGCAACACGATATGTAATTTTTAATTTGCCTTCCTTTTCCAATGTATCATATGCATCAAAACGGATCGCCTCATCACCGGAATGACTTAACATCGGTTCAAAAGTCGATACAATTCCGTTTTCCAGACCAATATTTTGATAATACAAAATTGCCTGTTTATATTCTTCTACTCCAATGTTTGGCATTGCCGGTGTAATCAGATCAATTGCCATTTCCTGCAAAAATCCGCTTGGTTCTCCATTGGGATAATGATTGATTTTTCCGCACTCCGGATCCGATGTATTCCTTGTAATTCCCGCAATTTCCATTGCTTTGGAATTTACCCACACGGAATGATGTCCTTCATCGGATATAATAACCGCTCTATCCGAAACCACTTCATCAATTAAATCTGCTGTCGGTCCGTCCGTACCAAATAACCCCGGATCAAATCCACCTCCGAATATAGGAGTTTTTCCCGGATGAGCCTGTGCAAATTCCTTGATTCTCTGCTGACATTTTTCAATCGAATTCACACCAAGGAACGGTCCCATCGTCAATTCCACAACCGAACTTACATGTGCATGTCCTTCTGTAAATCCCGCTGTTACCAACCCATTTTCACAGGATTTTATAATCGTTTTTTCAGATTTCAAGGAAAGAACATCCTCTTTTTTACCTACGGCAATAATTTTTCCATCCTCCACAGCAAACGCTTCCGCATAGGGCATTGCTTCCTGTGAAGTAAATATTTTTCCGATCAAAATAAAATCTGCACTCATAAACAATCCCTCCCGAAAAGAAATTATTGTTCACCACTCATCAACTCATTATATAAAGTATCCATAATTGCCGTCTGTTCATCGCTGACACATAAGTCCTCATGATCCGGCCACATATCTGCAAACTCCTGTATGATTGGATTATCGAAATAATTATCTGCGACGCTATCCTTAATCAAATCACTCTTAACAACCGGCACACCGCCCCATTCATTTGCCAATGCTGCGGCAGATTCGGCAGAATACGTATAATTAATAAATTCCGTTGCCAGATCCTGATTTTTTGAACTGGCTGCAACGGTCCAATACTGTGTATAACCTAATGTCTCTGTTGGAATCATTTCAAATTTATCCCAGTTAGCATCATCATCAAACATTAAAACATTGTAATCATAGGTAAATGCAACGGAACAATCACCGGTTTCCAAAGGTGAAACAGAGCTTGCTCCAAATGCCTTTACATTTTTCTTGATATCCTGCAACAAAGCCTGAGCCTCGTTCAATTCATTTTCATCGGAACTGCATGGAGAATAACCAAGTGCAAGCAATGCCTCCGCATACAGGGAAATCGTAGCATTCGTACACCATATCTGACCTTTTAACTCCGGATTTGCCAAGTCCTTAAATGAAGTGATTTCGATTGGACAGGTCTCCTTATTTACTACAACACCCGTAAATAATGGTCCGCAAATCGGAAGACAATACTGAAGGTCTTCATCTCCAACCGGTCCCTTTTCTACATAAGTAGGCTCTATATTATCAAAATTCGTCAACTTATCTCTGTCAATCGGTGCCAACAGCTTTGCATCCACAAAAGATTTCATATATGCGCTTTCCACATCAATTACATCGTACTCACTGTTACCCTGTAACATCTTTGCAAGAATCGTATTGGTATCTTCAACATAGGTAACATTTACATCGACACCGTATTCCTGCTCAAATGCAGTTACGACATCATCCGCTATATCACCTTCCCAGGTAAGAACATTTAAGGTCTCTCCCTTATATGCATCCTTTCCGGCACTTGATGTATCCTTTGTACCACCACATCCTGTCAACAAACCAATCAGCAATGAAGCAATTGCACCTGTCATAAGTATTTTTTTCTTCATATCTCATTCCTCCTGTCCTTATATATCAAACTACAAGTCGATTTTCTTTTGTCTATTAAACTTACCGGATTTCACTGCATCCGCTACCAGATAAAGAATTACACATAAAATGCTGACACCAAATATGATTGTCGTAAGTGCATTGATTTCAGGTGAAATTCCTTTTTTCATCATAGAATAAACCTTCATTGGGAGTGTTGTTGTTCCGGCATCCGCCAAAAATGAAGTTATAATCAGCTCATCCAATGAAAGGGAAAATGCCATAAATGCTCCGGAAACAATACCCGGCATAATCTGTGGAATCGTTACATGAAACAATGTATAAATCCGGTCTGCACCCAAATCCAGGGAAGCCTCCTCAATGGACGGATCCATTCCCACAAGCCTTGCCTTTACCGTTATATAAACATAAGGCAGACAAATCGTTGTATTACCAATTACAATAACCGGAACACCCAGAGAAATTCCTGTTGTATTAAATATCATAAATAATGCAACCGCCAACACAATTTCCGGAATGACAATCGGAAAATAAATGGAATTGGTAATTAATTTTGCCAGTTTACTTTTTGTTTTCTTAAATCCAATTGCACCCATTGTTCCAATCAGGGTTGAAAATATAGTGGTAAGGAAAGCTATCAGAATCGTCAGTCCGAATATGCTCCAAACCTCACTGTCACCCATCAGCTTTTCATACCATTTTGTCGTAAATCCCTGCCATACAACATTTGCCTTGCTGACATTAAAGGAAAATACAACCATTACCACAACCGGTGCATAAAAGAAAATAAATAATAAAATTACATAAAATTTTTGTATGTTGTTTAAAATCGTTTTCTTCATAGGCTATGCTCCTAAATCATCCAAATCTCCACCAAGTTTCGTATAAATAAATACCATTAATAAAATAACAATTGCCAATACCATGGAAAGTGCTGCGCCAAACGGCCAATCCCTTGATATTGTAAACTGCCGGTAAATCAGGTTACCAATCATTAAACTGGTTCCTCCACCTAACATATCCGTAACCATGTAATATCCGATACACGGAATAAATGTTAAAATCACTGCTGCAAAAATTCCCGGTGAAGTAAGTGGCAATGTCACCTTCATAAACGTTTTTACCGGTCCCGCTCCCAAATCCTTTGATGCCTCAATTAATCCACGATCTAATTTTTCAATGGATGAATACATCGGCAATACCGCAAAAGGAAGGAACATATAAATCATACCTACAATAATGGCAAAGTTGTTATAAAGCAGTGCCAACGGCTTTTGAATCAGACCGATATTCATTAAAAATGTATTGATAATACCGCTGCTGTTTAATATAATGACAAAACTGTAAAGAACAACCAAACCACTTACCCATAACGGCAACATCAACAGTACCGTTAACAGGGATGATGTCTTACTCTTTACACGGGCAATAAAATTGGCTAACGGATATCCCATTAATATGGTAAAAAGTGTTGTCCAGCAGGCAACGATCAAAGACTGTTTAATGACATCCGCATACACCGGATTCAATATTTCCTTATAGTTATCAACCGTCGGTGTATACTGAATAATTCCAAGCGGTCCCTTTGTCATGAAACTCATAAATGCAAGTAACACAAACGGTGCCATGATAAAAAGAATCGTCCATATTGTCATCGGTGCCTGCATTACCAATGTTGTAATCCGTTCCCGTCTGGATTTTTTTACCTTTCCTTTTTTCTTTAATTCCCTTTTTTCCGCATCATTCTTCTTCATCCGGATCACCTCCCTCAATGTCACGGACAGAATCCGTATCCACAAGGTTTTTCTCCTTTATTACAACTCCTTTTTGTAAATCCCAATACAGGTAAAGCAATTCACCGTTTTCGGCTAAATCATCGGCATCAAAACGATTGATTCGTATTTCGGTACCATCATTTAACGTAATCATCATTTTAATCAGGTTTCCGACAAATATCTGTTCCTTTACAACACCCTTAATAGAAAAGCCCTCGACCGGTGTCTTGGAAAATTTCATGTTTTCAGGTCGGATGGATACTGCCACACCATCCGATACCTTAATTTTTTTCTTTGGATCAATCATTACGGTTGCTTTTCCAACCTCTGTTCCGATTACAGCCTTATCTCCATCTATGGAAAGAACCATTGCATCCAAAAGATTGGTTTCACCGATAAAGCTTGCCACAAATTTTGTCTTGGGATGTTCATAAATATCCTTTGGCGCCGCCAGCTGTTCAATTCGTCCCTGATTAATAATGGCAATCCGGTCAGACATGGTTAATGCCTCTTCCTGGTCATGGGTTACATATACAAATGTAATCCCAAGTTTTTTCTGCAACCGTTTCAGTTCAATCTGCATCTGTTTTCGAAGCTTTAAATCCAACGCTCCAAGAGGCTCATCCAACAACAATACCTTTGGCCGGTTAATAATTGCTCTTGCAATTGCCACACGCTGTTTCTGACCACCTGACATCTGCGTAATTCTTCTCTTTTCAAAACCTTCCAGCTGTACCATCTTTAATGCTTCCAGCACCCGTTCTTTTATTTCATTTTTCGGAACCTTTTTAACTCTTAAGCCATACGCAACATTGTCATATACATTCATATTTGGAAATAATGCATAATTCTGAAATACTGTATTAACATCTCTTTGATAGGGTTCCTTCTTATCCACACGCTCCCCCTGTACCTTAATGGTTCCGGAAGAAGGCATCTCAAATCCTGAAATCATACGGAGGGTTGTAGTTTTACCACAGCCGGAAGGTCCTAATAAGGTTAGGAACTCCCCTTCGGCAATATTCATATTCATATTTTTTACAACATGATTATCCCCATATAATTTATCTACGTTCATTAACGAAACAATTGTTTTACTCATAACGTTCCACCTCCCATTTATCCAATGGCATCGGAATTACGCTCATTTGTACGAATTCGAACTGCTTCCAAAACATCGGTTACAAATATTTTTCCATCACCGTTTTTACCGGTATGTATTGTTGTTGTAAGATCTGCCAAAATGTCTTCCACCATATCATCCTCAACTACAACAAATGCCATAATCTTCGGCAATAAATTGATATCCTCACCTGTAAAATTCATCTCTGGCAGATATCCCTTTTGTCGTCCGCAACCCATTACTGAATATACCGTCATACCTTGACAATCATGAGATGCCAATACTTCCTTTAAACCAACCAGCTTCTCCGGTCTTGTTACTACTTCTATTTTCTTCATAATAATTCCTCCATTTCCTATTTTAACTATAGTTAATTTCCACCCATCAACTGTGTGTAATACGTATCCATAATATTTATCTGCTTATCATCTACCGCTACCAGCCAGCTCTTATCCGCCAGTTCCTCATATTTTTCAATACATGGATTATCATAAAAGTCATCCGGCAATTTATCCTCTATATATTCCTTCTGAACCATAGGTACCTGACCCCATTCATCTACATGCATTGCAACCGCATCCGGGCTAATCATGTAATTGATAAATTCCTGTGCCAGCTCCTTTTTTTCACTGGTTGCGGTAATGCCCCAATACTGAACAAATTTCTCATAATCGGAATCGATATCGGCAATTGCAAATTTATCCCAGTTTTCCTCATTATCAAAACAAAGTACTGCATAATCCCAACAAAATGCAACCGAACATTCTCCGTTTTCCAAAGCAGATACCGCACTTTCACCTACAAAGGTCTTTACATTCTTCTTTATCTCTGAAAGCAAATCATTTGCTTCCTTAATTTCATTTTCATCTGTTGTATCCGGTGCATATCCTAAGGATGCCAATGCTGCACCATATAAAGAAATGGTGGAGTTAACCATTGCAATCTGACCCTTTAATGCCGGATCTGCCAAATCCTTAAAAGATTTTATCTCAATCGGACAGGTTTCCGTATTATAAATAATACCAGTGTAGCCGGCATTCATATCCGGTGTGGTATATTCCATTTTTTCATCTCCGATTGCCCCTGTTTCCATTAAAGACTTATCGACATACTTCTCATTCGGAATTGCACTATGGTCAATTTCCTGTAATAACCCATTATCTACAAAGGATTTTACATATGCTGCCTCTATATCACAGACATCATATTTATTGCCACCTTCTACCAGCTTACTGATCATGGTATCCGTATTTTCAATATAGGTAATGTTAACTGTGCAATTATTTTCTTTTTCAAAATTATGGATTGCTTCTTCCGAAAAGCATCCGTCCCAGATACAAATATTTAGTTCCTGCGCCTCATCACCTGTATTCTTCGTATCCTTCGTATCTTTCGAACCACATCCTGTCATTAATCCAAATAACAATGTACCTACCATAAATAAACTTAAATATTTACATATCCTATTTTTCATAACTGTCATCCTCCTTACCTATGTATGTTTTATCTATAAAAAAAGCCAAAGATAACATTTTGTCATCTTTGACTGTATTTTTAAAAGCAAGATTCATAAATCTGCTTTACATCTTCAATTGTCAGGGATAAGGAACCTCCACTATCCAAGCCAAACTCTTCTACTGCCTGTTGAGCCATTTCATAAAGATTATCTTTATTCTTTGCCCCGATAGAACGAAGCGTCAACGTCAGTCCCATACTCTCGTACACCTCTTTGGTTTTATCAATTATCTCTTTTGCAGCTGTTAAACCGCTTCCTTCAATTCCAAATACTTCCTTGCCATATTCCAAAAATGCCGGCAATGTGTTTTCATTTAAGATATGTTCCATCCATGCAATATCTATAATTGCCATTCCATGACCATGGGTAACATGGTATTGATTTGTCAACTGATATTCCATTGCATGACACGGCCAACTGCTCACCGTGCCTCCGGCAATAAAACCATTGATTGCCCAGCTTGCTGCCCACATCAGATTGGCTCTTGCCTTTTCATCATCAAGATGCTTTACTGCAATCGGTCCATATCTTACACAGGTTTTTAAAATACTGTTCATCATGGACCGTTGTATGTCAAGCACCGTATCTCCGTTAAAATAATATTCAAATATATGAGACATGATATCGGCTACACCTGCGGCTGTATGATACGGCGGAACGGTATAAGTATATGTCGGATCCAAAATAGAAACCTTCGGATATAATAAATCGGAATTAATTTCTGCCTTATCACATAATTCTTCATTGCTGATGACGGAGCTGGAATCCATTTCCGATCCTGTAGCAGCAACGGTTAAGACCGATACAATTGGCAAAGCCTTTGTTATATAATCATTATTCTTAACAATGTCCCATGCATCACCTTCATAAAATACACCAACGGCAATTGCTTTTGCACAATCAATGGTACTGCCACCACCTATGGGAAGTAGTACATCAATATTATTTTTCCTGCAAATCTCAATGCCTTTTTTAACGGTTGAAATCTGTGGATTGGGTTCCACTCCGGAAAGTTCATAATAAGTCATATTATTTTCTTTCATCAGACGAATTGCTTCATCATAAATTCCGTTCTTTTTTATGCTTCCTCCACCATACAGAAGTAAGATTTTGCTTCCGTACTCAGCAAGAAATTCCGGTAATCTTTGAATCTGACCTTTTCCAAAGGCGATTTGGGTCGGTATATGATAAATAAAATTTTCCATTGCTTCGCCTCCCTTATCTTCCTTAAATCATAAAAAAGTGCTTAGGAATATCTCCTAAGCACTTCTTTGTGTTTTCATGTTTCAAAGAATATACCCTAGTATTATACCAGAGTCAATACTTTTTTAACAAATTATTCATTTGATTCGGTAACTGTTTCTGTTGTCTCTTCAACAGTCTCTTCTGTTACTTCCTCATCACCTAATTCTTCAAAGTTAAGATCTTCATCATCAAAGTTAATAACTTCATCCTCTGTATCAAGCTTAACATCACGATAACGCTTCATACCGGTACCGGCAGGTATTAATTTACCAATTAATACATTTTCCTTCAAACCGATCAATGGATCAATTTTACCCTTAATTGCTGCCTCTGTTAATACCTTCGTAGTTTCCTGGAAGGAAGCTGCTGAAAGGAATGAATTGGTAGCTAAAGATGCTTTTGTGATACCAAGCATTACCTGTGTACCTGTAATTGGCTCTTTACCTTCACTCTTTAACTTCTCATTTACAGAGTTATATTCCATAACATCCATCATTGTTCCCGGCAGATAATTACTGTCACCGCTATTCTCTACACGAATCTTCTTAAGCATCTGACGTACAATTACCTCGATATGCTTATCGTTGATATCAACACCCTGAAGACGATATACCTTCTGAACCTCACGGATCATGTAATCCTGTACGGCACGTACACCCTTAACCTTCAAAATATCATGAGGGTTAATAGAACCGATTGTAAGCTCGTCACCGGCTTCTACTACCTGATCATCAAATACCTTAATACGGGCATCATATGGAATCAGATATGATCTTGACTCGCCGGTTTCCTCATTGGTAACTACAACCTCACGTTTCTTCTTTGTGTCACGAATCTGAATTTTACCGCCGATTTCTGTAATCTGTGCAAGTCCCTTTGGCTTACGAGCCTCAAAGATTTCCTCTACTCTAGGAAGACCCTGTGTAATATCATCACCGGCAACACCACCGGTATGGAAAGTTCTCATAGTAAGCTGTGTACCCGGCTCACCGATTGACTGTGCAGCAATAATACCAATTGCTTCACCCACCTGTACGGCACGACCGGTTGCCATATTGGCACCATAACACTTTGAACATACACCAATCTGTGACTTACAATTTAAAATGTTACGAATCTTTAATTTTGTGATTTCCTTTCCGTCTGCACCAACACCGCTTGCAATAATATTCTTAGCACGTTTTGGAGTAATCATATGGTTTGCTTTCACAATCAGGTTACCATCTTTATCATATACAGACTCTGCAGCATATCTTCCGGTAATACGCTCCTCGAAGCTTTCAATCATTTCCTTACCTTCCATGATTGCTTCTACTGTAGCACCCGGAATCTCATCCTTTCCTGCGCAACAATCTACTTCACGAATAATTAAATCCTGAGATACATCAACCAGACGTCTTGTCAAATATCCGGAATCGGCTGTACGTAACGCAGTATCAGAAAGTCCCTTACGAGCACCATGTGCTGAAATGAAGTACTCCAATACATCAAGACCTTCACGGAAGTTTGACTTGATTGGCAACTCGATTGTACGACCTGTTGTATCTGCCATCAAACCACGCATACCTGCTAACTGCTTAATCTGCTGATTTGAACCACGGGCACCGGACTCGGCCATCATCTTAATATTGTTGTAAGTATCAAGTCCCTCTAACAATGCTGTTGTAAGCTTCTTATCCGCAGCTTCCCATGTACGAACGGTTGCTGTATATCTTTCTTCTTCTGTAATATATCCGTATTTGAACTTCTCCAAAATAAAATCTACTGTCCTTTGTGCCTCATCAAGAATATCTCTCTTAGCAGCCGGCACGGTCATTTCAGAAATAGATACGGTAAGAGCGGCTCTTGTTGAATACTTATAACCAATGCTCTTAATATCATCCAATACTTCTGCTGTCTTTGTTGCACCATGTGTATTGAACAACTTATCAAGGATGCCCTTTAACTGTTTCTTACCTACAAGGTAATCAATCTCTAATGCAAGCTCATTACCCGGAATTGTTCTGTCTACAATACCCAGATCCTGAGGAATAATTTCATTAAACAAAATTCTTCCAAGTGTAGACTCAATAATGCTTGAAATCTGCTCTCCATCTGCATTGGTTCCCTTTACACGCACCTTAATCTTTGAGTGCAGTGTAATAACCTTATTTTCGTATGCAAGAATTGCTTCATTCTTTGACTTAAAGAATTTACCTTCACCCAAATCACCCGGCTTATCAATTGTCAGATAGTAGATACCAAGTACCATATCCTGTGAAGGAACGGCAACCGGTGCACCATCGGATGGCTTTAACAGGTTGTTTGGCGACAATAACAGGAATCTACACTCTGCCTGTGCCTCTACTGAAAGCGGTAAATGAACCGCCATCTGGTCACCATCGAAGTCCGCATTAAATGCTGTACATACTAATGGATGAAGCTTAATTGCCTTACCTTCTACCAAAATTGGCTCAAATGCCTGAATACCTAATCTATGAAGAGTAGGGGCACGGTTCAACATAACAGGATGTTCTTTGATTACATCCTCTAATACATCCCATACTTCTGTCTCAAGCTTCTCTACCATTTTCTTAGCAGATTTTACATTATGGGCAAGTTTTCTGAATACTAATTCCTTCATTACAAATGGCTTAAATAATTCGATTGCCATTTCTTTTGGAAGACCGCACTGATAAATCTTAAGCTCCGGTCCGACTACGATAACCGAACGTCCGGAATAGTCAACACGCTTACCAAGTAAGTTCTGACGGAAACGTCCCTGCTTACCCTTTAACATATCCGACAAAGACTTCAATGCTCTGTTACCAGGTCCCGTTACCGGACGACCACGTCTACCATTATCAATCAATGCGTCTACAGCTTCCTGTAACATACGTTTTTCATTACGAACGATGATGTCTGGAGCACCTAATTCCAATAAACGGTTCAAACGGTTGTTACGGTTAATAATTCTTCTGTATAAATCATTCAAATCCGATGTTGCAAAACGTCCACCGTCTAACTGAACCATAGGACGGATATCCGGTGGAATAACCGGTACAACATCCAAAATCATCCACTCCGGCTTATTATCGGAATCTCTGAAAGCTTCTACTACTTCAAGACGCTTGATTACTTTAGCAAGCTTCTGTCCGGTAGCTTCCTTTAATTCTGCACGAAGTCTTGTTGACTCTGCCTCTAAATCGATTGTCTGTAATAATTCCTTTACAGCTTCCGCACCCATTCCTGCACGGAAAGAACCAAATCCGTATTCTTCTTCTGCATCACGGTATTCCTTTTCTGACAATACCTGCTTATATGCAAGATTTGTTTCGCCCGGATCCAATACAACATAAGAAGCAAAATACAGTACTCTCTCTAATACCTTTGGAGAGAAATCAAGTAACAAACCAATACGGCTTGGGATACCCTTAAAGTACCAGATATGTGATACCGGTGCAGCCAATTCAATATGACCCATTCTTTCACGACGTACGTTTGACTTCGTAACTTCTACACCACATCGATCACAAATGACACCTTTGTAACGGATTTTCTTGTACTTACCACAATGACATTCCCAGTCCTTGCTTGGTCCGAAAATTCTTTCACAATATAAACCATCTTTTTCCGGTTTCAAAGTACGATAATTAATTGTCTCCGGTTTTTTAACTTCACCGTGAGACCACTCTCGAATTCTCTCAGGAGAGGCAAGACCAATCTTAATCGCATCAAAATTCATATGTTCTTCTGTTTCTTGATTATTCACAGTTGTCATCTATTCTGCTCTCCTTCCTTATTCATCAAAATCATCATAGCTGTCTTCATCCGAATAATCATCATAACTATCCGATGCTTCACCAGCCAACTCGAATGCTTCATCATTCTCATCAACGCCGCTGAAACCATGTTCTTTCATTTCAGCTTCATCATTCTGGTAATCCATATCACCGAAATGACGCATATCATCATTGCCATAATCTACATTCTCGCCGATTTCAACTTCTGTATTATCATCACGCAATACTCTGACATCCAATGCCAATGACTGGAATTCCTTCAATAATACCTTGAATGACTCCGGAATTCCCGGTGTCGGAATATTTTCGCCCTTAATAATTGCTTCATAAGTCTTAACACGTCCCACTACATCATCGGACTTAACGGTTAAGATTTCCTGCAATGTGTAAGATGCACCATAAGCCTCAAGAGCCCAAACCTCCATCTCACCGAAACGCTGACCACCAAACTGTGCTTTACCACCTAACGGCTGCTGTGTAACCAATGCATATGGTCCGGTTGAACGTGCATGAATCTTATCATCTACCAAATGATGAAGTTTCAGGTAATGCATGTATCCGATTGATACCGGTGAATCAAATTCTTCACCTGTTCTACCGTCACGAAGTCTTACCTTACCGGTACGGTCAATCGGAACACCCTTCCACTCTTCTCTGTGGTCACGGTTCTCATAAAGATAATTCATTACCTCATCCGAAACCTGACTTCTCCATTTCTTTTCGAACTCTTCCCACTCTGTATTAACATAATCATTTGCCATTTCCAGAGTTTCCATGATATCTTCCTCGTTTGCACCAGCAAATACCGGAGTAGAAATCTTAAATCCTAACGCTTTCGCAGCAAGACCTAAATGTAACTCCAATACCTGTCCGATATTCATACGTGAAGGCACACCCAAAGGATTTAATACGATATCAAGCGGACGTCCGTTTGGAAGGAACGGCATATCTTCTACCGGTAAAATACGGGAAATTACACCCTTGTTACCATGACGACCAGCCATCTTATCTCCAACGGAAATCTTTCTCTTCTGTGCAATATATACACGAACAGATTTATTAACTCCCGGCGACAACTCATCACCGGCATCTCTTGTAAATACCTTTGTATCAATAACAATACCATAAGCACCATGAGGAACACGAAGAGAGGTATCTCTGACTTCTCTTGCCTTTTCTCCAAAGATTGCACGAAGTAATCTTTCCTCAGCAGTTAATTCTGTCTCTCCCTTAGGAGTTACCTTACCAACTAAGATGTCACCGGCACTTACTTCCGCACCAATACGGATAATACCGTTTTCATCAAGGTCTTTTAATACTTCTGCACCATGTCCGGCAAGGTCTCTTGTGATTTCTTCCGAACCAAGCTTTGTATCACGGGCTTCACACTCATACTCTTCAATATGAACAGATGTATATACATCTTCCTGTACCAGACGCTCACTAAGTAATACAGCATCCTCGTAATTGTAACCTTCCCATGTCATGAATCCGATTAATGGGTTCTTACCTAATGCGATTTCACCGTTTGATGTAGATGCACCATCTGCAATCACATCGCCGGCCTTTACACGCTCGCCCTTTACAACGATTGGACGCTGGTTCATACAGTTTGCCTGATTACTTCTTGCAAACTTAATGACATGGTAAGTATCCTTTGTACCGTCATCACATTTCACAACAATTTCCTTGCTGGTTGATTTCTCAACAACACCATCGTGTTTTGCGACAATACATACACCGGAGTCAACTGCTGCTTTTGCTTCCATACCGGTACCAACGATTGGTGATTCTGTCTTTAACAACGGAACTGCCTGACGCTGCATGTTAGACCCCATCAACGCACGGTTCGCATCATCATTCTGTAAGAACGGAATCATAGATGTTGCAACAGAGAACACCATCTTAGGTGATACGTCCATCAAATCAACACGGTTCTTATCAAACTCTGCGGTCTCTTCTCTGTAACGACCCGCAATACGATTTCTTACAAACGTTCCATCCGGATTCAACTGCTCATTCGCCTGAGCAACGATATAATTATCTTCTTCATCTGCTGTTAAATAAACAACCTCATCTGTTACAACCGGATTTTCAGGATCTGTCTTATCAAGCTTACGATACGGAGCCTCAACAAATCCATACTCATTAATTCTTGCATAACAAGCAAGAGAGTTAATCAAACCGATGTTAGGACCTTCAGGGGTCTCAATCGGACACATTCTACCATAATGTGTATAATGTACATCTCGAACCTCGAATCCAGCACGGTCACGGGAAAGACCACCAGGACCCAATGCAGATAAACGTCTTTTATGTGTCAGTTCGGAAAGAGGATTGTTCTGATCCATAAACTGTGATAACTGGGAACTTCCAAAGAATTCCTTCACAGCTGCCGTTACCGGCTTAATATTGATTAATGACTGTGGTGAAATTGTCTCCATATCCTGAGTAGACATTCTTTCACGTACAACCCTTTCCAATCTTGACATACCAATACGGTACTGATTCTGAAGAAGTTCACCTACCGCACGAATACGACGATTACCTAAGTGGTCAATATCGTCATCAGATCCAATACCATACTCTAAATGCATATTGTAATTAATAGAAGCTAAAATATCTTCCTTTGTAATATGCTTTGGAATTAAGTCCGAAAGATCACGCTTAATAGCCTTCTTCAATTCTTCTTCATCTTTATATTCTTCAAGTAAATTTGCTAAAACAGGGTAAAATACATCTTCTTCAATTCCAAGTTCTGTCACATCAAAATCAACATAGGATTTTATGTCAACCATCATATTTGACAATACTTTGACATTTCTCTCCTCTGTCTGAATCATAACAGAAGGAACCGCTGCATTCTGAATTTTAGTTGCACTCTCTCTTGTAAGAACCTCTCCAGCCTCTGCAAGGATTTCACCGGTTGAAGGATCTACTACATCCTCAGCCAATGTATGTCCTGCTATACGGTTCTTAAGAGCAAGCTTTTTATTATATTTATAACGACCAACTTTCGCAAGATCATAACGTCTTGGATCAAAGAACATTGCATTTACTAAACTTTCTGCGCTCTCCACTGCAAGCGGCTCACCCGGACGAAGTTTTTGATACAACTCCAACAGACCCTCTTCGTAATTTGTAGAATGATCCTTTGTAAAACTTGCCAAAATCTTAGGCTCTTCACCAAATAATTCTACAATCTCTTCATTCGATCCAATACCTAAAGAACGAATCAAAACAGTTACAGGAACCTTACGAGTTCTGTCCACACGAACCCAGAAAACATCAAGGGAATCGGTTTCATACTCTAACCATGCACCACGGTTTGGAATAACCTGACAAAAATACTGTGTTTTTCCTGATTTGGCTTCATGTCCGATCGTATAGTAAATACCAGGAGAACGAACCAGCTGACTGACAATAACTCGTTCTGCACCATTAATTACAAAAGTACCTGTCTCTGTCATCAAAGGCAAGTCTCCCATAAAAATGTCATGCTGGTTAATTTCATTTGTTTCTTTATTAATCAAACGAACATTAACCTTAAGTGGAGCTGCATATGTTGCATCTCGTTCTTTACACTCTTCAATCGAATACTTCGCTTCCTCCTCAGAAAGCTGGAAATCAACAAATTCCAAACTTAACTGACCACTGTAATCCGTGATTGGAGAAATGTCTTCGAACACCTCTTTAAGTCCTGCCTCTAAGAACCACTGATATGAGTTTTTCTGTACTTCGATTAAATTAGGCATCTCAAGTACTTCTTTTTGTCTGGAATAACTCATACGCATTCCTTTTCCCGCTTTCACAGGACTAATTCTGCTCTTTTCCATTGACGTTTTCACCCCTTGAAATTATTTTTCACAAGTTTCACAACCATATATAGTATAGAAGCTATATCTATACCACAAATGGTATGATTCCTATGTTTTTTCTCATTCACACTATAGGGTACCATGTCAAAAAAGACACCTACCCACAGTAATGACATTTTAATATACTACCACAAGCAAATTGTCAATGTCAACCATTTTTTTATATTATTTTAAATTATTTAAATATTTATAAAATTAGTGTTATTCCACAATTTCATACTGCAACAATTCGTATTTTAATTTTGTACCCTCTTTTATCTCTTCCGGCAGCAATGCACGGGCAACGAGTTTCAAATCTTTTACATCCTCATCGGTTCTTTTCAGATATGCATAGTCACCATCAATAGATGCTACCTCATAATAAAAAGTATCCATAACCAATTCTCCTTCCATGTATTCTATATAACAAAAAAATCCTTGAAGAATAACCTTCTCCAAGGATTTTTTGTTATAAATAAGTTTCAATTACTTTAATGTAACCTTAGCGCCAACTTCTTCTAACTTAGTCTTAATCTCTTCAGCTTCAGCCTTAGCTGCACCTTCCTTAATTACCTTAGGTGCGTTATCAACTACTTCCTTAGCTTCCTTAAGACCTAAACCAGTTACCTCACGAACAACCTTGATAACCTTAACTTTCTCGCTACCAACTTCTGATAACTCTACATCAAACTCGTCCTTCTCAGCTGCTGCTTCTCCGCCTGCTGCACCTGCTGCTGCAACTACAACACCTGCTGCTGCAGAAACACCGAACTCTTCCTCACAAGCCTTAACTAAATCATTTAACTCTAAAACGCTTAACTTCTTGATCTCTTCAATCCACTCTTGAGTTGTCATAACTAAATTCCTCCATATTATTCAAAAATATTATTATTTACAAAGTATTATTACTCTGCATCTGTTGTCTCAGCTGCTTCCTCTGCAGGAGCTTCTGCTGACTCTTCTGCCGGAGCATCACCCTGCTCAGCAATCTGGTTCAATACTCTAGCGAAGTTTGTAATTGGTGATTGTAAACTTCCAAGTAACTTTGAAAGCAATTCCTCTCTTGATGGAATCTCAGAAATTACTTTGATACCAGCCTGATCATAGTAAGTACCTTCAACGACACCACTCTTAATCTCTAATGCTTCTGCTTCCTTAGCAAACTTAGCAAGAATTCTTGCCGGTGCTGTAGCATCTGTCTTAGAAAAAGCAAATCCGTTTGGTCCTTCCAAATCATTCTTTAAAGATTCAAACTCTGTTCCCTCGATTGCACGACTAACCATTGTATTCTTGTAAACTTTGTAAGATACGCCTGCTTCTCTTAATTCCTTACGAAGTCTTGTATCCTGTTCTACTGTAAGTCCACGGTAGTCAACGATTACTGCTGTCTGTGCACCATCAAGCTGAGCTTTAATCTCATCAACGATAGGTTGCTTTAATTCAATCTTTGCCATCGTTTTGCGCCTCCTTATTTATTAATGACTGCGCGATTCAAATCAACAAATCGATTCTAATAAAAAACGCTCTACGTCAAAGACATAGAGCGAAAAAGTCATCGTTACGATTCTTCCTCGGTAGGCGTTATACTTACACCAAATGGTACCTACTGTCTTCGGCAGTTCATCGTTAGATACTCTAACATACAAAAAACTGTATGTCAACTGTTTTATTCATAAATTATTTAGCCAACTGTGCCAGACGTTCATTTACGGTTGCAAGCATACCCTCGTATTTCTCAAGCTTTGCTTTTTCCTCGTCTACCTTCGCCTGTGGTGCCTTATCCACAAACTTCGGATTATTTAACATTCCGGTACAACGCTTAATCTCACCTTCTAAACGCTTCTGCTCTTTTGCAAGACGTTCTTTTTCTTTTTCCACATCTACCAAATCGGCAAATGGCATATAAACAACCGCATCCTGAATAACGGTCGAAACAGCATCATCCGCAATTCCTGTCTTATCCGCCTGAACAATAACATCTGAAGCGAATCCCAATGTTGCAAAGAATACCTTGGCATCTTCAAATATCTTACGAACATTTTCTTTTTCCGATACCACATAAACCAATGCCTTCTTGCTATTTGGTACATTCATATCCTTACGAAGTGTACGGATTCCGCGTACCGCATCCTTAATGGTATCCACTGCCAGTTCATCTGCCGCAAAGTTCCACTCATCCTTAAACTCAGGCCACTTTGAAATCATAATAGATTCTTCTTCCGACTGTAAGGTTGTAAAGATTTCTTCTGTAATAAATGGCATATACGGATGTAACATTTTAAGTGCATTAATCAATACGGTCTTAAGTGTCCATAATGCAGCTGCCTGTGTATCATCCTCATCATTGTAAAGACGTGGTTTTACCATCTCAATGTACCAGTCACAGAATTCTTCCCAGATAAAGTTATATACCTTATCAACCGCGATACCAAGCTCAAACTTATCCAGATTCTCTGTTACATCTTTTGCTAATGTATTAACCTTAGACAAAATCCAACGGTCAGCCAATGTCAGCTTAGATAAATCCACAGCCTTCCCATCCCATTTTTCCATGTTCATCATAATGAAACGGGATGCATTCCAAACTTTATTTGCAAAGTTACGGCTTGCCTCAACCCTTGACATATAAAAACGCATATCATTTCCCGGTGCATTACCTGTAATCAAAGTAAGACGAAGCGCATCCGCACCATACTGGTCAATAATCTCCAATGGATCAATACCATTTCCCAAAGACTTACTCATCTTACGTCCCTGATCATCACGAACCAGACCATGAATCAATACATACTTAAACGGACTCTTTCCGGTCTGCTCCAATGCAGAAAATACCATACGGACAACCCAGAAGAAAATGATGTCATAACCGGTTACCAATACACTGGTTGGATAGAAGTAATCCATCTCCTCTGTTTTTTCCGGCCAGCCAAGTGTTGAAAATGGCCATAAAGCAGAAGAAAACCATGTATCCAATGTATCTTCATCCTGTGTCAGATGGGTGCATCCGCATTTTGGACAAACAGAAGGTGCTTCCTTTGAAACAACAACCTCTCCACATTCATCACAATAATATGCAGGAATCCGGTGTCCCCACCATAACTGTCTTGAAATACACCAGTCACGGATATTTTCAAGCCAATGCTTATAAATCTTATCAAAACGTTCCGGTACGAAATTAAGTTCATCCGTATCAACAACCTTTAATGCAGCTTCGCCCATTTCTTTCATGCGGACAAACCACTGTGGCTTAATCAATGGTTCTACGGTTGTCTTACATCTGTCATGTGTACCAACCTGGTGGGTATGATCCTTTACAGCAACCAGCAGACCAAGTTCATCCAAATCCTTAACCATTGCCTCTCTGGCTTCATAACGATCCATTCCCGCATATTTTCCGCCTAATTCATTGATTGTCGCATCATCATTTAAGATATTAATTTCTTCCAGATTATGACGCTTACCAACCTCAAAGTCGTTAGGGTCATGAGCCGGTGTAATCTTAACGCAGCCGGTTCCAAATTCCTTATCAACATACTCATCTGCAATTACAGGAATTTCTCTGTCAGTCAACGGAAGCTTTAACATCTTTCCGATAATATCCTGATATCTTTCATCACTCGGATTGACTGCAACTGCGGTATCACCAAGCAATGTCTCCGGACGGGTTGTTGCAATCTCAACGAATCTTCCTTCTTCTCCAACTACCGGATAATTGATATGCCAGAAATGTCCTGCCTGTTCCTCATGAATAACCTCAGCATCCGAAATAGAAGTTTTACAAACCGGACACCAGTTAATGATTCTGGAACCTTTATAAATATAACCCTTGTTATATAATTTAATGAAAACTTCCTGAACTGCTTTGGAACAGCCTTCATCCATGGTAAACCGTTCTCTGTCCCAATCGGCAGAAGAACCCATCTTTTTTAACTGATTAATGATTCTGTTACCGTACTCTTCCTTCCATGCCCATGCATGCTTTAAAAATTCAGTACGTCCGATATCATTCTTATCAATACCTTCACTCTTTAATTTTTCAATTACCTTAACCTCTGTTGCAATTGCCGCATGGTCTGTTCCCGGCTGCCATAATGCATTATATCCCTGCATTCTTTTAAAACGGATTAAGATATCCTGCATTGTATTATCCAATGCATGTCCCATATGAAGCTGACCGGTTACATTTGGAGGCGGCATAACAATCGTAAAAGGTTTTTTACTTCTGTCTACCTCCGCATGAAAATACTTCTTATCAAGCCAGTTCTGATAAATTCTGTCTTCAATTTCGGATGGATTATAATTTTTTTCCAATTCTTTTCCCATGAGATTCTCCTTCTTTTATAATCATTCTCAGGCATTTTTATTACCACTTTGCATGAATCCACAAATCACACAATAAAAAAGCCCCTAGCCAGTTCATCTGACTAAGGGCGAATCATCGCGGTACCACCTTAATTTGTTTCTTATCTTATCCTGTAACGGGGACGATTCCGGTGCAGCCTACCTGATTCTTTCTCAGCCACACAGTTCAAAAGCTACCTTCAAAGTATTCTTCTTGAAATGACCTTCCAGCCCATGAGCCATTCTCTCTTGCAAGGAACTACTTCTACTCCTCTTTCTCTTAACCTTTTGCATATACCTTAATATAGGATATGAATTCTAAAAAGTCAAGATTTAGATGTAACGAATTTCTTTCTGCGGTCTTTCTTTCGTTGCCTGCCATACACTTTTCACAAACGGATAACAACCCAAAAATGCCACAAGATATCCCAGTCCAAGATTTATCAATGCCCTTACAAGTACCTTCCCCTGAACTAAAAATGCAGGTGTAAGGTATATTGCATGTGCCAGAGTAATGGAATAATCGGAAAATGCCCGATAAATATCAATCGAAAGAGAAAAGAAATCCGCAAAAAGAATTACCAGTGCACACATAACCACACATAGCACAACGCCCTTCCGGGACATCTTTTTACCCAATTTCGTATATCCCTTAAATGAACAATATACAATTGCATAACCGGCAATTCCGGCAATGAAATGAACCTGATCCAATATAAGCCAGAGCAAGGAACCAAGTAGTGCTCCAATCAGCCCACCTAAAATACCCAAAGCTACATTTTCTTTGGTTCCGTAAAAATTCTGCAACCGGTTTTTCCAGTATTCAAAGCAGCTGCTGCACATCTGAAATTTATCTCCCGACATATCCACAAAATGCAAATCGCCATGTCCTTTACAGTTTTCACAACAATTATATAATCCCAATTCATTACATTTATCCGTAATCCGGTTAATCAATGTATTGATATGCTCTAAATCTTCTCCCTCTGACACATGAAAAGATACATAAACCATATATTTGTTATTCCAGCCTGCGTATGCGATATAGGAACACTCCCGTTCCATCAATCGTAAGTATGACAACAATTCTTCTCTCTTTTCCTCATTTGTCAGATCCAGACGAAATGTAAGGTAATGTGTATTCTCGGTTTTATAGGGTTCAAGTAATACGTTAACACCATTTATCCTTCCGTAAATTGCCTGAAATTCTTCACTTACCGCAAATCCATCCGGTCTTAAATTATGAATATCTCTTTCCACTCAATCAATCTCCTATCTGTCCGTTTTTTGTCAATACCATATATCCGGCGGTATCCATATTTACACCATCAAAGTATTGGTCATCTGCATGTCCGTAATAGTATCTGGTATACGGAACATCGATATCCACATCCTCTTCCACATCAATTTCGGTTGTCTCCAAAGTCAACACCGTAAGATTTTCCGGCTTATACAAATCCGTATCCGAATTTCTATCGTGGAAATCATCAATTTCCTGCTTCGTCACACCGTAGTCGGACAATTCTCCCGTCAGCATATTCTCCGCTTCTTTCCCGAATACAACACTGTAGTTTCCGGATTTCCGGTCATCTGAATTATCTTCATCCCGATACCAGTCAAAAGTTCCGTCCTCATAGAAATAAATCGTCGATTCGTCTTCCGCAGTATAACAATATCCCCATCCATGCTCCGATGAACGGTCATTATGACTGATTGCCGACTCATATCCCTCCCGAAATCCTTCCTTGAATCCCTCTTGGAAATCCGGTGAAGCAACCAGCAGGAGCAACAATAACCCAATAAAAATTCCAATACCGGAAGTCACAACACCTCCAATTGCCAATCCTTTTCCGCCACGTTTTTGCGCCAGACTGACAATTCCCAAAATCAGACCAATTACACCAAGCACTGCGCCTATCGCACAACAAATCGTGCAGGATAAGATTCCCAATATAAGCGAAGCAATCGCAAATCCTCTTTTTTGATAATTTTCCATAATTCCCTCTCCTTTTTCTAAACAATCATACCTCCGTTAAATTCGTATGATATTTTTAATTGTATAAATAACCTTCTATTCCTCGATTTTAATATCGGATAATAATGCCGCAAACGGATTATTCGGAATTTCATCACTCTTGTAGTCAAATTCTTCTATCACATCCGTCACAATATCGGATGTATTCATCTCCACATCCTTGATACTTAAACTGATTTTACCATCTTTGACATCCAATACCTTAACTTTAACCTTCTGTCCGACTGAAAGTACTTCCGATGGTTTCTTGATCCGTTTCATGCTGATTTTTGAAATATGTACCAGACCGGTCAGACCATTTTCCATCAATATAAATGCTCCATATTCCTTTAGGCTTTCCACCGTACCCTCAAAAACAGAACCCGGTATCAGCATTGCCATCTTCTTACGATCCACCTCCTGCTCTTTCTCTTTCAACACTGCCTTTGCGGACAATACCAGTTTTTTGGCATTCTCATCCACAGTAACAACACGCACGTCAACCGTCTTTCCAACATAATCCTGCGTATCCTCAACAAATGTAAGTGCCAACTGTGATGCCGGAATAAATGCACGAATACCTTCCAGATATGCAACCACACCCGCATTGACACTTTCCTTTATCTTCACGGTAACGGTTTTCTGCTGTTCCAATAATGCTCTGCAATGCTCCCACGCTTCAGACTCCGCTGCTTCTTTTAAAGAAAGCACTACATTTCCTCTCCCGTCATCTAACTGCAAAACGGCAGCCGATATCGTTTCCCCAATTTTTAAATTCTTCATTGCGGAAAAATCCGGATCATCCGAAACCTCTGACAGGGGAATTACACCCGGTGCAAAATAAGAAATATCCAGTGTCACTTCCTCATCGTTAATATCCACAATCATTCCGGATATTACGTCTCCCACTTTTAATACGCGAAAAGAACTTTCCAATTCCTTTTCAAAATCTGCCATTGTTTGTTTTTCCATATTCTGCCTCCTTTTTATTGAAATCGTATATTCGGTAGTAGCAGAAAAATCAGACAGAACACTGTCTGATTTTCTGAATGATAGACTCAAATCTTTCGCTTATCAATAACACGAACCGCTTTTCCCTCTGAACGAGTAATGGATTTTGGCTCAACTAAAGTAACCTTCGCATAAATGCCAAGCATACTCTTTAATGCCGTTACCAGCTCTTTTTCTTTCTTAGCAATATCTAAAGTCTTATCAGCCGCCATCTCAGGAGTCATCTCTACATTGACATCCAACGTATCTCCATTATGAACACGGTCTACAATCAACTGATAATTTTCAGGCATACCCTTCTTAATCAATACTTCTTCAATCTGTGAAGGATATACATTAACACCCTTAACAATCAACATATCATCCGTTCTACCCATCAATCTGTGGATACGTGCATGCGTACGTCCGCATTTACACTTCTCGTGTGTAATGTATGTAATATCCTTTGTACGATAACGAATCAACGGAAATGCTTCTCTTGCAAAACTTGTAAATACTAATTCACCAATCTGTCCATCCGGAACCGGCTCAAATGTATCCGGATCAAGAATTTCCGGAATAAAATAATCCTCACAGATATGCATACCGTCCTGTTCCTGACATTCAAATGCAACACCCGGTCCTTCAATTTCCGTCAAGCCATAAATATCATAAGCCTTAATTCCAAGTCCGTCTTCAATATTGTGACGCATTTCCTCAGACCATGCTTCCGCACCAAAGATACCGGCTTTTAATTTTATCTGATCCTTTATTCCTCTTTCTTTAATTGATTCCGCAAGATAAGCTGCATAAGAAGGTGTACAGCAAAGAATGGTTGTACCTAAATCCGTCATAAACATTAACTGGCGGTCTGTATTTCCCGATGACATCGGCACCGTCAGACAACCAACCTTATGCGAACCACCATTTAATCCCGGTCCACCTGTGAACAATCCGTAACCATATGATACCTGACATACATCCTCATCTGTTCCTCCGGCTGCTACAATTGCACGGGCACAGCCATTTTCCCACATGTCGATATCATTTAAGGTATAAAAATCCACAACACGGCGTCCGGTTGTTCCCGATGTTGACTGAATACGGACACAATCCTTTAAAGGACGTGCCATCAATCCGTATGGATATGCATCTCTTAAATCATTCTTTGTAAGAAAAGGAAGCTTTGTAATATCATCAAGACTCTTGATATCCTCCGGCTTAACTCCTTTTTCGTCCATCATATTCCGATAATAAGGCACATTCTCATATACTCTTTTCACTACACCGATAAGTCCCTCTGTCTGTACCTTTGTAATTTCCTCTCTTGAAGCAGTTTCAATCGCTTCCTGATAATACTTTCCCATGTTACAAATTCCTTTCTCCTACAACGTATTTCACAACAAAAGTTGCTTAGTTTAAACCTAACCTTCATTGTACTTTATTTACAGTAGACTTGGCAACTTCTTTTTTATCCAATCAGGAACTTATATTTTTCCACACTGTATAACGGAACAAACGGAATTAAAATCGGAGTTGTTCTTACATACGCCTGATATTCCTCATCCGTTCCGTAATTTCTGTTCTGACGAATTTCCAGCCTTCTGGCTCCGCCAAACATAATATAGACAATACATACATATCCGGTTATTGCCGCAATCCACTGCAATACCCCATTATATGCTGTGATTCCCATCACAAATACACCTGTCCAAAATATTATCTCTCCAAGATAATTCGGACATCTTACAATCCGATACAATCCACTGTCACAGAACCGGTTTGGATTTTGTGCCTTTGCAATGGACTTTTGCATATCGGCTGTGGATTCAAATAAAATTCCATATTGCCCTCCTTTATTCAACCTTTCCCATAATCCGGTTCTTAATCTGACAGGTTCTGTCTTTACAATTCATACATTGTAAATTCTTGTTTGAGCCATACCAGAAACGTTCCGGATGTTTTGCATAAACCACTTCCCAATGAATCAACACCACACAGGATGTAAAAAACAGACTCCAGCTAAAGAAGTTACGAATAAATAACATCGGCGTAAACATCATAAAATGCCCCCAGTCATAGATACGACAATTGATACAGCAACGATTTTTCATAATTATCTTTTGGAACGGACAGAAAAACAAAATACAGATATAGTCACACAAAAAGAAAAAAACCGTACACATCAATAAGTCCGCATCATCTAAGAAATGAAACAAATACAATCCGCCAATCACGCAATTTGTAAGCAGCCATACCAGCATAACCGTCCATGCCTTTACATTCTGATTCTGAACAAACTGTAGCAATTCCAGTTCCGAATAGCCTTCAACCGGATGATATGGTTTTTCTTCCGCTTTTCTTTTTGCCATCGTCAGCCGGATTTTTTCAAATGGAAAAATATGTATCACCATCAAACTCATAAAATACAGCCACAATATATGAATCGGGCGGATTCCTTTATATACGTTCATCGTCATCACATGACACATGAGCGGTTTATCCATAATATAAAATACGACAATACTGACAAATATTCCTACCCGGATCAACAGCTTCACGAAATATCTTGCCATCATTCCGGTCATCACAAATTTTGGACGCTTTTTATGTTTCATTTCTTTTCCTAAACTATATTACCTCTCTGTTTTTTGACAAGAGGTCGTGTTACCTTATATAGCCATTGCCTTTCTTCCTGTGTAAGATATTTTGCGATGCGCAGATATACCAGTTCATGATACTGATTCAACCATGAAACTTCCCGCTCGCTCATCAATGAGGTATCAATTGCTTCCACATCAAACGGAACCATGGTTAATGTTTCAAACTTCATAAACTGTCCCATATCCGTTTTTTTATCCTTTAAACACAGTATCAGATTTTCCAGACGGATTCCGTACCTGCCTTCTAAATAAAGCCCCGGTTCATCCGAAGTAATCATACCTTCCTCCAACTCTACGCCTACCGTTTTGTCTGCCTGTTTCAGACGGATTGCATTCGGGCCCTCATGAACATTTAGAAGATAACCGACTCCGTGACCGGTACCGTGGTTGTAATCAAGACCGTATTCCCACAACGGACTTCTTGCCAGATAATCTAAATTTGCTCCGGTAACACCCTTTTTAAAATAAGCATTTGCCAGATTTAAATTTCCTCTCAATACAGCTGTGTAATGCGCTTTCTGCTGCGGATTCACCTTACCTATTACAACGGTTCTTGTGATATCCGTCGTTCCTTCATAATATTGTCCGCCCGTATCCATTAATAAAAAGGTATCCGTAGCAATCGGTACATCCGTACTTTCATCCGCTTCATAATGAACAATTGCTCCGTGTTCTCCGGATGCAATAATCGGCGCAAAACTTTCCTCTATAAATCCATCCTGCTGTTTACGCAGCTGCAATAATTTTTCCGCTACCGTTAATTCCGTAATTTCTCCCTGTTGAAATGCTTCCTCATACTGAACATTCTTCAACCAGTAAATCAGCTTTGTAACGGCAACACCATCTTTTATATGTGCGTTTCTTTCATTTTCCATCTCAACCGGCGTCTTCACCGCCTTTGCAATCGTGGTTGGATTATCCTCATAAATCAGTCGAACTTTCTCCGGTATTTTGGAAATCAATGCTACATTGGTTGTATTCTTATCCACCATTATGGAAAGTTCAGATTTTGACTGCGGGCAAAATTCCTCCTCCGTCAGATGTTCCAAATCCGTATATATTTGAAAATATGGCTTTAGCAAAATTCCATCTTCTAATAATTGAGTTTTTGTTCCATCATCGGCAAATTGACCATTACAGTACAAAACGGTATGTTCTCCTTTTGCATCCACTAACGTATATGCCATCGCAACCGGATTATATGCAATGTCATTTCCACGGATATTATATAGCCATGCAATATCATCCAACGAAGCAATCAAATGATAATCTGCCTGTTTTTCTTTCATTTTCTGCCGCAAATCAAAAAGTTTCTGTTTTCTTGACCGTCCAACCTGTTCTTCCTTTAACGACCAGATCGGATGATTCGGAAATGCCGGCCGGTTCTCCCATATCATTCCAACCAAATCTACATTTTCAAGATATTTTACCTGCTTATCCGCCTTTTTAAGTTCTTTCTTTATTTTATCAATAGATCGAAATGAAAGAGTTCTTCCGTCATATGCCAATACCTGTCCGGAGTTAAGAATTTCCGTTAAATATTCCGCAACGGTCAAAACATTTTCCTCTCCCATTTTATATAATGTAATTCCACTGCCTTGCAGCTGGGCTTCCGCCTGAAGAAAATATCTTCCGTCCGTCCATAAACCGGCCTCCGTTTTTGTTACAACCACCGAACCTGCCGAACCATTAAATCCGGATATATACTCACGACATTTAAAATAATCACCCACATATTCCGAAGCATGGAAATCATCCGATACGATTAAATAAACATCTACCCCATATTCTTCCATTTTATTTCTTAACTGCTGCAATGGACTCATCGTTATCATCTCCCTATCATTCTTTCTCACTCAACATTTTATCCGGCGTCTTTGACAGATATGCAATTAATAATACTATAGTCATGATAATCCAGCTGATAGGTTCCGTCAATGCAACACCAAAATACTTTAATGACGGAACTAACAACATTGCAGATAACACTTTAATCAACATTTCCATAAAGCTTGAACACAACGGGATAATCTTTCTTCCCATTCCCTGTAACGAACAACGCAGAACAAACAACGGACCCAGCACATAAAAAAAGAGAACCGATACATGCATATACATTACGGATGCATCAATAATTTCCCTGTCGGACGTTGACGTCAGCCAGCAAATCATATTCTCTCCAAACACATAACAAACGATAATCAAAATCGTTGTAATGACGGTTACAATAATTATGGAATGGCGAACACCCTGTTTTACCCGGTCTGTCCTTCCCGCTCCCATATTCTGGCTGACAAATGTTGTCATTGCCGTACCTACCGTATATAACATAACCGTAAATATATCAAACATTCTTCTTGATGCCGTATGGGCAGCAACAATTTTTGTTCCCAAATCGTTAATCGCACTTTGTAAAACGATGGTTCCGACATTTACAATACAACCCATCAATCCCATAGATAAACCGGTGGTTAACAGATTATAATACTGTCCTTCTTCCGGGTGCCATTCATTTTTATGTGGCAGCAGTTCCCGAAACCGCAGCCATAAAATATACAGACATGCAAATCCGGATACCGCCTGCGAAACAACGGTTGCATAGGCAGCACCTTCAATTCCCATATGCATGGGGCCTACAAATAAAATATCCAATACAATATTTAAAACAATGGATAACAACAGACAATACAACGGACGTTTACTGTCTCCTACCGCACGAAGCAGGTTTGCACATAAATTATATAAAGAAACAAATATACAGCCGGAAATAATAATCCGTACATAAGCAACCGCTACATCCATAATATCTTCCGGTGTTCTCAGAAGTCTTAGTATTGACACAATAAATCCTTCACCAAAAGCCGTCAGAACAACAGCGGCACAACCGGTCAACAGAATCGAACCGGCAACATATTTTCTCATTTTTTGATAATCTCTTGCTCCGAAACTATTCGATATCAAAATCGAAAATCCCTGTGTCAATCCATTCAAAAATCCAATCAGGGTATTCGATACTACACTGGTCGCTCCAACGGCCGCCAATGCTGATGTACCTACATACATACTTACAATTTTACTGTCTGCCATATTATAAAACTGTTGGAGAACATTTCCTAAAATCAGCGGCAGTGCAAACATCAAGATAACTTTTGCAGGATATCCCTTTGTCAAATCTTTCATTTGTTATAAACCTCCTATCGTACCGAATATAGAAGGGGAGAACAATTGTCTCCCCTTTTATTATAATGGTTTGTATTTGGTTGGATGGTCCTTCAATCTTGCTGTTCTTTTCTTGTGACCTGTAAGGATAGCAACAATGATACCTGCAATCCCAACAACAGAACCTGCAATGATTCCTATTATTGATTTCTTTGTCAATTTCTGCTTTTTCAAATTATCACCTCAATCCAAATCTAGGACATTCTAACACAACAATTTTAGATTTACATCAAATTCTTTGCTTTTTTATCAAAATTATTGCTTTTTAACAATCAAAATTTCTTACACTTCCGGTTGCCCACGGACTACCCACATCACATCTGCCGTGATGATGGACTTCCCTTATTGTCTCTGCCTCCTGTTGTTCGGAAATCTCTACCTTAATCCTGCTGACACCATTTTCACACTTACCGTCTAATAACGCAATAATGTTATCAATGTCAGTACTCTTAATTTCATCTTCCATATATATCTCCTGCTGTTCCCGAATATTAATGATGGAACAAACGAATACCTGTAAATACCATTGCCATATTATACTGGTTTGCACATTCGATAACAAGATCATCTCTTACAGAACCACCCGGCTGTGCAATATACTCTACACCACTCTTATGTGCTCTCTCAATATTATCTGAGAATGGGAAGAATGCATCCGAACCAAGTGTAACACCGGTATTACCGTCTAACCATGCACGCTTTGCCTCTCTTGTGAAAACTTCCGGTTTTACTTTAAAACGCTTCTGCCATTCGCCTTCGCGAAGTACATCCTCATACTCATCACCCATATATACATCGATTGCATTGTCTCTGTCTGCACGGCCAAGTGTATCCAAAAACTGTAATCCCATTACCTGTGGTGACTGACGTAAATACCAGTTATCTGCCTTCTGACCTGCAAGTCTTGTACAATGAATTCTCGACTGCTGTCCTGCACCAATACCGATTGCCTGACCATTCTTAACATAGCATACGGAATTTGATTGTGTATATTTTAATGTTATCAATGCAATCTTCATATCAATGATTGCAGATTCCGGAATTTCCTTATTCTCGGTAACGATATTTGATAATAAATCCCCGTTAATATCCAATTCATTTCTTCCCTGCTCAAAGGTAATACCATATACCTGTTTCCGCTCAATTTCCGCAGGAACATAAGATGCATCAATCTGAATCACATTGTAATTACCTTTTTTCTTTGCTTTCAATAATTCCAATGCCTCCGGTGTATATCCCGGAGCAATGACACCATCCGATACCTCTCTCTTAATCAATCTTGCTGTATCCTCATCACAAACATCTGAAAGAGCAATAAAATCTCCAAAAGAAGACATACGATCTGCACCTCTGGCTCTTGCATATGCACAGGCAAGTGGTGATAATTCTCCCAAATCATCTACCCAGTAAATCTTAGCCAATGTATCATCTAACGGAAGTCCAACCGCTGCACCCGCAGGAGATACATGCTTAAAAGAAGTTGCTGCCGGAAGACCGGTTGCCTCCTTAAGCTCTTTTACCAACTGCCATCCGTTAAATGCATCAAGGAAATTAATATATCCCGGCTTACCATTTAATACCGTAACAGGCAAATCACTTCCATCTTCCATAAAAATTCTTGAAGGTTTCTGGTTTGGATTACATCCATACTTTAATTCGATTTCGTTCATGTCCATTCCTCTCTTTCCTTTTGTAATTAACAAAACCGCCCAGGCATCTCAAATAAATGCTGCCCAGACGGTCGACTTACAATCCACGAACACACTCCCCATGGGTTTCCCCATTCATCCGTCAGTCATGTGTTACCCCTAGCATATAAGATTCCTTCCTATTTTGCAAGTGGATTTGTTGACTTTTTTTCGTTTTTATTTATATATAAATGTAACCTTTTTGTTTTTTTAATCGTTCTATTTATGTAGGGACCTTACAAAGAAAGAAAATGAGGAGAAACTCATGAATAACACAATAGAATGGTTGATAAAGGAGTATCAGACAAATCTTTTTATTACAGCATTTAATATATGCAAAAATGCAGAAGATGCAAAAGATATTGTGCAAGATACCTTTATTGCCTATTTAACTTCAAATCAAAAATTTAATGACGAAACACATATCAGGGCATGGCTATTTCGTGTTGCAATCAACAAGGCGAAGGATTCTAATAAATCATTTTGGAAACGAAACCGGGTACAAATCGATGATTATATAGAAACTTTACCATTCGAAAACAAGGATGACAGTAATCTGTTTGAAGCTGTTTTGAATTTGCCGGAAAAATATCGAATCGTAATTCATTTATTTTATTATGAAGATATGACAATAAAAGAAATTTCAAACATTGTCCGGATAAGTGAAAGTAATGTCAAAGTAAGATTATCAAGAGCTCGCAAACTACTAAAAGACGTTTTAATGGAGGGTTGGAAAGATGACGAATAAAGAAAACTATAAACGGGTATTTAATGTATTAGCAACTTCCAATCCAATATCTTTGGAGGTAAACGCTATGAAGAACAAGAAAAAAAATTTATCAGGAAAAATTATAGCTGCCTGTGCATGCTGTGTGTTATTAGCATGTGCCGGAACCGGTGTATATGCCACAGCAAAACATTTTGGAATACTGGATTTTACAAAACAATCAGGTATTGAACTGCCCGAAAATGCAGCAGATGAAATAAAAACAGACATTGATGTTACACAAAAAGAAAATAACACAATTTATGAATGCAGTATTAAAGAAGCCTTATGCGACAGCGAATCCATTATGTTAGTGTATGAAGTCCATGCAAAAGAAAGTAATAAATATCTGTTCATACCGGAAGATGCCATGCCAGAAGATTCAATGAAAAGCTGGGGATATACTGAGGATAAAACAATACAGGAATACGCCACAGAAAAAAATCTGACAATTGTTAATATCGGCGGTGGAATATTAAACCGGGATGAACTGGGAATTGCGGAAGCTTCTATGGATTTTGTTTCTGTCGAAGATGATGTAATGGATATATTTATTCATTGTGGAGTAACCGAACCAGCAAAAACAAGAGATATCAAGGTTATCGCAACCGGGCATCCGTCTGGAGATAACAACATAATGCGTCTGGAATCCACTTTCAGTCTGCAGGATATGTCAACCACATCATCCACCTTATACACCTGCAATGAAAACACATTTCAGGGAACCTTTTTTAAAATTGAAAAGGCTGAGGTGATTCAAACAGATTTAGGAACTTATGTTGACATTTATTATAGCAATGATAATGCAGAAAATCCTGATGATGGATTAACCTTTAACATAGTTGACCAGTCAGGAAACGAACTTACATCTATAGGCGGTTCCGGCATAGAAGCACTAGGCAATAACCAATATAAATTAAGATGTATGTTGGTAAAATGCAAAATCGGAGAAACGCTTTATATTAAATCATCTGATTGCTATGAAAAAAATGTTTACGGCATTTCCAAACTGAATCAGTAAGTTCATAATTTTTCAATAATAGATAGAAACAATAATTAAGGAGGGGATGTCCCCTCCTTAATTATTACTAATCCTGACTTTCTAATTCTTTATAAAACTCCGCATAATCCTTACGCTTTTCATTCGTAAATGCAATTGCTGTTCTTGGGTGCTGATTCAACAGACCGGTCATTAAATACTGTAAATCAAATCCCCAGACAACACCCTCTTCTTTTAATTTTGTCATATGTTTTTCAATGAACTGGAATGCAGGATAAACATTGTACTTTGGATTCTTCAAAAAACCGAGCAACAATTCCATCTGACAGTTACCGGCTCCACGTCCCATTCCGGAATAGGTTCCGTCTAACCAGTCAACTCCGTCTCCGACAGCCTCAATTGTATTGGCAAATGCTAACTGCTGGTTATTATGTGCATGCATACCGACTTTTTTTCCATACTTAGAAGCCACATCCAGATAAATGTCGGAAAGTCTTGCAATCTGCTCCGGATACATTGCCCCAAAACTATCTACAATATAGAAAGTATCTACCGGAGTTTTTCCAAGTTCTTCCAAAGCAACACGAAGATCCGCCTCCTGTGTATTGGAAATCGCCATAATATTACAGGTTACTTCATAACCTTTTTTTGCCGCATCCTCAATCATGTCAATTGCAGTCGGAATCTGATGAAGATAAGTAGCAACCCGAACCAAATCAATCGGGGAATTACTTCTATCCTGAATATCATTTTTGTAATCACATCGACCTACATCTGCCATAATTGCAAGTTTCAAAGATGAATCCTTCTCACCAATCACATCTATAATATCATCATCATTACAGAACTTCCATTTACCGAATTTATCAACATCAAACATGGTCTTATCCGCACGATAACCCATTTCCATATAATCAACACCGGCTTTCACATTCGTGCGATACAAATCCTTTACAAATTCGTCTGTAAAATAGAAATTATTTACCAAACCACCATCTCGAAGGGTGGCATCCAAAACCTTAACTTCTTTCCGGTAACCCATTAATTTAGAAATCTCTTTCATATCTATTACTCCTTAAATATATTATTTACTTTTTAGATTCAACGCTTTAACGCTTAAAAGCATTAAACGACTTTTGTAATATAGCATAGTTTCCGAATCCTGTCAAATTATTTTTATTGACACAAAGTATAAACGAGTATAAAATAAAAATCAAAGTATAAACGAGTATAAAAACATTTCAAAAGTATAAAGGAGTATAAAATGAAAAATCCCTATACCATTTCATTTGGGAAAGAACCAACACAGTTAGTTTCCAGAATTGCTCAGATAAATAAAATTGTAGACGACTTTTCAGAAGAGGAACCCAGCTATCAAGCATGCATTATTTCCGGAGTAAGAGGAATCGGAAAAACTGTAACGCTCTCCGAAATCTGTAATCGTTTGAATGAGGATAAAAACTGGATTGTAATAAATCTTAATTCCGGTATGGATCTGTTACATTCTTTAGCTGCAAAACTATATAATTGTAAACCATTATTAGGATTATTTGATAATGCAAACATCAATCTTTCTTTTTTTAATATTGGTATTGCTTTAAAAACAGCTCCTCCTATTACGGATATTGAAACAGCTCTGGAAAGAATGTTTGAAGTAATAAAAGAAAAAAATCAAAAAGTTTTAATTGCAATTGACGAGGTTATCAGTAATGATAATATGAAAATTTTTTCAAATACATTCCAATTATTATTAAGGGAAAAAATGCCGGTTTATTTATTGATGACCGGACTTTATGAAAATATCAGCGACCTACAAAATTCGGATAACGTTACCTTTTTATTACGAACACCCCGATTAGAATTAGAACCTCTTAATAAAATAATGATGGCAGAAAGTTATCGGCAAAACCTTAATATCTCAAAAGAAGCTTCCCTCAAAATGGCAGACACCACATGCGGCTACCCTTTTGCATTTCAGGTTTTAGGCTATCTTTGTTATGAAAGCAAGAAAGAATATACAGAGGAACTGGTTCGATTTGATTATTATTTGAACGAATATGTATACAATAAAATCTGGTCCGAATTATCAGAAAAGGATAAATCTCTTGTAATTGCCATTGCCAAATCCAATTATACAACAGAAGACATCATGAAATTGTGCAACATGAAGAAAAACGAGTTTTCGGTTTACAGAGACAGATTAATTAAAAAAGGCATTATTAACGGAAAAGTCCGCGGTCAAATTGCTTTTACCTTACCCCGGTTTAAAGAATTTGTAGAATTATATATGGAATAAAGCATTAAAAGAGGTGACAAACTTTTATCCGTCTGTCACCTCTTTTGTTATCTTCTATGCCTTCGTCAGACTCTGACGAATCAATGCTCTCTTCAAGGCAAGTTCCGCACGATGTAAATCTGTACCGGAACCCTCCTCTATACGCCGCCTTGCTCTTACTTCTGCTTCCTTTGCACGGTTTAAGTCAATCTCATCCGGCCACTCAATACTTTCTGCAAGGATTGTTACCTTATCCTGTAAAATCTGAATAAATCCGGACATCAACGCAGCCTCTTTTACCTCTTCATTTTCATGAATCCGAAGAACACCCGGTGCAATAATCGCAGTCAGGGGAACATGATTTGGATATACACCCATATTACCTTCTGTCGTAGTAAACTCTAAGAAAGTTACATCACCCCTATAAAATATACGTTCCGGAGCGACAATTTCCAATTTCATACTATCTGCCATTCATATTCTCCTCTTTATTTTACCCTGGCAAGTACATCATCAATCGTACCGGCATTTAAGAAATAACCCTCCGGAATATCATCATGTTTTCCTTCGATAATTTCTTTAAATCCACGAATGGTTTCTGCAACCGGTACATACTTACCTTCTGTACCTGTAAACTGTTCTGCAACATGGAACGGCTGTGATAAAAATCTCTGTACTTTACGCGCGCGGGAAACCACAACCTTATCTTCTTCCGATAATTCATCCATACCAAGAATTGCAATAATATCCTGCAGCTCTTTATATTTTTGTAGAATTTCCTGAACTCCACGGGCAACCTTATAATGCTCTTCTCCTACAACCTTCGGATCTAAGATTCTTGAAGTTGACTCTAACGGATCAACAGCCGGATAGATACCCTGTTCTACAATTGCACGGGACAATACGGTTGTTGCATCCAGATGTGCAAATGTTGTAGCAGGAGCCGGGTCTGTTAAGTCATCCGCAGGAACATAAACGGCCTGTACCGATGTAATGGAACCATTTTTTGTTGATGTAATTCTTTCCTGTAATGCACCCATCTCTGTCTGAAGCGTTGGCTGGTAACCTACTGCCGAAGGTACACGTCCAAGCAATGCGGATACCTCAGAACCTGCCTGTGTAAAACGGAAAATATTATCAATAAATAATAATACATCCTTTCCACCCTGATCACGGAAATATTCTGCCATGGTAAGCCCTGTTAAACCTACTCGCATACGTGCTCCCGGCGGCTCATTCATCTGACCAAATACCATTGTCGTCTTATTGATAACACCGGATTCTGTCATTTCGTAGTAAAGGTCATTACCCTCTCTTGTACGTTCTCCTACACCGGTAAATACAGAATATCCACCATGCTCTGTTGCAATATTACGGATTAACTCCTGAATCAATACGGTTTTACCAACACCGGCACCACCAAATAATCCGATTTTACCACCCTTCTGATAAGGACAAAGTAAATCTACAACCTTAATACCGGTTTCTAATATCTCTGTTTCTGTTGCCTGTTCCGAAAACTCAGGCGCTTTTCTGTGAATCGGGAAATACTCCTTTGTATCCGGAGCCGGCTTATTATCGATTGGCTGACCCAATACATTAAAAATACGACCTAATGTATTCTCTCCAACCGGAACCATAATCGGAGCACCGGTAGCAACTGCTTTCATTCCACGAACCAATCCATCCGTTGGTCCCATGGCTATACATTTCACGGTATCATCACCTAAATGCTGTGCAACCTCTGCGGTCAGCACTCCACCATCCTTTGTAGCAATTGTAATTGCCTCATTAATTTCAGGAAGTCTGCCTTCACTGAATTTAATATCTAATACGGCACTAATTACCTGCGTGATTTTACCGACACTTCTTTCTGCCATATTGTAATCCTTTCTTGTTCGTTATAGTTTTATATCCATTTACAGATTTAAGAAATTGCTTCCGCACCTGCAATAATTTCTGTAAGCTCCTGTGTAATGGAACTCTGACGGGCTCGATTGTATTTCAATGATAAATCTGCAATCATATCATCTGCATTCTTTGTTGCCGAATCCATTGCCTGCATTCTTGCACCGTTTTCACTTGCCACTGCCTCAACAAATGCACCATATATAATATTATTCATATACTTCGGAATAATCATCTCTAATGCCTCATCAACCTCAGGCTCATAATTCATTAAGGTTGTGGTGTCAATATCCATCGACATATCCTTCATCATTTCATCCATATCGATTGGCAACAGCTTGATTAACTGCGGCTCCTGTACAACCGTATTTTTAAAACTGGTATATGCCAGATATATTTCCGATACTTCCCCGCTTTCAAATGCAGCCAGTACATTTTTCCCGATATGAATCGCATCCGAATACAGTGGTGCATTCATTACCTCTGAATAATCCTCTAATATCTTAAATCCTTTTCTGGAAAGTCCTTCCAGTCCCTTTTTACCAAGTGCATAAATGTCCGTTTCCTCCGGATTAAATGCACTTGCAATCTCTTTTACAATATTGTTATTATATCCTCCTGCAAGTCCCCGGTTGGATGTAATTGCGATTACAAGTTTTCTTCCATCCTCTCTTCCATTCAGATATCTGTGTTCTACTCCGCCGCTCCGTGCCAAAGTGGAACACATGGTTTCGTATAATAAAGTAAAATAGGGTTTATTGCTTTCCGCTCTGGACTTCGCTTTTTGAAGCTTGACGGTGGAAACCAATTTCATTGCCTTGGTAATCTGACCGGTACTGGCAACGCTTTCCTTCCGCCTTTTAATATCTCTCATAGATGCCAAGACAATTCACCTCTTTCTATAAATACTACGGCACCGATTTCATCATTTTATAGGAATAAAATGAAATTATCGTTCTGCTTTATAAGTGGTAATTGCCTGATCTAACATCTCTTCCAATTCCGGAGACAATTTCTTCTCATCCCGAATCTTTGCCAAAACATCCGGAGCCTGTGTTTCCATGTAGTCAAATAAACCTTTTTCAAAGTCTAATATTTCATCTACCGGAACATCAATTAAATACCGCTTTGTTGCTGCATAAATAATAACAACCTGTTTTTCAACCGGCATCGGCTTATACTGCGGCTGTTTCAACATTTCTTTGATACGTTCACCCTGTGCCAAACGATCCTTTGTATCATCATCCAATTCCGAACCAAACTGCGCAAATGCTGCAAGCTCTCTATACTGTGCAAGCTCTGTACGAATTGGCGATGCAATTTTCTTCATTGCTCCAATCTGTGCCGCACCACCAACACGGGATACCGAAAGTCCTGCATTAATAGCCGGTCTGAAACCTGCGTTAAACATTTCTGTTTCCAGATAAATCTGTCCGTCTGTAATCGAAATTACATTGGTCGGAATATATGCCGATACATCTCCCGCCTGTGTTTCAATAATCGGAAGTGCGGTTAAAGAACCTCCGCCCAATTCATCCGATAATCTGGCTGCACGCTCTAACAATCTGGAATGTAAATAGAATACATCACCCGGATATGCCTCACGTCCAGGTGGTCTACGGAGTAATAAGGAAAGTGTACGGTAAGCGGTTGCATGCTTGCTTAAATCATCATAGATTACCAATACATCCTCTCCGTTTTCCATCCATTCCTCACCAATTGCACAACCTGTATAAGGGGCAATATACTGAAGCGGTGCAAGCTCAGATGCTGTAGATGCTACAACTGTTGTATAATCCATAGCTCCATATTCCGTTAATGATTTTACAATATTTGCAACGGTAGAAGCTTTCTGACCAATCGCAACATAAATACACTTAACGCCCTGTCCTTTTTGATTGATAATGGTATCAATCGCAATTGCTGTTTTACCGGTCTGTCGGTCGCCGATAATCAACTCTCTCTGTCCTCTTCCAATCGGAACCATGGCATCAATCGCCTTAATACCGGTCTGCAAAGGAGTGTCTACGGACTTACGGGAAATAACGCCGGATGCCACTCTTTCAATTGGTCTTGATTTCATTGAATGAATCGGACCCTTTCCGTCAATCGGCTGTCCAAGTGCATTTACAACTCGTCCAATCATTCCATCTCCAACAGGAACTTCTACGACACGTCCTGTTGTCTTTACTGTATCTCCCTCATTGATATTTCTGTTCGCTCCAAGTAAAACCGCACCAACATTGTCTTCCTCTAAATTCATAACCATTCCATATACTTCGCCTGGGAATTCCAGCAATTCACCCTGCATAGCATTTTCCAGTCCATGAATTCGGGCAATACCATCTGCCACCTGGATAACAGTACCAACTTCAGAAGTCTCTAATTCCTTCGAATAGTTCTTAATCTGTTCCTTGATTACAGAACTTATTTCTTCTGGTCTTAAATTCATAGAAATTTAGCACCTTCTCTCTGTCATATTTTGTATAAATCTACTCATATATTAACCATAGTCAATATTATAATTGTTTTGATAATTTCTCCAGCTGTGTCCTCAAACTGCTGTCCACAACCGTATCGGCAATACGAATTACCAAACCACCAATCAAACCGGAATCCACCTGATAAATCCCTTCGATTTTATGGTATTTCGTTGTTGCCACTAATTTGTTTTCGATTTTATTTTTCTGTGCATCCGACAGTGAAACCGCAGAGGTAATATAGGCGATTCCGATTCCTTTTTCCTCCTTAATTGCATGTATCACATAATCAAACACCGCAATAAAATCTTTTACGTGACCTTTATCCACCAACATTGTCATAAGTCCCGTAATTTCGTCGGATATTTTTCCTTTATAGATATTCTCAATTACTTTTATCTTCTCTTCCTTTTCAATATTCGGATGAAGTAAAAGCTTGTTCAAATCCTGATTATCCAACATCGTCTGCTTTACAAAAAGTACCTCTTCTAAAATGGTATCCAAAGCATTTTTTTCCTTTGCCACTTCAAAAAGTGCACTTCCGTAGGTTTTACTTACCTGCTTAGCCATGTACTACCACCCATTTCCTTCAAAGTATCTTCTATTAAAGCATCCTGTTTGCTTTCATCAATCTGCTGTTCAATGATTTTGGCTGCCATCGCAGTTGCTACCCGAACAATCTCTTTGCGCATATCATCCGAAACCTTGCTTTTTTCAAGCTCTATCTCAGCATTTGCACGTTTGATGATGCGATCTGCTTCCGCATTCGCTTCGTTTACAATTTCATTTTCCCGCTGCAATGCCTTCTTACGTGCATTCGCCAGAATTTCTTCTCTTTCTTTGTCAATAGCCTTGAGCTTCTCATCGTACTCTGCCTTCATCAAAGCTGCATCTTCTTTATCCTTTTTTGCATCCTCAATGTCATTTTTGATTTTCTCTGTACGATTATTCAATACCTTCTTAACCGGTTCAAACAAAACATACGAAAGGAAAAGAAAAAGAACAAATATTGCAATACCCTGAATCAGAACATCACTGATCAGCTGCGGCGACAAATCAAATATATGTCCCTCGTCTGCCAATGACATTACGTGATACCATCCAAGGTTAACTACCGTATTCATCAAAGAGCAATCCTCCTATCCTTCAAATTTCGTGAAGCATTCCACTTCCTGTCATCCACATTCATTCTGGATTACAACTTCAGGAATTTTGATAACATTGGATTACCATACATTAATAACAATGCAATAACCAGACCATAAAGACCGGTTGTCTCTGCTACAGCCTGTCCTAAAAGCATGGTTGACATGATATCACCCTTTGCGCCCGGATTACGACCAACTGCTGCTGCACCCTGTCCGGCTGCATATCCCTGACCAACACCAGGTCCGATACCTGCGATCATTGCAAGACCTGCACCAATTGTTGAACATGCTAAAATTAAACCTTCGTTTGTAATTTGTGACATAATAATATACCTCCAAAATATAAAATATAAATATTCTGATTCTCTGTCAGCTTATCTGACATCAATCTCCTTCTATTTTTTGTGTTACGAAAACCATCGTCAACATTGCAAATACATATGCCTGAATTGCTCCGGAGAACAAATCGAAATATACATGCAGCGCTGCCGGAATACCAATTTTAACAAAAATCGGCAATAACCCGTAAAATAATGCCATCATTACCGTTCCAGCCATAACATTACCAAACAAACGCAATGACATGGAAACCGGTGTTGCTATTTCACCGATTAAATTAATTGGGAACAAAAACCACAGCGGTTGAAACAAACCGGTAATGGCACCTAATTTGTTACATTTAAAGTTATTGTATTGAATCATAATAAATGTAATCAACGCCAGACAAAATGTTGTTCCGTAATCTGCTGTAGGCGGTCTTAAACCAACCAGACCGGATATGTTACATAACAGGATGAACACAAACAATGTTCCAACATAGTTTACATACTTCTTACCATGTTCTCCCATAGATGAATTCACAAATCCCTGAAGCGTCTCTACTGCAAATTCCACAACATTCTGCAATCCCGTCGGAACTTCTTTCGCATGCATAATCTTTCTTCTTACAACCAATGCAAAAATCATGATTGCTACAATAATAATCAGCATACAAACATGAGACGTGGTGATATAAACGGTCTGACCCATAAATTGATACCCAATCAAATGATGAATAGAAAAATCTACTTCTTTATCTGCCAACAGCATGGGCATCATTCCATAACCCATTCCTTCACCTTCCTTTCTCTTAATTTGTAAACATATCAGCAGTAAGCGAAACAACCGAAACTACAGTTGCTTGGTTTACTGCTGATTCTGTTCTATATTATCCGTTTATTCTGTTACCTCTTCATCATCTGACTTTGTAACAAAATCATCCGGATACATTTTCTTTAGTAGGGGAGCTGCTATAAATGAACCGATTTTTAATCCTAACAGACCGATTAATGCCGCTATAAAATTAATATTGGGAACCTTCAGAAAAATTATCATCGCAGCCAGCATAATCATTAATCGCAGAAATGCCTGTTTTCTGGTATATTTTGTAGCCCCTTGTTCTCCCATATCCAATGCCTTACTCAAGGTATAAGTGATGTGCAGCATCAAAAATACTGCCACCAGTAATCCAAACAACAAACCAAAAGAGTAAGCCGCTTTATCTGTCGAAAAAATCAAACCAATCAGTTCTACTCCAAATCCATATATTCCGATTCCCACCAAAAATCCTGTTATGGTTTTTTTTACCTGATCCATTCCTTCTCCTTTTTCCGCAGACAGATAAGGTAATTATACTAATTTTTCCCTTTTCTGTCTATTAAATTTCATTTTATTCTATGATTTCATTTCAAATATTATACAAACTTCATTCATTCTTTTGATTATCTTCTTTTTTCTTATCAAATAAGCTTTTTTTTCCCAGAAATTTACAGATAATACTGTAACAGGAACGATAACCACCAAGAACACCCAGAACAAGGAAAAACACCAACGTATTCGTTCCAAACCGATTGTCAATAAAATATCCAATTGCGCCGGAAATCAGCACCGCCGTCAGCATGGAAACGGCAAGCTGTGTTATCAGACTGAGCATTTTCATATTCTATAATCCCTTCTATCTACAAAAAAAGTTGCCACTATTCCTAGTAACAACTTTTATCTTTTTATTTGTCTGTTTCTTCTATCATCTGAATTCTGCGGATATGCCGTTCTTCATTTGAAAATGGTGTATCCAAAAATGTATCTACGATTTTCAAAGCAAGTCCCGGTCCGATTACTCTTGCACCCATTGCCAGCATATTGGCATTGTTGTGTTCCTTTGTTGCCGCTGCCGAAAAACAGTCATGACACAAAGCCGCACGGATTCCCTTTATCTTATTTGCGGTAATCGAAATTCCGATTCCTGTTCCGCAAATCAAAATTCCAAGTTCACACTCACCGCTTGCTACCGCATTTGCAGCCTTTTTTGCATAAACCGGATAATCTACCGATTCTTCCGAATAACATCCGAAATCTTTAAATTCAATTCCTCTTTCTGTCAGATGCTTTTTTACTTCCTGCATAAGAGGATATCCACCATGATCACATCCTAATGCTATCATATCTTACTCCTTTACCAATTCCATTTTATCGGTTGTGTCCTTTAACCTGACTAAGTATATCATATATCATGCTTTCCTACCATAAATTTATTCATGCTTTTACAGAGAAATCACTCTTTGTCCGGCAGCCTTCAACAGACGGTTCATAATTGCATAAGAAAGTCCGTCACCACGAAAACTTTCTGCATATATATAATCTGCCCCCGCTTCATCAAACTCTCTTAAAGCCGCATACAATCCCGCTGCCACGGTTCCCCTTTCATGCCGTTTCCCTACCGTCACAACCACATCCGCACAATTCTGATACTGATTTTTTGTTTCCTCCGAAGCCATAATTCCAACACAAAAACCGGATTTTCTCTTTTCATCCGCCAGTTCCTTTATTTTTTCAATGACTGCTTCATCCACTTTGTCCGATATCTCCCCGGATTTTTCAACCAGAGTCAATTTTCCCTTTGGTGCATAATGTGTGTATTTCATACCCGGAGCCTTCGGGCGGAATCCATCCATCGGGTGTTCCAGTGCCCGGTCAATTTCTACTCTGCCGACAATATCCTCCAACATTTTTTTGGTAATAAATCCCGGTCTTAATATCGTCGGAATATCCGTTGTCAAATCCACAATTGTAGATTCAATTCCGATTCCTACCGGTCCGCCATCTATAATATACTCAATTCTTCCTGTCATATCCTCCGTAACATGGGATGCCTTTGTCGGAGATGGTCTTCCCGAAATATTGGCACTCGGTGCCGCTACAAATACTCCCGACTGTTCAATCAGTGCCAATGCCGCCGGATGGGATGGCATACGAATTGCAACAGTATCAAGTCCACCCGTCGTACCATACGGTACCACATCCTTTTTCGGAAGCACCATCGTAAGCGGTCCCGGCCAGAAACTTTGCGCTAAAATCTTAAATGTTTCATTTGTATATGCAATTTTTTCCACATCTTCCACTTTTGCAATATGGACAATCAGTGGATTATCCGACGGTCTGCCCTTTGCTGCATAGATTCGCTTTGCTGCTGTTTCATTCAAAGCATCTGCGCCCAATCCGTATACGGTTTCCGTTGGAAATGCAACCAGTCCTCCTTTACTGAGACAATCTGCTGCCGGGGCTAACCGCTCCTTCATCTGTTCATCATCTTTTGTTAAATCAATCGTGTCAATGACCTTTGTTTTTATTTTATTTTCCATACAACCACGCTTTCATTCAAAATCCATACATATTATACTCTAAAAATGGATTATTTTTCAAATATTTATGAATTTTTTGACGGATTTTATACATAAAGGTTCTAGAATATTTCATCGTGGTGAAATTGCATTTGTATCTTTTATTCGGTATGATAGATACAGAATTTCTTAACAGGGTAATTGCAATTACATTTCCGGAAATCCTGTTGTCTGATATTCTAATTTCTTTATTTTTCAAAGAATACACTATGTAACTTCTGTGTAATTCATCACATACGCAAAGTTGCAAATACCATTTATTTTGAATACAGAAGGGAGGAACGCCGTAAGAACAAATTAATAACAGTTGAGTGTTAACAATAAATATAATTCGAGCGAAATTTTTAACATGTAAAATGACTACTTTAATTACAGAACACAAAGATGTCATATAGGATGCCGATGCATCCGGGAAAATTAGACAAAACAGGATGCCGTCAACCCGTTTGACGACACCCTGTTATCTTTTATTTATCAAATTTACACACACCCTTGCAAATTGCATATGCAAGCTGCTTCTGATACTCGGAATCCGTAAGATTTGCCACTTCTTCCTTATTTGACAAAAAACCACATTCCACAATTACCGTCGGAACTTTTGATTTTTTCAAAATATAATAATCTGCGTTTTCTTTTATATCTCTTTTGTTTGTAGTATCAAACGCCAGGAGTTCTTTCTGAATTGCAACCGCCATTTCCTTTCCGGTATCACTGCCCCGGTAATAAAAAACCTGCGCTCCATGAGAGGCTCCGTCCGGAAAACTGTTCTGGTGAATACTAATCACATATTTTGCCTTTTTATCGGAAAAGAAGTTTACCCGGTTACGCATATCCGATGTTTTTTTATTGGATGCATTTTTATCGGACAAATCACAATCTTTCTCCCGGTCAAGGTAAACCGTATAATCCTGTGCAATCAGATAATCTTTTAAATATTTTGCAATCTGCAAATTAATATCTTTTTCCTTTATCCCGCTGTCACTGACTTTTCCGGGGTCTAATCCACCATGCCCGACATCAATTACTATAATTCCCTTTTCCTGTTTTCCGGCAAAGGTCTCACAACTGACATTTGCAAGAATCATTCCACCAATCAAAGTGATACAGATGCAGACAACATAGAATAACTTTTTTTGCATTAAGCCCTGCTTCTTCCATTTTATATAACCTATGAATCGGCAAAGCCATATATGAATTATTCATTTCGAATGGCATTTAACGGACTTAATTTTGTTGCTCTCTGTGCCGGGAAAAATCCTGCCAGCATACCGATAACCGTTGAAAACGCGATTGCCAGCAACACAAGCCAGAACGGTATCACGGAAATCTTTGTTCCATCCGGCAGATCCAGTGAACCCGCATTCATGGAAGCAAAATAGTTTACGACTCCCGACAAAGCAAAGCTTAATATGATACCAACCATTCCACCAAAGAAGCCAATAAATGCAGCTTCCGATAAAAACATGGCACGGATATTGGAAAGCTTACATCCCAATACCTTCATGACACCGATTTCCTTTGTTCTTTCATAAGTCGACATCGTCATGGTATTTGCGATACTGATTGCCGCAACTAACATTGCCACACCACCGATACCACCAAGCACAGCCTGGATAATCATAAATTCTTTTTCCACCTGCTCCAACCATTCTTTATTGGCATCTGCCTGATATCCCATATCCTGAATGGTCTGCAAAACTTCCTCTACATTATCCGAATTATCAACGTTAATTTTAACGTCCGAATATTTTAAATCCGGGTACGGTTTTCCGTTTTTGTCCGTCGGTTGTCCCGGAACTGTTACATTCTCCGGATAATTATCTTTAATGAATTTTTTCAACTGTTCAATCGTTGTAAAAAAATTATAAGAATATTCCGTATAGGTCTCCTCATCTCCACTGCTGATACCAACTACCTTTAACGGTACTCTTTTCGTATTTGCATTAAAATTACTATAGGAGATTTCATCCGTCATATCCATCTCCGTATCCTGTTGTGTATTACTGTCCGGAGAAACTCCTGCTTCTTTTGTTATATCCGCACTGTTACCATCTGCGTCCGTAGCGTTATTCGAATCCGTCTGTCCGCTCCCTTCCGAAAATGTCGGATCAAACACAGGCTGATTATCCGTTGCCGCATCCCCATTTTCATCCGTTGCATCCTGCGGCACTTCAATACCGCCGACCAGATTACTTCTTAGCAGATCAATATTCGGTAACGTTCCATCCTCCCAATAAGGGTTGTTTCCTGTATTAGAATCGTAAAAATTCATCAACGTCTGATTACCGGCAATTAATTCCAGCTCCCCGGACGTACCCGATGGAATCACACCTTCCCCTAACTCTATATCATTTAATGCCTCTTCTTCGACACCATAAATTGATATATAGCTTTCATACTTCCCGTCCTGAACCGGAATATCCAATTCCAACCGTGGCGACGCACTATCCACATGGTCAATTGACAGAAAATTCTCAATTGCCGCATCGTCTAACATTACGGTATCTGACGCACTACTGTCTCCATAATACATATCTGCATACACACTGATTTGCGTTAATCCACCGGAAGAGCCAACCTGTTCCATGACCGCTGCTTTCAAACCAATACCCAAAGACAACATTACAACAATGGAAGTGGTTCCAATTAAAACACCAAGCACTGTTAAAATGGTTCTGGTTTTCCGCCGCCATAGATTTGACAGGCTCATACCTAAAATATCAGATATTCTCATCTTCTAAATCCTCATCCTCCAAATCATCCAACAAGGCCTTTTGTTTCTTTTTCTTTACATTAATTATAACAACAACTGTCACTATAACCGCAATTACAACCAGTAAAATAAAGATAATTAAAATAATTTTTCCGATTCCGCTGCCACTTTCTTCCTGTACTTCCATATCCATATCTTCACTGTAATCACCGCCGACATCTTCCCCAACATAACATGGTATTTCTTCTTCCATTGTATTTACTTTACCGTCGGCATCTTCGTAAGAAACCACAACCGTAATCATTCCGGAATCTGAATTATCCGCCACACCGGTAACATCAATAGAAGCATATGCCGAACCGGCTGCCGCAACATTACCAACATAGGTTTCTTCTGACTCCACCGCATCACTTTTTGTTGATACATTGACATTATAGACCCCGGCTTTTCCCTGATTATTAATTGTAAACATAACCGTTCCCGTTTCACCGATACCAATTGTATCCGGAGTAACCGTAGCATCCGTCACCTTTAATTTTACCTCCTGATAAATCGGAAGATATAAATTTTCACTATAAGTATAGCTATTATTCTGATTATCTTCAAAGTCACCCTTTACTGCAACGATATAACTCTTTTGCTGTAAATCAGATGCCGTCTTCATCTCGATTGTTAAATCTCCGGAATTTCCTGCCGGAATACTTTCCACATAAATAGAACTGGAACCCGATGTCGGCAATATACTTCCTGCCTCATTTCCAATCAAAAACTTTGCATTTTTCACCGCAGTTCTTTTTGATGTATTCTGAACATGAATGGTAAGTGTAAATGTCTGCCCTGCCATTACCTTCTTCGGAGAAGTTTCATAACCGGTAATAATTAATTTCGGTGTGGCAAGATTACCGCTTCCTCCGGAGCCACCGGCAGCAGCACCGGTATCGGTATCCTGTGTTGTTTCTTCCACAGGGGTTTCTGTCGTCTGTTCCTTCTCGATTCCATGAAAATATATATTAATGGTCTTAACAATATAGTAATCCTGTGCCGTACCATCCTTATCCCTTGTATACTCAACAATATAACGGACACTGTGATAGCCGGTTTCCAAATCCGTTCTGGCTACCATATTATATATAAGACTCATAGATGCCTGACGGGCTGCATCTCCGCCCGCTGATTCTACCTTATATGCATCCTTACTGGTTTCAAACGGAAAATCCGAATCTACAACAGGATAAACATTTTTAATTTTTATCTTGTCAGCGTCTGCCGATTTAATTGTAAAACTAAGTGCCAGTCCTTCACCTGCCTTACCGATTACAGAATCGGTCAGTGATATTCCCACATCCGAGCTTCGACCAATCACACCGTTTGGATCCATATTGGTCACATCATCCCCTTCATCCGCATACACCTTACTCATGCCATTATACGGAGTTACAAATACGGTTCCCAATCCCAATATCAGGCATGCCATAATTGCCAATACATTCAACTTTCGTTTTCTTTTTTGAATCCCCTTCATGATAAATCCTCCTGTAATTCATTTTTTCCTTTTTCTTCAATTGATATTATTTTTCCGTCTACAATACGAATAATCTTATCTGCGATAGCCGCCAGATTATTGTCATGCGTTACCATTACCAAGGTTTTATTTTGTTCATTTACAACTTTTCTCATCAAATTCATCATATCCTTTGATGTCTTTGAATCCAGATTACCGGTCGGCTCATCCGCAAACATTATTTTCGGATTCGTAACCAACGCTCTTGCCATACCAACTCTCTGCTGTTGTCCACCGGACATCTGATTTGGCTTATGCTGGGCATGTTTACTAAGTCCAACCAGCTTCAGCATTTTTTTTGCCTGCTCCATCCGCTGTTTTTTAACCACCCCTCGAAACGCCAATGGCAGGGCAACATTTTCCAATGCATTTAAGGTTCCGATCAGATTAAATGACTGGAAAATAAATCCCACGTTCTTCTGCCGGAACAATACCAGATTCTTTTCGTTCATATTCTCAATATGTTCCCCGGCAATGATAATCTCACCCTTTGTCGGTTTATCCAATCCTGCCAGCATATTCAGCAGGGTAGATTTTCCGGAACCCGATGTACCGACTATCGCACAAAATTCGCCTTCATACACCTTAAAGCTGACACCATTTAAAGCCCGGACACGATTCGTTCCTATTCGGAATATTTTATACAGATTGTTTACTTCAATAACAACCTTTCTTCCATCTTCCTTTACTTTTTGTTCCAAATCTTCTCCTCCACTTTTTCTATTCCATCTATATTATATATAGTATCGACTCTTTAAATAACTATCTATATATTGTATATCATGTTCAAATCAAAAAAGCCATAAAAATATAGAAATCGTAAGATTTTATTCATTTATTTATACATTTTTTCATTTCATGCAGATTGACATATAAAAATACCGGATAATACAAATATATCCTCTGTATTATCCGGCATTTCAACCTATTATTTATATCAGATAAATTATTGTACCTGATATTCTTTGAGCGTAAAACTTCCATCCTCATTTCTTATTATGATTTCAAAACTATATGTAGCATTATCTCCTTCCATAAACAATGCTGGCATATAATCCTTATCATTTGGTATCAACGCATCAACTAATCCTTCTATACCGCAGGCAATTCCCTCATCATCTAAATATGTCAGGTCAATATATCCATTTGCATCCGGTTTGGCGGTCACTTCATGTTCCTTTACTTCCTTGTACTTCACCTCAATTTCATCAAGTGTCATATTCTCTAATTCAGTTCTTAACTGATCAATTACTTCCATTCTTTCCGTATCAGAATCCGATGGTTCCTCCGTATCATTTAATTCCATTTTTTCCTCAAGATTTTTAATGTACTGATCCGCTGCAGTTTTATCTGCCTTTGATTCATCAAAAGGAATTTTAAATAATGCACTGACGCCTTCATATGATTCATTTTTTGAATAACTTCCACTGTCTGTATCCATCACATAGGCAGCTGTCTCATCTCCAAAGTCCTCTACAACAGAAATCCATACCCCTTTGTCTGCAAATTTTTCCAAATCATCACATTCTATCAACTCATAAATCACACCATCCTGTTCAAACCAGATAAGAAATGTATCCAATGTTGCGTTATTTGCAACCATAAACGGCACTCCTCCAATAAGCGGGGAAACACAAAAACTGTCCTTTGTCATTTTGCTTCCATCCTGTTTAGAAATCGCAACGGCTGCATAAGTCTTTTTATCTGACAATTTATCCTGTGCATCCTCCGTAACATATGGTTCAATTTCACTTCCGCTTACCATACCAAGCAAATTAAAAATATAATCTCCCGACGTCTGAGACTCATCTATCCTGATTGCACTGTTACTTTCAAAAGCCTTTGCCAATCTGTCATTTCCGGCGACATTCTGTGCAATCTGGGAAGGTGACAAATATCGGTATGCCGCATATGCTGTCCCACCACCGGCAATCATCATACCTAATACAATAACGGCTACAGCAGCAACTTTTGTTAATTTTTTCTTTCTATCCATTCCATTTTCCTCCATATGGACAGAATTATTCTGTACCATTTTCAATACTTGACGATTTAGCATTGGAGAAGGATTTTCCTCTTTTGTCAAAGCCTCTTTTAATATTCTGTCTAATTTTTCATCTGACTTTTTATTCATATATACTCCTCCAACCTAATTGACAATTTTTTTCTGGCTGTCCATAATCTTCTTTTTACCGTACCTTCTGGTATGGAAAGCAATTGTGCAATTTCCTTTACAGATTGTTCCTGCATGTAGTACAACAACACTGGTATTTTATACCTGTCATCGAGTGCATTTATCTCCCGAAGTACTGCTTCTTCCCTTTCTCTCTTTAAAATCCCATTCAAAGCACTTTCTTCTTCGGATACAACTTCTTCCCTTCGTTCCGGTATTGTTTCTTGTGGGGCTATTCGATTTCTGATCGCATATTTTTTCTTGTTGTTTCTCCATATTCCGATTGCAACAGAGATAAGATAGCTTTTTACATTCCCTCCCACTTCAATTTCATCAATATGTTGCATTGCCATTAACCATACATCTTGGTACAATTCCTCTGCAGTATCTGTATCCAGACATAATTTTCTGCAAAAAGAATATATGTTACCACCATATTCATTTATAAATTTTTCTAATTCCCAAATCGTCATAATTTTCGTTTCTTTCTGTTTATTCGCGAATAGCAAGAACATTTGTCCTTACATCTATATATTGTAACCACCTTGAAATAAGTTCGCTAAATTTTATTAAAAATTGTGTATTTTCTATGAAGTTCTTTACTTGAAACCGATTTGTGCTAAACTATATATGGAACAACTGTTAATATTTTCTCCATTTTAATCGAATCATTTTTTTAAATGAAACCGATATACTAATTATAAAATGGATTTTAAATATTTGCATTTCATGGCATATTATATTAATATAGTTAAATCCTATATTTTCTTTTATAAAAGGAGATGATTCTATGAAGTTAGAACGACTAAGCGAGAATCAGATTCGCTGTACTCTTAACAAAAATGATTTAGCAGATAGAGAACTTATGTTAAATGAATTGGCATATGGAACCGACAAAGCAAAAGAACTGTTCCGGGATATTATGGAGCAGGCATCCGAAGAGCTTGGTTTTGAGGTAAATGATATTCATTTAATGATTGAGGCAATTCCTGTTTCTCCGGAATGTTTAATTCTTATCATTACAAAAGTAGATGATCCGGAAGAATTAGATACTCGTTTTGCCCGTTTTTCAAAATATACAGATATTGATGTTGAAGATGAGGAGGATTCGGATGACACGGATGAGAAGGCTGAATTCTTATCGAATGCTGCTTCCCTTATGGAAACCATTTCTGACATTGTAGAAAATATCGAACAGGTCAAACGGCAAAGTACAAGAGATACAGATACAGAAACATCCTTCAAGCCACTTAAGGCTTCCACAGACAAGAAGGAAAATGAAGCAAAGCAGGCGAAAGATGATTCTTACCACTATAATATATTTACATTTACCAATATTAATGAATTGAGCAAGGCTTCCAATATGGTTGCTAACATCTTTGAGGATGACAGTATCCTTTACAAGAGTCCGCTTAACAACCATTACTATCTGTTAGTAAGCTATCAGGGAAATCACAATCTGGAAAATTACCAGAAAGTATGCAATTGCTTAAGTGAATATGGTTCGAAAGTAAAATCAAACTATGCAACACCATTTTACTTTTTTGAACATTTTAAGGTAATCATCAAAGACCACGCCATCGAAACACTGGCAAATATCTAGTATGAACCGGTTGAATCCGTCAATACTATTACAAAAGAACTTTGGAGGAAAACATGGCACAAACTGTTAATAAAGATACATTAATTGGTGAAATCATCATGATTGATCCGGGAAATGCCGCAATTCTTATGGCAAACGGTATGCACTGTCCGGGATGTCCGGCTGCACAGGGTGAAACATTAGAAGAAGCCTGTCAGGTTCATAACATGAATGTTGATGATTTACTTCACACAATCAATGAATATCTTGAAAAAAAGAATAATTAATACATGAAAAAAGCTTGCCGGCTTCATACCGACAAGCTTTTGTTTTATCTTCCTATAAATACTTTTTCAATGTATCTACCATGTCTAATTTTTCCCATGGCAAATCCAAATCGATTCTTCCAAAATGTCCGTAAGCAGCTGTCTGCTTGTAAATTGGGCGACGCAAATCAAGCATCTTGATAATTCCTGCCGGACGCAGATCAAAATTATCGCGAATGATTTCCACTAATTTCAATTCATCCAATTTACCGGTTCCAAATGTATCCACACGGATAGAAGTTGGTCGTGCTACTCCAATTGCATATGACAACTGAATTTCACATTTTTCTGCTAAACCTGCCGCAACAAGATTCTTCGCAACATAACGTGCAGCATATGCAGCAGAACGGTCTACCTTTGTACAGTCTTTTCCGGAGAATGCTCCACCACCATGACGTGCATATCCACCATATGTGTCTACAATAATTTTACGTCCTGTCAAACCGGAATCTCCGTTTGGTCCGCCAATTACAAATCTTCCTGTTGGATTAATAAAGAATTTTGTATCCTCATCTACCAATTCTTTTGGAAGTACCGGATCAAAAACATACTTTTTAATATCCTCATGAATCTGTTCCTGACTAACCTCCGCATCATGCTGTGTCGAAAGTACAACTGCCTCTAAACGAACCGGTTTACCGTTTTCATCATATTCTACCGATACCTGTGTCTTTCCATCCGGACGAAGATAAGGTAATGTTCCATTCTTACGAACTTCCGTTAATTTTCTTGCAAGCTTATGTGCAAGTGAAATTGGATATGGCATATATTCTGCGGTTTCATTTGTTGCATATCCGAACATCATACCCTGATCTCCAGCTCCGATTGCCTCAATATCTGCATCACTCATCAAATGCTCTTTTGCCTCTAATGCTTTATCTACACCCATAGCAATATCGGATGACTGTTCATCAATTGCGGTAATTACACCACATGTATCACAGTCAAAACCATATTTTGCACGATCATATCCGATTTCACGAATTGTTTCCCGCACAATTTTCTGAATATCCACATATCCATTTGTTGTAATTTCACCCATAACCAAAACCAGACCGGTTGTAATTGCTGTCTCACAGGCAACACGGCTGTTCGGATCCTGTTCCATCAATGCATCCAATACAGCATCGGAAATCTGATCACAGATTTTATCCGGATGTCCTTCTGTAACAGATTCTGATGTAAATAATAATTTTTCCATCTGTTTGTCCTCCTATTTTTTCATTTACAGTATCCGGCATTCTTATGCCCATTAAAAAACTCCCAGTGCCGAGGAACTGAGAGTTGATATAATCAATGATTTCAGTCCTCTTATTGATCGGTACATTTATGTCCCGCCTCAGGCCGGCACCTTCCCAAATGGGGGTTGCCGTGGCTTCATAGTCCCTTCTGACTCCACCACTCTGAATAAGAGAGAGTTTTTACATTGACACTATACACCATATCCCTATTATGGTCAACAACTGTTTGACTTATAATTGTATTTTTTTTATAATTATTTTCAAATATCATTTACGGAGGAGCCTATGAATATTGTACAGGTAATGTTACATAAAGTTACATTAGGAATGACAATTGCAGAAGATATTTATCGTAATTCCCAGCTCCTGGTTCAAAAGGGTACGATTGTTGATGATGAGGTTTTGAAAATTCTGCGCTATTCCTCTATTGTAGCTGTGCCTGTCTACGGAAAAGATGCTTCCCAGAAAAATACAACCACAATTAAAATCCCGAAAAAAACACATTCGGAAACAATCCGTGAAACAAAAGAATTCATAAAATTTGAAGAAGATTTTGAAGAAACCACAGAAGAATTTACATATACGTTAAATGATATTGCCAGCCGCAACAAAGAAGTTAACATTGACAGTCTTTTTGAGGTGGCAGATGATATGATGTCCGGTATGACAAATACCTACCAGTTAATGGATATCTTAAGTAACATTCAGTATTTTGATGATTCCACCTATGCCCATTCTCTCAATGTTGCCATGCTTGCCAACATTTTAGGTCGCTGGCTGCATTTTGACGAACATGACTTAAAAATATTAACCGTTGCCGGCATGCTGCATGACATCGGCAAAGTTTTAATTCCGGCTAAAATCATTAAAAAACCGGAACGTCTGACAAAAGAAGAATTTGAAATCATTAAACAACATCCACTGAAAGGATACAAATTATTAAAATCACAGCATATTGATGAAAACATCTGTCAGGCTGCCCTGCTTCATCATGAAAAATGTGATGGCTCCGGCTATCCGTTAAAATTACACGGAGATAAAATTAACGACCTTGCAAAACTGATTACCATCATTGATATCTATGAAGCAATGACGGCAAACCGTGTTTACCGGCAGGGAATCTGTCCTTTTTCCGTTATTTCCATGTTTGAAGATGAGGGATATACCAAATATGACCCTAAATATCTGATTCCTTTTTTGCAGGGAATTTCTGATACCTATTTGCATAACAATATCCTTTTAAATGACGGACGGGAGGGCGAAATCATTTTGACAAATAAAGCCGCAATATCAAAACCGGGCATTTTAGTCAGTGGCGAATACATTGACCTGACCAAACACCCGGAACTTAATATTATTGCAATTTTATAATATCTTTCCTCTATTCTTTTACAATTACCAATTTATCGCCAATTCCAATCAAATCGGAATCCAGCTCATTTACTTCCTTGATACGCTCTACGGTTGTATAGTATGCCTTGGCAATCGACCACAGCGTATCTCCTTGCTTTACGATATAACCAATCATACCCGGAAGCCGCTTTCTTCTCTCCATATCCATTGGTTTTTCTTCCATATCCAATACGGCTTTCGTTGTTTCATTCATAAATGCCACAACATCCAAAGATACCTCTGCCTTTAATTCCACCGATGTATCATCCATCTGAACAGCACCAATCCGTTCAATAAACGGAACAATGGAATACGTCACTTCTTCATTAATTCCATTTACCTCTATCTCATACGAAAACGGTATATCAAAGGTAGCCGATGATAAATTTCCATTGTTATTCTTATTCAGATATGTTATCTGTGCTCCCACAACACCTTCAACCATAATACCATATGCCGTACGACTGGTTTCCTCAATGGAAACCGAACCTTCTACATTACATATCTGCAAAATTGTCTGCGGTGCCGGCAGCTCCACAACATCCACAACCTTTGTTTTTGCCATATTCCGGAGAAGTAAATGCTGCACAGTAAAGTCTTTCCAGACCGGACAGATATCCATTCTGGTCGAATATACATCCTGAATCAAATTCATGCTTTCCAATCCGTATAACTTCATCTCCAAGGTAAAGTCACAGGAAATATCAATCAACCGGTCCTCTCCATGTTCATCCGACATTACCGTCATATGATACTGATCCAAACACATAAAACTGCCGGATATCATATCTGCATTCACGGCATCCGACATCACCTTCTGCTCAAACGGAATTTCCATTGTAAAATACTGAATCGGCATACCTTCATCTTCCGCCGTATAAACCAGAAAAACATTCAAATTTCCGGTAACAAGAAGATATCCGTCCTCCGGTTTTATATTTAAAGCGGACGGAGCCAGACTTTTCCATATTACCTGATAAATATTCGGCTTATTCGATGGAATTTCTACCTTTTCACTAATCTGTATCCATTTTTTCTCCTGCATTTGCAGGCTCATCATCGATACATTTCCACTTAATACCCGGATATCATTTTCCACACCCCGATTGTCCTCAACATCCGTTACAATCTGTATATTTTCACTGGCTTTTACCTGATAATCCATTCCAACCAATGCCTTAATACTGATTTTTCTGGAATGTAACATTGTGACCGTCAAATCATTCAGACAGGTATGAACCTCTATGTAATCCTCCGGTTCCGTACCATCTGCATTTATATATTCAACAAATGGAATTTTACCCACCATGCTGTCAAATGCCGTTTCCAATTCATTACCACAGTACAAAATCTGATAATTTAAACTTCCCTTTACCTGAAAGCGGTCAACCATTGCCTGCGTCTCTTCAATTACAACATTTCCTTTTACTAAAACCAGCCTTTCCATGTCCATCAAATTGTCCGGCACATTGATTGTATCATCAATTGTAAATTGCATTGCACTCTTTGTTTTCCATGCGTAGTTGTGAATTTCTTTTTTGATTAGTTCCATGTTACCTCCTTATCGCCACAGCCTATGTCATAAAAGAACTACTCATCCTTTAACATCTACATCATTATATGCACAATCCATAAAAAAATAACTTCATTTCAAAAGGTTCCTTACTTAAATATCACAGGCATATCATATTTTTCACACTTAACCGCAATCCATGGATAAGAAACTAATCCATTCTCTAAAGCATCTCCTTCCTGTACAACAAGATTGGTATCAATAAATATTGAATTCTTCGTCATATACAGCTCCGACACCGATACACCCACATCCTTCCGGTCTTCCGCACCATACCCAACGACAATATACATATAATCCTTTGTATTATATGTCATCTTAAATGGTTCCTTTCGTTTTTCCTGAATAATCCCGACTAAAGCTGTGGGCAGCCTGTTTTCATCACATACCGTAAATTCCAAATCTTTTATTTTCTTTTCACTGGTTTTGCTTACCTCACAACCCGTCAGGCAAATCAGGAAAAAAACGAACACCATTATTCCTACAATGATTAATTTCAAATTTCTTTTCAATCCATCACACATCTTCATATTTCTCTAAATTTATTATATGAAAACAGGAAGATAATCAGAACTTAAAATGTCCTAGCGGAACATATGATTCCCCAACTGTAATCTGGCACCGCTAATATATCTTGAAAAGAACAAATATCCTTCCAGGTTTGTAGCATTATCCATGTAATCAACTTCCCTGGAACCTTCCAACACTTCTTCCGCAGCCTGAAAACAGGTCAACATTGTTTTATCCCATTTTCCGCTGTTTTTCTGATAGTCATATTGTGACAACGCAACAGACAAGCTTCCATTTCCCACCGGAGAAAACTGTCCGCTCTGATAAATCACTTTCTCTACATCATTTGGAAACAATTCGCTTTCCACACGATTCATAACAACAATTCCAACTGCCTTTTTTCCCGCATAACTTTCTCCCCTTGCCTCACAATAAATAATGGCGGTCAGATAGCGAAGATCATTTGCACTGTATCTGGTATCTGTTGTAAACGACGTCGCATTTACAGTTCCATGTAACCCTCCCATCATTAATCCGATTATCATAAATGTAACAATCCATTTTCCTAATTTCATCATATTTCTATTTCCTTTCCTCTGCTACAAATTCCCAACAAACATAATTTCCTGTTTCTAATGTATGTTGAAAAAATATTTATATAACATTCTCGTTAATATTTTGTAACAATTTTGTAATATTAATACAGGATAACCCTAAATATTGCAAACGCATTTCCTAACATATTCCATGGGAATTTTTACTATTCCCCAATAATTGACAGATATACCTGTCGAAAAATCAAATTTTATATTCTTTCGTAATGTTTTTGTAATATATATGTCTTGAAAATTTTACATTCCGGATACGGAAAAACAGTTGGAATTTCAGGCTTTCTCTTGAAATAGAATAGAAACTACGATAAAATAGATATAGTATTAATCGCATAAAAGGAGGGGTCTTATGACATTCGAAAATGAACCACAAGCAATCGTTTCGCACTATAATAACAAAGTAAAAATTCGGGCAATCCCTGGTCATTTTGCTACGAATCACTCTCATATCACACATTATCTTGATATGTCAGTTTTAAAAACACGTCAGACGATGGCAAGAGCTGCCGCTGTTTCCATCGCAAGTGAATATGTTGCTTCTACCGTTGTCGATACCATTATCTGTATGGACGGAACAGAGGTAATCGGAGCTTACCTTGCTGAGGAACTCACCGTTTCCGGTATTCATTCCATGAATCAGCATCAAGCAATGTATATCGTTACACCTGAATTTAACTCTGCCGGACAAATGATATTCCGTGATAATATCCAGCCAATGATTAAAGGCAAACATGTATTGTTATTATTGGCATCGGCAACAACCGGCCGTACAATTGAAAGAAGTCTGGAGTGCATCAGTTATTACGGCGGATTAGTAGCCGGTGTATCTGCAATCTTTTCAGCAAGTGATGAAATTGCCGGACAGAAGGTTCACACATTATTTAAGGCGGATGATTTACCTAATTACAGTACCTATCCACACAACCAGTGTCCAATGTGTCAGAGAGGTTCCCGTATTGAAGCAATTGTAAACAGTTACGGTTATTCTAAGTTATAAATACGATTCTTATAAAAGCAAAAAGCTGTTAGCCTACTTTAGACCAACAGCTTTTTCTTGTTAACACGAATGAATTGTCTATACATAAAGCATCCAGTTAAATATTTCTCCTACAAATAAAAGAAATGATACTAAACCTACAATACATCCACAATATTCTTTTAATAAACAAACGACTCTTTCCATTCTTATCACCTTGTCCTTTCAAATTTCTTAAATCATGATCTGATATTAATTTATCATCTCAGTTGGACAAGCTCTGTCAAATTCTAAAAAATTTACAAAAATTAATAAGAGGAATTTACAATTGGACATCCTATTTTTATATAGGTCATGTCATCCGTTTCGGAATAAGAAAATACAATCTGAATATTAACCTGTTTTCCATCCAGATTATAAGAATTTTTTTCTTTTTCCGTATATGCATAAACGGTATGATAATCTCCTGTATCCATAACATCTACAACCTGTGCGGACAGTTTATCTAATATTTTCTCTATATATTGTTTTCTTTCCTGATTATCCGTCTCTATATTGCCACTTACCGAAGTGGTATATTCTAAATTTACATTGGAATTCATACCATAATTCTGATATGCATTTTTAACATTCTGATACAAATTATATATTTTTTCTTCTTCGGAATTGACATGAATATCCAGATAAATATATTGTTCCGGCTCTGAATTTTCATCTATCAGACTGATACAGGAAATTCTCGTTGTCCCATATTTTCCGTCTTTTTGCAGCTCCAGTTTTATATAATTACTACCCTCACCTCCGGCAAACGTGTAACCGTCTTTAATTCCAAGCCTCTTTGCAAAATCAATCAATAATTTTCTTTTTTCCCCTTCACTCATATTATCTGTTTTGTAATATCCGAAACCTTTTAATATTTTATCGGTTGCATTATCCTCAATTACAGAAAAAGCTGTGATTGCCTCTTTTGATTTTTTATAACTGTCATAGGAAAAAACCGTATGCTTACACAACGCACCAGGATTCATAAAATTAACGTATGTCTGTATGATCACAAGTCCCCATATCAAAATCAGACAACTTATTTTGACCTTACGATTCACAAAAAATGCCCCCAATCCTTTTTTTATAGGATTGACGGCATTCTGAATTTTATTCAATCAAATATAATTAATGATATGTTGGTGGTTGAACTACTGGTTGAACCGGTTGTCTTGTCTGCATCGGTTGTTCCGGTTGTACTTCCGGCCGAACCGGTCTTGCCTGCATCGGTTGTTCCGGTTGTACTTCCGATTGAACCGGTCTTGCCTGCATCGGTTGTTCCGGTTGTACTTTCGATTGAATTGGCTTTGCCTGTATTGGTTTGGATGACACTGATAACATATTCTTATATACCACTCTGGTATCACATAACATATCATGAAATCCCCTGTGATTTGGCGTTACTATAACCGCAAAATAGCCAATGCACAACAGTGAAGATAAAAATCTTCCTATCGTCTCACGATACAAAACATTAACGAAACTCCAACTTCCATCCTCTGTAATCACTTCTAATCGAAACAACATCTTTCCCAAAGTTGTGTGTGCAAAATAAGTCAGCAAAACAAAGTACGCCGCAACACCAAGATAAGAAATCACGTCGATAATTGAATATTGAAATAAAAAATTCCCACTCAAAAAAGAAAATGTATTCGATGCCAGGCTCAAAGGAAACTTCACAATCAAAACCACAATTGCCGCAATCAGGCTATCAATCAGATAGGCAACCAATCTTACAAAAAATCCGGCACTCACTCTATTTTCCATAGACATTTGCATAATACATTGGCACCCCATTTCCCAATTTGTTCATTAAATCTACAAGTACCTCAGCCTCTGACTTCTCTTTCGAATCATTCACCATTCCAAATATAGATGAAAGATATCCTGTCTCTATCTGTACCGGCTCATAAAATTCATCCACTCCGCTTTGTTTTCTCACATATTGGTCAAACTCTTCTGATCCCTTAATTCCGTCAATCAATCCATTATCTACTGCCTGTCTTGCTGTATAGATACGTCCATCTGCCAGCTTCTTAACTTCATCCACAGACATATTCCGACCCTTTGACACAACATCTACAAACTGCTCATACGCTTCATCTACTACACTCTGATAAATTGCCCTCTGTTCCGCAGTCATTTCTTTTCCGGAACTTCCCATATCTTTATTCTCGGCAGAAACAATATTTACTTCTTTGATTCCCAGCTTCTCGTACAAACCGGACATGTCATAGTTGGAAATAATTACTCCAATTGATCCGGTTGTGGAATTCCGGTTTGCATACTGTTCATCTGCTGCCGATGCAATGTAAACACCACCGGAACAACAATAACTTTCCATATATGCCCAAATTGGTCTGTGTGTCTTTTCTTTGTATTCTTCAAGCTTCAGATATAATTCATCCGCTTCGTACACAGCTCCACCCGGTGTATCCATTCGCAATATAATTCCCTTATTATACTCATTATCAATCAAAGCATCTACATAACTCATCAAAAAATCATGATCATATCCGGAACTGCTGCCATAAACCCCGGAACTACTTGAAGATGCCTGTATTGTACCCTCAACAGATACAACAGCAATAAAATCATCCATCGGCATATCTGAAAATTCATAGCTGTCTGTGGCACCGTAAAGTTCCGACATAATTGTGCTTCCCAATCCGGAATCATTTACCGTTGATGTAAACAAACCGGATATTGTGTTGGTCACTACACTAATTATGCCTACTGCAACAAAAATTATTGCAGCAACAATAAGCCATGTCATTTGTTTCTTTTTCATAATCCTCCTCCTTATAACGGAATATTTCCGTGTTTCTTATATGGTCTCTCCACTTCTTTTGTTTCTAACATATCAAGTGCGGCAATAATTTTTTCTCTTGTTTCATCCGGTCGAATTACCTCATCAACAAATCCCCTCTTTGCAGCTATATACGGATTCAAAAACTTATCCTCATATTCCTGAATCATCTCTTTCCTCTTTGCCTCTTTATCCTCTGCCGCAGCAATTTGCTTTCTTCCAATAATATTAATTGCGCCTTCTGCTCCCATTACGGCAATTTCAGCAATCGGCCATGCATATACAATATCCGCACCCATATGCTTCGAATTCATTGCTATATATGCACCCCCATATGCTTTACGCATAATCAATGAAATCTTAGGAACTGTCGCCTCTGAATATGCGTATAATATCTTAGCACCATGACGGATAATTCCGTTATGTTCCTGTTCTGAACCCGGTAAAAATGCAGGTACATCAATTAACGACACAATCGGAATATTAAAACAATCGCAAAAACGAATAAATCTTGCCATTTTATCTGAGGCATCAATATCCAATGAACCGCCCTTATTATTTGCCTGATTACACACAAAACCTACGGTTCTTCCTTCCATTCTTCCAAATCCAACAACGGCATTTTTCGCCCAGTTTTTCTGCACCTCAAAAAAACTGTCCTTATCTATCATTGTATAAATCACATCATGAACATCATATGATTTCTTTTTATTATCCGGAACAATCGATGTCAGATTCTTGCAGTTATCAACCGTCTTTCCGTACTTAACCGGAATCGAACCCATGTTGCTATCCGGAAGGTAAGACAACAATTCCCTTACGCCACCTAAACAATTTCGTTCATTTTTATAAAGGAAGTGTGCAACACCGGACTTCTGCGCATGCGTTATTGCTCCACCCAATTCATCAGCAGATAATTCTTCTCCAATTACAGTCTTTACAACCTGTGGACCTGTAATAAACATTTTACTGACTTCATCTACAACAAAGATAAAATCACAAATAGCAGGAGAATAACATGCTCCGCCCGAACATGGTCCTAAAATAACTGCAATCTGTGGAATGACACCGGATGCTATCGTATTCCGTTCAAATATGCCGGAATAGCCACTTAAAGAATCAATTCCTTCCTCTATTCTTGCTCCACCGCTATCATTAATTGTAACAATCGGGCATCTCATACGAAGTGCCATATCCTGAATGTGAATAATTTTACGGGAATGATATTCCCCAAGACTTCCTCCGATTACCGTAAAATCTTCAGATGATGCAAATACTGTCCTTCCATTAATTTTACCATAACCGGTAATCACACCATCTCCGGGAATTCTTTTCTTATCTAATCCAAAATCATCAATTCTGGATTCTACCAAATCATCAACCTCAACAAAGGTTCCTTCATCAAATAAAATCTCCAGTCTTTCTCTGGCTGTTAATTTTCCTTTATCATGCTGTTTCTCAATGGCTTCCTCTCCGCCTCCAATATATGACATTCTTCGACGTTCTTCTAATTCATCAATTGCTTTATCCCAACTCACAAACAGTACCTCCTTATTCTGATTGAGTATGTTCTTACTTAATTGTCATTCGTTACCAAGATAATTATTACACATTTTTTATTAGTTTGTGCACTTAGTTACTATACACCTTTTCATTATACGTTGCAAAACTTTTTTAACTTTGCAATGTATGTATATAATTCTGTAATTGTCTTATCTTCATATTCTTTTCAGATAATTCCCGCTCTTTTTCCAGTAAAAGCCTGTTTTTGGCTGCCATAATCATTGTTTTTTCTGTCAATTCCCGCTCAGCCTTCTCCAACTGATTCTGCATTGAATGATTGTCCTCTTCTGCATAAAACAGCTTCTGCTCTGCTTCAAATAAATCCTGTTCCGTCTGTAATAAATTGCTCTTTATCTTCGTCAGTTTCATCTGGGTGTCTGACATTTTCTGTTCCAATTGCTTATAATCTTCCGATTCACAAAAATATACATATAATCTATCATAAGTGCTATAAAGCAATTCCTTCAAATGCGCTAAATCTTCTCCGGTAATATCCCCCGATTCATAACTGTCCTGCATGCTTGGAATTATATCATTGAACACCATATTTTTCAATATTATCATATGTTCCCGCAGACCGCCCTCTGACATATGACAGCATTGTCCAAACAAAATAAACGGCATAAATATCAGGATATTCTGTGTCTTATAATCCTCCAAAGACAAATCTGCCACGTCTACAATCGATACCGGTATCCCTTCTTTTCTATCATCTCCTGCATGAATATAAATCTTACCGCTATCCGTAATATCTTCCCTATGATAAACGGCCCATATCCTAATCTCCGGCATAAAATAATCAACCTGTTCAAGCATAGGAGTCTCCATAGCCTTATCTCCCAAAAAGGAAAAACTTAATAAAACAATATCTCCATTATCCAATAATTTTGTTTGGAAATAATACATATCATGCTCCTGTAACTGCACGCAAAAGATATCCGTATTCCTATCCATATTCACATCTGTATTATCTGTCCGGTATATAGATATTTTACTGTCAGCCTCATAATCACAATGATAGAGACCATTAATCAAATCTATCACAGCCACTGATGATAAATTAAAAATTCCCCCGATTAGTTTGTTAAAACATTCGTACACTTCTCTCATACAGATACCTCCCAAATATATTATGGTTGTATTATACCAGAACATTTGTTCTATTGTCAATATGAAAATGTCATGTTGTGGAGATTTATGGAATATTTTATAAAATGGGAAATTAAAAGCCCCCTAAAATAAAGTTAATAGTTACAATTATATTTTTACATGATACAATTATGTCATTAACTTAGGAGAGGGGTTTCCATGGATAAATTAATTAGTATTATAATTCCCTGTTATAATGTAGAACAATATTTAGATCGGTGTTTTAACAGCCTGAAACATCAAACGCTTGGTTTTGAAAATATGGAATTAATCTTTGTAAATGATGCATCAACAGATCATACATTGGATAAATTGACGGAAATGGAATCAAAATATACGGATAACATTATTGTTATTAATTTTGAAGAAAACAAACGTCAGGGAACCGCGCGTAATGTAGCACTTGAATATGCTTCTGCTCCATATATCGGTTATGTTGATTCCGATGACTGGGTAGATCATCGTATGTTCCAAAAAATGCTTACCGCTATCAAGAAATATGATTGTGATTTTGTAGAATGTCGATGGGATCTGGCTAAGAATGAACAATATGCCAGTTCCGTCAAAAAACTTGGCATGCCGGGGTATTATGATTTAACGGATACAAAGACAAAAGAAGAATTTATCGGAACACAAATCGGATTAACCGCACTTTGGAATAAAGTTTTCAAGAAATCTTTTTTAATTGATAATGATATCTTTTGTCCGGAACAAATCCGATATGAAGACATTTTCTTTTGCTATCTTGCATTTATTTACGCAAAATCCTACTATCGAATGGATGATGAACTGTACCATTATTTTGTAAATCCGGAGGGCACTGTTCAAAGAAAAAGTCAGGAATATCAATTTGACAAGATGGATATTGCCGTAGGTTTCCTATTGGAATGTAAAAACAGAGGTTTATTTGTTGATAATCCAACAACCGAAGAGGAAAGTGTCAATCACGATGCCATTGAGTGGATGTTTTTAGAAAAATACTATGTATACATGCTATGGGAAATATTTCATGAATTTCCCGACCGCTCATATGCCTGCTTTCTACAAATGCAGAAAACCGTAAAAAACCTGTGTCCGGATTATCAAAAAAATCCATACCGTAAATGGGAAAGCAACCAGTTTGACAATGTCATGCTCAAACTGCTGGATTATGCATTAGACGAAAAAACATTCCTTGGATTAAGGAATGATATGATGAAGAAGATGGAGAGATAATAATCAATTCCAACCAAAATCCCACGATTTGTTCATAACACCAAACCGTGGGATTTTCAATTACTCATAATATTTTATTTTCAGTCACTGCAATAATATCTTACGAACATATTCTTCGTCCTTTCCTACCAATTCGGCTATTTCGGAGATATCCATTCCTTTTTTATACATATTCGTAATAATTTCTTTTGATTTTAACTCAATTCCTTGCTCAATTCCTTCCTGCTTCGCATCTTCATATAACGCTTCCCCTAAATTACACATTCTGTTTACCTCCTGTTCCGTTCCCGGTAATTCCATAATCATTCCATGGTTCTTAACCAGTAATTCTTTCACTTCCCGGTTCTTTTTCTTTGATAACAATATCTCTAACATCTGAATCAATGATGGCAGGAGACAACATGAGCCTATCCCCTGCTTATTTTAAAATAGTTGAAATAAAAGCAGAGAATAAAATAAATAATAAATAGAATAAAGATGACGACTCAGCCAATATTCGAGTGTATATAATCATTCCTAAAGTAAAACGAATACGTTCGTCTGCAAATGAATAAATCTGCTTTGATTAGAATATAACATTATATCAATTATATTGCAAGAATCTAATCTTCTAGCATCCATCGTCTTCTGCCACAAAAAGATTATATATGCTTTGATATCGATATCCTTTTTTCAAAACTGTTGTATCTGTTTCGATTACCCCTAAATCCACCAACTGATTGATAATTTTAGAAACTGTAGTAGCCGATGCCCCCGACATTTTTTCTACTTCCTTTTTCGTAAATACAATTTGCCGCATAAGAATTGGCATAATACGATACACGGTATTTCCTTTAATTTTTTTAATGATATCCATGTCATGATGGTAAATTTCTTTTATACGATTTAATTTATAAATATAATTTCTACATTGGTCAATTACACACTGTAAGAAAAATTTGATATATCCTGCATAATTTCCTTTTCTACTTTCCATTAAATATCTTTGATATGAAGGCTTATACAATTCCAAAATTTCCGACATAAATAAAATTGGTTTAGTCTCATCAAGCAATGCTAATTGTACCGGAATCAGTGCTCGTCCTAATCTTCCATTGCCATCTTTATATGCATGAATTGTTTCAAATTGTGCATGAGCTAATGCTATATTAATTACACATGGATCAATAAAAGCATCATTCATATATTCATAAAGATTTATAAGCAATTCCGGCACCTGCTCAGGAATCGGTGATACAAAGGTTGCACCTTCAATAGACACGCCCTTCGGACCAATCCAATTCTGTGTTGTTCTTATTTTTCCCGGTTCCTTGCCTGAACCTCTTACACTATCTAAGATTATTTTATGCATTTCATTAACCAAGGAAAAATCTATTATTTTTCCTTCCTGAATTTGTTTGTATGCATATTCAATCGCATTCTTCAAATTCTGCAATTCACGGCTATCGTCCGTAATGTCTTTGTATTTTAAGTAATACATTTCATCCTGGGAAATTTGAGTTCCCTCTATCTGTGTTGATTTAAAACTTTCCGTTAACAATACAGAATCAAGAAAAAATGATGGATCAAACTCCAATGTATTTAGTAACGATTTATATTCTCCGTATTTTTGATTTGCTTCCGCTAATAATCGAAGCAATTCTTTATCAATTTTATATTCAATTGGTAATTTTTTTGCAATATAAGCTTTCATATAATCACCTTTTTTACTATTATATATGTTTTTTTTTAGAAAAAACCATCGTTTTTTGAAAAAACGATGGTTTTATTGGTTTTATGCAGTAACTACCACAACAGAAAATATTCATACAAAGAATACGAAATAATATTAAGGTACAAAAACATATAGAAAATACACCTTATGTCATCTGTACCTATCCTATTTTAAATTCACTTATTTTACCCTCATTTCCATGTCCGGGAAATATAATTATATTATCATCTAATGATTCCAAATATGGCCTTGTAATCTCTTGATAATCCTTCTTATTTCCGCCCGGTAATCTAGTTATAATTTTAGCTCCATCTACAAGACTGTCTCCGGAAAAAACATAACTACGATTTACTTCTATACATATACTTCCAGGAGAATGACCCGGAGTTTCCCTTAACAATAAATGCAATGATCCAATGACGTATTCCTTCTCGTTTATAAATCCCAAATCCACATTACAACTATAGGTTTCACTTAATATATCGTTTACGCTTTGCCGTTCTGCTTCTGATTTATCAATAAACATTGCCATAAAAAAGGCTGCCATATTCTTTGTCGGATCCACAGTCATATCCTTGCACTTTTCATTACCAATTACCGTACACCGGAAATATTTTCGAAAATAATTCACTCCCGAAATATGGTCATAATGTTCATGCGTCAAAATGATTGTAACCATCTTCACATGATTATCCTTTAGCAAATCCACTGCATCTTCGTTTATATTGGGATCAATAATTAATGCTTGATTATCAACAAGCATAATATACATATTCGAACGAATCACCGGCATAATATATTTATAAACATCGATTCCATCTATTTTGTACTTGCATTTCATAATATTATACCTCTTTTATTGTCTCACATATTTTTATAATTTTCACTCTTCGGCGGAAAATCATTGGTATCTAATCTTGGTACCGCCAACGGATTATCTCGGTCAAAATCCACATGTCTGGCTTCCACGGAAAATCCAAGCTTACAACCAATGGATTTACAATACGCTAACACGTCCTCATTATAACCACCGTATGGATAATTCATCGCAAGATAGTTCATGTCCATTACATCCCGAAAATATTCCAGACTGTTATTAATATCCTCTTTCATCTTATCAACCGGTAAATGATTCAACCAATAATGCCGCTCTCCGTGTAATCCAAAATACATTCCTGCATTCTTCATTTCTTTAATCTGCTCTAAATTCACGTAAAGCTCATGGGAAAATTCCCGCTCCGGCACTCCAACAGCTTCCTCAAACAACCGATTTACCATTTCCCCTCGAAGACTTTCATCCAGATAGGACTGTAGCAGTCGTTTTACAAAAATAACTTCCTTGGAATCCCACCGGTTCGCCACTGCCAATTTAGAAAACAATACATCATCCGATTCCAGCTCATACCCCTTATCCCGATATTCCCGCAGCATGGCATAAACCTTTGGCAACAACTCCTCAAGCTGCATACATGCAAGAATAAAATGTATCTTATTGACGTCCAAAACCTGTTCATATTTTAGTATACCGGACGGAACAAAAAATGAGCCCTGCATATTATACTGTTTTAACAATGGAAACACATGCTGATAATGATCCATGTATCCGTCATCAAAAGTTAAAAGAACCGCATTATCCGGGAGGGTACATTTTCCGGACAAGGAGTCAATTACCTCCCCCATTGTTACAACGGAAAAATTTGCCTTAAAAAAATCCAATTGCTGCTTGAATAATTCCAGTTCCAGCCCCTTGATATTGGGATATTTGCTGTTTTTAATTGGTCGGACGTAATGGTACATTACGATTTCGAGATTATTCATACTAATAGCTCCTATTGTATATGTTCAACTCATCTTATGTAAATATATTGTTTTAGACCATCAGAAATATAACCATTTTTTTCATATAAACCAATTGCATCCAAATTTTCAGAATCAACCCATAAATAAAACAATTCTGTATGATTCGCCTCTAACATAAAATATCTTTTCAACAGAATTTTTCCTATTCCTTGTCCTCTAAAATCTTCCTGTATACAAAGCATACGCAAATATGACCTTTTCCCCTGATGTTCATAAATTAAAAATCCCCGAATTTTATCATCCACCGAATATTTTAAAATACACTTTTGTTCAATTAACTTTTCTAATTCCGCTTTACTTGGAATTTTATCAGATATTAAATCAAATGTTTCCATCATCATATTCTGAATCAGCATAATTTCACTTATATCAACAAAATCATAACTTTTATGCTCAAATATCGGAAAAAAATCTTCTTTTGTTTTTATTGCTTTTCTAACATACCTTTTATATAAATTAAAACCAAGTGCGTCTACAATCTCTTTGTATTTTGACTCATCCTTAGAAACAATATTTATCACACATTTTTTTTCAGAAGATAAATTTTTTAGCAACAAATCCTGATTTTCAATCATATTAAGCGCATTATCGTATGCAAAAAAAATCAACTCATTATAATTATCATTAGGCACTAAAAGATACACTACATTTGCTCCTACTATAAGTTGACTTCTACCTGCTTGTAGTATCTCTTCAACCTGGGAATAGGACAAGTAACAATTTGTTCTATTGGATTTTCCAATACAATGACTAATTATATCATTTATTTTATCGTTTTTATTACTCATTCAACATATGACCCCTTTAACAAAACGCTCCTGTTTTACAACAAATATTCCGCTACAGCCAAATCTTCAATACGATATTCCTTAAATAAAATCCTTACACATTCAACAGCAATTGTATTAGAACCGATTACAACTACTTTTTTATATTTCAATTTTCATTCTCCCAAAATAAAACTTTACACACTCTCACTACATTAATTAGAATGGTTTTATAGATTACTTTCTATCATCTCACAAAAATCCATGTTTCCAAGCTGCATTACCAGGGCTCCCCATGACAACCCTCCACCAAAAGCGGATAAACAGCACTCATACAAATCATCTTCAAGCTTGGAGCCCAAATTATGAACAATATTAATTCCAATTACAGAACCACTGGAATTTCCATATTCTTCAACAATATTCATAAACATTTTTTCATATGGAACGCCTAATTTTTCTGCAAGTTTTTGAAGCATAAATTTATTAGGCTGATGGAATAAAAACCAATCCATATCTTCCTTTGACTTATTTGCAAATTTCATTAAATCATCAATTAAAGGAGGTACCTTCTGTTGTACAAAATTAAATACAGTCGAGCCATCCATATTTAATCGATTTGCATCCCTTAAAATGCCATCACCAATATCTACCTTTTCATCAGACTCGGTCCATGGCATACGAAATCCACCCGTTGGCATAATCAAACAATTTCTGTCCTTTCCATCCATTCGAATGTCAAAATAGATATCTTCAGCTGCCCCATCATTTTCAACAATTGTAACTGTAGCAGCATCCCCTCCAAATGGTGGCTCCGTAAAAACTTCTTCATCGTATATTTTGCGATTCAATACATCGGCTGTAAATACAACTACTTTTTTATCCTTCATATGATCCAGCAACATGAATGCCTGAAGTAAGCCCAGTAAAAAACCTGTACAGGCTTGAGGAATATCTAAACATACAACTTCATCAGAAAATCCACATTCTCCGTGAACAATGTTGCTCACATGTGGAAGAAAATAATCCGGAGTCATTGTACTGACAATAATCGCACCTACATCTTCTTTCTTTATCAAATCATTCTCTAAAAGGTAATTCATACCAAAGATACACAAATCAGAGGTAGTTGTATCTTTTTTCACTCTTCTTCGCTTTCCATATCCCATTATCTTTTTCAATCGCCTTGCATGACTTGATGAAAAATCACGAGTTTCATCTTCAAACAAATACTCATTTTCTGGCAAAACCCCCAACATACCAGTTATTTTTTTCCCCTTGAACACAAACTGCATAATCAGACCTCTCCTCCACTTTTCCTCACAAGATTGATAATCGTTGCAGTGTTATAAAAATTTTCCGGCACTATTTCTAGTGCATCAATTACAATTCCATATGTTTCCTCTAATACTGATATCAAAGTTGTTATATCAAGTGAATCCAAATATCCATCTTCAATATAATTATCACTTGTTTCAAAATTAAATTCTGGTCTTATTGTCATCAATAATTCTTTAATTTGTTCCATTCTTATTCTCCTTATAAATCCGTATAATAATTTTCACAAAAATTCATATTTCCAATATCCATAACGGTGGCTCCCCATCTGGCACCAGCCCCATATCCGCATAAAACCACTTTTTGGGTTTGTTTTTTCAGCATTTTTTCTCCATAATAGTCAATAATGGAAACTGGATTAAGAGAAGCACTTATATCGCCATATTTTTCTACTATATCAGAAGATACCGCTTCTCTGCTTATCTGCAGTCGATCTGCCATTTTCAACACTGCCAATTTGTTTGCGTGAATCAGAAAATAATGATCAATATCTTCTTTCTTAATAGAACCATACTCTAACAATCGTTCTATAAGGTTTGGTACTTTTTCTTGAAAATATCGAAATGATTCCATTGGATTGTTCTGTACAGTACTAACTAATTTTTGATGATAAATATCTGCAAATGCTCCCTGTTGAAATGTAATCAAATCTTTCCCTTTTCCATCACACATCAACAAAAATGGAATTTTTTGTGATGGTGAATTTTCAACAATGGAAATACTCGCCCCATCACCACCATAATATGGTTCTTCATATTTGTAAATGGTTTCTTCCATTCGATTTATAACATCTCCAGTAAACAATAATACTTTTTTTTGAGGATTGGTTTCTAAAAACAAAAATGCCTGCAATAATCCTTCCACATACCCGCTACAACCAGCCCATATATCCAAATTAAATACATCACTTGAAAATCCAAAGCCCTGATGAATCAATGTCGATATTTGTGGCACAAAATAATCGGGGGTAAAAGTTGCCACAATAATAGCAGAAATATCCTCTTTGTCGATTAATTTTTTATCGAACAAATACTGCAATCCACTCATACATAAATCAGCAGTAGTAGTAGTCGGTTTTGCATGATATCTTTTTCCATAACCCATATTTTTTTTAATCATTTGATTTCGTTTACTAAACCCATCAATTAATTCGTCTTCGTAATATTTTACGGTTTCAGGCAAAATACCCAATACCCCACTTATCCTTTTATCATAAAAAAACGTATTCATAACACACCTCAGATTATTGTTTCTATCACTTCACAAAAATCCATACAACCAATCTCCATAATTAGCCCAGCCAGACTAAATCCAGACCCACAGCTCATTAATAAACAGTATTCCTTTTCACTCGAAAAAGATTCCTGCATCTCTTTACAAATAATTCGTGGTATTGCAGAAGCACTTATATTGTCTACCGTTTCTGTTTGCTCATATTTCACAGTTTCTTTATTAAGATTAATACAATCTAATATAAAATGTGCGTTAGATTTAAATGGTAATTGAAAAAAAATTTTTTTAATATCTTCTATACTAAATCGACTATCTTGAAGTAGAGTCTTAAACAATATAGGTTCCTGCACAAGAAAATATTTTTCGAACGCTTCCGTATCTATCTGCAATTCTAACCCATTACCAATCTGACCATTTTGCATTGCAATATAAGCATCATTGTCATGAAATACGGGATGGCGAAACCCTCCACAAGGAAGGATCATCTTTTTAGAACTTTCCATATCTGAGTCTATTTCGCAGTAAATCTTACCATAAGAATTATTGTTCTCAATGACAGAAACCGTAAACACTCTTGACGCATTCTGACTAGAACAACTCATTATATCCCCAGTAAACAAAAGAACCTTTTTATCCTTGATATGTTCCAATAACATAAATGCCTGTGTCAAACCAACAATATAACCTGTTCCACCTTGTGCAATATCGACACAAATAACGTCTTCACTCAAGTTAAGCTCATCATGCAAAATCATACTGACTTGAGGCAAATAATAATCTGGTGTTAAAGTTATAACGACAATTGCACCTATTTCGCTTTTTTGAATCATTTTCTTCGAAAGCAAGACTTTAGCTGCATAAACATGCATTTCAGAAACAGCACGTTTTTTATCTGAATCTAAAATTGATAAAATGCCAGCTATCCTCTTTCCGCTCCACTTTGCTTTCATACGCTTCCACCATTTTTAACTATAATCCGTTTGATTGCCTCCAAGTCACAAAAATATTCTGGAAGAATATCCATACCATCTATCTGTATTTCATATACTTCTTCAAGACGAGCAACTAATTCAATTACATCATAAGAATCTAGTAAAGCATCTTCAATAAAATCACTACTATTTTCATAATTAAATTCTGGATGTATTTCATTTAATATATCTAATATTTTATCCATTTTAATCCTCCTGTCATACTATAAACAAAGTCATCTATTTATTCATCTATATATTTTTTCTTTAATTCCTTACGATCTATTTTACCATTATCGTTATATGGCAGCTCCTCCAATAGAACATATTGAGACGGAATCATATATTTAGGTAAGATTCCACCTAAGCACTTCCGAATCGCTACTTCTGTAATCACTTGATCCGTTTTACAAAATGCTACTATTTTACTATTCTTTGTATCATAAATACAACATGCATTATATACTGCATCCATACTTAAAAGTGCTGTCTCAATCTCTCCCAATTCAATACGATATCCCATATGTTTAATCTGAAAATCTTTTCTTCCATCAAACATAATTTCACCATATTGATTATAATGTGCCAAATCTCCTGTCCTGTAAATTTTTTCTTCATAATGTGAATTTAAAGGATTTTGAACAAATGCCTCAGCCGTTTTTTCGGGATTATTGTAATATCCTGCCGATAAACTTGTCCCACGAACACACAATTCTCCCATTTCTTCCGGACTTGTAATAAGCATATTCTCATCATTTAACAACATAATTTGCGTATTTTCACATGCAAAACCTATTGGCAGCGGTTCATCATCATCAAATGTTCGATTAACTATATAATACGAACAAACATCTGTGATTTCAGTCGGTCCATAAAGATTTGCATATAGAACATCCGGTAATTCCTTTCTCCAATAATTTAAATGTCTATTCGGCATTACCTCACCACAGAATAAAACCTTTTTTATGCAGCTACAATCAATTTGCTCTAACAATTTGCTATTTGCAACATTAATTAATGCCGATGGTACCCAAAAAATGAAATTAATCTGATTGTCTCGGATAAATTCCAGCAATTTTGCAGTAAATGCAAAATACATCTCAGGAGTAACAAATAAATGTGCTCCCTTACTCATACATAAATAGATATCCAAAATTGAATTATCAAAATAAAACGGTGCCTGATTGGCAATTCTAGTATCACTATCAATCGAGAATTTTTCACCAGCCCAATCAATGTAATCCATAATACTTTTATGTCTAATAGCAACGCCCTTTGGGACGCCGGTAGAACCGGAAGTAAAGAACACATATGCCAAATCTGTGTCAATAATCTGACTATTTAACAATTGTGCATTCTTGTATGTAATAGAAAAATCCAGTTCATCTACATAAACAAACCGTTTCTCATCTATTCCATTATCGCTCAAGAATTTACCATGCTTTTTATCAGTTACGATTATTTCAGGATGGAGGCATTTTATAATGGAATTGACCTTTTCAAAGGGAAATTTCACATCTGTGGGTGTATAATAGTTACCACTATACAAAACACCCGCAAAAGAAATTAACGTCATTGCCGATTTCGGCAAGTACACCAATATCGGAATCTTATTCCCCATTTTCTTTTCAATAATAGCATTTGCAATACAAAGCGCCATGGATTTCCACTGTGTAAAAGTATAATCTCCTTGTGCATCAGTAAGTGCAATCTTTTGAGGAAATTTATCAACACTTTCCTCTAAATAGCATAAAACAGAATTTCTCAACTATATCCTCTCCTTACATTTCATATATAATCTTGTCAGAGTCAATTATATATCAATTTAAATAATCACAAATATCCTGCACTGTTTTAAATTGGGCAATTTCCTCTACGGTTAATTTCTGCCCCATTTCTTTTTTCACATAGGTTACAAGATATAACTTAAAAAATGAATCGTATTCGTCAATATCTTCCAACAACATGTCCCCTGCCAAACTACCTCCATCTACTTCCATCATATCCTCTAGAAGTTCAATTTTTTGTTCGTTACTCATCTTAAACCCTCTTTTCTCTTATTCACTCTTTTTATTTATATAAATAGCATCATGTATACAGTTATTTCTTGCACATTCCGGAAAAATACCTCGCTTTATAGCCCGGGTATTTTCTTCATTATACCATGCATAAAACGTTCGAATGCCTTCATTCCACATTGTTTCAAATACCCTTCGTTCCAAATTATACATATAGTTGGCAGGTCCAAGATTCAATGACATATTACTATATAATTTTTTTCCTTCCCTCCGCCACACATAATAAGTAACTATTTTTCCATTTTCTTTTATTACAAAGCATTCTTTATTCTGTATAATATTTTTCCATTCTTCTAAAGAAAAAACATCATCAATTAGAGGATCAAAGCTTGTTCTTGTTAATTGATCTAACTCCTCCACATCTTCAAGAACGGGATATTCCCCACAATCTGGGTTATATAATTCATTTAACATATCTTGTCGTTTCGATCCTCCCCAACATGGTTTTTCCAAATAGGTTGAGGTTACTCGAATATAATTTGCGTAATGAATTAATCCGGCCACAAGGAACACATCATCCATATCATTTATGTCCTTGTAGTGATACTCCAAAACTGCTGTTCTCTGAATTTGCATTAATAATTCTTTTAATATTGAAATATCTGTGACCGCATAAAAAATCTTATTACGATTCTCCTCAGCAACCACAAGAACCAGTCCTTTTTCACCTTCATAAGTTTCAACGATTTCATGTAAGGTAAGATCGGGCCAAATAATATTAGAATATAGTTTTCCATACTTTCTTTTTAAATCGGTTATAACAATTTTTACTTCCTGAATATTCATATTTCCCCTATCTTATGTTAGCCTTCCTCCATCAACATAATAACTACGTCCGGTTACATATCTTGAAACATCGCTTATTAAAAATAAAATTGCATTTGCAATATCCGACGGCTGTGCAACCCCCAACGAAGGTTCTTCCACAACATTTGTTTCATACACTTTGGCAGAATCTGTTACCATCGGTGTTTCCACCCATCCTGGGACCACCGTATTTACACGATAATTCTTGTCCAGGAATTCATATGCCAGGGACTTTACCGCACTATCTAAGGCACCCTTTGAAGCTGCATATATACTCATGCACATATGCGGCCTATTTGCCAAATAAGAAGATACAGCAACAATACTTCCTCTTTCAGAATTCTTTCGTTTAATAAAATGTTTAACTAATTCCATAAACGCCACAAAATTTACGTCAAATGTCTCTTTTATCAATTTTTCAGAAACCATTTTTGCAGGAACAGGCTTTGCTAATCCTGCACAATGTACTAAACCATCTAATTTTCCTTGCTGAGTCGCAAGCTTAAATATCTCTGTATATCGATCAAACTCCGTTAAATCTGCAACAATCATAACATGCCCATCTCCATACAGTTGTTGATAGGTATTATTTAATTCATTTTCCCGACGTCCGATAATGATTACATTTGCGCCTTGTTCACTCAAGGCAATTGCAGTTGCTTTTCCAATCCCAGATGAAGCCCCGGTTACTAAAACCCGTTTACCGCCAAGTTTTAAAAAATTGTCCATATGCTCCTTCTCTTTCTTACTGATTATATCTACATAGCCTCTATTCAGTCATATAATTCATTAAATCCCCTACTGTTTTATAAGCTCGAATCTCAGATGCATGTGGGAAACGATTATACTGCTCGTTCATAAATGCAATTACAGATAACACTGCAACCGAATCCCATGTATCATAATCCTCTAAAATTTTATCCTCCGATAAATCACTTACCTCAATTTCTAAAATATCTGCAATCACTTCCATTTTTTCTTCTCTCGTCATATCTTATTCCTCCATATCTTTTTATTAGATTTTTTTAATACATTCGTCTAATGCATGTTGTAAAAAATTTACAGATTTGTATAAACCATTCGGTTTCCAATTTGCAATCTCATTTTTACCCTTAACTCATCCTTTATTATTCTCCTAAATCCTTATAACAAAAATCTGTCTCTAGAAGCGGATAAATACATGTTGTATCCAAGTCAACAACCACATTTGACCATGCCAAACCAATTCCAAATCCACATAAGAATAATCTGGCATGATGCTTTTTTCTTATTTCCTCTATATTACTACATATTGTTATTGGAATCGATGCCGTTGATGTATTTCCATATTCCTCATAAGATTGCGGTATTTTTTCTGCTTCTATATTACATTCTCTTGCAATACCATCTAAGATCATTTTTTGTGCCTGATGCAGAATATAATAATCAATTGAAGTTTCCCGTACTTGAAAATACTCACGAAACTCCCTTATACTTTCACATACCTCGTTTAAGGAAAAAAGAAGAACAGCATTTCCATCCATTTTCATAGTTCCGTCTAACGCAGTATATAACAAATTATATCTATTACCATCTGTTTTTTGAGAATACTGCATTGTATGGTTTTCCTCTAATTCTATTGCCGTTGCTGCACCTCCATCTCCAAACAGCAAAGAATCAGTAGTCGGAACTTCCGGCATTTCATGATATCTTCCATCTCCAACCAAAAGAAGACCTTTTCCACCAGTATTCTGTAGCAAAGCTGCTACAATTTGTAGTCCACTTACATACCCTGTACACCCTAAATTTACATCAAATGCAATACAATCCTGACCAATACCCAAACGTTTTTGTATAATCATAGCTGTAGAGGGCGTATACAAATCAGCAGATTGTGTTACATTCACCAAAACACGAATTTCATCTCGATTCCAATGCAATTCACTTAACAATTTCTCTGCTGAGTAGCAACTCAAATCAGAGGCAGACTGCCCCTGTTCTACGCAATGACGATGACGAATTCCAGTATATAATACCTGTTTTTTTGCACGTCGGTTTCCTAATTTTTCTGCATATATCTCATTATCAATTGTATTCTTTGGAACTGCAGCAGCAATACCACAGATTTTAATATTATGATATTCTCCGTACATAGTACTTATTAACACCTCACCAAAATTTTCAAAGTAATCTTTTCTCAATCCGGAATATAATTACAAATATCTCCCACCGTATGAAAGTTTTTTATCTGTTCCTCTGTAAGATTCATTCCAAATCTTTTTTTCATTTCAACGGTTAATGAAAGTGTACTTAACGAATCCCATTCTTCAATCTCGTTTAGTACCATCTCTTCACTTAATTCTCCTTCTTCAACATCCATAACTTCCTCTAACATTTCGATTTTCTCTTGTAATGTCATAATCTTATCCTCCATAATAAAATATATCTTTTAACAGTCTCTCATATTTATGTTGCCATCCGAAATATGAATAACCGACTGTGAAACTCCAGCAAACTTTGACGACACTAATCTCGCCACAACATTTGTCAAATAAAATGGGCGATCCATATTCTGTGAATCCAGCATCGCCAGTTTTCTTTCTACCCAATCCATACGATCCCCAATATCAGGATATAAATCCATACTTTCACGAATATAAAGAACTGCATTAGCCCGAATTCCATAGTCGCATTGTTCTTCTAAATTCTGTAAAAACAGCCTCAGATCAGCCTCTTCGCAAGCCTCCGAAATTAAAATAATAACCGCATTGTTCTGTAGTGTCTGATTTTGATATAAATACAAAACCTCTTTTTGGATTTTCTCCTTTTCTATGCAGTTTAAATTATAAACGACTGCATGATATTGGACTCCACGCGACACAATGGATTTTAAATCATCCCTTTCGTAGACTTCACAATCCTTCCAAAAAAATTGCTCCGTTAAAGCAGCAGCACTCTTTGTATCTCCAAACAAACCAAGATTACAACCATCCCGATCCAATTGTCTTCCAATCAACTGTCCTATGTCTGAAGATGTATCCATCAAAAGAGCATATCTTTCGTCTAGAAAACTACAATGCTTGATATGTTCATCAAAATGCTCATCCGTTTCAATGATTGGTAAAATATTCTTAGGATTAATCTGAAATACAGAAATACCACAGGATAATCCAACGCCAAAACCGCAGCTGCAAATATTTATAGACTCTTTATTTAGGAATTTATTCCTGTTATGGCATAACGTAACCGGAATGGATGCTCCAGATGTGTTTCCATATTCCTCATAGGAATAAAGAACCTTTTCTCCATTCAAGCCACAAGTATCCACCAAACATTCCAAGATTAATTTCTGAGACTGATTAAAACAATAATAGTCAATATCCCTATCCTCAACCTGAAGTGATTCTTTCAAATTCATCACATGCTCTGCCACATCATAAATTGCAAATTCAAAAACCCGGTTTCCTTGCATTTTTGTCTTTGAACGACGATATCTTAAAATTGCATCCCAACCAGAACCATCACTAAAATTCTGAAAAACTATCTGATGCCCTGATTCCTTTTTAATAGCAACCGCCGAACCTGCCGAACCAAACATCATGGAATTAATGATATCCTCTTTCTTTAAAACATCTCCACCTTGCAGGGCGCTCGATACATCACCAGTCAATAAAATTGCCTTTGTTCCATCCGGCTGACTTTGTAACAAACTTCCTACAGTTTGAATCCCCAAATCAAAAGCTGAACAGCCTATATTTATATCAAAAGCCATGCAATCATGACCCAGTCCCAATCGTTCCGCCAAATCAATGGCAGTTGTTGGAATTTCATAATCTGCGGATTGCGTACAAAAAACCAATATTTTTATTTCATTTTTTTCCCACTCCAAATGCCTAATTAGATCTCTAGCTGCTCGTATGCATAAATCAGATGTTTTTTGATACCTTAATGACATATGATGTTTTCGAACACCTGTCATCTTGATTTGTTTTGTTACTCTCCTCTTACCAAACAAATCAACATAATCCATATTGTCCATCACATAACAAGGAACTGCCGATGCAACACCTTCGATTTTTACATTATTAAACGTACCCTTCATTGTCTAACACCCCTCTACTTTATATAACCTGCATTTATCGAAATAGACTGACCAGTAATATATTGGGCATCCCTTGATAACAAAAACTTTATAACCTTGACAACATTATCGATTGGTATAATTCCCAATGGTTGTTTACATTTTACAATCTCTAATTCTTCCTCAGTCCATGTATTTTCATCCTCTGCCATCTTTGACATAACATGTGCCGGCATTACAGTGTTTATTCTGATTTTTCTTTTTAAAAATTCCTGTGCCAAAACCTGTGTTTGGACATTCATAGATTCTTTCGTCATGGCATATGCAGACATCCCAGCTTCTTTAGAAACCGCTGCATAAGATGAAACACCAACAATACAGGCACCTTTGTTAGAAACACTAACCTGCGAAAAATACCTACACATTTCGTAAAAAGCAAATACATTAATCTGAAACATATCCTGCAATTCATTTTCTTCCATAATTTTAATTGGTTTTACAAAACATATTCCGGCACAATACACCAAACCATCAAGTTTTATTTTTTTCTTACTCAATTCATCAAAAACATTTTTTATATCCACACTCCGCCGCAAATCACAAGGTATTACAACGGAGGGTCCCATTAATTCTAATTGTAACTCCTTTAATTTATCTTCTCTTCTTGCTACTAAGACAACAGTTGTATCTTCATTTGATATTTGTTTTGCAACTTCTCTTCCAATACCGGAAGAGGCACCTGTTACTAAATAATATTTCATTTTCTCATCCTTTATAACTCTTTATATTAACACGGTCTATCCTGATCCCCATCTCCTCGAAATAAACGAAGACCAGCAATTTGGGGATCAAGCATATTCAGAAAAACATTTTTTTTCTCAAAGGGATGAAAATAATTGGGGATAATATTCTCATCATTTTCCTCCACGGAAATAAATCCTGCCTGCTCGTATATCTGTCTATCTACTCCGTAAGAATAAACATCAACATACTCATATGATTTTTCCATTATCAATCGATCAAGTGCAGGGGTTATTTTTCCTAACAATTTTGCATCTCCGTAATAGTCTATAATTTTACATATTTTACTGTTTGCGACCTGCTCCTCTCTAGTAACCAATACAGCTTCTCCTATCCGTTTTGAGTTTTGGATTTTCCAAATATCATAATTATAAATGGGGTGTTCAAAATATCTTTTTTCAATATAATCATAATCCTTGCTCATAACACTATTTTTTAAATTTTCCTCGGATATAATTGCTTTCATTTCACTCAGAGAAAAAATTTTTCTTAATTCATAATCTGTATTTTCTATTTGTGGAATCTTCTTGTTTTTTATTTTAGCAATTTTATACTCATTAAAGTCACCCAACCGATAAAAATGATCCATCAAAACAATTTTATGCCCCATCATCTGATAAATTCTTTTTGCCTTTTCACTTATGCCGGCTGAGCAGGCATACCTTGTTTGTAAAGCATAAAACATATAACGATCTATCTCAATACCTAATATTGGATTATCACTTTTAATCGTTTTCCATATGGTTCCCGATATATCAGGATGTTCGCTATGATTATACAGAATCACTCCTAACACACCATAAATCTTTTTTTGTTCCTCATCAATTCCTAAATAAAAATTTACTTTTCCATTTTCAACAAACTGCCATTCAAAAAATTTCCTATCCCTTGCAAAAATATGATCCTTCTTCCAGTGCTCATCTATAAATTTCATAATAAGCGGTATATCTTCATACTCTGCCTGTCTAATACGAATCATCGTCTTCTCCCTGTTGTAACAATATAAAACAAAAGCCATATTCCGTTGCAAATATGGCTTTCAAATATCTATATTAGATCCTTACATCCTTTAAACATTTCCAGCATCCTTGCACTACTAGTATCGGTAACTCTTGCAATAATCTTTATACTTATATCATCATTTATGTATTATCGGTAATCCCCCTCATAACACATCCGAAAGCTTTCTTACTTCACTGCCCTGAATCCGTGCGCCGCCTTCTGTGGCATCAATTACAGGCATCGTAACATCCTTCCTTGCAATCCGCCGTTCAATCCATTCCCGGTACATCAAAAACGGCCTTGTGGTTGGAACCTCTTTTCCATATACATCCTCTACCATAATCATGCCGGAATAATCCGTAATCCCCTCATCCCTGGCTCCGGACGCATGGTTTTTGTTATCGGTGTATGCCAGATCCATTCCCACAAAGATAATTTTATTTACATCAAACCGGATACACATATCAACAGCCGTGGTTGCCACAGAACCGCCGGTTTCAAATAACGGAAGATTCTTCTTAGTTGCCAGCTGCTCGGCATCCGGAAACCCTTTTTGACAAAGCAGATATTTTTTTCCGTGATAATATCTTGCCACACCTTTTGTTGCAGTAGACATTAAAATCATCGGTATCTCAAGGTGTTCCAGACCGGCAATCTGTCCGTTGGATATCTCTTTCGGATCTGTAATAATAATATAATCCATAGGAATACCCAGATTATATAATTTACGGCAAACGGCTCCCATCGCCAGAATAATGGTATTTTCCTTTTTCTCCTTCAACAGCTGCACATTCAAATCCAGGGAAGGTCCCGCTCCCACAATAATCACGTTCTTTCCTCGGAAGTCCTGTTGCAAGGCAGTGATATCTAATTCACAATGCTTTGTATTATAAAGGAAATTCCGTATCATCCGGTTACTTCTTGCCCGCATTGAACCCTCATGCACCATGAATTTCTGAATTTGCTGCTGAATCTCCTGATTTTTAATCCGTCTCACAGATGGTTGATGAAGTAAAACAACTGCATCTTCTCGCTCCTTCAAAATTGTTCCCCATTTTTTCCAATCCCCATCATAAATTATCTTTACACCCGGATGGTTAAAATACCAGCTCATATCCATATAGTTCATAGCAAGTTGCAAAATTCCAATATCATTTTCTATAATTGTAATATCCAAATCATAATCCAGCGATGCAAGATATCTACAATGATAGCAAAGACCTAACCCATATATCACGTAATCATTCTTATACGGATCGTAATACGCATCTATCAATTGTCTGGCTGAATCCATTGGATTTTCATTGCTATGCAGATAAATCCGATATTCCCCATTATCAACCGCCAAGGTCAATGCCCCAACATTTGTATTTTCAATTGAATATACATCATTACAATAAGGAGATTTTGCATGCAATGCTTCACAATTTAACATCTGCTCATACAATTCAACATCATTCTTTTTTAAAGCATCCATATTTTGATCCCAAAAAGATTCCGTTAAGTCCTCACAACTACTCTGAATCGCATTTTGTATTTCCAAAAGAATCGGCAACATCTGAAGTTGTAAAATATCTCCGTATAAAATATAATCTTCTGCCTCCTGTGCACCAAGCATCTGATTTAAAACAGAAAAAATATATTCCTCATTTATTTCCATTCCCAATTGTGCAAAAGCATCGCGTTTTTCAATTACTTCCGTAAGTAATTTGGCAATACGTTGTGCCAGTTGTGTAATCAACCATAAAATTCTTACATTCTCCTGTTTATTAATATACTCTTTCATCTGATATACCTGTTGTATCAGAATTTTATTTTCATCATAAATGTGTTTCATACAATCTCCATTTCTAAAATATTTCTAAAATATTATAGCATAGCACCCCCGATAAATCTATTTGCTTTTGCATACCCGGCATTGTATAATCATTGTAAGTTAAAGGAAAAGAGGACTCTTTATGCAGATTGAAAATCGTAAAATCGGACCGGAATTTCCACCTCTTGTTATTGCAGAAATAGGAATTAATCATGAAGGTTCATTACAAACCGCTTTTGAAATGGTAGACGCTGCAAAAAATGCAGGCGCAGAGATTATCAAACACCAAACGCATGTCGTAGAAGACGAAATGTCTCCGGCTGCCAAAAATGTAATACCCGGCAACGCAGATGTTTCCATTTATGATATTATGGCTCGTTGTGCGCTGTCAGAGGAAGAAGAATGTCAATTAAAAAACTACGTTGAATCAAAAGGTATGATTTTTTTAAGTACTCCTTTTTCCAGAGCAGCTGCCGACCGATTGGAACGTATGAATGTTTCCGCCTATAAAATCGGTTCCGGCGAATGTAACAACTATCCGTTAATTGAACATATCGCTCAGTTTGGTAAACCGATGATTGTCTCTACGGGTATGAACGATATCGCAAGTATCAAAAAAACAGTTACTATTTTAGAAAAATATCATATTGATTATGCACTTATGCACTGTACAAACATTTATCCAACCAAACCGGAATACATCCGACTTGGAGCCATGAAAGAACTTATGGAACAATTTCCGGGTATACCAATCGGATTATCCGACCACAGTTTGAACAATAATGCCTGCCTCGCTGCTACAGCCTTAGGCGCAAGCCTTTTAGAACGGCATTTTACGGATAGTATGTACAGAGAGGGACCTGATATCATCTGTTCCATGGACACCGTTGCTTTATCTTCCCTTATCCATGATTCAAAAGAAATCTTCTTAATGCGCGGAGGAAGCAAACAGGCATTGCCGGAAGAACAGGTAACCATTGATTTTGCTTTTGCAACAGTCGTTACAATAAAAGACATCAAAAAGGGTGAACCTTTTTCTAAGGATAACATTTGGGTAAAACGTCCCGGAACCGGACAGATAAAAGCCGAATATTTTAATCAATGCCTTGGACAAATTGCCAGACGGGATATCCCAAAAGGCGAACACCTTACCATGCAGGATGTATCATTATAAATAAGGAGAATCAAATGAGCACAAAAGATAACTGTCAGCGCCGAAAAATTGTGTTTTTAACCGGAACCCGGGCAGACTACGGAAAATTAAAATCTTTAATTCGCATATTAAATAATAACGATAAATTTGATGTACATATTTTTGCTACCGGAATGCATATGCTGGCACGATACGGTTCCACTTATAAAGAAATAATAAAAGACGGTTTTCCTAATATCTATACATTTGTTAATCAAAACAGCTCCACCGATATGGATATTGCACTTAGTAATACGATTACCGGTTTTAGCAACTACATAAATGAATTATCTCCGGATGCTATTGTTGTCCATGGTGACCGCTTGGAGGCCTTGGCCGGTGCCATTGTGGGAGCATTTCATAATATCCGGGTATTTCATATTGAGGGCGGCGAAGTTTCCGGAACTATAGATGAATCCATCCGACACGCCATCAGCAAATTTTCGCATTTTCATTTTGTTGCAAACGAAGATGCAAAAAAAAGAATTATCCAGCTTGGTGAACCGGCAGATCATATTTTTATTTTCGGTTCACCGGATATAGACATTATGTATTCAAAAAAATTACCATCTTTATCCGAAGTCAAAAATTATTATGAATTGCCTTTTGATTCCTATAATATAGTATTATATCATCCGGTAACTACAGAACTTAATATGATAACAAATCACACTCAATGTTTGGTTCATACTTTAACGGAATCCAAGGAAAATTTTGTAGTAATTTATCCAAATAATGATGCCGGAAGCGAACAAATATTAGCTACCTATAATCAATTGCAGGGAAATCATCATTTTCGGATTATTCCATCTATGCGTTTTGAATATTTTTTAACGCTGCTTCAATCTTCTGACTGTATTATCGGAAATTCAAGCTCCGGTATCCGTGAAGCATGTATTTACGGAATTCCGGCTATTGACTTGGGTTCCAGACAAAAAGGAAGATATAACCCAAACAAAAATACACATATTACACATATCGATGAAGATCAGTTTACAACACAGGTTCTTTCACAGGCAAAGCAGAAAAAACTGGAATCGACATCTTACTTTGGAAAAGGTGACAGTGATAAGATATTTGAAAGTATTCTATTGGATTCTTACATCTGGAATACAACCATCCAAAAGAATTTTATTGATATTGATATATAGAGGTTAACAGGAATGTACAAAAACAAACGTATCCTTGCAATCATTCCCGCAAGAGGTGGCAGCAAGGGAATCCCAAATAAAAATATAATAGATTTATGCGGAAAACCATTGATTTCATACTCTATTGAATCCGGACTGAAAAGTACATATATTGATAATGTTTTAGTATCCACAGATTCTTCCGTTATCCAGAATATCGCAATCTCCTATGGTGCAAGTGCTCCATTTTTAAGACCTGCCGTTCTTTCTATGGATACATCCAAAACAATTGACTGTATGTTACATGCGATAGACTATTTGAAGGCTCAAGGGGATTACTACGATTATGTCGTTCTTTTACAACCTACTCAACCCATTCGACAACCGCAATGGATTGATGAAGCCATTGAACTTTTGCTTAATTCAGATGAAAATTCTCTGGTAAGTGTATGTCCCGTAACACAACATCCAATTTTGATGCGTACAATAAAAGAAGATGGACATTTACAATCCATCCTTCCAATTTCAAGTACCGTGCGGCGTCAGGATTTTCCAGCCGTATATACGGTTAACGGCTCCATTTATATTAATCGAATCGATGATAATTTTAACGAACAAACCAGTTTAAATGACAACCGTCTCCCTTATATTATGTCAAAGGAAGTTTCCATTGATATCGATAGTTTTGATGATTTAAAACGTGCAAAGGATTATTTGCAGATGAACTAGATTTATCTTTTCTCCAAAATAATATTTTGTATATTTTTTGTTGCCCGTAACAAACATGCAAAATATCTTCCCAACAACCGATAATGTTCCAAAGTATTTTTCTCAACCTCTGTAGAACATATATCCATATATTCATCCAGATTTGTAGCATCCACTTCCCTCAAAATCAAAAATGCCTGCGTACTTTCATCAAACATCTTAACCGTATTCTGTATTATATCTTCCGCTTGTTTTTTTTCATCTTTACTGAGTACACCATTGTTTTGTAACCGTTTTGCAGCATTTCCTGCACGTTCTAACTGAATCCCTATCTCAAAATATCTTTGTTCATAATTATAAATTTCATCCTTCGCCTTCTCCTTGTCATCAAATACCGGAATCATAGAATGATTGATATATCCTTTCACATCCATATTTTCAACTGCCCACTTTTGTATTACTTCCTCAAGTGAACACTCTTGAACACCATGGATTCTAGCCCCCCCTTGTGTTGCATTCAAATGAACAATATCTTTATTCATTTGCACCTGTTGTTCAAACCAAATTAAATAGCTGTAATAATCTCTTGTTGTATAAACTGTTCCACCACCATATTTCTCTACAGAAATCAGTTCTCTGTTAAACTTATCCATATTTATTTTTTCTTTTCCCGCATACATCTGATTACCTGTCAATGCCAAATCCTGCCCTATAAATACAATTTTCTTTATCCCAACAAATTTACAAAAAGAATATGCAAAGGTAGCAACGGAACCACCACTTTCTAATTCATCAACATGATGCTTCTCACGTTCATAAAGTTTTTGAATAAACGGATTCTTTACACTTGCCATTATAAGATTTCTGCACTGTATTTTAGAAAGCACATTACAGCTCATATCGGAAGATCCAATAATGGGAATATCTTTTATCCGCACATCATCAAAAAGGGATAAATCCTTTCTCGGATCAACTGTCACAATAAAATCCGGAATGATATCCCGTTCTAACAATGTATGAGCAGCTGTATCCACACATACAATCAAAGCCTTTCCCTTAATATTTTTTAATTGTTCAACATTTTGAAGCAATGACGGTCCCGCTGAAACAATAATTGCCGCCAGATTATCCGGAAAACTGCCAACAAATGAATCAATACAGTAACCATTTAACAAAAACGGAAAAATATTCAAATTATTCTTAACAACTATATGCCCCAATGCTTTTGCAGTATAAGAATTAATACTTACCATTTCTAACCGGAATTGAATCTTTTCTTTGAAAGTCTCATATTCCGCTTTGTACTGTTCCTTATTTCCCGGCAATGCTGAAATATATACTTTATTTTTATTTGCTTCCGTTATACATTCTTTTAAAACCAAAGGAAATTCCGTTCGGTCATACTTATGTTTATCGCTTAATTTTTCATCTTTATCAAAATCCGCTAAAAGATATACATTAGAAGGAAGCTTTTCCATATCTTCCATATCCCATATACCCGGATGGTAGAAAATAACAAGATTGTTGTTGCAATTATTTTGTATTGTTGTAATATATTCTTTATTCAATATACCAAATACAACAATAACTGCATCTTCCTCAACATTTTTATATTGCGCTGCAAAACCGTTTGCCGCTGCCTGTTCTCTGGATATACCATCTATAACTTCCCCATATACAAAAGGTAAAAAATCAAATTGTAATGTTTGTGCCAATTCAAGTGTTTTTTTGTCATTCATCAACTGTATAATACGCGATAGTATTGCTATAACCTGTGGATAGCTTTGTGGGGATAATCCATTTAGTATCCCCTCCATATCTTGTATCATTGCTGCAATTATTTCATAAGCTTCTTTAACGTTTGACTGATATAATAATTCAACTGCTCTTAGAATTTTTTCTTTCATGTATGTGTTCCTTTAACCATTTTAATTTATTATAACAAAACAGGAAGAATAAAAAAACACGCCAATATACTTGAACGTGTCATAATACCAAATCTTCTTCCAAGAATTCATTCTGAAACTATAGAATTAAATAATACATAGGGGGCTATCCTTTCCATAGGATACCCCCCATTATATAAATTACTGTAATAAGTTCAATACGCCCTGAGTTGACTGATTTGCCTGTGCAAGCATAGACTGTGCAGCCTGCTGTAAGATATTATTCTTAGAGTAGTTAACCATCTCTGTTGCCATATCTGTATCACGGATATTTGATTCAGATGATGTTAAGTTCTCTGAATAGTTCTCCAAGTTGTTGATTGTGTAATCCAAACGGTTCTGGATAGCACCAAGCTGTGAACGAGTATCAGATACAGTCTTAACTGCTGATGTTACAGTTGTCATCAAATCTCTGTACTTATCTGTTCCTGTTGATGTACCATCTGCGTAATCAGTACCAATTGCTACATCATCCTTAAGATCATCTACCTTAAGTGATTCTGTGTTAATTTTCTTTAATTGAATTGTCATTGATTCACCAGCATTTGCACCAACCTGTAATGCAATACCATTATCAATATCTGGATTCTTTTCTTCACTTAACAAATATTTACCATTGAACTGTGCCTTTGCTGAGATACTGTCAATCTCACAAGCTAACTGATGTAACTCATCAGCAATCGCTTTACGGTCATCCGTCGCATTAACTTCATTGGCACCCTTCGTAGCAAGCTCACCCATACGCTGTAAGATAGAGTGAATCTCATTCAGGTTTCCTTCAGCTGTCTGAATTAAATACTGACCATCCTCAGAGTTTGAAACTGCCTGATTGATACCACGGATCTGGTTTCTCATCTTCTCAGAAATAGAAAGTCCTGCTGCATCGTCTGCTGCACGGTTTACTTTATAACCTGAAGATAACTTCTCTGTGTTCTTAGCTACTGCCTTTACATTCTGACCTAACATTCTGTTTGCATTTGCTGCCTGCATATTGTGCTGTACTACCATAATAAATTCCTCCTTGAGATATCAAATCCTTTTGATTTGAATCCATTCTTCTTTATCTTATTATTTTCCATCAGGAAACTCAAATCCTTTTGTTGTTCCTTACACTACATATATCGGAGGAATTTTTAAATACTTTATAGTTAATTTAAAATTTTTTTATAAATACAAAAAGAACCAACCCTTACGGATTGGTTCTGATTGTCTTCCGAATCTAGTAACTAGATTACTGAAGTAATGATAATACGCCCTGGTTAGACTGGTTAGCTTGTGCAAGCATAGACTGTGCAGCCTGCTGAAGAATGTTATTCTTAGAGTAGTTAACCATCTCTTTAGCCATATCTGTATCACGGATATTTGACTCAGATGATGTTAAGTTCTCCGAATAGTTCTCTAAGTTGTTGATTGTGTAATCCAAACGGTTCTGGATAGCACCAAGCTGTGAACGAGTATCAGATACAGTCTTAACTGCTGATGTTACAGTTGTCATCAAATCTCTGTACTTATCTGTTCCTGTTGATGTACCATTTGCATAATCTGCACCAGCTGTTACATCATCCTTAAGATCATCTACCTTAAGTGCTTCTGTGTTGATTTTCTGCAACTTAATGTTCATAGTCTCTCCTGAATTAGCACCAACCTGTAAGTCTAATCCTTTTGCAAGATCCGGATTTTTATCCTCGCTTAATAAGTACTTACCGTTGAACTGAGCCTTAGCTGAGATACTATCAATCTCACAGGCTAACTGATGTAACTCATCAGCGATAGCCTTACGGTCATCAGTTGCATTAACTTCGTTGGCACCCTTTGTAGCAAGCTCACCCATACGCTGTAAGATAGAATGAATCTCATTCAAGTTTCCTTCAGCTGTCTGGATTAAATACTGACCGTCCTCAGAGTTTGAAACTGCCTGATTGATACCACGGATCTGGTTTCTCATCTTCTCAGAAATAGAAAGTCCTGCTGCATCATCTGCTGCACGGTTTACTTTGTATCCTGAAGATAACTTCTCTGTAGACTTAGCTACTGCCTTAACGTTCATTCCCAGCATTCTGTTTGCATTTGCTGCCTGCATGTTGTGTTGTACTACCATAATAATTCCTCCTTGAATATAATGTTGCATCCTTGCAACATGTACTAGTGGCTTCGCCACCGTTGATAGTTTTATAATATCTCTTACGAGCTATTATCACAAGTTATGTAATTGTAATAAGGTTGTATTATCCTTACACCATATATATCGGTATATCCCGATAATACTTTATAGTTTTTTGTAAATTTCTAAAAAAATTCTTACCATTTCTCGTCCGTAACCATATATAGAAAAGACAAGCTTCTTTTCTCTATATGTCGTATATCATTGCTTATAATTTGTAATTAGAGCCACCAATCTGTCCGGAGTTCATAGTCTGATGATATTTGGAAGCTACCGTTGCGGCTGTAAGGCGTGCACCATACATTTTATGTTTTTGGGAAAAACACTTTGCCAGCTTATCCCGGTTACGTTCTTCCAATACCTTAATCTCTACCCCCAAATCCGTACAGCTCTTAATAAGCTCCTGCATCCTCCTTATCTCATCCCGGTAATTGTTCTTTTCCTGCAAAATTACATTACGGACTCTTCCGTATACGGAAGCAAATCCATCATCCAGACTATTCAACCGGGAAATCAGGATTTCCTTCTGGTTCAAAGTATCCTGAAAGCAATCCTCATCAAAGCTGCCAGAATCTGCAAGCTTACACTGATCCTTGGTAACAGCTAAGACCTCCCGAAGTGTCTCCTCCTGCTTTTGCAAGGTTTGTAACAACATTCCAACATAACTGTCTTTTTCTTTTTTTTCCATTTTCTTTCCTCTCAGACTACTGTCTTCCTGTTTTCATAACCTGCTTCCATGTATCTCTAAGTTCTCTCAACTGAACCAATATCTCTTCTAATGTTTCCATATCATGATTCTTATTACAATCCTTCATGAGCTGTAATACATAGGTGTATATAATATCAAAATCCTTTGCAACCGGATATTTAAAATCAAGTGTTGACTGTAATTCCGCAATAATCGCTCTTGCCCGCTGTACATGGTGCATCGCATCTCCATATTCATTTTTTTCCAAATCAATCTTTGCAAGATTGCAGAACTTAATAGCCCCCTCATAGAGCATCAACGTTAATTCTGCCGATGATGCTGTCAAAACTCTGTTATTTGTATATTTTGCATATGGATTTCCCTGTGCCATATCCTATCTCCTTTGAGTAATAACACCGGAGTTTTGATCCCTCCGGTGTTTGTTTTTTATTATGACATTCCACTAAACAACTGTGCTATGTATGTCTGCTGGGACTGTAGCTTTGATAATGCAGTCTCCATTGACGAAAACTGTTTGTAGTATTTGTCCTCTTCTGCTGCAAGCTTTTCCTGAATGGATGTTACATCTTCCTTTTTCTGCTTGATATCTTTATCTAAAGTAACATCATTATAGAACGTCATGGCACTGCTGGTCTCCGTCTTTTTCATTGCTTTGAAAAGATGATTATAAACCTCGGTACCAAGAGAAGTTAAAGTCTTGGTTACAGCATCCGAATTCGCAGCAAGAGCTGCTTTTAATTTGTCATCCTTATCCATAAAGTCGGAATCCCCCGAGTCACCCTGAATATGTAACTGTCCCTTCTCTGTATAATTACTGGTTACAATTCCAAAGGATGCCAATGAATATTTTGAAGTTGTTCCATCCGGATTCGTTACATCGACTGCTTTATTAAATATGGTACGCATATTGGTAAGCAGTGAGCTGATGGTACTGTCTCTACGAAGTAAAGAACCTTTTATCTTATCTTCCCAGTTCTTAATATCCTCATCATTCATGGCCTCCTTCTCATCAGAGGTCAATGGCTCATATCCTCTGGTACTGTCCGCATTATAGAGTTTATTCATCTCTGTAATCAGTTCATTGTACTCTTTTACGAAGCTCTTTACCTTATCATAAATACCATCTATATCGTTATCTACCGTAAAGGTCTGCTCCTCACCAGTACCGCTTGCTTCGATAGTAAGACCATTAATGTTAAAGGTGTTGGTTGCCTGGGTATACTCTACACCGTTATAAGTAATGGATGCATCTCTTGCATCAATTTTTCCTTTATAATCATCAGCAAATTTTAACCCTAACTTATCTAATGTATCGTCATCTGCTTCTACCGTAAATGCATTCTCTGTTCCTGTATTCTTTGCACTTAGATAAAATCTTCCCTGAACTGCATCATAGCTTGCATTCATACCGGTATTACCCATCGCGGTTGCAAGTCCTGATAAGGTCATATTCCGGTCAACATTAATTTCGGTGCCATTTACCTTAATTACCGTATTCTCTGCAATGCCAAGATCCGTAAGCTTTGTAGAGCCGGTTACGGCAGAATCCGGTGTTTTCTTCTCCGCATAAGCAAAAGTACCTGCCTTATATGTATTCTCTGTATTGCCTTCTCCTAATGGTTTGATGGTCGTTGCATCCTTCGATATTCCCAAAGCTGTAGCACTTGTTTCATTTAATGCCTCAATAGAAATATCATAACCGGCATTACCGTCTGCACCAACAGAAGTATTGGCAAACTTAAGCGCCCCTTTCTCAAAGCTGGCTGTCAATCCGGTTCCTGATAACTGATTGTTGATATCCGCAACCATATCGTCGACGGTTGTATTCTCATCAATGTGAATCTTAACCTCTGTATCTGCACCATTGGCACTTACCTTAAAGCAGGAACCGTTTAATGCATTCTGGATACTGTAGCCCTGTGCATTCTTAAGATCTGATATCTTCTTACTTCCCTCTGTGGCTGCTTCGTAAGTCGTTGCGTCAACGGTCTTTCCTTTACCTCCGATACGATACCCGGTCCACATCTGGGCACTTGCCGTACTGTTAACCTTCACCGTATGATTACCGCTGACTGCTTTTGCATTGGCTGTAATCTTCATACCTGTTAAATTACCTTTAACAGACTTTGTGTTATAAGTACTGGTACTTTTAAAGGTGGAAAGAGCGCCTTTGTAGAAATTTAATAATTTTGTATTCAAAGAAGACCATGCTTCCTTTTTCCACTCTGCCTTTGTCTGAGCCTTTTTGGCATTATCCACTTTCGTCTGATATGCTTTCGATAATTCACCTACCAGACTTTCCGTATCAAGCCCGGAAGCAAGTCCTGTCATTCTGACTCCTGCCATATCTTTCCCTCCTAACGTTTTTCATCCACTAAGATTCCCGCCAGTTCTAAGGATTTTGCTATCATATCCAGAGTTTTCTCCGGCGGAATTTCTTTAATCACCTTATCGGTATCCTTATCTCTTACTGTAATAGATATACGATGTGTTTTTTCATGATACTTAAATTCACATTGTGTACGAGTCGGTGCAATTTTCTTATTAATATCTGCGATTGCACTTTTTACCTTTTCAGGATTTACATCCTGAATGTTCTTTCCTTCATCCTTTTTTCCCTGTTGATAGGACGAACCCTGTTGTGCATCTGAATCATAATTATCCTGTCTTGCCTGAACAGGTGTGGTTTCCATAGGCGTTACCTTAATACTTGTCGAATCGTAGTTACCATCCGTTGTAACCGGTTCTACTTTCTGCACCATCTGTTGTTTTGGTACTACTGCTGTTTGAATTGCTTCGATTCCCATAATCATTCACCTCCGTGTGTGATTCCCGTCATTCTCTTGCAATCAGAATGACATTAATAAATAGTTACAAAACATTTTAAAATATTTCTAACAGATATTTCGACCATCTGTCACTAATATTTTATAGCAAACAAAAAAATTTTTCAAATTTTGTCTGTCTTACAACTCAAATCCCGCAAAAACATCCTCTACCCCAAAATGTCCCTGCTTGTACTGAATTAAATATGCCTTTGCCTCCGCATGTTTTTCATCCAGATCTTCTATCATGGCTTCAATATTATCCTTTGTAATACCACCGATATCCGCCAACAATTCATAGTATTCCAAATGATTGCCATATCTCCCTTTCATAAGTTCCCATGCGGCTTCCTGTTCACATCCTTTTATATGCCGTAAAATATATTCCGTAATCCGATTTTCCATATCCTCTGACAAACCCTTCTTATGAAAAAGTCTTGTCATACACAGGTCACATTTATCCATCTTACGTTCCATGACATATTGCGGAATATCCTTTCGTATATCCTCCTCTCCGCACAAAACCATCGTCTGATAGCCTTCCTCATCGGCCTCCTGCAAAAAAGAAAGTAATCTCTGATCCCATTTTTCATACCAGTCATCCTGTCCCGCTCCATTGTCACCAATCAAATCTTCCGCTTGAAATTCTGTAACACAGCAGGCAAGCAATCTTGGCAAAGTATCCTCATCCTTCCCCTGTATCCGTATCCGGTACAAATGCTGACAACCTTCAAATACTCCGACTCCAAGCAAAATGTCGGCAGGAATACTGACACATTCCAGCTGCCCGCATTGCGCAAATGCCCAATCTCCAATTTTCGTGACCGTTTCCGGAATCCTTACATCTCTTAATGTTTTACAGGCAAGTGCCGCCTTTTTTGCAATTTCACATATAAAATATGGCTTGTCTTTGCAGATAATTTCTTTCGGAATGTCCAGCACACTTCCATTTCCTCTTATATCTGTAACAACTGCGCCGTTTTCTCCTATTTTATATGTCAGTTTATAATCGCCTGCTTCTATTTCAAATGATGTCATCTTTGACCTCTCTTTAATCTTATTTCAAACTACAAAATCAAATCTTTAATCTCTTCCTTCAGGTTTTCTTTTCTGTCAGAAACCATCAACAAACGGTTATACTTCTGATAATCCTCACATCCGTACATACTGATATAGCGGGAACTGTATTTATTTACGGTAAGTTCCGTTACCAACACCAGCATTTCATTCCCCTCCTGAAATGCCTTTGCCGCAAATTCAAACATTGCATGCAGACGCCTGCCTGTCGTTTCAACCTTCTTTTTCATATCAGCAACCTGATTGTCAAATTTTTCTTTTATATAGGAAAATGCTTCCTGCCCATCTGCAATATTTTGTTCTGTTATTTCCTTTCTGACCGTTTTCAAAAAAGCCTGAATCCGCTTTTGTTTTCTGCGCTCCTCTGTTGATAACGAATTTGCGCTTTCCAGATTTTTAAGATATGTTTCTCTTGCCTCTTCCTGCACCGGAAGCATTTCATATACGGAATCTGCTCCCTTTATTGCCTTCAACGGTATCATCAAATCTGACAGATAGGCTGACATTTCCATTACATCCTTCATTTCCAGCTGCATCTTATCAAGTAACAGCCCAAGCAAAGATAACCGCTCATCAAAAGATGCTTTCTGCGCTTTTATAACCGCTTCCTCTTTTATATGACCGTTTAATAACTCTTCGACCTGATAATCCTGCTTATATTTATTGTATAAATCATAATAAGCCGCAAATTCTTTTACTATCTTTTCATTTTGCAGATACTGGGAAAATAATGTCTCATCAACCTTCAGTCCATCCTCCTCATACAAAAGAATGACCTGTGATAAGTCCTCCCATCCTCTTGCCGTTACATAAGAACGTCCCGCTCCGGTTGTCTCCATATGATAAAAATAATCTCTTTTCAGCTCCAGAAAATTCAGGATTGCTCCGTGTATTCCCTTTTCCTGTGCATATATTTTCCATGTTTTATAATCTGCTTCAACCGATAATACCTTAAGACGATCCATTGTAACCACATCAAATTCCCGAACCGATTTGTTGTATTCCGGTGGGTTTCCGGCAGTCACAATTACCCACCCTTCCGGCACTTTATGCTTGCCAAACACTTTGTATTGCAGAAATTGAAGCATCGATGGTGCTAACGTTTCCGAAACACAGTTAATCTCATCTAAGAATAATACGCCTTCCTTAACGCCGCTTTGCTCCATCGTTTCATATATAGATGCAATAATTTCACTCATGGTATATTCCGATACATCATATATCTTTCCCCCATACTCCTTCTGCTTAATAAACGGCAGACCAAGCGCAGACTGTCTTGTATGATGCGTCATAGAATACGAAACCAATGCAATTCCCATTTCCTGTGCAATCTGTTCCATAATTGCGGTTTTACCGATTCCGGGTGCTCCCAGCAGAAAAATCGGACGCTGTCTCACAACCGGTATCTTATAATCTCCGAATTCATCCTTTTTTAAGTATACCTGTATAGAATGTTTAATATAATCCTTTGCTTCATTTATATTCATATCTGTCCTCCTCTAATATCACTTCCATTGCCCATCCCGGAACCTTTTGGCGGTTTTTATCTTCATTTAAAAATGCAAATATCACATCATAAACCGGCATTCGTTCCGGATATATTCCGTAACCGTCCGTAAAATAAATCAAACCTTTTAAGTTTTCAAATGCACCTTCTTCCAACAAAGTATCGACGTAAGAAAATACAGGTCGAAAGTCCGTTGCCCCGAACCCGTTCAATTTCCCGTTTTTTATAAACTGTTTAAAATCTTCATCCCCGGTAATAAGGGTGTCTGACTGAATCGTTGCGTCACACTGAATAATATGGATATTGATTTTATGGAAAAAATTCTCGCTTTTTTTCAATATCTCATATGTTTCCTGTAAAAATCCCTTAACGATATCGCCTCTGCAGGATGCGGAAGTATCAATCGCAATCACAAATTCCCGAACCTTCTTTACCTCTTTATATTCTAACGGTTCAATCAACGGAAGATTTCCGTAAGTCTGCAATCCGTATGTATAATAAATGTAATCAAACTCATCATCATTTATTGCAATCTCTTCCCCAGTTACGGAAAACCGTTCTAAAATCTCCTCATAATTATACCGTTGCTTCGTAGCTTCCTCTAAATTACCCAGAAAGTCATCCATTCCTTCCTGATTTTTTGTAAAGGTCTTCAGTTCCGTTTTAATTCGTTCCGAAATCTGTTTCCATTGATTTTGTGTAATTATAATTTCTTCCGTCGGACGATCCGATTTTTGATACCATATATCATGCACATCCACGGTAAACAATCTCTGATATGTTCTTTGTGCATCCCTCGACAATCCGTGAACCATAAATTCTCGATATATCTTTTCAGCGGTCAGTTCCGGCACCCACTTTCGGATTTTGCGAAGCTGATCTTTTATTTCTCCATCCTTTGACAAAGCCGCCGCCGACAAATCCAAATCCAGAATAATATTTTCCACTGCAATATCAACCGCAAGATTCCAATATTCCGGATTTTTATTTTCTACGGAAAAATAATGATAAAACACACAATGCATTAACACATGCAGATATGCCCGCACCGCAACATTGGGCTCCTCCAAATAAGTAACCAACAGTGCCGCCGGATCATAAAAAAGATGATTCCCATCCGTAACAAATCCACCGATTCCCGGCTTTTCGATACTTTCCAGCCTTGTCAATGCCCGGTCAAAAAAACGAAAACGCACCGTAATGGTATCCCTTGCCAGATTCATTATTTTCCTTGCATATTCAGTTATTCTTTCCTGCTTTTCTGTCTTTTCTTCCATGACAGCTCCCTTCATATCTGAAACTGCTTCCACACATCTTCCACCGATAAGTTTTCCTGCTCTTTTAACAGATAGGCCTTACTTTCCGTAAATGCCGGGCCCGCCATCCCATCAATAAAATATGAAATATTCCCGGCAGCCAAAATACGTTCTTCTTTCATTATTTTAAAATAGGTAACTGCTTCTTCTTTTCTTTCCTTCAAAAATTCCAATGTTTCTTTTTCATTCTGTTTTATATAGGAAACCCAATCCTTTTTTCTGTCCGAATCAATTTTTCCGGTCACTCTGTCTTTATTTTCTACTCTCAGCCTGAAAAAAATTCCTTTTATTTTGTTCGTTCTTTTTTGCCGGCAAAAACTTTCTATATTATTGGAAGGATCTTCATAATCTTCTTCCCCACCCGCCAGAAATGGTTCAAAGTTTGCCTCATCCGGCTCATTTATATACTTTGCCAACTGTTCATCATATTGACAAAACCATTCCGTCGTTCCATATACTGAAAGATCAAATCGTTCACCTTTCAAAAAATTCTTTATTCCAAATGCCAGATTTTCCGAAAATTCTTCATATATATATTCCTTATCATAGATATATACATTGGAAAGCTTATCACAGCCAAGGAAAACATCCCTTCCTGTTAATACCACCTTTCGCGGCATCCACACCGTCTGCAGATTCTTACAGTGTGCAAAGCACCAGTCCTCTAACATCAAAATACTTTCCGGCAGATAAATATGATACAGGTTCCGATTACCCAGATATTCTTTTTTCTCTATTTTTTCCGTTCCGTTTTCAATTTTTGTAATATCCTGCTGCATTCCCATTTCTTTACCCTAATCAATCATTCTTTTCACAATTCTTCATTGTATCATAGATACGATTTTAACAAAACCCTACATATTGTGTATACAATTTTTTCTTTCTCAAAATACTGATTTTTCTTTAATTTTTTATAAATTTTACATTTCTTTTTCTCATTTTTGTACCAGAAAAAATACAAGAATTGCAGGGAATTTCCGTTGACTTGTATACAATAAAAAACTATAATGAAACCATGAGAATTTCATCAGGAATCTGTAAATATTTTCCTTAAGCATTCTGTATTGGGTGGATACTTACACACATAAGATGAATTTCACAAATATTTTATTTTAAAAGGAGGAAATTTATAATGAAATCAGAAGCATGGAATGGTTTCAACGGCGGTAACTGGGAGAAATTTATCGACGTACGTGACTTTATTCAGAAGAACTATACTCCATATGAAGGTGATGATAGTTTCTTAGCAGGACCTACTCAGAACACAAAAGATTTGTGGGCTGAAGTTATGGATTTAACAAAGAAGGAAAGAGAAGCTGGCGGTGTTCTTGATATGGATACTAAGGTTGTTTCTACTTTAACTTCACACGGTGCAGGATATCTTGATAAGGACAAAGAAACTATCGTTGGTTTCCAGACAGACAAGCCTTTCAAGAGAGGTATGAATGTATACGGTGGTCTTCGTATGGCTATGAAAGCTTGTGAAGATAACGGATATACAGTAGATCCTGAAGTTGTTGATTTCTTCTCAAAACATAGAAAGACACATAACGAAGGTGTATTCGATGTATATGATTCAGAAATCAGAAAATGCCGTACAAATCATATCGTAACAGGTCTTCCTGATGCTTATGGACGTGGACGTATCATTGGTGACTACAGAAGAGTTGCTCTTTATGGTACAGATAGATTAATTGAAGATAAATTAGCTCAGAAGGAATCTTTCGGTAAGGTTTACACAGATGATGTTATCCGTGGTAAGGAAGAAATCGCAGAGCAGATTAAGGCTCTTAAAGAATTAACAAAGATGGCTTCATTCTATGGATTTGATATTTCTAAGCCAGCTACTAACGTTCAGGAAGCTATCCAGTGGACATACTTCGGATACCTTGGAGCAGTTAAGGAGCAGAACGGTGCTGCTATGTCACTTGGTCGTACATCTACATTCTTTGATGTATATGCAGAAAGAGATTTAGCTGCCGGCAAGTTTACAGAAGAGCAGATTCAGGAGTTCATCGATCATTTCGTTATGAAGTTACGTTGCGTTAAGTTTGCACGTACACCAGAGTACAACCAGATCTTCGCTGGTGACCCAGTTTGGGTAACAGAGTCTCTTGGTGGTATGGGTGTTGATGGACGTACATTAGTAACAAAGATGTCATTCCGTTTCGTTAATACATTAAATAACTTAGGTGCAGCTCCAGAGCCAAACATGACTGTTCTTTGGGCAAAGAAACTTCCACTTGGATGGAAGCAGTTCTGTGCAAAGATGTCTATCAAGTCTTCTTCTATCCAGTATGAGAACGATGACTTAATGAGACCTCTTCACGGTGATGATTATGGTATTGCTTGTTGTGTATCTTCAATGGTTATTGGTAAAGAGATGCAGTTCTTCGGAGCTCGTGCTAACTTAGCTAAATGTTTACTTTACGCTATCAACGGTGGTGTTGATGAGTGTACAGGTGTTCAGGTTGGACCTAAGTATCGTCCGGTTGAAGGTGACTACCTTGACTATGATGATGTAATGGATAAGTTCAACGATATGATGGATTGGTTAGCTAAAGTTTATGTTAGCGCACTTAACATTATCCACTATATGCATGATAAGTATGCTTATGAAAGAATTCAGATGGCATTACATGACAGAGACGTAAAGAGATACTTCGCAACAGGTGTTGCTGGTCTTTCAATCGTTGCTGACTCATTATCAGCTATCAAGTATGCTAAGGTTAAAGTTATTCGTAACGAGCAGGGTATCGTAACAAGCTACGAGACAGAGGGTGACTTCCCTAAATATGGTAACAATGATGACCGTGTAGATGAAATTGCTACAAGCATCGTTACAACATTTATGGATAAGCTTCGTCAGCAGCATGTATATCGTAATGGTATCCCTACACAGTCAATCCTTACAATTACTTCAAACGTAACATATGGTAAGAATACAGGTGATACTCCTTGTGGACGTAAGCATGGTGCACCATTTGCTCCAGGTGCTAACCCACTTCATAAGAGAGATACTCATGGTGCAGTAGCATCACTTTCTTCTGTAGCTAAGATTCCTTTCAGAGACGCTCAGGATGGTATTTCAAATACATTCTCTATCGTTCCAGGTGCTCTTGGTAAAGAAGATCAGGTATTTGCAGGAGATATCGAAATCGATCTTAACAAATAATAATGATTGTTCAAACAATGTTTAGCTTGGAGGTTTTAGTATGACAGACAAAGATCAAGTAGATGACATTGTTGCAATGTTAGATGATATGGTTACAAACGGACATGGACACATTAATGTGTCCGTGGACGATACCGTTGCAGCCGGAGAAAAAACAGAAGAAACTCTTGGATGTCTTGATTGTGCAAAGGGTGACCTTGCATGTAGTGTTCCTACTTTAATGGAGGGCATGGACGAAGAGTTACACGAAGATTAATCCGGTATAATTTTGATAAGGAGGATAATAAAATGGCTAGTACACAGCAGGTAGATAACTTAGTAAATATGTTAGATGGTTATGTAGAAAAAGGTGGATATCATCTTAATGTTAACGTATTAAACCGTGAAACATTAATTGATGCTCAGAAACATCCGGAGAACTATCCACAGTTAACAATCCGTGTATCTGGATATGCTGTTAACTTCGTTAAGTTAACACCAGAGCAGCAGGCAGACGTTATTTCAAGAACATTCCATGAGTCTATGTAATCTAAGAAGTTTTTGAATAACTACAAATCAAACTATATAGGCAGGGGCATTTATTCGCCCTTGCCTTTCTTTTCAATCAATAATAGAAATAACTGTTTTTACACAAAATATTTATTTGTGTTATTGAATAGAATCACAATTGTTTTATACATAATATTTAACAACAAACAAATTATATATTTAGGAAAGAAAGGGATTAATAAATGACAGGATATATTCATTCAATTGAAACATGTGGAACAGTAGATGGTCCGGGAATGCGATTTGTCGTATTTTTTAAGGGATGTCCTATGCGTTGTAAATATTGCCACAACCCGGATACGTGGAGCATGGAAGGTGCAGAAAAACACACGGTAAAAGATTTGTTGGATCAATATGAATCCATGAAATCATTTTATGCAAATGGCGGTCTTACAGCTACCGGAGGAGAACCTCTCGTTCAGATTGATTTTTTAACTGAGTTATTTGAAGCTTGTAAAGAAAAAGGCATTCACACCTGTTTAGATACTTCCGGTGTTATTTTCCACAGAGAGAATGCGGAGTTACTCAAAAAATTTGACCGTCTGATGAAAGTAACCGATTTGGTTATGTTAGATATTAAACATATCGATCCGGTTGAACACCAGAAACTTTGCCAGCAGCCAAATGACAATATTTTAGATTTCTTAAAATATTTAAGCGAAAAAAATATTAATACCTGGATTCGTCATGTCATTGTGGAAGGAATTACCTTAAACGACAAATACCTTGACCAATTAGGATATTTTATCGGTCAATTCAAAAATATAACGGCTTTGGATTGTCTTCCTTATCACGGAATGGGTGTTGTGAAGTATGAAAAACTTGGTATCGATTATCCATTAAAGGGTCTGAAGGATTTACCAAAAGAATCCGCTATCCATGCAAGAGAAGTAATTTTAGCTGCTATGAAACGCAGAAGACAAGATGATAACATACAGTAAGTATCCAAAAAAATACTTGCTATCTAATAGTACTTGTTTTAAAATATTTGTAATAAGGTATTTTACCTATATACGAATAACATATACAATTTTATAAGGAGGAATCTACTATGGCATTTGTTATTAATGATGGATGTGTATCATGTGGAGCATGCGCAGGTTCTTGTCCTGTTGGCGCTATTTCTGAAGGCGACGGCAAGTTTGAAATCGATGCAGATACATGCATTTCTTGTGGTTCATGTGCAGGAACATGCCCTACAGGAGTAATCTCTGAAGAGTAATAAAAAAGGTGGCGGTTGCCACCTTTTTTATTTTACTTATATTTATCTTACATAACTGATAAAGACATTACCACTATCCTTTACCTTCTCTTCAAATTCTGCACGCGATTCAACAATATCGGTCGGTTCTAACGGATTAATATAACGTACCTTTTCTCCATTATAACTGGTAACCAATACATAGGTTCCATCTGCAAATCTTGTGATAACCGGAGCATCTTTACAAAGATAATACAATCCATTCTCAAAGTCACATCCCGTAATATCCGTTCCCTGACGACCCGTATATTCCAGAATAATATCTTCTATCGACTTTGATGCATCTTTTAATTCTTGCTGCATAACTGCATAGTCAGGTGTTTTACCTTCATAAACTCCCATCATGTAAATACATGCACCCAGCGTATCATCAATTGATTCCACCGTATGAATCTTAATCTTATCTGCAACTGTATGGTAATCCTTAACTGCAATCTTTCTCCATACAATTACACCATTTTCATCCAATACAACACCGGCATTTTCATATGCAGCACGAACAGCAGCATTCAGATTCAAATAATCTGTCATATATTTTCCCTGTCCATATGCATAATATTTTTTATTTGTGTGATCAAATGTAATCTTAACAGTTGTATCTTCATCATTGACAACCGACTTTGTAATCATCAGTTTTGGATTCGCTGATACAAAAATAGTAGAAGGGAATGTCATATATAACTGATTATATCCTTTATCCGTATTCTTATATACGACAGATAACGATCCCTTGTTTTCCTCTTCCTTATATGTGATAAAATCCTGTGTCGTTTCTTCGAATCCACCATTTATTTTTCTTACCCTGTTCAAATAAATGACGTTGTCCTTTGCTACCGCATCCGTAACATATACACCGGTTGTTCCGTATGTTTTTACAACATTATTATTTTTATCAATAATATCTATCGTTGATGCCGGACAGGTAACGGTTTTATCAAGTGCCTCAACAATATCGCCCTCCCGGATTCTTCCAAGTACCAAATCATTCTCTACAAATCCGATTGCCGATAATCGTTCACCACTCTTCGCATCAATTTCTCTGCTTTCCTTCGAATCCAAATCATAAACCGTTATCTTGGTTGTATTTTCCGTCAACAATGCATCCGGATAACCAATCAAATGATTATCCTGAGAAACTGCCAGATTTTCATTTAATACATCTTCAATAAAAATCTCTGATTGTCTGGTTTTTGTATTAATTTTTATAACACAATCATTATCAAAATAGTAAAACTCTCCATCATCATTCAGATAAAGTAACGTCTCCATATCTTCTTTTAAAATATTATATGGTTTATTGTTTTCAACAAACAAAACTTCCTGTACTTTATCTTTTTCGGCATTAAATTCATAAACACCGATTCCTACTTTTCCTTCATTTTTACCACGGTTCATATAACCATAGACAGCAAATGTAATATTACCATTATCGTTCATCCGCAAAATTTTTATATTATTTTCATCGTAAGTCACACGAACATCGGTATAATTATCGTTCTGATAAAAGCCATAAACATTCGTTATCGTTCCGGCATCATAATCGTAATACCACAACTGTCTTGCCTGTGTAAATGCTACCTTCTTCGAGTCTGAGCTTGTTTTATACTGGAAATTATCATCCTCTAAAACTCCCAATTTGAAAACATTGGAAGCTGCATCAATATTGTCTATGGTAAACATTGCTTCCTGTGAACGGTTATAATCCAAAAGATATACATTATCCCCACCCGCATAGCGCACTCTGTACTCTTCCGTCACAAAATAATTTTCTACTACTTTATTTTCTTCTGCCGAAATCATATATTTTAGCTGTATGATTGCATAACTGTCATCAATTTCCTTAATACTCGGAATTGGTTTTGTTATTCTTGTAGGATTCAAATCAGCAAATGTAATCGTATCAAAACTGGAATGAATATTTACTTTTGACAGATATTCGTTATTACCGTCTTCATTTGGTTCAATACTTTTGGTAATATACGATTCCGCCTTATCCTTATCAAATAATGCATCATTAAATCCCTCTACATAGTCAAGTAATGCCGGTGCATGAAAATCATTTTCCACAACAACTCTTGTATAATAACGAACCGCCGACTCATTATCATCCATTGCCTTTATAACTAATACATACTCCTGCAATTCCTCTAATTTCGTACGAAAAGAAATGGACATTTTATCATAACCATCTGCATGATTAATATCCGTTACTGCACCATTCTCAATTAAATCTCCCTGATACTGACTACGCAATTCATATTCATAAGAGGAATAATTCTTCTTTGTCTGATCCACCCATAACTCAATGGATCTTCCATAATCCATAGGTGTAATCGTATCACGAAAATAGGTTGTATCTACCTTACCCGTATATCCGTGCAGTGTATTTATAAAATCATCATTATATCTGACATACACAATCGGAAGGGTTGCCTGCTCCATCTCGATGGAAACATCCTCCACACCTGCATTATCCAATTTATTTACAAGAAAAATCGTGGCAACAAATATTATCAGTAAAACCAGAATTCTCCATATTACTCTTCCGTCCATATCAATGCTCCTAAATAATTTTCTGTCTCTATCTTACATTGTAAAACCGTTTCATAAAACGTTCTTTTCTTCGTCTTCGGATATAAATTTCCTGACAAACCATAATCTGAATTACTTCTTTAAATTTTATTATTTCCTGTGTATCTTCAAACTCTTCTCTGTTTACCTGACAAAACATATTATAAATATGACTTGCTATCCGGTATATGCTAACCTGATCCGGATATTCCATATAAATGGAACTTCCTTCATACTCAAATCGATCCAAATAATCTTCTATGATTCCTGCTACCAGCCGTAATCTGGCAGGATACATATTCTTAAAATAATTGTAGTCTGATATATATCTTCTCTCATCCTCTATACATTCCGGAACTTGAGGAAACATTTTATCAAAATCCATATCCTGCATATACATAGACATACTCCTTATAATTCTTCCATATATACAAAATATGCAAACTTTTTAAAATTGCTAAACACCATAAGGCGGACGAATACATCTACCCGTCCGCTGTTTATATCTACCTATTCATCACCAAAGGAAATTCCCAATGCCCTTGCATTCTTTACAATACTGTCTTCCGGTGAAACATATTTTAATTTGCCGGCTGATTCCTCTAACCCGATATCTGTTACATCATTGTCCTTTAAGACAACCAATCTTCCATACTTTTGTTCCTTTATCAGGGACGCTGCATATGCTCCGAATCTTGATGAAAGCACTCTGTCATATGCATCCGGACTACCTCCACGTTGTGTATGGCCCGGAACTGTTACACGAACCTCACATCCACAAGTTTCTTTAATCTGATCTGCAATTTCATAGGAAACTGAAGGATATGCCCGATTTGCAATTTTCTCTTTTCTCTTCTTCTTTGGCAACGCTGCGTCTTCTTTTGAAATTGCACCTTCAGCTACTGCAATGATTGAAAATCCTTTTCCCTGTTTTGTTCTCTTTTCAAGAGCTGCACATACATTCTTAATGTCATATGGTATCTCCGGTAACAGGATTACATCCGCACCACCGGCAATTCCGGCATGTAATGTAATATGACCAACCTTGTGACCCATAATTTCAACAATAAATACACGATTATGGGAAGCTGCTGTTGTATGGATGCAGTCAATTGCCTGTGTAGCAATGTCTACTGCGGATTGGAAACCAAATGTCATATCCGTACCCCATAAATCGTTATCAATCGTCTTTGGAAGTCCAATAACATTCAATCCTTCTTCACGAAGTCTGTTTGCCGTCTTTTGTGAACCATTTCCACCTAATACAACAAGACAATCCAGTTTCAGATTCTTGTAAGTTTCCTTCATTGCCTCTACTTTATTGATACCGTCCTCTGTCGGCTCATCAATCAGTTTAAATGGTGTTCTTGAACTGCCAAGAATGGTTCCACCCTTTGTCAGAATGCCTGAAAAATCAGAAGCTTTCAACAATTTGTAATTATTCCGGATCAAACCTTTGTATCCTTCAAGAAATCCGTATATTTCTACTTCTTTCTTATACATGTTGGTTAAACCCTTAACAACACCCCTCATAGTTGCATTCAGTGCCTGACAATCACCACCACTTGTTAACATTCCTATTCTTTTCATCCTACTACCTTCCTTTCCTTCGTATATGTATGAATCACCATCTACAAATCGGTTCTACCATCCAAAGCCCGGAGCAATGTAACCTCATCAATACATTCCAAATCACCGCCTACCGGTATACCGGATGCAATTCTGGACACTTTAATTCCCATTGGTTTCACTAATTTGCTGATATACATAGCTGTAATCTCACCCTCAACACCGGAATTTGTAGCAATAATCAACTCATTCACATCGTCTTTTAATCGTAGAATCAATTCTTTTAATTTAATATCATCTTGTCCGATTCCAAGTTTGGGAGAAATTGCTCCATGTAATACATGGTAAACACCATTATATTTGCCTATACGTTCATATGCTGCTAAATCTCTTGGTGTCTCCACTACCATAATTGTTTTATGGTCTCGATTTTGTGAAGCACATATCGGACAGATTTTCTTATCTGTCAAGGTATAACACTGCTCGCAATATCTGACATTTTCTCTGGCGTTTATAATGGAATCCGATAAGGATTTAACCTGATCCATCGGCATATTAATAATGTGATACGCCAGCCGTTGTGCTGATTTGCTTCCAATACCCGGAAGTCTGCCCAGTTCTTCTACCAAAAGATTTACCTGTTCACTATATAAATCCATTAAAACGGAAGTCCTCCTAATCCGCCCATATTACCGGTAATCTTTGACATAGATGCATTCTGATCTTCATCCTGCATACGGATTGCTTCATTCACTGCTGCCATAACCAAATCTTCCAACATCTCGATATCATCCGGATCTACAACCTCAGGATCTAAATGCACTTCTGTAATTTCTTTTTTCCCTGAAATTACAACTTTAACCACACCGCCACCGGCTGTTGCTTCATATGTTTTTTCTTCCAGTGCCTTTGCCTGTTCTTCCATCTGTTTTTGCATTTTCTGTGCCTGTTTCATTAAGTTGCCCATATTACCAGGCATTCCCATTCCTCCGGGATATCCTCCTCTTTTTGCCATTGTTGTTCCTCCTTTAGATTAAATCATTATTCAAAATCAACAGGAAAGTTGACCATAGATAAATTTACATTACTAATATCATTTTCTATCATATCTTTTTTCAGACTTGTAGTGATATCTACCGTTTTTCCGGTTTTGTCCTCTATCACTTTATGAATCTTATCTAAAATTCCATCGTTGCAAAATCTTGTATAATCCATATCACCATAAGCCGTATCTTCAAATACAAGCCGGATTGATTTCTTATCCGGACCAATATTAATTGCCGCTGTATCCAGCATGGTAAGTGTTCCCTTACCAATTATACCACAAACCTCTTCATCATTTTTGAAGTTTTTGATACAGTTGATAATTGTTCCCAAATCCTCATACTGTGCCGGCGTTAATTCATTTTTAACTATTTCATCTCTATTAATTGCAGGTTCCTGTTTGGATGAAGTGTCATCAGAAACAATCTGCATATTCTGATTCATAGCACTAAAATCCATTTCACCAATATGATCTAACTTGTCCTCTAAAACCCTTATCCGCTCCAAAAGAGAAGTCATATCCTGCTCCATCTGCGGCGTGGTCATCTTAATAATTGCGAGTTCCAAGGTTACTCTCTTCTGGGTCGCATATCGAATCTGATTCGATAACTCCGAAAAAATACGAATACTTCGAATCAATAAATCCATCGATGTTTTCTGAGCAAGCTGTTTCATACTTTCAAGATTTTCAGCGGATAAATCCAGCTGATCCTTTATATCTTCTGACGATTTTATCAAAAGAAGATTTCGCATATACCATGTAAAATCTGTTACAAATTGTGACAATTCTCTTCCCTGCCAAACAATTTCATTAATCACGTCCAATGCATCCATCGTATGATTGGCAATTACGGTCTCCATCAAGCGATTAAAAACATCGATATCCACCGCGCCTAATACATCTAACACATTCTCATAGGTTAATTTCTGACCAAGATAAAAAGAAATACACTGATCCATTAAACTTAAAGCATCTCGCATCGAGCCATCCGCTGCTTTTGCGACATAACGGATTGCTTTTTCTTCTGCTTCAATGCCCTCTCTCTTTAACAAATCGTCCAATCTTTCATATATTGTCTCAATACTGATTCTTCGAAAATCATATCTTTGGCATCTTGACATAATTGTTATTGGTATCTTATGCGCTTCTGTTGTCGCTAAGATAAAAATAACATAAGAAGGCGGCTCCTCTAATGTTTTTAAAAGTGCATTAAATGCTCCAATAGAAAGCATATGCACCTCATCAATGATATATACCTTGTATTTTCCCTCGGTTGGAGAATACTGCACCTCATCCTTTATATCCCGGATATTATCTACGCCGTTATTCGATGCGGCATCAATTTCTATTACATTAAGTGAATTTCCGGCATTAATCGCCTTACAGGTTGGACATTCATTACATGGACTTCCGTCTTCCTTCGGATGCTCACAATTCACCGCCTTTGCAAACAATTTTGCAACTGTGGTTTTTCCTGTTCCTCTCGTTCCACAAAATAAATAGGCATGCCCAACACGATCATGTGTAATCTGATTCTTTAAAGTGGTGACCACATGTTCCTGACCTTTTACCTCTTCAAATTCATCCGGTCGCCACTTTCTATATAACGCCATATAAGACATTTTTATTACCTTCCTGTCCTGAAATCTAAAATAATAGTCTCATTTTATGATTTCTGAAATTTAAAAATATCATCCAACATTCGTAACGTTTTAAAATTACCCTTTGCCGAAATTTCTCCTGCCATAAAGCCTCTTTGAAAAGTATTCCTGCCTGCAAGTATATTATTCAAAACACCTGTATTCGTCCGAAGAATCACATCCGCTTCATCTGTGGCTGCATAAAAACATTTTACATGATTTGGTGTTGCCTCCAGATGTAAAATCAAATCCTTATCTGAAATTATAATTGCATAGGAAGCAACAAAATCCGGTTGCGGATTGTAATGTTTGATAAAAGACATAACCAGATTATCCGCTGCCGCATCAATTCTTTTTTCGGATGGATTATCCTTTGAAGAAGCAGGTTCCTTAACCTTTGGTTCATCTACGTCCTCAATGCTTGACTCCTCTACCGTATCCTCTTCCGTTTCTTTCTCATCTTCCCTATCCGAATTATTATCATGCAGCATCTTTTTAAACATTGCGGATAACTCTTCAATATCTTCTTTTTGCTGCTTCACATAAGATTCATCACTTACAAACTTTGATAACTGTTCACTTTCCTGTGGCGTCAATTCAATTGTACGTGTCTTTAAAAGATTGGTCTTAACCGCAAGATTACTTGTCGGAAGGCTCTGGGTCTTTTGATTTACAGAACGATAAAGTGCTTCTGTTTTCTTTTCTATAATTTGAATATAGTTCTTATTTTCTTCAAATTCATCTAAATTTTCAACATAGGCAACCAGACCCGTTATCGGTATTCCACCTAATGTTTCCCAAGCCTTTACAAGACTTAATTCTGCATCCCGCTCACCATAGGTTGTTGCCATTACAACCGGCAGCATATATTTATCCTGCAACGCCTCTTTATCTGCATATAACCAGCACATATCTAAAAATTGCTGCATATATCCGCCAATACCGAACCACTCAACCGTGGTTGCCAATATCACTCCATCTGCATCCTTTAGTGTTGCCGGCAAAGTTGCAATTGCGTTCTTATCCTCAAATATATTATATCGATTCACTTCTACACGAAGCTCTTTTAATACTTCTGTCATTTTATTTAAAACATAAATTGTAGGGTCCTCTAAAACGCCCCGACCACCGTAATAAATATTAATTTTCGTGGCAATCACCTCTTTTCGCATACCTATTATAAGTATAGCTGAAAATATGCAAAATGACAACAAAAACCCTATTGCGGATGCTGTCTACTATTTAAAATTAATTCTTACCTCCAAATCCTATTGTCTCTATTTTTCATCTCTTCGTGAAGTCACATAAAAGACGGTTTGAAAAAAAGAAATTGCATCTCCCTCCTCCAGCAAATATTCTTTTCCCCCTTCAATGGATTCTCCATTCAGAAATGTACCGTTTGTAGAATGCAAGTCGATCAAATATAACATATCCTCTTTTTTGAAAAACTTTGCATGCAGGCGGCTAATTCCCTTTTCTTTTATTATATAATCGCAGCTTTCCTGCATACAGCCAACGACAATGCTTCCCTCTTCAATATTAATTTCCCGATAATCCCTTTCATTAGCCGGTACCAGAAATAACTCCTTTGGCATATTTTCTATTACAATTTGTTCCCTTTCATCCGGATTATCCTTAATTAAAATACTGGTTTCTCCGTAATACGCATTGGAATTTTCCTCTTTCACAGATAGTTTTTTATTCTCTTCTTCCTCATTAAAATATTCTTCCATGATTTTATCCGGTGTATCTTCTTTTGTGATAAAGGATGTAATAATAACTGCAACAATGAAGCTAACTAACAAGATAATCATAAGAGGAAAATACTTATACGGAAGAATTTGAAATAAGAAAAGAGATAATACGGTAACATTTGCAACTGCCAAAATAACAATACCGATATCCGGTAAATTATGTTTCTTTTTTTCCTGTAATGGCTTATCAATCTCCATCTCCTCTTTATAGCCTTCCCAATCATCCTTTTCTGTATTTTCTTCTTTTTTTAATATTTTATTTTGAAATTCTGTAAAAGCCACGTCTGTCTGAGGATCTGTTATATAATCAAAAAACTGAAGAAGCGGCATAACTACAGATTTGTTTTTTCTTCCGATAAAAGAAATCAGCTCCGATAAAAAATCTGTCAGACTATTATCGGATAGTTTTTCCGGATAATAACAAAATTCCAGTTTTCCGCTCTCCACATCTACAAAAATGTAATCAAATGACCATATGATATGATTAATATCTAACAGGTAATCTTTTGTATTTTGAATAATATTAGCTATAGAATCTATCATATTCAATACCGTTGTTTCCTGTAATCGAATATAATCTCCAACCGCCTTCAACGATGTTTTATATTTTAATTTGTAATAAATATAATTTTTATTATTTAATGTACGGATTTCATATGACATAAGTCCCGGTACAGAATGAAACTGTAACAATTGATTACTGTAATTATTCTCATAATTACATACCGGAAGATAAATATACTGACGCACACCTTCCTTATGATATTGCCCCTGCTGCAAGCTGCCACCTCCTTATGGATGTAATGGGATTTTTTTCATATACTTTTAGTTCTATTTCTGCTTTATATTCTTTACTATGAAACAAATTAAAATTCAAACTTTCCTGATTTAAAACAATTGCACTTTCATCCTCTTTTTCATATATAATTTCCATCTGTTGATACATACTCCGGGCAGTCTGAATTGAAAATAACAGATACATGATATACATAAAAATAATTCCTAAAACAAACGGAATTAGTAATGTCATTTCCACTGTAATACTGCCTTGGTTATTTTTTATTTTCCGCATCGACTGCATGGTGCCAATCCTCCTATCGTACTTTTTTTAACACGGGTAACCGTTCTCTTTAATCCACTGCAATTTTTATTTGTATGACAAATATCGGATGTTTTTGCAACATATATCAAGGAACTGTTATTTTCTGATTTCTTACAAAATGCACACATTTTATAATTATCTGTCTGACTGGCATTCATACTTTGAACGGATAATGATAAATGTGTACAACCTCGATTTGTATGATAAACCGATTCATACGGTGTCACATAAACATATTCCTCAACCGCTTCTTCGCCATATGTATATCCTACAAATCTTTTTTGCTTTATGGATAATTGACGTTCCATAGCAAACATACCAATCATTGGCACATATAGATTAACCGTATACTCTGCCTGCCCGTAAAATATTTTTTTGTTCTTTTCATCATTCTTTACTGTCAGAAAAATTCCTTTTTTTCCATTCCTTACAACGCGTTCAACAAAGAAATCATTACCCAGATATTGAACAAATGCTTTATTGAGTCTAAGATATTCAAATGCAATATCTACCCCATTATTCTTTGTCTCTTCCCTGTCCTGAATGTTTTGATTTACACAATCTTCATAAAAACAATTTACGGATAATTCATTACAGGTCTCTGCAAGGCTTTGGTGAATATGCGTTTCCGCAAAAAAAATCATAATAATAGAAGCAATACTTAAAAAGAAAAATAAAAATACAGGAATTACAATACATGCCTCTACCGTTGCCACCCCACAATTATTTTTCAATTGACATTTTTTTAAATTCATACCTTTCCCCTTTCTTTCTGTCTTAAAAAAACCCTTATAGAACCTTGTTCATACTTGGAGTGTAGATATACAATTATTTTAAGAAAATTTTTTAGATGGTATTCTATAAGAGCTTTTTAAAAACAGAATTACCGGGTACTCTCCTCATAACAAATAAAATCCATAAAGTAATAATCATATGACGAAACCGATGCTCCGGATAAAAAAAGTGGATTTAAACTGATTTTTCCCTGCATATAAAAACTTCCAACGCAATTTTCTATTTGAAAATTCGGGTTTGACTGTTGAATATTTAGTTCCATCAAATCCAACATCCTGCTATAACAGACATTTATCTGATTTTTGGACTTCATTCCAAACATTAATAACAGATAATCATTGTAAGATAACCCGGAATCCGACTTCTTATCCTTTGATAATGCAAGATTATTCAAATCCGTGCTCCAGGTTGAGGCTGATTTCACATAAGAAACTTTCCCCCCTGCCAGCAGATTTCTTACCTCATATATGGATTCCGCATACGCCCAACACCCCAGTAAAAGATATTGCACAACTTTCTCAAATTCCAATGTCCCGGTTGCAGTACAGATTGCTATTGCAACAGCCTCCGCTTCCTCCTTTTTTACCGTATCCGATAAAAGATAAGCATAATTAACCGGCATCCTCATCCAAATCAGATTGGAAACAACCGCTTCCATATTTGCATAATCACTGTTCTTGCCCATTAACATATATTCCATTTCACACTTTACTACACTGTTTTCCATACTGTTTACACCATTTGAAAAATGTGTTTGAATATAATTTAAAAATGCTGCCTGTTCCTGTAAGACAGAATATTTATTTTGTGAAATAGATGTATTTAATACCGTTTTCATCTTTCCAATGTCCTGAAAATCCGTATCTTTATCATCCGTGCTCTCGTTATATGCAGCATCAAACGGATACATTTTTGTTGATAATGTGTTTTGCGGCATTACAATATTTAACATTCCTCCCTTTAACATGGAAGATAGTTCATCCCTCGGATCTTTTACTTCCCCATCCGACCTTTCCTGATTACCATTTTCCTGTGTGTTTTCATCCTTTTTTTCCTTTGCTTCCCGTTGGGTATCTTCATATGCATTCTCTATATCATCTGATGTTTGACTTACTTCGTTTTCCAATCTGTCGATTAAATCCATTAATCCTGCATGTTTTTCATATTCCACAATCTGATTTTTTAACTGCTGCATATCATCATCCAATATTCCAACTTTATCTGTAGTTAAAATATCTTCTATGTTATAACTGTAAATTGTATTTTTTGTTTCTCCGTTTAAGGATGTTTCCAGATAATCTGATATTTTCTCCTCTAAATAGGCATCACTGTCTGTTCCATAGGTTGTATCAATAAACAGCAGACCGTATCGGTCAAATAATTCCCTGTCATAATCCGCCATAATGCCGGTATGAACACTATGAACACAGGATGCAGCTTTAACCTTACCTGTATATATTCTTATTCCTTCAAATGCCGTAAAAGTAAACAACAATAATATACATAAAACAAGTGATATAAATACCGTAATCTGACCCTTATTGTTCATAGCATTCCTCCTGTAACATTTTATAATTGCATTAGTAGCATCCATTTTTATCAATAAACAGTTTTGGCACTCTTATTAATAGAATCCCATATATTATTAACAAGACTCGTAATCTGGTCTTTAAATATAATTACCATTGCAATTAATACAACGATAATTAAAATAATCTCGACAACTCCCATACCGGATTCATCTTTTAAAAAATCAGAACCTGTTTTTATGATCCATTTCATGTCATCACCTCCTTATTTTTATTTATCAATTAAATTGTTATTACAACTTCCTGCATATCGCGTCCCACTATCTCTATTTTCAAAAACTCATAAATGCAGGAATCATAATAATCAACATAATGATTAACAGTAATATCATCATTGGACCCAATAATTTTGTAGTTGCTTCTTCTCCGTATTTTTTTGCAAGATTTTTTCTCTCTTCAAGGGCATTTTGCTCCTCCTGTTCCAATAAATTCATAATTCCTTTTGTTCCTTTTTTTACATTCTGCTCTAAGAGAGTCATTAATTTTATATAACAGGGTAATTCCAACCGCCTTCCTAACTGGTAATAAACCTGTTCCTCTGACATTCCGACATCCAAACTTTGACATGCTGTCTGTAACTCTTCTATTAAAGGATTTTGTTGTTGGAAATGATTATTTTTTACCAGAGAATGAAAAATATTTTTTATCTGCATACCCGCTCCCAACAAAAGCAATATCTCATTTACGAACCATGGATAATACCTTTTTAATTCTTCCAAACGATGTCTTCGTTCTTCTTTTTTCTGTTCCCGCTCCCGTAACAACATCAAAAAACATAAAATATATCCAAAAATTAGTATATGTATTGGCAAAATTTGTTTTTTATCTAATCTCTTTATGGAAATTCCATTCATAACGGAAGGAATTGTAATTGTCTTTTTATTTGAAGCTGTTTTTTCCTTTTTCTTAATGTCCTCCATTACGGTTGAAAATTTTTCTTCCAATTCACTTTTTTCTTCCGGATAAACTACCAGTTTAAATTCTTTTTCTCTTTCAATTGTGTTATAAATCAATTTAATTTTGAAATTAAGCTCTATGCCGTCGGTTTCTCTTGTATATCCCAATTTTTTTAAATTTTCTTTATCATTTTTTACAACGCCGTTATTATCAATTAAAGAATATTGACCGGATGTACATTCCATTAAAAACGGATACTTATTCTCATCAAAAGTTAAATCTAAATTTGTTACAATATGATTTAAAGACTTGTTATCTCCTTTCATATTTGCTTCCAGATATTCAAATGTATCCTCCATTAATTGCAGCACTTCTTCCTTCGGATACGTTCTTGGCGTAACAAAAAGATTCATTTCCTTTTTATCCTCGCCGTCCGATAATTCCAATATAACTTCCTTTGTTCTACCGGTATATCCATCCTTTTCAATTACAATGGAGGAATCCGTCTTATGATTTTTAACTACGAGAAGCATGGCAGCTATATGAAATATCATTAACACAATCCATAAATAAAAATGTGTTTTCATAAAGTTTCTGCATTTTTCCATCATATTTTAATCTCCGTAATTTTCTTAGCCCACCAATCCGCTACATAAATCAGAAGCAGAAAAATTGTCATAATTCCTGCACCAATCGGATTGTGATATAAGACATCAAAATAATTTCCATTTGTCATTCTCAGATATAAAATAATCAAATATGGCATTACCATCATGATTTTCTGTTCTAATTTTTTTGCAGTGATTAACGTGTTAATCTCTTCTTCCACACTGATTTTTTCCGATATGCTGCGTACTGTTTTTTGAATAATACGAATCAGATTTCCACCACTTTTTTTCGCTACAACAACAACTCTGGCAAAATTATCAATATCTTCTATATCACTTCTTCTTCCAAAATCCAGCAGTAATTTTTCAATCGGAATATTCCGTTTCAAATTTGTTATAATGATGTCCAATTCATAAAATATATAGGAATTTGCTTCATATATAAGTTCCAAATCTTTTTTTGCATCACGAAAAGCATGTTCTAATGAATAACCGGCATTCAATGAAGTAACCAATGCTTCCATCATATCTTTAAACTGTAGTGTGAGCTGTCTTTTTTGCTCGATTATTTTTTTAGACTTTAATTGTCGATATTCAAATAGAAATACAGGTAATAAAATGAAAATTCCCTTATAAGAATCATAAAACAACAGGCAGATTAAAAATGCTTTTCCTATTATAAAAAATACATATTCCAACCAGTCTTTTATCCGAAACTTATAGTCTGTGTACCAAATCAACTCCAATATTACTGTCCTCCCATAAATCCTTTTTGTTGCAATTTTTTAATGTTTTTTAATTTATTTTTCTTAATCCATTTTCCCTGAACAACCCCTTTTTCTTCTCTTGTTTCCTCAAATATATAAATGGGATTTAAAACGATTTCTCCGTTCTCAACTCCCAATATCTCGGAAACTTCCATTACTTTTCTACTATTATCCCGAAGTCTTCCCAAATGAATTACTACATCAATTGCGGCAGATAACTGTTGCCGGATTGCCAATATCGGCATATCATATCCCATTAAAATCATCGTTTCTAAACGCAGCAGCATTTCTTTTGCAGAATTTCCGTGACCGGTACTGATGCTTCCATCATGACCGGTTAACATACTATTTGCCATATCCATTGCCGCGGCATCCCTGACTTCTCCAACAATAATCCGATCCGGCCGCATACGCAGTGCGGATTTAATCAATGCTGACATTTCAATTGCATTTTCTCCCTCAACATTTGCATTTCTTGTTTCCAATCGCACAATATTTTTTACCTGCCGGATTTGTAATTCAGCGGAATCCTCAATCGTAATAATTCGTTCATCCTCTGGAATATAGTTGCTTAATACATTTAAAAAGGTTGTCTTTCCGCATCCGGTACCACCACTAATAAATATGTTGTACCTTGCCTCCACCAGTTTCTTTAAAAACAGTGCAACCTCCTCCGTAATTGAATTCATTTGTATTAATTTGTCCATAGTAAAAAAGTCTTTGGGAAATTTACGAATGGTCATAACCGCACCATCCAATGCAATTGGCGGAAGTACAACATTTACTCTGGAACCGTCTTCCAATCTTGCATCTACAATAGGCGTTGTCTCATTTACAATCCGGTTACAACTGCTTACAATCTGTTGGATAATATTCCGGAGACTTTCCTCACTGCTGAAGGTTTCCGTTACCCTATATAACTTTCCCTTTTTCTCAATAAATAAATGATCTTTTCCATTAATCATAATTTCCGATACATCCTCATCCTCAAGCAAATGTGACAAAACATCCAGCTTTCGGAAAGAATAAAACAATTCTTTTTTCAGAAACTGTTTTTCTTCAAGCGTGTAGCCTTTTTCTCTGCTTCTCCGAATAATGGCATCCTCTATCAGATGATTAATCTCATTATCGGTCAGTTCCTGATTTAGCGAAAATTCATCCATTAATTCTTCATATAGATATCTTTTTTCTTCCGATAATGATTTCATCCATCCTCTCCTGTAAGTAATTTTTCATTCAATATTGCCTCAACCTCTGATAAATTATCCATATTAAGATAAATCATTTTTTCTTCTAAATTTTCAATGCTGTACAGATATAGATTCTTTTTAAAATTCTCTGTTTTTATCCGACTGTATTCATCCGATAAAGCCGGTACAAAAATCCAATCAAAATATGTAAATAGCTGAAAACCTTCTGTCAGTCCATTTCCTACATCAAATACAAAACCAATATATGCACTTTTTTCCAAAACCGAACAAAACCATTTCATATCATCTTCATTCATCTGTTTTAGTTCCAGTGCACCCTGTGCAACAATTAAAATATCCTCCGACTGTTCTAATAAATAATGTATACGCTCCTCATTTCGTTCCTTAATATAGTAAAGAATCTCTCCGGTATCCGAATATGTTTCAAAACTACTGTAATCTTCCATACCGACATACAACCATTTTCCATATCGATTCTCCTTACTGATACCGTATGCCAACCCGGTTTTCCCACATCTGCCTACAGGAGAATAAATTGCTATATATTGTTTTGTCATTGTCTTTTTTTTGCTGTGAATAATATGGCGGATTGCATTGGCAATTTCTCTTGCATTCTGAAAACGATATACAGCGCAGATATCGGATTTTAACTTTTCATCTTGGGATGAAGATAAGTAAATACAATCTAACGTTTCCATTTGGTTAGAAAAATCATCAAACACCTCCATATTTGTTGAAATTAAAATATCAAACGCATTCCGGTTACCGGTCAATAATTCCTTTTTTGTAAATCCCGATAAATTCCACCTTCCTTTTCCACAGCTTCTTAAATAACTGCATAACATATCCACATATTCCAACTCTTCGTCATATACACCAATCCGTACTGTTTTCATTTAACCTCCTTTATAGAACTTCCTTTGTTATCTGTATCAAAAAAGCCATCGCAATCGGAATTGAAAAATGAATAATTTCACCTCTTTTATAAATCATCTTTCCTCTGATTCCGCGGTACAACATAAAACAAAAAATAATAATTCCTCCTGCCAAAAACGATGTAAGCATTACCGAAATTGCAATTTTAGGGAAAAATGCAGCAATTAAAGATAATAATTTAATATCGCCTCCACCAATTCCTTTTAAAACAAATAAACCTATTAACAATACAACTATGAGAACCGCATACTTTAAGGAGTCGATACAAAAACTCCAACCTCCCTCCCGGTAAGAAAATAAAAATGCCAATCCATATCCAATCAGAATCAATCGATTATCAATCTTGTTTCTTTTTAAATCCGTAAATACTGCAATTGTCAGCAATAAAATAACGACCATTATTTTTATTATCATGTCTTTCCCCCTTTGCTTTTTTCGCATTATAGGACCATATAATTTTGCTGTCTACGATTATGACCAACTTTCCATAATAAACATTATTTCTTCATAAACACTGCTTTTCTATGACTTTTATGTCATTTATTTTTCATTTTTATGCAAAAAAAGACCTCCGATTATTCACATAATCGAAGGTCTCTGTCATAAATTTTGTAAATCCAAATCTATGCCTCTACGTATTTATTTAATGTTTCTACCACATCATTCAGATTATACGGTTTTGCAATATAATCATCTAATTGTGCTTCTAAGATACGTTCCTTATCACCAAACATTGCCCTTGCCGTAACAGCTATAATCGGAAGTCTCTTTTTCTTTTCCGTACGTTCAATTTTACGAATTTCTCTTGTCGCAGCCAATCCATCCATTACCGGCATCTGTACATCAAACAATGCAGCCTGATATTCTTTCTGTTTAAATAATTCAACCGCTTTTTCACCATTCTCGGCTATATCATAAGAATATCCTGCCATTCCTAACAACTTACCAATTACCTGCTGATTAACCGGCTCATCCTCGGCAACTAAAATTCTTGCTTTTGCATGTCCTATTAATGAAAATACAGCCGGATCTTCTTCTGTTGTAGCAACCTCTACTTCCTCTTCTTCCGCTGCCTTTACAATACGAAGCGGAACCTCTACGATAAAGGTAGAACCAATGCCTTCCTTACTCTGAACACTGATTGTACCACCCATTAATTCTACAATTTGTTTTGTGATGACAAGTCCTAATCCGGAACCACCATACTTACGGGTATCGGAAGCATCCACCTGTGAGAATCGAATAAATAATTTGTTACGGTCCTCATCCCGGATACCAATACCGGAATCTGCTACTGCCATTCGAAGCTTCATTGTCTCAAAAGTATCATCTAAACATGCAACCTTTACTCTGACACCACCTTCACTGGTAAACTTAATTGCATTTGAAAGCAGACAATTTAATACCTGCTGAATTCTTTGTCCGTCACCACGAACAAGCTGTGGCATATTGCTGTCAAAATTACAATCCAATGTAAGTCCTTTTCCTTTTGCAAGAGGAACCTGTGCCGCAACGGTTTCTTCAATTGCTGCCTTCACATCAAAGTTTTCATCCCGGAGATTATATTTACCTGCCTCTAATTTTGAAATATCCAAAATATCATTAATTAATCGAAGCAATGTATCCGCACAATTTTTAGCCGTAGTCAAATTATCCCGATGATCTGCCTGCAAATCTTCAGACATCAGAGTAAGCTGTAACATACCAAGAATACCATTAATCGGTGTTCTGATTTCATGCGACATATTCGCCAAAAATTCCGACTGTGTCTTATACGCTGCATTGGAATCTTTTATTGCCTTAGACAATTTATTTTCTGTCTCTTTTTGTTCTGTAATATCAATAACAACCATATTGATATAGTCATTTTCCGATTTGTACATTACCGTATTAAATACTTTTTCCAGCTTTTCCATGGTAATTTCCACATCTAATAATTCACCAAGCTTTGTTCCCGAATTATTATATGCTTCAAACCATGCATTGATATCCTGCAAGACATCTACCTTACTGTCCGAAATTACTTTTCCATAATAATCCGATTGTGCTAATCCAAAATAATTTTCAAATCGTTCATTGGCATCCACAATCTTATACCCCATATTTCTACCTGACTGTGCATCCCGTAAAATCTGCGCCTGAGCAAAACCAACCGGCAGGTTTAAGAATAATTTTTTATATTTATCACTCTTTACCGTCGAATCCTTTTCTGCATCCGCAACAAATTTGTTCATAACTGCTCCCATTACAATTGCAAGTACGATAATAATCAGGGAGATTGTTATAATAGACCCCTTCAATCCGTCACTACCCGAATCTAATTGTCTAAGCAACACCACATCTCCTATGATTGCAACAATAATTACAACTGCAATCAACAAAAAATACACTACTTTTGTCTTTGTTACCCCATCATTTTTTACCATTTCTGTACTCCTCCTTATACTTCTATTTGCTCTTCTTTGATCTTTTTCCCCTGTCGTAAATTATGTTCCACTTTACAGATCAGTAAAAAGCATAATATACCTATTAATGTAACAATACATCCTTCCCGCAGTCCCGGACAATGATATACAAGTTTGATATCATAATCTCCCTGTGACAGTTTTGCTCCCAAAAAGCTATTCATAATAGGGAAGGTATCTGTTTTCTTACCATTCACATATAAGGTCCATCCCTTATCATACGGTATAGACGTCATAAATACTCCATCTTCTTTTACCTGAATGGTTCCTTCTATTTTGGTATCCTGAAAGCCGGTTACTTCCATAGAGTTGTCTTTCAATATATTATAGAATGAATCGAACTGACTTTCAACGTATTCCATCGGATAGCAATATAATTCTCCGGATTGATTTTTACCGTCATTTAATTCAAACTGCAAATCAACCATCTGACCTGCCTTCAATTTACCAACATGGAATATCTGTCCCTGATATCTGTCATATGCACGTTCTGTTCCATCAATCAGCAATGCAATCTTGTGAACGTTACTTCCCCGGCAATTCACATATAAATCCATATCCCGTGGAATTTTATAAATCATATCAATTCTTACACTGTCATTGGCTCCGGAATACGTAACCATATTGTCATTTACCTGCCGGATGGTTACATTTGTTCCGTAAGATTCTGCTTCCATATCTTCATAAATGGTAGCAAAGATTGGTTCTACACCCGTCAACGCACCACTTATCTGATTTTGTACGGTAAACGGTCCGTTTGTAAAGGTTTCATAATCCAGAATTTTATCTTTTACCATATATCCGATTGGCAATGTCTTCTCATTTTTGTAAACGGATATATCCTCATTACCGGAATAATATTCCATATCTACATTATTAAAATCATTATCCCTTACATATACATACTTCACACCAAGCAACGCGTTCGTAACAGGAGTTGCCCCATAATATAAATACTCATTTGCCCCTGTATAGAATCCCATCTGTCCCATTGTCGTTACCAGTTCACCTTTTACAGTCGAACCAAAAATTCCAACACTTTTCAAATTATACCAGGTTGCTTCATCTACAAACTTAGGCTCTAAAATATCCTCCCGGTAAAATGCATTGTTACCCTCTGCATTTGAAACTTCATCCTTTACAACATGAAATTTCTTTGTATCCCCATAATAGTAATCCGGATTGGAGCTTCCAACCTGTGAAAATCCAAACCATGCATTTGCAATAACCTCAATGAACGCAAATAACAACAAAAGATATCCTGCAATTCTTCGTATCGGTATCACCTGTCTGTACAGAACAAAAAAGATAAGATACAAAGTCAAAAACAATGCAGTCAGAATATATGTCCGGATATCATATGTCACATTTGCATGATAATAACAATAGATGACAAATAACATACAGACCACATAGGATATAACTATCTGCAAAATCGTAATACTTTTTCTTTTCAGATATACTTCATATGCCATAATCAGTAATAAGAAAATATATAAAAATACAAAACGATTCGGAATTCCGTACTGATTATGAAATCCATGCCAGATATAATTTAACAACTGATTATTGCAGCTTACAATTAATATAGTTAGAATTATAAAATATTTTATCTTTTTTTCCAGATAAACGTCTTTCAAAAAGAAAAACATAATTGCCAGCAATATTGTAAATATACCGCAATAAAGATTCGTTCCCGAGTCATTTACCTGATTGGTCATAACCTCTGAACATAACAAGGAAGAACGTAATGTATCTGCAAACTTTCCGTAATATTCCCATTCCGGTAATTTAAATTTTGCGGAAGCTGTTGTCATAATTCCTTTATATGCGGGCAGTAACACAACAGCACTCATTGCCGCCGTTACCAAAGAAGCAATTGCAAACCGAAATCCCTTCACAAAAAATTCTTTGATATTTTTGAAGTGCAGAGTAAAAAACCACAACACCAAAAACATACAAATCATAAAACTGATATAATAATTACAGATAAAACTGTAAAGCAACGCCAAGATATACATCCGGCTGTCTTTTTTGGTGAACATTTTTTCAAATCCCAAAATAATGATTGGGAATATGTAAATACAATCCAGCCACATCAGATTCCAATAATATCCTACAACATAGCTGCTAAATGCATAAAACAGAGAAAAAACTATAATACCTCCGTTTTTTACCGGTGTTTTTCCCGCATGCCTTAAAAAATATGCAAATGTAAGTGATGCCAATATAATTTTTAAGGAAATAATAATATTCAGCAACATTGGAAGTTGTGACTTTCCAAATAAAATAATAATTAAATTAAACGGGCTTGATAAATAGTATGACCACAATGATAAAAAGTTGTTACCTAACCCTACATCAAATGTATATTGCATACTTCCCAGATGCTGTAGTTTCTGCTGATATTCCGCAAAAAAAGGAAGATACTGATGTACTCCGTCCACAACAACCAGACAACGGCCTCCAAATGGTCCCACTTCACCAATCACCCATGCTCCAAGCATGATAATAAATGCAATTGCAAATGTTACAACATAAACATAATTTTTCTTACAATAATTAATAAACTGATTCCATAATTTATTTTTCATTTTACGCATCCATCATATTCATTACTTTTTCAAATTCAAGATTTCCCCCAAATAAATCAAGAGCACTTCCAATTGTAATGTCCAATTGGTTTTTCGAAAGTTTTTTTATTGTATTAATATCGTTATACGAGCCGATTCCGCCAGCATATGTAATTGGTATACTTGAAAAATCAGATAGCATTGATACCAACGGTTCTTCAACTCCATTCGCTTTTCCCTCAACGTCAACTGCATGAATCAAAAATTCATCCGCATAATCCTGAAGACGATCAATGGTATCTTTTGAAATAATCTCCGTTGTAAATTTCTGCCACCTGTCTGTAACAATATAATAGTTATCTTCTTTTTTACGGCAGCTCAAATCCAACACCAGATTTTCTTTTCCTATCAGAGAAGTAAGTTCCTTCAATCTCTCATAATCAACCTTACCATCCGAAAAAACATAAGAGGTAACAATCACATGAGAAGCTCCCATCTCAAGAAATAACTTTGCGTTATCTTTTGTTACTCCACCACCAATCTGCAATCCACCCGGATATTTCAAAAGTGCTTTTCTCGCCTGATCCACATCATCATTATAATAGGTAGTTCCCGCTTTATTCAGCAATATAATATGGCCACCCTTTAAATGATTTTTCCTGTATAAATCTGCATAATATGCAGCATCCTGTGTTGAAACAAAATTTTCCTTTGCCTGATTATTTTCATCCAACAAAGATCCGCCAACTATTTGTTTTACTTTGCCATTGTGTATATCAATACAAGGTCGAAACCTCATCAATAATAACCTCCAGAAATCAATAGATATCTTGATAATATCACAATTTATGGGCAAATACAATTTTTCTAATTTAATTCTTTACAAACAATTCTCAATCCGCAAAGTATATTTTTTACGATTGGATATCTTTTTTCGAGCTGGTATAAATTAACACATAAAATACGATTCATTTTATTCATAGATAGCCTTTCTTTTATCCTATTCAAAAAAAATATCTCTGCTAATAAGATTATTCAACCAATTGAAGTTCCATTCTACAAATCGGATTTCCTTTTGCAACAAATCTTGACTCATATTCTGTCATAACGTTTCCTTCAACATACTGGGAATTATGAAGATCAAATGTATAATTTAATAATGTCCAATGGGGTGCTTCTTTTTCCTGCTCCAGTGAAAAATCAAACAAATCACGATTGTCTGTTTTAAATATAACATGTCCCTTTGTTTTCAATATTTTTTCATATCGTTCCAAAAACTGAACGGATGTCAGTCTCCTTTTTGCATGCCGATCCTTTGGCCATGGATCGGAAAAATTCAAATATATCTGACTGACCTCATTTTTTTCAAATACATCTGCTATATTTTCCGCTTCCATCCGGATAAAAAATAGATTCGGCAGCTGCTTTTCCTCCTGTTTTTCAATTGCTCTTACCAATACGGAAGAATACTTTTCAATTCCTATATAATTAATATCCGGATTATTTTCTGCCAATGTTATTATAAACTGGCCTTTTCCCATCCCAACTTCTATATGAATGGGGTTTTCATTTTTAAATACATCCTCATTCCATCTGCCCTTATATGTGGTCTCATCTTTTATCGTAAATTCACTTTCCACAATCATATCCCTTGCACCGGGTACATTTCTTAATCTCATATATATGTTCCTTCCTTATTTTAATAAACATTTGTAAAACTTGTAATAAACTTAATATCTAAAATATTGATTACCTATAATACCTACTATATTATATTTTACAAATCAAACACTTTCAACAATATCTTATGAATAAAACCATATAACATCTATGGTTTTGAATAGTTGACACTATCTGACAGATATAATAAAATGATTGTAATTATGTTTAATCGTAACAGATTTGTAACAATTATTAAAGGAGCCTATTGTACATGAAAAAAAAGTTTACCATATTTCTGGCTTTGCTAATGATTTTTTCGATTGTATGTCCGGTAAATGCTACCGAAATGGAAGCAACAACGGAACATCCAAAAACAACAGAATACCCGAATGAACCTTCCAAAGAACCCGACTTAGTTGCTACTGCGGCAATCGTTATGGATGCACAGTCCGGTCGTATTTTATATGAAAAAAATGCTTATGACAAACGGTATCCTGCCAGTATTACCAAAATAATGACAACCTTATTGGCAATTGAAAATAACGTTGATTTTGATGAAACTGTTTCCATGTCTGAAAATGCAATTTGGGGAATTGAACGCGACAGTACAAATGCCGGATTAGATGTTGGAGAAAAAGTCACAATCCGGGATCTTTTATATGCAACAATGGTAAAATCCGCAAATGAATGTGCCTATCAGATTGCAGAAATTGTTGGTGGCGATATTGAACATTTCGCCGATATGATGAATGAAAAAGCAAGTGAACTTGGCTGCCAGAATACACATTTTATAACACCAAACGGATTACATGATGATAATCATTATACCTGTGCATATGATATGGCTCTTATTACAAAAGAAGCACTAAATTATGACGAGTTTCGGGAAATAGCAGGAACACAATCTTATACCATTCCTCCTACAAATAAATCCAAGGAATCGACGGAACTTTGGAATGGTAACAAAATGATTTTGCCGGCTTCCGAATACTATTATGAATACTGTGAAGGTGGTAAAACCGGTTATACCACGGTTGCCAATAATACTTTGGTTACCTATGCAAAAAAAGATGATTTGGAATTAATCTGTGTTGTATTGGATGTTGATGGTGCAGCTTATGCCTATTCTGATACGAAAGCTTTATACAATTACTGTTTTAATAATTATTCATATTATTATCCACTGTCTAACTTCTCATTTGAATCCAGTGAAGTAAATAATACAGCTGAAGAAGCAACACCAAATGCTATATTGAGCAATTATTATTTAAATCTTGATCATGATATGGTTGATTTAGAGGTCGATAAATCCTTTCGTTTATTAGTTAATAATAACTTTGATGTTACACAAATTACACAGACAACAACCCTATATGACAAAGCAAAAGATAATATATTGGGAGAAATCACATTTACATATGACGGAAATGAATTAGGAACTACTTATATCAAAAGTTCAAGTCCTTCTCTTTCCTCTCAGTTGGATTCCACAAAACAAAATTCATCCAAAAAATCAGTTTGGACAGTTATTTTAAAGGTACTGAAAATTCTTGGAATTATAATAATCAGCCTTTTCTTAATACTAGTAATTTATTTTGTCGGACTATCTATTATCAGGAATAAACGAAGAAATAACAGAAGAAAAAACTATGCATACCGAAGAAGACGGCGTCACCGTGACGACGATTATTACTTCTAATTTTTACTGCGGAGAAAAAAATGGCAAAAGAAGAAACAAATCCACTCAATATAATAGAGGAAGCCAATGCAAAGACATTAGATTATTTTAATAAAACCTATGTCAGTAATTTGGAATTGGTACAAAATCTGAAAACCGAGCTTTTTGAATTAGAGGTTCAGATTGACACACTGGAAAAAACCAGAGAATTATACACCTATCAGGTTGATGACAGAAAAAATGTGTTTTCTCCATTAGTAAATCATAATGATCCTTCTTCCACAAAAGGATATCAATTAGCACTCCAGATTAAAGATTTAGAAGATGCGAAAGAACGTCTGGTTAAAAAAATCGAAACCGTTGAAAATGATATTTCTTTCTTTAAAGAACAGGTTTCCATGCTTTCAAAAGCAAGTAAATGCATCCATACGGTATTGGTTGGAAGCAATCATGATTCCTCTGAAAACACAGAAGATACCGATGATTTGATTGAATTTATCGAAACAGAAAATCCAACCGATCAGACTTCACATCCTTATACCATGATGATGTTGGAGGATTATGAAAATCTGGAATTTGCCAAAACTTTAGATCAGAATGTAAAACAGGAATTAATCTCAAATCTCAATAAATTAGATGTTTTAAAATGGTTACTGCATTCCGACATCGGTCGAGCACAAATAACATTAAATGAAATACATACCTCACAGCAATCTATATTGGATTCAATTGAAGATGTATTAAATCGTCTCAATTATAATATTGATGCAAAACAACCTATTTGGGATCAAATCAACAAATTAGTTGAGGGGTATCGTCACTTACATCCGGAATGCATGATTGATTCAACCTGTGATTGTACAGAACATGATATTGAATTACCTTCCGTAATCACACTACGACTTATCAATATGCTTCGGGAAATATTTGATAATATATTTAAACATTCCAATGCCAATCATGTTACATCAAAGGTATTTATCAGCAGCAGATTAATTGATGTTTATGTCAATGACAATGGTGTCGGTATTCCGGATGATTATTTGGAACGTTCCGGTTATCATTCCGGATTGCACAAATTACATGAAGTAATCTCTCAATTAGATGGTAAATTACAAATTCAGGGTGATTTAATATCCGGTACAAATGTAAGATTTTCATTTCCAATTAAAAAATAAATTATATAGCTATGAAGGAGAAAAAATATGAAACAGAAAATAATTGATTTATTGGTTCAGGCATCACAACTAGATGAGGCAACTGTTGAAGGGATTTTAGAAATTCCACCAAAACCGGAAATGGGTGATTATGCCTTTCCTTGCTTCCAGCTTGCAAAGACATTACGAAAAGCGCCACCTGTTATTGCTTCCGATATTGCAAACCAGATTGGAGATATTGATTTTATAGATAAATTAGAAGTAAAGGGTGCTTACCTTAATTTCTTTATCAAAAAAGAGATTTTTGTAAAAACAATGATTGAAACTGCTGACATGGAAAACTTTGGTTCTTCAACAAAAGGAAACGGTAAAACGATTTGTATCGATTATTCTTCACCAAACGTAGCAAAAAATTTCCACGTTGGACATCTTCGTACAACAATAATCGGAAATTCTCTTTATAAAATATTCAGTAAGCTTGGATATCAGGTAGAACGTATCAACCATTTAGGTGATTGGGGAACACAATTCGGTAAATTAATCGTTGCCTACAAACGTTGGGGTACAAAAGAAGCTGTTGAAAAAGATGGAGTATCGGAATTAATGCGTCTGTATGTCAAATTCCATGATGAAGCAGCCAATGACGAAGCTCTTACAGATGAAGCAAGAGAATGGTTTGCACAAATGGAACATGGTAACGAAGAAGCTCTTTCTATATGGAAATGGTTTGTTGATATCAGTTTAAAAGAATACAAAAGAACCTATTCATTACTTGGTATGGAATTTGATCATTATTTAGGTGAAAGCTTTTATCGTGACAAAACCGCAGATGTTGTAAAGCGTTTACAGGATGCAAACCTTTTGAAAGAAAGCCAGGGTGCACAAATTGTAGATTTGGAAGAATATAATATGGCTCCATGCTTAATAATGAAAAAGGATGGTAGTTCTATTTATGCAACCAGAGACTTAGCTGCTATTTTCTACCGCAAGGCAACCTGGAATTTTGATAAATGTCTTTATGTAACCGGTCAGGAACAAAAACTTCATTTTGCACAGGTATTTAAAGTTGTTGAATTATTGGGTAATGAATGGGCAAAAGACAGTTTGGTTCATATTCCTTATGGATTAGTAAGCTTAGAAGGTGCAAAACTATCCACAAGAAGTGGTAATATTATTTATGCTGAAGATATTTTGTTAGAAGCAATTGAAAAAGTAAAGAAAACAATTGAAGAAAAAAATCCAAATGTAGAAAATAAAGATGATATTGCAAGAATAGTTGGTGTTGGTGCAATTATTTTCCATGATTTATATAATCAACGAATCAAAGATGTATCTTTTAAATGGGATAAAGTATTAAACTTTGACGGAGAAACCGGTCCTTATGTACAATACACCTATGTTCGTTGTGCCAGCATTTTACGAAATGTTTCATATAATCCGGATGCAGATATTGATTACAGTCTTTTACTAGATGATGAGGCAATTGCTCTATTAAAAGAAATCAATCGTTTTCCTCAGGTTATATTGGATGCTGCCGAAAAATACGAACCAAGTGTAATTGCCCGTTTTGCAATGGATGTTGCTCAATCATTTTCACGTTTTTATAATGCAGATCGTGTAAATGTCGAAGATGAAAATCTTAGAAATGCCCGTGTAAAATTAGTAGCTATGACAAAAAGAACATTAAAGGATGCATTAGCATTATTGGGAATTGATTGTCCGGAACAGATGTAATATACCTCTTTTTTAACCACAGTCAAATTAGGAGGACGTTATGCTTTTAATTAAAAATGGATATGTATTAGATCCTAAAACAGGAAAAGAAGGAATATATGATATTTTAGTAGATGGAAAGAAAATTAAAAAAATTGCTCCATTTATTACATCCATCGACCTTACAGATGAGGAAAAACAAAATCTTTCTACAATTTATGCAGATAATATGATGATTGCTCCGGGTCTTGTGGATGTACACGTTCATTTTCGTGATCCCGGATTTACCTATAAGGAAGATATTCATACCGGTGCAAAATCTGCTGCAAAAGGCGGATTTACAACTGTTGTATTAATGGCAAATACAAAACCAACTGTAGATAATGAAAAAACATTATCTTATGTAATTAATAAAGGGAAAGAAACCGATATCCATGTACTAACCTGTGCTACAATAACAAAAGAACTAAAAGGTCAGGAACTAACAGATATGGATTACTTAAAATCAAAGGGTGCCGTAGGCTTTACAGATGATGGAATACCAATTCTTGATGAAGATATTATAAAAGCTGCAATGCAAAAAGCCAAAGATTTAAATGTACCTTTAAGCTTTCATGAAGAAAATCCATCTCTTATAACAAATAATGGTGTAAACCATGGAAAAGCTTCCAATTACTATAACATTGAAGGTTCTCCTCGAAGTGCTGAAATTGATATGATTTATCGTGATTTGGAAATTGCAAAGGATTTAGATGCTCCGATTGATATACAACATATCAGTACAAAAGAAGGTGTAGAATTAGTCCGACAGGCAAAACTTGAAATGATACAAAAACATAATCTTCCTCTTCCGCTCCCAAAAATAAAGGAAGAATTAACAGAATTAATTCATGGACAAGATAATGGAATTCAAATCATACCTTCCGATATATCCAGACAACTTAATATCCATGCAGAAGCAACTCCACATCATTTTTCGCTGACAGAAGATGCGGTTATTGAACATGGAACTTTGGCTAAAATGAATCCACCTTTACGAACAGAGACAGACCGTCAGGCTATCATTCATGGTTTAAAAGATAATACCATTGATTTAATTGCAACCGATCATGCTCCACACAGTAAAGAAGAAAAAGAGAAATCAATTACAGAAGCACCAAGCGGAATTATTGGTTTAGAAACTGCTCTTGCACTTGGAATAACAAATCTTGTAAAAGCCGGACATCTGTCTTATATGCAGTTGTTGGAAAAAATGACAATTAATCCTGCAACTATGTATCATTTAGATTGCGGCTATATTGCAGAAGGTGGTCCTGCCGATTTTGTAATCTTCAATGACAATGAATTTGAAGTTGGAAACTATGCTTCTAAGTCTTCCAATACGCCTTTTACAGGAATGAAATTAAAAGGACAAATTCAATATACTATTTGCGATGGTAGAATCATTTATCAACTAGATAATTAATCTTTGAATCATCTATTTTTTCCATATCTACTATGAAAATGAAAATTCCATATTACAATATGGCTTTTCATTTTCATTTTGTAGACTGATTCCTATCTTATTATCATACTCATATTTTTTTGGATATAATACTGAATTTAATTTTGCCTGTATTTTATATTCTGCTCGTAATCGTTTTATTCTTAATAATTCCTCATTTGATATATAATCCAATCCAATTCGGATATATTGACCATTATTTACATGTAAATTTGTATCCAGATTATGGGATTTTACTGTCATAGAAGGATAAATCTTTTGTTCTCCGGCAAATTTAACATGACGTTCCATATACTCCATATTCATTTTTGGAGATAATATATATCCTTTTATCATATCTTCCGTTAGTTTCATCGGTCTACCTTCTTTTGTATCAATCAGACTCCATACAGAATTTGCACATGCAAGTAATTCATTATTATCTGTTTTCATCCAAAAATTACGACATCCGATAAATCCCTTAAAATCATAAGGTGCTGTACCAACAATTACATTTTCTCCTAATTTGGGGTATCTCTTTATATCAATTTGCCACGAGCTTAATACCCAGACCATGTTATTTTCTTTTAAATATTCTAATCCCAATCCAATATCTTCAGAATGAAAGATGGAACAATCCTGAAAATAATCCAATAGAGATGGTAAACTTAAGATACCATCTGAATTTACTTCACTATAACGAATTCTTGTTTTATATTCATACATATTTTTATCCTTCTTTTCCATTCAAAAGAAGATACCTCAAAAGGTACCTTCTTAAATATTTTTAATTTTTTATCTAACTTTTTTTATTTTTCAGACTTTCCAATTCTGCACGCAGGCGTTCCAGTTCGGCGTCTTTCTCCTGTAGTTCACTATCCTTTTCCTGCAATGTACTTTGTAACATTTGCTTTTCCTCTAGTGTACTCTGCCACGCAGCTTCCCTCTCCTGTAGTTCGCTATCCTTCTCCTTCAACAAATCTTCCGCCTTGTGAAGTCTTTCGCATATGATATCTGCTTCCGTCATAAATGATTCATCGGTCATATCCCCAAACGCCTCCAATTCCTTATGATGCTTTAACAAATAACGCCACAACATATCTACATACAGCTTTAACTTATATGCATCCTCCGTTGTGATGTTTCCTATCTGCCGGTTCGTTTCTATGCTTCCGATTATATCAGTTTCATACATCCTTTTCAACTCGGTCAGGCGGTTTGAAAGGTTTCCTTCCTTGACCGCTTTCCGGAATTTTAACAGATGAAACGGTATTAAAATGACCATCTTTTTGTCATTTAATTCTTTCGAAGTGGTGTCCTGCAACTTTAATACCGGAACCTTATATTCATAGCGTTCTTCTTTCTGGTCTTTGGAATGAAATTGTAAGGTCAGGGTGTATTCATCCGGCACATTTCCTTCGTAGTAAAGATAGATTACAACCGGTCTTGGAAATGGCAATACATAGGCTCCGTCCTTCGTGATACGGTTTCTTTGTGCATGATGGAAACCGTATTCAAATACACGGAATACGATGGTACAGTCTTTTTCCATCTGGGCTTCCAAATGATAACTGTACTTTCCGTTAATGGTCAGTATCGTATCGGCCAGGATTCGCTTTAGTTTGTCATCTTCAAATTCAGTCCAGTTATAAGTGATGGTACTGTCCGGTGGATAATTGGTCTGAAACAGCGCGTTAATTAAGTTAGTAACGGCTACACTGGAAAGGGTTATGATTTTCTTGAATGTTTTGTCAAAGATCTGGTAGATATCTTCATCTTCCAATAAATGATCTGTTAGATTGTCTGTTAAATGGTCTGTCGTTGTACTGATTACATTTTCCTCCTTATGGTTATCCGTTGCAACGAAAATGTATGAATTCATCTAAGCTAAGTGTAGCAAAACTCCTGATAAAATACAATTAAACCCCAATGAAATATTCTAGAACTTTCGTGACAAAACGATGACAAATATTCCATGAATTTCTGACGTATTTTTCATAAACATCTACCAAACTATCAATAAACCTACAACAAAACCTTAGCATATCTTTGACAAAATTGTGAGAGAATAAAATATTTTTATTTGTGACAATCATTTTTAATTAAAATGTTTCACGTGAAACATTTTATCAATAAATAGTGTTTTATCTATTTTAATTTACTATATGTCGTCTTTCGATTTTTTTTATTTTATGTTAAAATTACATCTGTACGTAAAAAGGTATAACTAGATTTTTGATAAAGGAAGTAATCAGAATGGGAAGAATTATTGCAGTTGCAAATCAAAAAGGTGGTGTTGGTAAAACAACCACATCGATTAATTTAGCAGCATGTCTTGCTGAAAAGGGTTTTAAAATTTTAGCTGTTGATATGGATCCACAAGGACATTTGACAACTGGTTTTGGAATTAACAAAGATGATCTTGAATATACAATCTATGACGTAATGTGTGATAATTGCAATATTGGAGAGGCAATGTTAATTAATGTAATTCCCGGACTAAATATTCTCCCATCAAATCGTTATCTTGCAGGTGCTGAGGTTGAATTTATCGGTGAACCGGATATGCAATATATTATTAAGAATCAATTACATAAAATACAGGATAAATTTGATTATATTATTATTGATTGTCCACCTGCTCTTGGTATGCTAACAATCAATTCTATGACGGCAGCCAATACAGTTTTAGTTCCAATTCAATGTGAGTTTTTTGCATTGGATGGTTTATCACAATTAATTTATACAATTCAGCTAATTCAAGAAAAATTAAATACAGATTTAAAAATTGAAGGTGTCGTATTTACAATGTATGATTCCAGAACAAATTTATCTTTACAAGTAGTAGAGAATGTAAAAGAAAATTTAAATCAAAATGTTTACAAAACAATAATACCAAGAAATGTTCGATTAGCAGAAGCTCCAAGTCATGGTATGCCGATTATCACATATGATTCCAGAAGTTCAGGTGCCGAAGCTTATCGTATGCTTGCTGATGAAGTAATTACAAATATATATGTATAAATGTTTCACGTGAAACATTTACAACTATTTAATACAGAATTAGAGTGAGGTTTAAAATGGCTAAAAAAGGATTAGGAAATGGTTTAGATACAATGCTGGGTGTTAGTACAACACAAAGCAGAAGAAAAAAAGAAACGGAAGTCAAAGAAGTTGTAAAGGAAGTTATAAAAGAAGTAAAGGTTCCTGTAGATGCAACTTTAAAAATTAAAGATATAGAAATTAATAAAAAACAACCTAGAAAACAATTTAATGAAGAATCATTAAATGAATTGTCAGAATCCATCAAACTACATGGAGTAATTGAACCACTTGTGGTTACAAAAAGAGATGGTTATTATCTTTTAGTATCCGGTGAACGACGTTGGCGTGCAGCCATGAAAGCCGGTTTAAAAGAAGTTCCTGTTGTTATAAAAGATTATACAGATCAGCAAGTATTAGAAATTGGATTAATTGAAAATATTCAAAGAGAAAACTTAAATCCAATTGAAGAAGCAAAAGCATATAAACAATTAATTGACGACTTTGGTTTAAAACAGGACGAAATTGCAAATCGTGTTTCCAAAAACAGAAGTACAATTACAAATATTATGCGATTACTAAAATTATCAGATAAAGTTCAAAAAATGGTAATTGATGAAGAATTATCAAACGGACATGCAAGAGCCTTACTTGCTATTGAAGATGATGATTTACAATATGAAGTTGCCTGTTATATTGTGGAAAATAAATTATCTGTTCGTGAAACCGAAAAATATGTTAAAAATCAATTAAATCGAAAAGAATCAAAAAAAGATAAAGTACCTACTCAGGACTTTTCTTATTTATATAGAGAAATTGAAGAAAACTTCAAATATAAATTAGGTTCAAAAACAACAATTAAATCAAAAGATAATGATAAAGGAAAAATTGAAATTGAATTTTATTCAAAAGAAGAATTGGAACATATCATGGAATTAATTTATTCAATTAATAATTAATTTTAACTATAGTTAATTTATTACAAAGCAGGGGATGTAAAAATGGAAAATGGAATATTTGGTTCTATTGGAATCAGCACAGATGTAATCGTTATTATATTACTGATACTTGTTATAATACAGTTTATCTGGATTTTTCAAATTATTTCTAAATACAATAAATTAAATAAACGTCTATCAAAATTTACATCAGGAAAAAGTGCAGGCAATTTAGAAGAGGTAATTATTAAACGATTTTCAGAAATCCGACAAATTGTTAAAAATGAAAAAACACAAAATCGAAATATTGACATTATAAATGATAAATTCTTAACAACATTTTGTAAAATCGGATTGGTAAAATATGATGCATTTAAAGAAATGTCAGGAAAATTAAGCTTTTCACTTGCTCTTTTAACCGAAAATTATGATGGAATTATTATTTCCTCCATGCATAGCAGAGAGGGTTGTTATACTTATTGTAAAGAAATTTCAAATGGTGAATCCTACTACGTTCTTTCAGAAGAAGAACAAATTGCATTAAATGTAGCAATGGATAAAACGGGTGCAAAAGAAGCAGCAAAAGAAAGAGAAGAACGAAAACCAGAGATTGAATATTAAAGGAGTTCCTATGCATAGTTATTTGCGAACGATTGGATTTAGTAAAATAAAAACAAAAAGTGAACAAAATAAATTAATTTCAACTATTCTAAATAATACAACAGACCGTAGAGAAATCGAAATATCTTCTGATACTACTTTTATTCAAATTAATAAGAGCTTTGGTAATGGTCTTGGTTTATCTATAGTTGGGGAATATGATAAAGACGGATATTTTAATATTGATCACTCATTTCCATATTGCACCGGTGAATCTAAAGTTGTACAGTCAGATATTCAAATTGAACCACATTCGGATAAAGATGCTTATTATGTAATTTCCGATGACTTCAATTTAGGAATGACTTTAATTTATAATTTGCAAAATATATCTGATTATATGAAAGCTACCTGGTCAAATAAAAAATATAAAATTCCGAAAAAAGTAAAATTCGGAGCTTTATCCATGCAGGGAAAAATTTTATACGGTGTTCATTTGGATCATATTGTGCAGCCATATGAAAAACAACCCATCAGCAACAAAGAACGTCGCAATCTCGTTGCAAAAGCAAAATCCGGCGACTTGGATGCCTATGAAAAACTTACAATTGATGATATGGATACCTACTCTCTCGTTCAAAAAAGAGTACAGGACGAGGATATTCTAACAGTTATTGAAACATATTTTATGCCATACGGAATTGACAACGAACAATATTCTATACTCGGCATCATTACAGAGATAAAAGAAATAATTAATGAATTTTCCAAAGAAATGGTGTATAATCTTTCTATATTATGCAATGATGTCAAATTAAATGTAGCCATCCATTCTTATGATCTTCAAGGAGAACCAAAAATAGGAAGAAGATTTAAGGGAATTATCTGGTTACAAGGACAGGTTGATTTCATATAATTAACTTTCGTACCCGTAGTTAAATGGATATAACAATTCTCTCCTAAAGAATAATTGTGGGTTCGATTCCCGCCGGGTACATTTTTAACTACAGATAATTTTATATATGGAGGTATTATTATGAATATTAAAAAATCCAATCTAACATTCAGCGCTGTTGGATTCATTGCATCAATACTTATTATTTTATATCTGATTTTGAATGCGCCTGAAAATCTTACATTAATTATTGTATTTGGTCTGTTGGCATTGGCAGATACATATTTTTTAGTTGACAGCATCGTTAAAAAAATAGACGAAAATAATTCAGCCTTAATGGACAAGCAAACAGAAATCGTAAAAGTAGAAAAGGGTATTTATTCTGTTGCAAAAAGAGAAGAAAATACTAACGTTAAACAACACAATGCACTTTTGGCTCAAATTGATGAACTGAAAAAAGAAAATCAGAGACTGAATGAAGAATTAATCGAACAGCAAAAGCTTTGCACAAAAATTATGATTAAGAAAACACAGGAAAATAACAATAAGAACTTAAATAGCTCTGATCGTATTTCAAAATTACTTGTTCAATTAAATGGTAATACAACAAGTGCATCAAAAGAAACAATGGAAATTTTGGATGAAATCAATAAAACATTAGATACCTACTACAACGATAGCAGTAAAGATAATGTTCGACGTATGCGTGCAAATTAATTATATTATAGAAGGTTTCTTATGAATTATATTGTAATGGATTTGGAATGGAACCAAAATTGTTTTGGACATGATCATGAAGATCCCCGAATGCAATTTGAAATCATTGAAATTGGTGCCACAAAATTAGATTCAAAATTTAATATTATTGACAAATACGGAAGTATCATTCGACCGAGGCTATATCGGAAATTACATTCCAAAATAAAAGAAATTTTAAATTATGATGAAGAATTTCTTAAAACAGGAAGACCTTTTGACGTAGTATTCCGGGAATTTTTAAAATGGTGTGGAAATGAAGATTATGTTTTTTGTACCTGGGGAGGTTTAGATTTATCTTATCTCCAACAAAATATGGATTACTATTATATGAAACAATTTTCCTATCCACTTAAATTTTTAAATCTTCAACAAATATATGCAATTAATCATTACAATGATAAACATCAGACTCCAAGTTTAGAAAAAGCAGTAACAGAATTACAGATTCCAATAAACGAACCTTTCCACTGTGCCAAAAATGATGCTTATTATACAGCTTTGGTTTTTCAAAAGATGAATCGAAAAAAACTATCTGATTTATATAGCATTGATTACTATCATTATCCGACTTCTGAAGCAGAGGAATTATTAATTCATCATTTTAATTACACAGAATTTATATCATCTACCTATTTTGATAAAAAACATGCAATGGAAGACAAAAAAATCAATACGCTCAGATGTTATAAGTGTAATAAAAAATTATCCAAAAAAATCAAATGGTTTGTTAATAATTCCAATACACAGATATGTGTTGGTAAATGCTGGAGTCATGGATTGGTTTGTGGAAAAGTCCGATTTAAAACTACGAAAGATGGAGATATTTTTGTTATTAAAACAGAAGAGAAAATTAATAAAAGAGATTTTGATAAAATAAAAAACAGACAGATTGAATTGAGAGAAAAAAGAAAAGAAAAAAGGAACACAAAAAAAACAGTTATTTAAACTGTTTTTTTTATTGGATTGGTTCTTTACTTGCCGTTCCCGGTTTTCTTGGATATGTTTTTGGTGTATTTTTTATCTTTTTTATCATTACAAATGAACGTTCTATATCACTTTCCGGTAAGGAAAGTTTTTTAACCTCAGTTAGTTTTCCACCAAGAATTTTTATGGCATTCAATGATAAATTCAATTCATCTTCTATATCAGAAGATTTATAGGAAATAAACATACCGTCCAGCTTTACAAAAGGAAGGCAATATTCATTTAATGTTGATAAATTTGCTACCGCCCTGCTTACGCAAAGATCAAATTGTTGTCTGTATTCCGTTCTTCTTGCCATCTCTTCTGCTCTGCCATGAATAGCATCTATATTTACCAATGATAATTCATCAATCACAGAATTCAAAAAGTTCACACGCTTATTTAAAGAATCCATTAAAGTTACCTGTAACTGGGGAAATGCTATTTTTAACGGAATACCCGGAAAACCGGCACCGGTTCCCAAATCTATAATTTTCAATTCTTTGTTTTTTATATTCTGATATACATTTGCCAATGCTATAGAATCTAAAAAATGTTTGGTAATCACTTCATCCAACTGAGTAATTGCAGTTAAATTCATTACTTTATTTGTTTCAATTAACATCTCGTAATAAATTTGAAATTGCTCTATTTGTTCATCCGATAATACAATATCCAATTTGGATGAAAGATTTTTTAATTGAATCATATTTTACCCTTTCCATATTATATATTTAAATATATCATTAATACCGATATATCTGCCGGAGAAACACCGGATATTCTTGATGCCTGACCTATATTTTCCGGTCTGACATCATTTAATTTCTGTCTTGCTTCTTTTCTTAAATTATGAATTTCATCATAATTAACAGAATCCGGGATTTTTTTCTTCTCCAATTTACGAAAATGTTCAACCTGAGATTTTTGCCGCTTAATATATCCATCATACTTGATTTCAATATTAATCTGCTCCATAACTTCCTTTGTCATATTTTCTTTATAAAATTCATCTTCATATAAAATCTTTCGTTCACTATCCAAAGGCGCAATTAATTCATAACTTAATTCCGGTCTTTTAATTAATTCCGTCAAAGATGCCGCAGTCCGTAATGGTGTACTATTATTTTCTTCTAAAAATGCTGCAACTGTTTTATTAGCACCAACCATGATATTGGATAAACGTTCTATTTCTTTTTGAATTAATTTTCTTTTATTGCAAAATTTCTTATATCTTTTCTCATCAATTAATCCGACTTCATATCCAATATCTGTTAATCTCAAATCAGCATTATCCTGTCGCAACAATAACCGGTATTCTGCTCTTGAAGTCATCATACGGTATGGTTCTTTTGTTTCTTTTGTAACCAGATCATCAATTAAAACACCGATATAACCCTGTGAACGATCTAAAATAATTGCTTCTTTTTGCTGTAATTTTCTTCCTGCATTAATCCCTGCCATTAATCCCTGTGCAGCAGCTTCTTCATAACCGGAACTTCCATTCATTTGTCCGGCAGAAAACAAACCATCTACATCCTTAAATTCCAAAGATGGTTTTAATAATAATCCACTGATACAATCATATTCAATAGCATATGCATTTCTTACTATTTTTGCATGCTCCAAACCGGGTACACTTCGATACATTTTATATTGAACATCTTCCGGAAGAGACGAACTCATTCCACCAATATACATTTCATTTGTATATTCTCCTTCCGGCTCTATGAATACCTGATGTCTGTCTTTATCTGCAAATTTCATAACCTTATCTTCAATTGAAGGACAATATCTCGGTCCTGTTCCTTCAATTGCACCGGAAAACAATGGAGAACGATTAATATTATTACGAATAATATCGTGTGTTTCTTTATTGGTATAAGTCAACCAACAGCTGATCTGTTCTCTTTTAATATCTTCTTCTGTATTTGTAAAAGAAAATGGAACAATTTTTTCATCACCTTTTTGTTCTTCCATCTTTGAAAAATCAATACTTCTTTTATCAATTCTTGCAGGTGTTCCCGTCTTAAATCGACGAATTGGTATTCCGCTTTCTACCAAAGAATAGGATAAATGTGTGGCAGAAGATAATCCGTTTGGACCGGTATAATTAACAACATCACCATATATACACCTTGCATTTAAGTACACACCTGTACACAATACAACCACTTTGGCATAATAAGCAGCACCTGATTTTGTTTTTACACCTCTTATTTTCTTTTTATATTTTCCCTGAAAATTATTCACACTGTTTTCAATATCAACTACAGCCAATTTTTCATCTGTATCTTCTACAATAATTTCTGTAACCTCGCCCTGTCGCAATGTCAAATGATCTGTATTTTCCATTGTCATTCTCATGTGTCTTGTATATTCTGCTTTATCAGCCTGTGCACGTAAAGAATGAACAGCAGGACCCTTTGATTTATTTAACATTTTGGACTGCAAATAAGTTTTATCTATATTTTTACCCATTTCACCGCCTAAGGCATCTAATTCTCTGACAAGATGACCTTTTGAAGAACCACCGACATTCGGATTACATGGCATCATTGCGACACTATCCATACTTACGGTAAATATAATTGTATCCTGCCCCATCCGTGCAAGTGCCAAAGCAGCTTCACATCCTGCATGACCGGCACCTACTACTATTGCATCATAGGTTTCCTCAATCTGATTTGCATTCATAATTTTTCCTCCAAAATGTTATCTATTTCCCCATACAAAATTCTCTGAAAATTGTATCTACTAAATCATCTTCTACGGATTCACCAATAATATAGCCTAATTTTTCATAAGCTGCCATTAAATCAATTGATAAAAAATCCTCCGGCATTCCATCTTTAATACTCTGCTGTGCCATTTTAATAGAAGAAAGCGCTTCCATTAATGCATTTTTATGTCGGATATTTGTAATATATATTTCATCATTAAATTTAAGATTTCCATGGAAAAACATTTCATTCAATATATCATAAAATTCTTCAAAACCTGTATTTTCTTTCGCACTGATTAATATAACAGGTTTATCAAGATATTTATTGATTTCTTCTTTTGCTACAACCATTGAAAGATCGGATTTATTTTGCAAAATAATAACCTGTTTATCTTTTATCCGGCTCATAATCTGTTTATCATTTTCATCCAAAGGAATAGAGGAATCTACAATAAACAATATCAAATCCGCATCTTCCATTTCTTTCATGGATTTATCAACACCGATTTTTTCTACAATATCATCCGTTTTTCGGATACCGGCCGTATCAATAATATTAAGTGGAATTCCATTAATTGAAATAAACTCTTCCAATGTATCTCTTGTTGTACCGGCAACATCTGTAACAATTGCCCTTTCTTTTCCCATTAATGTATTTAAAACAGAAGATTTTCCTGCATTTGGTTTTCCTAAAATTACAGTTTTTATTCCCTCTTTCATCATTTTTCCATCATCTGCAGTCATAATCAAATGCTTAATCTGCTGTTCCATATCTTCAAGTATCTTATTTAATTTTTCTGAAAATCCATCTAAACTATAATGCTCCGGATCATCTAACGCAGATTCGATAAAAGCAATATTATGAATTAATTCTTTTCTCAATTGGGTTATTTTATCTTTTAAATGTCCTTTTAACTGGGAAATTGCTGTTTTAGCAGCCAATTCATTTCTTGCAGATATTAAGTCCATAACAGATTCTGCCTGTGATAAATCAATTCTTCCGTTCAAAAAAGCTCTTTTTGTAAATTCGCCCGGTTCTGCCAATCTTGCACCTTTTTTTAATAATAAATGCAATATTTTTTTCATTACTTCCAAACCACCATGGCAGTCAATTTCTACAACATCTTCTTTTGTATAAGAGGCAGGTGCTTTCATCAATAATACAATAACTTCATCTATTACATCTTCATCAACAATATTTCCATATGCAGCTGTGTATGTTTTTAAATTTTTAACTTCTTTTCCTGCTTTTTTAGGTATAAAAACAGAATCTACTATTTCAATTGCATGTTCACCACTTACACGGATTACACCAATCCCACCCTGATTCATACCTGTTGCAATTGCAGCTATTGTATCTGAAAGATTATTTATCATATCTTCTATCCTCAATTTCTATCATAATAAACCAATGGTATTATACATTAATTTTTTATAATTGTATATCTGCAAAAAATAAAAAATCCCCTCTGTAAAATTACAGAGAGGATAAATAATTTTGAATTATTATTTTTTCAAATAAACTACAACCTTACGATAAGGTTCTTCTCCTTCACTTCTGGTTGCAACATATTTATCATTCTGTAAAGCAGAATGGATAATTCTTCTTTCATACGGATTCATTGGTTCTAAAGTAACACTTCTTCTGCTTCTTTTAACCTTAAATGCAATATTCTTTGCAAGATTTTCCAAAGTATCTTTTCTTCTTGCACGATAATTTTCCGTATCAACTTTTACATGGATATAATTATCTTTCTTTTCATCCTCATCTTCTGATGATTCTGTATTACCATTCATTAATTTATTCTCTTTACGTACATACAATCCAATTAAATACTGTAATGCATCTAATGTTTGTCCTCTTTTACCGATTAAAATTCCCATTTCAGGTCCTTCTAAATCAATATTCATATTATTATTTTCTTCATCAAATTCAATTGTATATTTTGTTTCGATATCCATTGCCTTGAATAAAGAATCTAAATAATCTCCTGTTTTATCAACCAATGTTTTTTCTTCTTCCGGCTTATCAGCAACCTTTGCTTTAATAACTGCTGATTTTGCTCCAATACCCAAAAATCCTGTAGAACCCTTTTCAATTACTTCATAGTCTAATAACTCACTTGTTACACCAAATGCAACAGATGCTGCGGTTACAGCTTCTTCTACAGTTTTTGCCTTAAACTCTTTGTAATCCATTTTACTTCTCCTTATCTGTCTGATTATTATAATTCAACATAATATTTGCCTTTGAACCAATACTTCCTTTTTTGTACTCTTTCTTTGTATTATTTTCAACAGCACTTTTTGATTCTTCCGATGGCACATACGTTTTTAAAGATCTGGTTGAATTTTCCCTCATTGCCTGCATTTTTTCCATCTCTTCCTGCATATCTTCAGATGATTCCAACATTTTCTGCATAAATGATTTTTTGCCTTTTTTCTTTTTCTTTGCTGCCTTCTCCATCTGTTTTTCCAATAATTCATCCATATCGATATGGTCATAATATGCATTTACCATAAGCTGTGTCAACATAGAAATTGCAGCACTGGTTGCCCAATAAATACCGATAAAAGAAGGCATTGAAATACAGATAACAAATGACATCAAAGGCATGGTAACTGACATACTCTTCATCATAGTTGCTGAAGTATCCTGACTGTTGCTGTTTCTGCTCATAGATACCTTCATAGAAAGATACTGGAATAATGCTGATAAAATAGGAATCAATAAAGGTAATCCAAGCTTAAATCCCGGTGCATCTGAAATGTTAATACCGCAAAATGTATAAATTTCTTCAATACTGTCAATGCAATTATTTACATTTAAATTCAAAGCATCTGCCAATTCATGTAAATGTGTTACTCCAAAATTTGAAATACCGTCAATTACATTATTAACACTAATTGTTGAACCGGATTCTACAAATTTTTTTAATTGTGACATAGAATAACTTGCACTTGAAATTCCGTTATCACTTACAAAATCAGTTAAAAATTTGTATACCTTATCTGCACCCTGCGAATCTAATACACCCTGTGCAATCGGTTCATACATCATTTTTACATCTGCAACATAAGCAGGAATTTTCTGAATTACACGATATAACGCATAGATAATCGGTAACTGTATAAATGTACCAAGACATCCGCTTGTCATGGAAGTTCCATATTTATCATATAAATCCTGAATTTCCTGTTGCTGTTTCATCATAGAAGCCTGATCTTTTTTATCCTTATATTTCTTCTGGATTTTCTGCATTTCAGGCTGAATCATCATATTAATTTTCGAAGATTTCTGTTGTTTAAATGTAAGAGGGAATAAAACCAATTTTACTACAATTGTAAATAATATAATACAAATACCTAAATTAGCTACTCCGTTACTGTCAGCCAACAAATTATAAATAATTTCAAATAATTTTCCTAATACATAGGCAAACGGTCCTAAAAATCCTGTTTGCTGTGTTAAAAACATCAATATTAAGTCCTCCTAAATAATTTACCACCTTTTTGTGGCACCGGATCATATCCACCTCTGGAAAATGGATTACATCTTAATATTCTCCAAATTGTTAATATACTTCCCTTTATTAAACCATGTACTTGTAATGCCTCAATTGCATAACTCGAACAAGTTGGATAATATTTGCATTTTCCGTACTGTTTTAGTGGAGATAAATAAATTTTATAAAACTGAATCATTTTTATAAGAATATTTTTTAGAATATTCATACCTCACCATTCCTTATATATTGCAAATTATGATGTTTTCTTTCTTCTTATTATAAACAATATATTGATGGAAACCTTAAGATATTAAAATTACTGTGCAGAATCTGTAGAAACTACGATATGATGCAGTTTAGCTAAATGGATAAATGCACTTTCAATATCCCAATAGTTATGACCTTTAGAATTAACTCTTGCCACCACCACAATATCTTTTCCGGATGCTAACTGATTCCGGTTCAAGCGGTAAGCCTCTCTAATCAATCTGGTGATACGATGGCGTACAACACTGTTCCCCACCTTTTTACTAACAGATATCCCAAGTCTGTTAATCTCCAAATTATTGTCTGCTATATACATAACAAGGTATTTGTTAGCATAGGATTTCCCCTGTTTATATACATTTCCAAATTCTAAACTGTTCTTTAAAGAAATAAATTGTTTCATTTTATTATGATCCTCTATAAAAGAAAAAGGTCACATACTTGTGACCTAAGCTGATAAACGCTTTCTACCTTTAGCACGTCTAGCGGCCAAAACTTTTCTTCCATTTGCTGTGCTCATTCTTTTTCTAAAACCATGAACCTTAGATCTCTGTCTCTTCTTCGGCTGAAATGTCATCTTCATTCAAATACACCTCCTTTTTTATGAAAACATCTAGCACATTATATTAAAAAAAGCCCTGTAAGTCAAGCAATTCTTTCGTTTTTTACCTTGTTTTTCTTTAAATTTCGGCAAACCACAATATATTGTATTTTGATAAAAATAAATGACTATTTACTTAAACTGTTTACATAACTTTTCCACAAATTGTGAATAACTTGTGGATAACTATGTATTTTTTTTGTTTATTTCTATATTTTATTCCCAATTTTTCACATTTTAAACACAAATTATTTATCCACATTTTCATTTTTTCACTTTACATAATAAATTTTTATCATTTATTATGCCCCTATTCAACTTGAAAAAAAGCGACTTTTATAGTATTATAAATGAGTATGTTTATGCTTATATGGGTAATTATGCCTTCCCGGTTATTTACCCTTTAGAATATCAATAAGGGATGTAGAATATGAAAGAAAAATTATTAGAACAATGGGATAATATTCTTTATCTTCTTGAAACTGAATATGATGTATCACATATGATGATTAATACATGGATTAAACCTTTATCCATCAAAGATGCCAATGATACCACAATTGTTTTATCGATTGAGGCAAAGCTTGGGGAAAGAGGACTTACTTTCATCAGAAAAAAAATGTATGATATTTATCTTCAATCCGCAATTGAAGCTACCATGAACCAAAGTTTTGAAGTAATTTATTGTGTAGAAGGTGAAGAAATCAGCAATGAACCTAACACAATTAAAGATGAAGACATGGATGGACACATTAAAATGTCCTTAGAAAAAAGTAACTTAAACTTAAAATATACTTTTGATACTTTTGTTATCGGTGATAATAACAGACATGCTCATGCTGCATGCGTTGCCGTTGCCGAAGAACCGGCTTCAACCTATAATCCACTGTTTTTATATGGTGGCGCCGGATTGGGTAAAACACATTTAATGCAGGCAATTGCGCACCATATTATCACACACAATCCGGATATGAAGGTTTTATATGTAACAAGTGAAACCTTTACAAATGAAGTAATTGAATCCATACAACATAACAAATCAGAAGAACTTCGTGCAAAATATCGTAATTTGGATGTTTTAATTATAGATGATATTCAGTTTGTTATGGGTAAAGATGCAACCCAGACGGAATTCTTTAATACTTTTAACGATTTATACAATTCAAACAAACAGATTATTATTTCTTCTGACCAGCCTCCGAAAGAAATCAAAACTTTAGAGGAAAGAATGCGTACCAGATTAGAATGGGGTGTTCCGGTAGATATTCACGCTCCCGATTACGAAACGCGTATGGCAATTTTAAAACAGAAGTCTGAAGAAAATAATATTGTTATAGACGAAAGTATATTACAGTATATTGCGGAAAATGTTGTTTCTAATATAAGAGAATTGGAAGGTGCCTTAAATAAAATAAGTATTTACGCAAAGCTCAACAAAGATTTTTCCGTTGAAGATGCAGAAGGTATCCTCGCCGACATCATTTCCAAAGATGTTCAGGAAATCACACCGGATCATGTTATTAACGTGGTATCGGATCATATGGGTGTACCATATTCCGACATTGTTTCATCAAAGCGCAGTCAGAATATTGCAACAGCCAGACAGATTGTTATGTACATATGCAGAAAATATATGGCTCAATATTCTTTAAAACAGGTAGGCGACTGTGTCGGAGGCAGAGATCACTCAACAGTTTTAAACGGAGTCGACAAAATCGAATCTCTTATAAAAAGAGACCCTAATATGAAACAGACAATAGAAGCAATTATTAAAAAAATTGGATTTGAACTGTAATTATCCACATTTTTATGAAAAACCTTGTATATATGTGTGGATAATTTAAATATTTCAGGTGGATAACTGTGATTTTGAATCAGATAAATGTTTAACTTAAAATTATTTTCTGAATCTATAAAACGTTTCACAAATATTTCACGAAAGCTTTTATACAAATTTTGAACATCAGATTTATCTTTAAATATAAGGCTTTCATCCACTTTTGCACATTATAAAGTTTACTACTACTACTACTACTACATTTATTTAGTAACATTATTATGAATTTTTCACCAACAGACAGTTGAAAGGAGTTTTACACAATGAAGATTAGTTGTTCCAAACAAGCATTAATGAATGGTATTAATATTGTATCGAAAGCAGTATCAACCAAAAGCACAATGTCAAATTTACAATGTATATTAATTGAGGCATCCTTAAATGATGTAAAATTGATTGCTAATGATATTGAGCTTGGTATTGAGACTATTATAGAAAGCGATGTGAAAGAACCTGGAAGAGTTGCATTAGATGCAAAATTATTCAGTGAGATTATTCGTAAACTTCCGGACAGTGAAGTATTAATTGAAACAAATGCAAATTCACAGGCTAATATTCGTTGTGAAAGATCAAACTTTAATATACCGGGAACTTCGGGAGAAGATTTTAATTATTTACCGGAAGTTGAGAAAAACAAATCTATTACGCTTTCTCAGTTTACATTAAAAGAATTAATCCGTCAGACAATTTTCAGTATTTCGGATCAGGAAGCTACCAAAATCATGACAGGAGAATTATTTGAAGTAAATAATGACATATTAAAGGTTGTTTCTTTGGATGGACATCGTATATCGATTCGTAAAGTACAGTTAAAGGAAAGCTACGATGGATTTAAAGTTATAATTCCCGGAAAAACTTTAATAGAGATAAGCAAAATATTAAATGGTGGTACAGAAGACGATGTTAATGTTTATGTAACCAATAAACATATTTTATTTGAATATGATAATACAAAAGTAGTATCAAGATTATTGGAAGGTGAATTCTATAAAATTGATCAGATGCTATCAAGTGATTATGAAACAAAATTAAGAATCAATAAAAAAGAATTTGCAAACTGTATTGACCGTGCATCTTTATTTATTAAAGAATCGGACAAAAAACCAATTATACTGAATATTGAAAATAACAGTATTTATATGAAAATCAATACTGCAATTGGTTCTATGAATGAGGAAATCGAAATCAACAAAGAAGGAAAAGATTTAAAAATCGGATTTAATCCAAAGTTTTTGATGGATGCATTGCGGGTAATTGATGATGAAGAAATAGATATTTATATGATGAATTCCAAGTCTCCTTGTTTCATAAGAAATGAAGATAATTCATATATTTATTTAATTTTACCTGTAAGTATTGCAGCTTAAGTGATTAGAATGAAAAGGAAATTTATATGAGTGAAGAAAAGAATGAACAGATTGATGAAGATTTAGAATTTCTCAAAAATCAGATTCGCCAGAAAAATAAACTAAAACAACAAAATCAGCTGGAACAGGAAGAAGATTACAGTTACATAAAGAGATTTAAGGTAAATGCATATATTGAATATGTAGCGGGAATAATCGGCCTGATATTTGGTATTGTTACAAAAAATTATATGATAGACTGCATTGGCGTCATTTTAATATGTTTTGGATTTTTATTTCATAATGTTGCAAAACATGGTGAATATAAAAGAGATAAAAATAATAAGTAAAAGAGGCTGTTCACATGGAATGTTTGCAAATTAGAGATGGAGAAGATTATATTAACCTGACTCAGCTTTTAAAGGCTTTGAATCTTGTTTCTTCCGGAGCGGAAGCAAAGGAAGTAATTGATGAAGGTCTGGTAAAGGTAGATGGTGTAGTAGAATCCAGATATAGAAGAAAATTATATGATGGCATGGTGGTAGAATTTGAAGGAGAAGATATTCTGGTTGTGAAATAATTTATGTATATTAATTCTTTAGAACTGAAAAATTATCGTAATTATGATAATTTGTTTATTACATTTGATAAGGGAATCACCATTTTATATGGAGATAATGCTCAGGGAAAAACCAACATATTGGAAGCAATTTATTTATCCGGTACTACAAAATCACACAGAGGTAGTAAAGATAAAGATATGATTCAATTTAATCAGGATGAATCCCATATCCGGTTAAAATTAATGAAAAATGAGGTTGGTCACAAAATCGATATGCACCTTCGTAAAAATAAAAATAAAGGGGTAGCTGTAGATGGCTTAAGTATTCATAAAAGTGGTGAATTATTTGGAATTATTCATATGATATTTTTTTCACCGGAGGATTTAAGTATTGTTAAAAACGGACCCTCTGAAAGAAGAAGATTCATCAATCTGGAATTATGTCAGCTCAATAAAATTTATCATTATAATTATGTGAATTATAATAAAATTTTAAATCAAAGAAATGCTTTATTAAAGCAAATCAATTTTAATAAAAAATTATTGGATACTTTGGATATGTGGGATATGTATTTAATTGAATACGGAACTCACTTAATTGAAGAGCGGGAAAATTTTATTAAGGAATTGAATGATATTGTAAAAAAGATACATTTTCATTTGACAGGTGGAAAAGAAGAATTGGTAATTGGATATGAAAAAAATGTTTCAATCAAAGAGTATGAAAAGAAAATGAAATCCAAAAGAGACATTGATTTAAGATATCAATCCACACAAATAGGTCCACACAGAGATGACATGTGTTTTTATATAAATGGAATTGATGTAAGAAAATACGGTTCACAGGGACAACAAAGAACAGCAGCTTTATCTTTAAAGCTGGCAGAAATTGAATTAGTAAAAAAACGAATACATGACACACCAATTTTATTATTGGATGATGTTATGAGCGAATTAGACAGTAACAGAAGAAATTATTTATTAGAAAGTATCGATGGAATACAGACCATTGTTACCTGTACAGGATATGATGATTTTATAAAATCCAGATTAAGTATTAATCAGATTTATAAAGTTACCGCAGGAAAAGTAGAGTTATTAAAATTAAATGAAACTTAATGATTTCATTTATTTAGGAGGAAAAATATGAGTGACAAAGTAGAACACGAATATGGCGCGAATCAGATTCAGATTTTAGAGGGTTTGGAAGCTGTTCGTAAAAGACCGGGCATGTATATTGGTACAACTTCAGAAAAGGGTTTGCATCATTTGGTATATGAAATTGTAGATAATGCGGTTGATGAGGCTTTAGCGGGTTTTTGTGATAATATTCAGGTTATTTTAAATGACGATAACTCCGTTACAGTAATAGATAATGGTCGTGGTATTCCAACCGGAATTCAGGAAAAAGCAGGTATTCCTGCGGTTGATGTTGTATTTACAATTCTTCATGCCGGAGGAAAATTTGGCGGTGGAGGATATAAGGTTGCCGGAGGTTTACATGGAGTAGGTGCTTCTGTTGTTAATGCATTGTCAACCTGGCTTGAGGTAGAAATCTGCAGAGAAGGAAAAATACATAAGCAGAGATATGAAAAAGGAAATATTATTCATCCGTTAAAAATAATAGGAGAAACAGAGAAAACCGGAACAAAGGTTACATTTATGCCTGATGATTCTATTTTTGAAACATCGATATTTGATTTTGAAACTTTACGTGTCAGATTACAGGAAATGGCATTTTTAACAAAAGGTCTGAAAATCCATTTAAAGGATGAACGAAAAGGACAGGAAAAAGAGAAAGAATTCTTTTATGAAGGTGGAATTAAGGAATTTGTTTCTCATATTAACAAACATAAAGAATCGTTATATGATGAAATTATTTATTGTGAGGGTGAAAAAGACGGTGTTGTTGTAGAAGTTGCCATGCAGCATAATAATACATATACAGAGTCGATTTACACTTTTGTAAATAATATCGGAACAATTGAAGGAGGTACGCATTTAACAGGATTCCGTTCCGCTATTACAAAAGTATTTAATGAATATGCCCGTAATAATAAAATGCTCAAGGATAATGAGGATAATTTAACAGGAGAAGATTTAAGAGAAGGTTTAGCTGCAATTGTCAGTGTTAAAATCGGAGATCCTCAGTTTGAAAGTCAGACAAAAATTAAACTGGGAAATTCGGAGGCAAGAACAGCAGTTGATTCGGTTGTATCGGAACAACTCGAAATCTTTTTGGAAATGAATCCAAAGGTTGCCAAAATTATAGTAAATAAGGCAATTCAGGCTTCCAGAGCAAGAATTGCTGCAAGAAAAGCAAGAGATGTAGCAAGAAAATCTACACTTAGTGAATCAATGGCATTACCCGGAAAGCTTGCGGATTGTACAGATAAGAATCCGGAAAATTGTGAAATATATATTGTTGAGGGAGATTCTGCCGGCGGTTCAGCCAAAACTGCAAGAAGCCGGGCAACACAGGCAATTCTTCCGCTTCGTGGTAAGATTTTAAATGTAGAAAAAGCAAGAATTGACCGTATTTTGGAAAATAAAGAAATTCAGGCTATGATAACTGCATTTGGAACGGGAGTGCATGAAAATTTTGATATTACCAAGTTAAGATATCATAAAATTATCATTATGACAGATGCCGATGTAGATGGAGCACATATTGCAACATTGATGCTTACTTTCTTTTATCGGTTTATGCCGGAATTAATTCGTCAGGGTTATGTATATCTGGCACAACCACCATTATTTAAATTAGAAAAAAATAAAAAAGTATGGTATGCCTACAGTGATGAGGAGTTAAATCAAATCATACAGGAAGTGGGAAGAGACCAGAATAATAAAATTCAGCGTTACAAAGGACTTGGTGAAATGGATGCGGAACAGTTATGGGATACAACAATGGATCCGGAGCATCGTGTTTTGTTAAGAGTTGGAATAGATGATGAAAATGAATCAGAAGTTGATTTAACATTTAGTACTTTGATGGGTGATGATGTAGAACCTAGACGAGAATTTATTGAGTCAAATGCAAAATTCGTTAAGAATCTTGATATATAATGAAAATGGACTCAGTAAATGGAAAATAAAGAGGAGAATATAATGGAAGATAATATTTTCGATAAAGTAAATCATGTGGATTTAAAGAAAACCATGGAAAATTATTATATTGATTATGCCATGAGTGTAATTACTTCGCGTGCTTTGCCGGATGTAAGAGATGGATTAAAACCGGTACAGAGAAGAATTTTATATTCTATGATTGAATTAAATAATGGTCCGGATAAACCACATCGTAAATGTGCCCGTATCGTCGGTGATACAATGGGTAAATATCATCCGCATGGAGATAGTTCCATCTATGAAGCATTGGTAAAATTAGCTCAGGAATGGAATACAAGATATCCGTTAGTGGATGGTCATGGAAACTTTGGTTCTGTAGACGGAGACGGTGCTGCTGCTATGCGATACACAGAAGCACGTCTTTCAAAAATATCAATGGAAATGTTAGCAGATATCAAAATGGATACTGTTGATTTTGTTCCAAACTTTGATGAAACAGAAAAAGAACCTGTTGTTATGCCATCCCGTTATCCTAATCTTTTGGTTAACGGTACCGGTGGTATTGCTGTAGGTATGGCTACCAATATACCTCCTCATAATTTAAGAGAAGTAATTGGTGCAGTTGTTAAAATTATAGATAATCGTGTAGAAGAAGACAGAGACACTGATATCGAAGAAATTATGGATATTATAAAGGGACCTGATTTTCCAACCGGTGCAACAATACTTGGAAGAAGAGGTATTGAAGATGCATATCGTACAGGTCGTGGCAAAATTAAAATCCGTTCTGTTACAGATATTGAACCTATGTCAAACGGAAAACAAAGAATTGTTGTTACGCAATTACCTTATATGGTAAACAAAGCAAGATTGATTCAGAATATTGCTCAATTGGTTAAAGATAAAAAAATTGATGGAATTACAGATTTAAGAGACGAATCATCAAGAGAAGGAATGCGAATTGCAATTGAACTTCGTAAGGATGCAAATGCAAATGTAATTTTAAATCAATTATATAAACATACACAGTTACAAGATAGCTTTGGTGTTATCATGCTTGCATTGGTAAATGGTGAACCAAAGGTATTAAGTCTGTTGGAAATGTTAAATTACTATCTGGATCATCAGAAGGATGTTGTAACAAGACGTACCCGTTATGAATTGGATAAAGCAGAAAAAAGAGCACATATATTAGAAGGTTTATTAATTGCTCTTGATCACATTGACCGTGTAATAGAAATTATACGTTCTTCAAAAAATGTTGCGGAAGCAAAAGAAAGATTAGTAGAAGAATTTAAGCTTACTGAAGTACAGGCTGAAGAAATCGTAAATATGCGTTTACGTGCTTTGACAGGTTTGGAAAGAGAAAAGCTTGAAAATGAATACAAAGAGTTAATGGCTAGAATTGCAGAATTAAAAGCTATTCTTGCAGATGAGAAAAAACTTCTTACTGTAATCAAAGAAGAAATATCTGTAATTTCCGCAAAATATGGAGATGATCGTAGAACACAGATTGGATTTGATGATGATGATATTACAATCGAAGATATGATTCCAAAGGAAAATGTTGTTATTTCTATGTCTAATCTTGGATTTATTAAGAGAATGACGGTTGATAATTTCAATGTACAACATAGAGGCGGTAAGGGAATTAAAGGTATGTCAAATATTGAAGATGACTTTACGACAGAATTATTTATGACAACAACGCATCATTATCTGATGTTCTTTACAAATTTAGGAAGAGCGTATCGGATTAAGGCATATGAAATTCCGGAAGCAAGCCGTACGGCCAGAGGAACCGCAATTGTGAATTTATTACAATTACAGGCAAATGAATACGTAACGGCAAGCCTTGCTTTAAGAAATTATGACAGTGGACAGTATTTATTCTTCGTTACCAAAAACGGTATTGTGAAAAAGACACCGGTAGAAGATTATTCAAATGTAAGAAAAACCGGAATTAATGCAATCACACTCCGGGAAGGTGATGAATTAATTGAAGTAAAGGCAACGGATAATACAAAGGATATTCTCATGGTAACCAAAAAAGGAATGTGTATCCGGTTTAATGAACAGGATGTAAGATGTACCGGTAGAACTTCGCAGGGTGTTATCGGTATGAATTTATCAAATGATGATGAGGTAATTGGTGCACAGATGGATACACAAGGTACAGATTTATTGATCGTATCAGAAAATGGCCTTGGAAAGAGAACACCGATTTCTGAATTCACAACACAAAAACGTGGTGGAAAAGGTGTGAAATGTTATAAGGTTACCGATAAAACAGGTAATATTGTAGGAATGAAAAATGTAAATGATGATAATGAAATTATGTTGATTTCTACAGAAGGAATTGTTATCCGTATGGAATGTAATACAATTTCAAGACTTGGAAGAATCACTTCCGGTGTAAAATTAATGAGAATTGATGATTCTGAAGATATAAGTGTTGCTTCTATAACAAAGGTACGTGAAAAAAATGCGGACTTCACATTAGAAGAAAAAGAAAATGAATCAGAAAATTCTGAATCAATAAATGAAGAATCATAATTATTTATTTGGGAATGAGGCTCTCCCATGGAGAAATCCAAAACTGCTTTTAAGCTGATGGCTTCTGCGTTAACGCAGAAGCTGTCTTTTTTTATGGGATATTATTTGTGTGGATAAATCAAGAAAAAAGAACAGCTTTTGTAGAAATTTTTAAACTAGGAGGAAAAAATATGTTATTGAGTTTGTCATTAATCTTTCCGGTAGGTATGTTTTTGGGGTGGTTATGTAAAAAATTACATTTACCGTCTTTACTTGGAATGTTATTAACAGGAATTATATTAGGTCCTTACGTCCTTAACCTGATTGATTCTTCTTTATTAACAATATCAGCGGATATCAGAAAAATTGCATTGATCATTATATTAACAAGAGCGGGATTATCTTTAAATATAGATGATTTAAAAAAGGTAGGAAGACCTGCAATATTAATGTGTTTTGTACCGGCCTGTTTTGAATTAATGGGTACAATTATTTTAGCACCTAAAATTTTAAATATCTCAATATTGGATGCTGCTATTTTAGGTTCCGTAATTGCTGCTGTATCTCCGGCGGTAATTGTACCTAAAATGGTAAAATTAATGGAAGAAGGTTATGGAACAAAAAAGGGTATACCACAGTTAATATTGGCAGGAGCATCTGTGGATGATGTATTTGTAATTGTTATGTTTTCTGCTTTTACAGGTCTGGCAACAGGTAATAAAGTAGATATTATGGAATTTGTAAAAATACCGGTATCCATTATAACCGGTATTATAATCGGATTATTTGTCGGATATTGTTTTGGCATTTATTTTAAAAAATTTCATGTGCGGGATACCGTAAAAATTATCTTATTATTAAGTATATCCTTTTTACTTGTAACAGCGGAGGATAAATTTTCCGATATGATTCCTTTTTCATCATTAATATCTATTATGTGTATCGGGATTATGATTCATCAAAAAAGAAAGGAACAGTCTGTTCGATTATCAACAAAATTTAATAAACTATGGGTAGGTGCTGAAGTATTATTATTTGTTTTTGTGGGAGCTACTGTAGATACCGGCTATATAAAATCCGCAGGTCTTATGTCTGTTCTTTTAATATTTGGTGTATTATTATTCAGAATGGCAGGCGTATTTGTGTGCTTGATTAAGACAAAGTTGAATAAAAAGGAAAGATTATTTTGTATGATTGCTTATACGCCAAAGGCAACAGTTCAGGCAGCTATCGGTGGTATCCCTCTTGCAATGGGACTTTCCTGCGGAAATATTGTGTTGACGGTAGCCGTTATTTCTATTTTACTGACTGCACCGTTAGGAGCTTTCATAATAGAAAATACTTACAAACGGTTATTGGAAAAAAATAATGAATGATGGGGAAGTTAAAAACAATAAGGGCTTAATTATTGACTTTCAAAAATACTGTATTTATACTATATTGAGAAAAAGAGTAAGAAGGAAATGAGTATGATAAAATTAATTGTATCAGATATGGATGGAACATTATTTAATTCCAATCAGGAGATATCACCTTTAAATATTGCAGCATTGAAGGAGGCCAATAAAAAAGGAGTCAAATTTATGATTGCCACAGGAAGAAGTATGGATACGATTCTTCCAACGATTAAAAAATATGAATTGGAATGTGGTTTAATTCTTTTAAACGGTGCAGAGGTGAGGGATGAAAATCATAATATTATTGATACAATCAATATTGAGTATGATGTCGTTAAGCGTCTTTCAAAAAGATTAAATGAAATGGGATATATTCCGGAATATATGACAAATCAAAGTGCACAAATATGTGATACAGAAGAAAATATGTACTTAAATATGGGATACCGTATTCTTTGTCTTGACAGAGAAAGAAAACTATCATTAGATCAGGCAATCGAAATCGGTAAGACAAGTATGTTTATGAAAACTCTTTACAGAAATGATTCTATTGAAGATATGTACCGGAAAAATGTTGAAGTCAGAAAAATAATTGTTTTTAATCCTGATGGTCAGTTCAATGAAAAAAACAGAAACATATTGATAGAAGAATTTCCGGAATTAACAATTTTATCATCTTATCCTGAAAATATTGAAATAAATGCAAAAAAGGCTCAAAAGGGAAATGGACTTGAAAATGCAATCAAAAAGTTGAATATTGATAAATCAGAGGTTGCGGTATTTGGTGATGGATTAAACGACCTTTCATTGATTTTACAATTTCCGAATTCTTATGTTCCTTCAAATGGAAATGAGGAATTGAAAAAAAATGCTTTAGAAGTCATCCCTTCTAATGATGACGATGGAGTTGGAAAGAAAATTTTTGAAATTTTATTCCAAAATAAATTAGAACTTATATAGAGTGATTGTATTATCATTTCTATACAGATAAAATCAAAATGAAAAATATGGGAGGATAAAATGCGAAGTATTCATACAGATGAAATAATAAAAAATGTTAAAGAAATGTGTATTGAAGCAAATCTTCATCTTTCAGATGATATGGAAAAGGCAATTCATGATGCACGGGAAAAGGAAGAAGGAGAGCTTGGAAAACAGATTCTTGGCCAGTTATGTGAAAATATGGATATTGCGGCAAAGGATGAAATTCCGATTTGTCAGGATACAGGAATGGCAGTTTTCTTTGTAAAGGTAGGACAGGATTTACATATAGAAGGAATGAATTTAACGGATGCTATTAATGAAGGTGTCAGACAGGGATATACAGAAGGATATCTTCGTAAATCAGTGGTTAAGGATCCATTAATAAGAGAGAATACAAAGGATAATACTCCGGCAATTATTCATTATGATATTGTTGCAGGTGATAAATTAGAAATTTTAATTGCACCAAAGGGATTTGGTTCGGAAAATATGAGTAAAATTTTTATGTTAAAACCGGCTGACGGAGAAGAAGGTGTAAAAAATGCGGTAATCCAGACTGTAATGGATGCGGGACCAAATGCATGTCCTCCTGTTGTAGTTGGCGTTGGTATAGGCGGAGATTTTGAAAAATCAGCCATATTAGCGAAAAAAGCATTAACACGTAATTTGAATGAAAAATCGAAATTACCTCATATTCAAAAATTAGAAGAAGAATTGTTAAATAAAATAAATGAGTCAGGAATCGGACCCGGAGGATTAGGTGGAAAGACTACTGCAATTGCTGTAAATATAGAAACCTATGCAACACATATAGCAGGTTTACCGGTTGCAATTAATATGTGCTGTCATGTAAACCGGCATGTTACAAAAGTAATCTGATTCATAAAATATAGGAAGGAAAAGTAATAGAAAAATAGAATTTCTTCTATTATATAAGTAGTATTATGGAAAGACATATAAATGCACCTTTAAAAAAAGAAGAATTAACGAAATTAAATGCCGGTGATTATGTATATATTACCGGAACAATTTATTCTGCAAGAGATGCTGCACATAAAAGAATGTATGATGCAATGAAAAAGGGCGAAAAGATACCAATGGAATTAAAAGATAATGTAATATATTATTTAGGACCAACACCGGCAAAACCGGGACAGGTAATCGGATCTGCCGGACCAACAACATCAAGCCGTATGGATAAATATACACCATTGTTATTAGAAAATGGTCTAAATGGAATGATTGGAAAAGGAAAAAGAAGCAAAGAAGTAATTGATGCAATTAAGAAAAATAAAGCAGTTTATTTTGCTGCAATTGGTGGTGCAGGAGCATTACTTTCAAAATGTATCAAAAAATCAGAAATTATTGCATATGATGATTTAGGAACAGAAGCAATTCGTAAAATGGAAGTAGAGAATTTGCCTGTAATTGTTGTAATTGACAGTAATGGAAATAATTTATATGAAACTGCAGTAGAGGATTATAAAAAGAGCCTCTAATAGCAAAAAATCTATTGACAAAAATATGTGAATTTGATAATATAATCAAGCGCCGATATTTTGGCGCTATTATTTACAGTTTTATATTGTTTATAATTTAGGCATGGAGAAATACTCAAGTGGCTGAAGAGGTGCCCCTGCTAAGGGTATAGGTCGTTTACGCGGCGCGAGGGTTCAAATCCCTCTTTCTCCGTTTAAAATTTTTATAAATTTTAAAAAAAGTTGTTGACAATATGAAAAAGCTGTTATATAATATCATCTGTTGCGGTGCTAATGAGTGCAAAACAGCAACAAGAACAATGAAAACCAAATAAAGATTAAACAACAAAACAACCCTGAAAATTCTAAAGAGAATTTTT